>NZ_JBHMCF010000029.1:0-783059 GCF_042428605.1 Nonomuraea salmonea
AGGGCGTCGTCCTGGCCGGCCGTGTGGTCCTTCTCCAGGGTGGCCCGCATCGACTCGTACCGGCCGAAACGCTCCAGGATCTGCTCGGTCGTCCAGCCGAGCGCCTTGAGCAGCGCCGTGGCGGGCTGCTTGCGCTTGCGGTCGACGCGTACGGCGACGTTGTCGCGCTTGTCGATCTCGAACTCCAGCCAGGCGCCCCGCGACGGGATGACCCGGCAGCCGAACAGGTCCTTGTCGGAGGTCTTGTCGATGCTGCGCTCGAAGTAGACGCCCGGCGAGCGCACGAGCTGCGACGACACGACGCGCTCCGTGCCGTTGACGATGAAGGTGCCCTTGGGCGTCATGAGGGGGAAGTCGCCCATGAACACCGTCTGGCTCTTGATCTCACCGGTGGCGTTGTTGACGAACTCGGCGGTGACGAACATGGGGGCGGAGAAGGTCATGTCCTTCTCCTTGCACTCGTCCACGGAGTGCTTGGGCGGCTCGAAGCGGTGGTCGCGGAACGACAGCGACATCGTCCCCGAGAAGTCCTCGATGGGGCTGATCTCGTCGAAGATCTCCTGCAGGCCCGACTGGGCGGGCACGTCGGTGCGCCCGGCCTGGCGGGCCGCCTCGACACGGGCGCTCCACCGTTCGTTGCCGACCAGCCAGTCGTAGGACTCGGTCTGCAGGGCGAGCAGGTGGGGGACTTCGAGAGGCTCCTGGATGCGGGCGAAGGAGACGCGGCGGGGCGAACCGGTGGGCAGGGCGGAGGTGCGCGAGGCTGCCAAGTGAGGTCCTTCCGAAGGGCACGGATGGGTAGGAGCTCCACGCATGCCAAACGCCCCGTCGATCGCGAGGGCGAAAGCGGGACGTCACGGCAACGTGAGAGAAGCAGCGTAACGCAAAAGGGAAACGGCTGTCCACCACTAGTGATGATGTCAACCCTCCGTGCCGCTTTCACTATGTCATGGCGGGGTCGGCCCGTCAACCGGCGGCGGCGTTCGTGTCGCGTGTCCCCTCCGGCCCGCACTCCGGCCCGCCCTGGGGCGGCGGGCCGGAGGGGGGCGAGGTCAGGCGCAGGTGTAGCCGGACGGGAATGCGGTGTCGCCGGACGGGCGGTTCACCTGGAAGCCGACGCTGCCGGTGGAGGCGCCGGGAGCCAGGGCGCCGTTGTGCGCGACGTTCCTGATGGTGACGGTCTGTCCGCTGACGGTCGTGGTGCCGTTCCAGGAGCCGGCGAGCTGGTGCCCGGCGGGCAGGGTGAAGGTGACCGTCCAGCCGTTCATCGCCGAGGTGCCGGTGTTGGTGATGGTGAGGGGCTGGACGACGTACCCGGTGCTCCACTGCGTCTGTACGGCCGGGACCGCCGTGCAGCCACCGCCTCCCGAGCCCGGCTGGGTGGTGACCTGCACGGTGCCGGATACCGGCGAGGTGTTGCCGGCCGCGTCGCGGGCCCTGACCTGGTAGCGGTAGGTGGTGGCGGGGGTCAGTCCGGTGTCGGCGTACGAGGTGGTGGCCGAGGTGCCGACCTGCGCGAACGTGCCGCCGCTCGCGCCCGTCGCGCGCAGGACGTCGTAGCCGCTCACGCCGGTGTCGTCGGTGGCCGCCGTCCAGCTGAGCGAGGTCCCGGTGGACGTGGTGCCCGAGGCCGCGAGACCGGACGGGGCGGTGGGCGGGGTGGTGTCGCCGCCGCCGTCGCCGTCGCCGAGCGTGGGCGTCTGCCAGTCGCGCCACTCGGCCAGGTTGCCGCTCTTGTTGGCGGCGATCCGCATGGAGCCGGTGTAGCTGCCGGTGTTGAGCAGGAACTTCTGGATGTTCTGCTGCAGCGGCGTACGCCATTCCGACCGGCTGGCGCAGTGGGTGCCGTCCTGGACGGCCGACCAGTACGTGATGTTGCCCCCGGCCCCGAGCGCCTTGTAGATCTCGGCGCCGCCGAGCGCGGCCACGCTCGCGGACCTGGCGGCGAGCCAGTCGATGTGCGGGTTGTCCATGATGAACAGCCCGCGCGGCGCGATCATGCCGACCACCGAGTGGGTGTCGACGGGCAGCCGTGCAGGGCTGCCGGTGAACGAGCCGAACGCGTCCCCGAGCCACGGCTGCTCGGAGTAGGCGCTGCTCAGCGGCTGGGCGCCGCTCTCACCCTGGATGGCGCGGAAGCCGGCCACGCCGCCGCTGCCCGACTCGATCGGCATGGTGAGCGCGATGCGCTGGTCGAACGCGCCGACGACGAACGCGCCCTTGCCGTAGCGCGAGCAGCCCGTGACTCCGGTCGCGTCGGACCGCAGGATGCCGCCGCCGGACTGTTCGAGCACGTCGATGATGCGGCTCACGCCCCAGGCCCAGGCGGCGAGTATGCCGGTGGAGCTGTTGGCGCCGTAGATCGTGTAGAAGGCGCCCTGCTTGTTGTTGCGCGGGGTGCCCTCCCTGCCGACGGCGAGGGGGTCGTAGGTGATGACGGCCGCGCCCGCGGCCTTGATCGCGGCGGTGTCGGCGCCGAACCCGCCGAGCACGACGACGGCGGGGAAGGGGCCCGTGCCGCTCGGCAGGTCCACGCCCGCGGAGAAGGAGGCGGTCCTGCCGTTGTGCGAGACGTTGACGGTGATGCCGGTCCGCGACACCGTGCCCGTGACGCTGGACGGCTTGGCCGGCTTCTCGCCGTAGACGAACTTCTCCGCCAGCCTCTTGATCTCCTCGCGGCGGCAGCGCCAGTCGGACTTGGTGGTGACGCGGGTGCCGTTCAGCTTGGTGAAGGGGTCGGGCAGCCGGGAGACGGTGGGTAAGGAGCCCGCGTCGGGCAGGCCGGGGACCTGGCAGTCGGCGCCCTCGTTCTCGGATCCGTCGGCCGCCACGGCCGGTGCGGGGGTCGTCGCCGCCGCTCCCGCGGCGGCGAGCGTGGCCGCCAGCGCCAGCGCGACCATCCTGAAGCCGATCGTGGAGCGGGCCAAGCTGGTGATCACTGGAGGGCTCCCTTCCGGGTGGGGTGTTGGCGATCAGTGTGCGAACACCCCCGAAAAGTGTCAATCACCACCCGAAAAGTTTCGGCGCCAACGCCCGAACCCGTCGCTCTGACCTGGTCACCTGCCGCTCTCGATGCCGAAATTATCGGAAATTAGGTGAAACTAAGGAGCGTCGGTGACGGATCGCGGGTCCACCAGCCGGCTGGGCTTCAGGCAGCGCATGGGGAGCCGCTCCCCGGCGGGCCCTCCCTGGCCGCGCCCGTCGCCGGGGCGGCTCTCCGCCTGCTTGGCCAGCGGGAGGCGGAGCACGAACCTGGCGCCCGCCGGCGAGTCCTCGACCCGGAGGCTGCCGTGGTGGGTGTGCGCGATGTCCCGGGAGATGGCGAGGCCGAGCCCGCTTCCGCCGGGGTCGCGGCGGCGGCCGTCGTCCAGGCGGACGAAGCGCTCGAAGATGCGCTCGCGGTGCGCGGGAGGGACGCCGGGGCCGTCGTCGGTGACCGCGAGCACGGCCTGGCCGTCCGCCACGGTCAGGGTCACGTCCACCCCCGAGCCGGCGTGGCGCTGCGCGTTGGCCAGGAGGTTGTTGAGCACCCTGGCGAGCTGCACGCGGGACCCGCGGACGATGACGCCTTGCCGCGCCTCGACCGCGATGGGCACGCGGCGGGGCAGGTTGGCGACCTCGGCGCGGATCAGGTCGGCCAGATCGACGGACTCCGGCGGTGCGGGGTCGCCCTGGCGCAGGCGGGCCATCTGCAGCAGGTCGTCCACGATGGCCTCGAGCCGGTCGGTGGAGGCGAGCGCGTTGCGGATGGTCTCGTGCGGGTCGATGTCGCCGGGGTAGTGGACCGCCTCCTCCAGCTGGGTGCGCAGCCCCGCGATGGGGGTGCGCAGCTCGTGGGAGGTGGTGGAGGCGAAGCGGCGCTGCTGCTCGACGGCATCCTCCAGGCGGGCGAGCGTCTGGTTGGCGGTGGTGGCGAGCTGGGCGATCTCGTCGTCCCCATGCGGTACGGGCACCCGCAGGCTCAGGTCGCTCACCGTGATCTCGGAGATGCGCGACCTGATCGCCGCCACGGGCCGCAGGGTGCGCCCTACCAGGGTCCAGGTCCGGTACGCCGTCATGCCCACCAGGAACGCGATCGCGCCCCCGATGGCCAGTTCCAGGCCGCCTCCCGCGATCAGCTCGGCCTCGGGCCTGGCGGCGTAGACCACACCGGCGTCGGCCTCGGGGGTCAGCCTGATGGCCATCAGCGCCAGGCAGTCGCCCTCCGGCCGGCATTCGACGGCGTGCTGGAACCTGTCGTCGGGCGGCGGCCGCATCCAGCTGAGCGGGACGGTCGAGGACGCCTGCTTGCTGGCGTCCACCACGTGGTGGCCGGCGTCGACGACCTGGATGAGCTCGACGGGGGCGTACGCGGGGATGGGGCGCGGCAGCACACCGCCGCGCGCCGTCGCGCTCCACTGGCTGGCCACCCGTTCGACCTGATCGAACGCGGTGGTCTGCAGATGGTTGCGGACCACGAGGTCCAGCGTCGCGCCGAGCGCGCCGAGGATGATGAGGGAGAACACGGCGGCGGCCACCGTGTACCTGGCCCGGATGGAGCTCTTCCATGACCTGGTCATAACCACAGTGTCATAAGTATCCCTTTTCAAACACAATACACGTTATGTCCGTTTTATACGCTGGGCGTATGGACGTGCAGCTACGCCAGCTCCGCGCCTTCGTCGCGGTCGTCGACGAGGGCACCTTCACCGACGCCGCGATCCTGCTCGGCGTCTCGCAGGCCGCGGTCTCCCGTTCCGTCGCGGCCCTGGAGACCACGCTCGGCACCCGCCTGCTGGACCGCTCGAACCAGCGCGTCACGCTCACCGGCGCCGGCGGCCGGATCGTCACCCGCGCCAGACGCGTGCTCGACGAGGTCGACCGCCTCGAACGCATCGCCCAGGAGGCACGCCCCGAGCTGCGCGTGGGCTACGCCTACGCCGCCCTGGGCAAGCACACCCGGCACCTGATGAAGGCGTGGGCCGTCGCCCACCCGGCGGTGCCGCTGATGTTCGTGCAGTCCAACACGCCGACGGCGGGGCTCAGCGAGGGCATCGCGGACATCGCCGTCATCCGCCGCACGCTCGCCGACGAGCGGTTCGACATGGCCTCGGTGGGCTGCGAGGCCCGCTACGCCGCCGTGGACACCGAGCATCCGCTCGCCAGGCGCCGCTCCGTACGGCTGGAGCAGCTCACCCGCTACACCGTCGCGATCGACAAGCGCAGCGGCACCACCACGCCCGAGCTGTGGCCGGCCACCATGCGCCCGCAGACCAGGACCGTGGACGGCGTGGACGAGTGGCTGACGGTCATCGCCGGCGGCCAGGCCATCGGCGTCACGGCGGAGGCCACCGCCAACCAGAACCCGCGCCCCGGGGTCGCGTACCGGCTGGTCACCGACGCGCCCCGCATCGACGTGCGGCTGGCCTGGTGGAGGGACGACCCGCCGCCGTGCCTGGACACGCTGCTGGCGATGATCCGCGAGCTGTACTCCGCCGCGCCGCCCGGCCTGCCCAGGCAGCGGGTGCCCATGGTCGTCCCGCCGCGAGCGCGCGGACGTCACTAGCGTCACGGAAGGAGGCCGGAGATGATTTCGGCCGTCGTCATGCCGGGGCCTGGCGCCCCGCTGGAGCCGCGCGCGTACGAGCGGCCCGACCTGGAGCCGGGGGCGGTGCTGCTGAGGACGCTCGGCAGCGAGGTGTGCGGCACCGACGTGCACCTGTGGGAAGGGCGGCTGGCCGGCGTGCCGTACCCGATCATCCCCGGGCACATCTCCGTGGGCAAGGTGGCGGAGCTGGGGCCCGGGGCTTCGGCGCGCGACATCTGGGGCGAGCCGCTGGAGATCGGCCAGACGGTCACCTTCCACGACGTGCACGGCACCTGCGGCCAGTGCTGGTTCTGCACGGTCGCGCACGCCACCACCCGCTGCCCCGAGCGCAAGGTCTACGGGGTGACGATGCCCGCCGACGAGGGCCTGTTCGGCGGCTGGGCCGAGTACGTCCACCTCAAGCCCGGCGTGCACGTGGTGGCCCTGCCGCCCGACCTCGACTGGCGGGCCTTCCTGGCGGGCGGCTGCGGCCTGCCGACCGCGCTGCACGCGGCCACCCTCGGCGACATCGCGTTCGGCGACACCGTGATCGTGCAGGGCACCGGGCCGGTCGGGCTGTGCGCGATGGCGCTGGCGCAGCTGCGCGGAGCCGGACAGGTGATCGCGATCGGCGGCTCGCGGGTGCGGCTGCAGGCGGCCGGCCGGCTCGGCGCCGACCTCGTGCTCGACATCGACGCCATGACGCCGGACGAGCGTCTGGAGACGGTCAGGGACGTGACGGGCGGCCGGGGCGCCGACGTGACCATCGAGGCGACCGGCGTGCCGGCGGCGGTGCCCGAGGGCATGCGCCTGACCCGCGACGCCGGCCGGTACGTCGTGGCAGGCCAGTACACCGACACCGGCGACGCCACGTTCAACCCGCACCGCGACCTCAACCGCCGCCACCTGGACGTGCGCGGCTGCTGGGGCAGCGACGCGGGACACCTCTGGCGCGGCGTCCAGGTGCTGGCCCGCTACCAGCGCCTGTTCCCGTGGGCGAGCCTGATCAGCGGCGAGTACGACCTGCGCGACGCGCAGCGCGCCCTGGCGGACGTGGCCGCGCAGCGGGTGGTCAAAGCGCTGATCGTCCCCCGGGCGGGGCGGTCGTAGACTGCCGGGCGTGAACATCTGCGTCTTCTGCTCCGCCGCCGACCTCGACGACCGCTACACCGTGCCCGCCCGCGAGTTCGCCGGCCTGCTCGGCAAGGGCGGCCACACGCTGGTGTGGGGCGGCTCCGACTCCGGGCTGATGAAGGTGGTGGCCGACGGCGTGCAGGAGGCGGGCGGCCGGCTGGTGGGCGTCTCGGTGGAGTTCCTCGCCCACCTGGCGCGGCCCGGCGCCGACGAGATGGTGGTCACCCGCGACCTGGCCGAGCGCAAGGCGCAGCTGCTGGCCCGCGCCGACGCCTTCGTCATCATGGTCGGCGGCAGCGGCACGCTCGACGAGGCCACCGAGATCCTGGAGCTGAAGAAGCACGGCCTGCACGCCAAGCCCGTGGTGCTGCTCAACACGGCCGGCTTCTACGACGGACTCAGGGAGCAGTTCCAGCGCATGGAGGCCGAGGGCTTCCTGCCGGTGCCGCTCACCGAGCTGGTGTTCTTCGCCGAGGAGGGCGTCGGGGCGCTGGCGTACCTGGAGGAGCAGGCCGGGACCCGCTAGACCGCTCCGGCCTCCGAGCACGTCCGCCTCTGCGATCATGGCGTTCGTGTCCTTGTCGTCCCTGGTCGCCGCCGCCGGTTACCGTCCCGACGAGCCGCTCGTAGTGGGCGTCGCGCGGCGTGACGGGCCGCCCGTCCTCCTGGCCCAAGGGACGACCGCCGCCGGCGATCCGGTCACCGCCACGACCCTCGTCTACGCCGCGTCCCTGTCCAAGCAGCTGACCGCCGCGTGCGCGGCGCTGCTGGTCAAGGACGGTGTGCTGGACGTGGACGCGCCGCTGTCACGCTGGCTGCCCGAGTTGCCGCCATGGGCGAGCGACGTGCGGCTTCGGCACCTCGTCCACCACACGGCGGGGCTGCCTGACGACCGCGACATCGACGCCGGCCACACCACGGCGGGGGTCCTCCGGGCGCTCGCCCGCTTCCCCTCCCTGCCCCGCCGGCCCGGCACCGCGTACGCGTACTCCAACGCCGGGTACGTGTGCCTGGCCGTCGCGGTGGAGCGCCGTGCCGGGCGCCCGCTGCCCGCTTTCGCCCGTGAGCGCCTGTTCGCGTCGCTGCGCATGACGCGTACCCTCTTCTGGCCCGGCCCCTCCCCCGTGCCCGACGGGCCAGGGAGCGTCGCGCCGGTCGCCGGTCCCGCGCCGCTCTCCCTCGGCGACGGCGGGGCGTGGACCACACTCACCGACCTCCTGAGGTGGGGACAGGCGCTCAACACCGACGAGCCCGGCATCGCGCCGCTCCTCCAGACACCGGGCCGGCTCGACGACGGCACGCCGCTCGACTACGCGTGGGGCGTCGGCGTACGCGAACACGCGGGCCACCGCGTCTACCGGCACGGCGGCGGCTGGCCGGGGCTGCGCGCCCTGCACGCCCGTGTGCCCGCACCCGGCCTGACACTGGCCCTGATCGCCCTCGACGACCGCACCGAGCGCCGCGTCACCCTGATGGACGGCCTGCTGGACGCCTACCTCGGCTCATCCTCCAGCAGCCCCATCATGAGGTAGTCGTGGCGCTTCCCCCGTGACCGGGACGCCTGCCGCCGCCGCCCCTCCTCCACGAGTTCGCTTGTGAGGCAAACCCGTGCCAGCCGCTCTCACTTCGACTAAGCGGAATGTCATCGTCCGCTAGTGTTCGAATCAGTAGGACGAAAGACGAAGGAGATGCGTTCCGTGAGAGCAGTCGTGATCCAGGAGTTCGGCGCGCCCGAGGGCATGGCGGTCGTCGAGCTGCCCGACCCGAGCCCCGGCCGGGGAGAGGTGCTGGTCGAGGTCGAGGCGACCGGGGTTGCCGGCGCCGACGTCTTCATCCGCAAGGGCGCCCCCGGCTTCGCGAAGGGCCACATCCCCGGCGGCGAGATCGCGGGCACCGTGACCGCCGCAGGGCCCGGCGCCGACCCGTCGTGGGTGGGGCGGCGCGTGTGGGCGTTCACCGGGGTGGGCGGCGGCTACGTCGAGCGGGCCGTCGTCCCGGTGACGGCGCTGCACGCCCTGCCGGGCGACCTGTCGGCCGTGGACGCCGTGGCGCTCGGCAACGCCGGCGTGGTGGCCCACTTCGGCCTGCGGCACGCCCGTTTCGAGCCCGGCGAGTCGGTGCTGGTGCGCGGCGCGGCAGGAAGTCTCGGCATCATGACGGTGCAGCTCGCCGCGCAGGCCGGCGCGAGCGCGGTGGCGGTCACGACGTCGTCGCGGGAACGCGGCGAGCGCCTGCGCCGGCTGGGCGCGACGCACGTGCTCGACCGATCGGGCGAGGGGGACGGTCCCGCGGGCTTCGACGTCATCATCGACGTCGCCGCCGGGCCAGGTCTGCCCGCGTTCTTCGCCAGGCTCAACCCGAACGGCCGCATGGTGGCGGTCGGCGCGGTGGCGGGCATGCCGCCGGCGGACTTCGGCATGGAGATGTTCGCGGCGTTCCAGCGGTCGCTGTCGTTCGCCACGTTCAGCGCGAACACGGTGCCGGAGGCCGACCGGCTCCGCCTGACCGGCGAGCAGTTCGCCGCCGCGAGCCGCGGCGAGCTGATCCCCGTGGTGCACGAGCGGCTGCCCCTGGAGGAGGCGGTACGCGCGCACCGCGCGATGGACGCGGGCGAGGTGTTCGGCCGGATCGTGCTCACGCCCGCGAAGAGCTGACCCTTCACGGGAGATTTCTCCGGGTTCCTGTCACAGGGGCGCGTCCCGCCCTGTCTTAGCTGACGACCGGACGGCATGAAGAGCCGCCGGCAGGACGAAAGGGAACCGCATGAAGATCGTCGTCATCGGCGGAACGGGTCTGATCGGCTCGAAGCTCGTGGCGAAGCTGCGCGAGCACGGCCACGAAGCCGTGGCGGCCTCGCCGAACACCGGCGTCAACACCCTCACCGGAGAGGGGCTGGCCGAGGTGCTGCGCGGGGCTCAGGTGGTCGTGGACGTGTCGAACTCGCCGTCGTTCGAGCCCGCCGCCGTGCTGGCCTTCTTCGAGACCTCCACCCGCAACCTGCTCGCCGCCGAGGCGGAGGCGGGCGTCGGGCACCACGTGGCGGTCTCGATCGTCGGCACGGAGCGGCTGCCGGACAACGGCTACTTCCGCGCCAAGATCGCTCAGGAGCAGCTCATCGAGAAGTCGGGCATCCCGTTCTCGCTGGTGCACGCGACGCAGTTCTTCGAGTTCACGAAGGGCATCGCGGACGAGGCCACCCGCGAGGACGGCTGCGCGCACATCGCGCCCGTCCAGTTCCAGCCCATGGCGGGCGACGATGTCGCGGCGGCCGTCGGCAGGACCGCCGTCGGTGCGCCGGTCAACGGGCGGATCGAGATCGCCGGGCCCGACCGGTACCGGATGGACGAGTTCTTCCGCCAGGCGCTGGCCGGGATGGGCGACACCCGTGAGGTGGTCACCGACCCGCACGCCCGCTACTTCGGCAGCGAACTGGAGGAGCTCTCGCTGGTCCCGCTCGGCGAGGCGGCACTCGGCGAGATCCACTACCGCGACTGGGCCGCCCGCTAGGCCGGGGGAGGAAAGAGCGATGAACGGCCAGGACGGCGAGGGCGAGTTCCTGTACGAGTTGCACGCCGAGGTCGACCTCGAATTGATCGAGGTCGCGGCGAGCCATCCCGAGCAGGAGGAACGCCTGCCGATCGAGGAGTGGCTGTTCGACCCCGCGGACGCCGAGCGCGCGGCCGTCGGCCTGCGCGGCGTCCGCGACGCGGTCGAGGTCCTGGAGGATCTCCTCCTTCAGGACGAGTCCCCGGACGACGCGGCCTGACCGTCAGGTGCCGCAAGCTCCTGTCGCTCAGCACGGGCGGCAGGATGTGGCGTACGACCTGGCGTGACTCCGCGAGACCGCCCGGCGGCCACGGCGCGGGTCAGGAAACGGTACCCCTGGCTGTACCACCATTGGGGCGTACGCGGGAACGACGGGAAAGGGTCCCCGCTGGTGTGCTTGTCCTGTCCGTCAAGCACACCTCCCCAAGGGATTTCACCGACATGGCTGTCGACAGCACCCCCGGCCTCCAGGACCCGCCACGCCAGGGCGGGCTGGGCGGGCTCATCCGCCGCTACCCGCTGACCGGCTACTTCGTCCTGGCCAACCTGCTGAGCTGGGTCGCATGGCTGCCGTACGCGCTCTCCAACCAGGGCATGGGCGTCTGGGACTTCGACTTCCCCGCCCTGCTCGGCACGACCCAGCTCGCCGGGGTGCTCCCCGGCGCCTACCTCGGCCCGATCTTCTCCGCCTACCTGGTGACCCGGCTGACCGAGGGCAAGGAGGGCGTGCGCCGCTGGATCGGCCGCATGACGAAGTGGCAGGTGCACTGGGGCTGGTACGCGGGCGCCGCACTGGGCGTGCCCGCCGTCCTCATCGTCACCTCCCTGGCCGTCTCCGACGGCGCCGCGCAGGTGCCGCCCATGGTGCTGCTCGTCGCGTACATCCCGGGCCTGCTGCTGCAGATGATCACCACAGGTCTGGCCGAGGAGCCCGGCTGGCGTGACTTCGCGCTGGCCCGCATGCAGCGCAGGTACGGCCCGCTGCGTGCCACCGCCATCCTCGGCCCGCTGTGGGGCGTGTGGCACCTGCCCCTCTACCTCACTGAGTGGGGCGGCTACCCGGACGTCACCTGGCAGCGGATCGGCATCTTCGTCGTCTTCGCCAGCGCTTTCAGCTTCGTCATCACCTGGGTGTTCAACCGCACCGGCCAGAGCCTGCCCCTGGTGATCGTGCTGCACGTCAGCGTCAACAACTTCATGTCGATCATCTACTCCGACATGTTCCCCTCGATCGCGGACCCCGACAGCGCCGGCATGGTCACCCTGCTCGCTGGTCTGGGCGCGGCCCTGGTGGTGCTGATCGCCACGCGCGGCAAGCTCGGCTACCGCCCGGAGGCCGGGCGATCGCACTGAGATCGCGGCACCGCCGGGCGGGCGCGGCAGCCGGATGGGGCTGCCGCGCCCGCCCGGCGTACGCTGCGATCATGGTGACGCACGAGCGGGAGATCACGGCGGCCGTCGATCTGTGCCTGCCGGACGGGCGGCTCGACCCCCGCGCGGTCGGCTGGACGCGCCGCCCGCTGCACCGCGCCAACCTGCGCGGCTGGGGCAGGACCAAGCGCTGGGAGTACTGGGGGGTGGTCACCCCCTCGCACGTGATTGCACGGGCCGGGTGTCGGCCCGCGCGGCCGGGCTCGCCCTCGACCTGGCGCAGGAGCCGGGCGGCAGCACGATCAGGGCGGTGACCGCGCAGGCCGAGGTGGAGCTGGAGGTGCCGCTGCCCGAGGGGCACGAGTCGCTGGGCGTGGTGGTGCCATGGGGGCCGCGGCGTTTCCAGTACACGGTCAAGGACGTCGGCCGTCCCGTACGCGGCCGGCTCAGGCTCGGCGCGGCCACGTACGAGATCGGCGGGAGCGAGGCGTTCGCGGTGCTCGACCACGGGCGGGGGCGCTGGCCGTACCGCGCGGTGTGGAACTGGGCGGCCGGCAGCGCGCCGGGACGGGCGATCCAGCTCGGCGGCAAGTGGACCGACGGCACCGGGATGACGGAGAACGCCCTGTTCGTGGACGGGAGACTGCACAAGATCGGCGAGGAGCTCGCCTGGCATTACGACCGCGGCGACTGGACGAAGCCGTGGCGCATCACCGGGGAACGGGTGCAGGCGGTGTTCACGCCGTTCCACGAGCGGGTCGCCCGTACGGAGCTGGGCGTGGTGGGGTCGGAGACGCACCAGTGCTTCGGGCACTTCAGCGGCCGGGCTCGGGCCGACGACGGCGCCTGGGTCGATCTCGACGGCCTGACCGGCTGGGCGGAGGAGGCTCGCCAGCGCTGGTGAGTCAGGGGTTGCGGCGGGCGATGGCGGTGTTGAGCGCGGTGGCGAAGACCGTCCATCCCGCGTACGGCAGCAGCGCCAGCGCGGCGCGCCGGTCGGCCGGCCAGGTCCGGCGGATGAGCAGCGCGTTGGAGGCGTTGAGCACGAAAATCTCGGCGAGCGCCAGCTTCGGGGCGCGGGTGCGGAAGAACAGCGCCGGCCAGGCCGCGTTGAGCAGCAGGTTCGCGGTCAGCGCCCGCTTGAACGCCTGGCTGCGCTCGGGGCCGGTCTGGGAGACGGCACGGGCGCCCGCGTACGTGATGAGCCCGTACAACGGGGTCCAGACCAGCGGGAACGCCTGGGGCGGCGGCTGCCACGACGGCTTCTTCAGCCGTTGGTACCAGGTGGAGCGCGGGTCGGTGCCGAGCGAGCCGGCGACGGCGGTCGCGGTCACCGCGAGTGCGGTCTTCAGGAGGACTTTGCCTTTCATGACGTCCCCCCTGCCCCGCCGGCGTCCATCGACGCGCGCCGTCGCGGCTGGGCCCCGGGCCCGGCCGGCGTCAACCGGCCCGGGGCGAGGGCGGAGTCCGGCCGGGGGGCGCCATTCCCACCGGCCAGGCCGTGGCCCGGCGGCCCTCTTCTTTCAGGGCCGCGCGTCCGGGCGAAGACAGCTGATCAACGCTGGACGATCTCCACGATAGGCAGGCGTTCGACGCCCCGGCCACCGATTATTCGCCGGCGCCCGCGCGGCTCTCCGGCGTCTCCACGCGGAAGCGCGGCAGCGACTCGGGGAAGTTCTCCCTGACGTAGTTGACGAGGAACTCGCGCACGTCGCACTTGAGGTCCCACGACGACGGCGAGTCGGCGGCGCTCATCAGGGCCCGCAGCTCGACCAGGCCGTTCGGCAGCACCTCGGTGACCTGGAGCGTCCAGTCCTTCTGGTCCCACAGCGGGTTCTCCTGGAGGAAGGCGTAGAGGGCCTCACGCAGCTTGGGCACCGGCACCGACCAGTCCACCCGCAGGTACACCACGGCGAGCACGCGGCTGCCGTGGCGGGTCCAGTTCTCGAACGGGTTCTGGGTGAAGTACGAGACCGGCAGCACCAGGCGGCGCTCGTCCCAGAGCCTGAGCACGACGTACGTCAGCGTCAGCTCCTCGATGCGCCCCCACTCCTTCTGCACCACGACCACGTCGTCCAGCCGCAGCGCGTCGCTGAAGGCGAGCTGCAGCCCGGCCAGCACGTTGCCGATGGTGGACTGGGCGGCGATGCCGACGACGGCGCCCGCGATGCCGGCCGAGGCGAGCAGCCCGGCGCCGAGCGCCCGCACCTGGGGGAAGGAGAAGAGCATCGCGCCGAGGGCGATGACGATGACGACGGCGGCGGCGATGCGGCGCACGAGCCCGATCTGCGTCATGATGCGCCGGGCCCGCCGGTTGCGCTCGCCCTCGACCTGGACGAGCCGGTCGAGGATGACGTCGGTCAGCGCGTACGCGGCCTGCACGATGAGCCAGGTGACCACGGCGATGGTGACGAGGCCGAGCGCCTGCTGCACGGTCGCGCCGAGGGCCCGCTCGGAGGGCGAGTCGCCGAACATGCCGGGCCCGAACACGAGGTTGAACGCGACGATCGCGGCCGTCAGGAAGGCGGGCCACGTGCAGTGCTCCACGAGGTGCTGGGCCAGTGCCCACTTGCGGCCGGCCCTGTTGAGCAGGCGCCGGGCCACTTCCACCAGGAGGATCGAGCCGACCACCGAGATCAGAAGGATCGGCCAGTCCGCTGGAGACTGCACGTTCTTGCCCCCTATGTCTTAGAACGTCTCGTCAAAGCTCACATTGCCCTCAACCGCCACCTGGTACGCAGAGACACGCCGTTCGAAGAAGTTGGCCAGCTCCTGCACGTCCTGCAACTCCATGAACGCGAAGGGGTTGGCCGAGCCGTACCTGCGGGGCAGGCCGAGCCGGGCGAGCCGCTGGTCGGCGACGTACTCGAGATATTGGCGCATCTGGCCCACGCTCATGCCCGGCATGCCGTCGCCGCACAGGTCGGCGGCGAAGGCCAGCTCGGCGGCCACGGCCTCCTCCAGCATCTCGGTGACCTGCTTGCCCAGCTCGTCGTCGAACAGCTCGGGCTCCTCGGCCCGTACGGTGTCGACCACGCTGAAGGCGAACTCCATGTGCATGGACTCGTCCCTGAACACCCAGTTCGTCCCGGTGGCCAGGCCGCCGAGCAGCCCGCGCGAGCGGAACCAGTAGACGTAGGCGAAGGCGCCGTAGAAGAACAGGCCCTCGATGCAGGCGGCGAAGCAGATGAGGTTCAGCAGGAACTGGCGGCGCTCGGCGGCCGTCTCCAGCCGCTGCAGCCCGCCGATCGAGTCGATCCACTTGAAGCAGAACTCCGCCTTGTCGCGGATCGACGGGATGTGCTCGATCGCGGCGAACGCCTTGACCCGCTCGTCCAGGTCGGGCAGGTAGGTGTCGAGCAGCGTCAGGTAGAACTGCACGTGCACGGCCTCCTCGAAGAGCTGCCTGCTCAGGTACAGGCGGGCCTCGGGGGCGTTGACGTGCTGGTAGAGGTTGAGCACGAGGTTGTTGGCCACGATCGAGTCGCCGGTGGCGAAGAAGGCGACCAGCCGGTTGATGAGGTGCCGCTCCTGCGGCGTCATCCTCGCCAGGTCGGCGAGGTCGGAGTGCAGGTCCACCTCCTCGACCGTCCAGGTGTTGCGGATCGCGGCGCGGTAGCGCTCGTAGAAGTCTGGGTAGCGCATGGGCCGCAGGGTGAGGTCCATGCCGGGGTCGAGCAACATGTCGCGGGGGCTCCTTACTGGCAGGCTTCGCAGGTTTCCGGGTTCTCCAGCGAGCAGGCCACCGCCTGCGCCGCGGGCGCGGCGACCGTGGTCTGCGCGATGCGCGTCGCGGGCCGCGAGCGCAGGTAATAGGTGGTCTTCAGGCCCTTCTTCCAGGCGTAGGCGTACATCGAGGAGAGCTTGCCGATGGTCGGGCTGGCCATGAACAGGTTGAGCGACTGCGACTGATCGATGTACGGTTGCCGCGCGGCGGCCAGGTCGATCAGCGCCTTCTGCGGCAGCTCCCAGGCCGTGCGGTAGAGCAGCTTGAGGTCGTCGGGCACGCCGGGCGCCTGCTGCACCGAGCCGTCGGCCCGCTTGAGGTCGTCGCGCAGCGCCGCCGTCCACAGCCCGCGCGCCTGCAGGTCGGCCACCAGGTAGCGGTTGACCTGAAGGAACTCGCCCGACAGGGTCTCGCGCTTGAACACGTTGGACACCTGCGGCTCGATGCACTCGTAGCAGCCGGCGATCGAGGCGATGGTGGCGGTCGGGGCGATGGCGACCATGAGCGAGTTGCGCAGGCCGGTCGTGGCGATCTTCGCGCGCAGCGCGTCCCAGCGGGGTCCGGTGGCGGCGCCGTAGTGGTCGGGGTGCAGCACGCCGCCCGCCGCCCTGGTCTCGTCGTACGACGGGTGCCTGCCGCGCTCGGCCGCGAGGTCGGCCGAGGTGTCGTACGCGGCCAGCGCGATCTCCTCGGCGATCCGGGTGGACAGCTCAAGCGCCCGCGGCGAGTCGAACGGCAGTCGCAGCGTGAAGAACACGTCGGCCAGGCCCATCACGCCGAGCCCGATCGGCCGCCACCGCTTGTTGGCCGCCTCGGCCTGCGGCGTCGGGTAGAAGCCGAGGTCGATGGTGCGGTCGAGGAAGCGCACGGCCGTGCGCACGGTGCTGCGCAACCGTTCCCAGTCCAGGTCGTCACCGGCCACGTGGGCCGCCAGGTTGACCGAGCCGAGGTTGCACACCGCGGTCTCGGCGTCGCTGGTGACCTCCAGGATCTCGGTGCACAGGTTGGACAGGTGGATGACGTTCTCGGGGCGGGCGGTCTGGTTGGAGGTGCGGTTGGCGGCGTCCTTGAACGTCATCCAGCCGTTGCCGGTCTGGGCGAGGGTGCGCATCATGCGGCCGTAGAGGGTGCGGGCGGGGATCTGCCGGACATATCGCCCGGCGGCCTCGTAAGCGCGATATCTCGCCTCGAACGCCGATCCGTACAGGTCGGTGAGGTCGGGCACCTCCTTCGGGTCGAACAGCGACCACATCTCGTCCGCCTCGACCCGGCGCATGAACTCGTCGGGCACCCAGTTGGCCAGGTTGAGGTTGTGGGTGCGGCGGGCCTCCTCGCCGGTGTTGTCGCGCAGCTCCAGGAACTCCTCGATGTCGGCGTGCCAGGTCTCCAGGTAGACGCAGGCCGCGCCCTTGCGCCGGCCGCCCTGGTTGACCGCCGCCACGGAGGAGTCGAGCGTGCGCAGCCACGGCACGATGCCGTTGGAGTGGCCGTTGGTGCCCCTGATCAGCGAGCCGCGCGAACGCACCCTGGTCCACGCGATGCCGATGCCACCGGCGTACTTCGACAGCCGCGCCACCTGGCCGTAGCGGTCGTAGATGGCCTCCAGCTCGTCGCGGGGCGAGTCGAGCAGGAAGCAGGACGACAGCTGCGGACGGCGCGAGCCGGAGTTGAACAGCGTGGGCGAGCTGGGCAGGTACGACAGCGTGGACATGAGCGCGTACAGCTCGGCCGCCTCGGCCACGGTCTCCGACAGCCCGCAGGCCACCCGCAGGAAGAAGTGCTGGGGCCGCTCCAGCACGGCGCGCGTCTCGGGGTGGCGCAGCAGGTAGCGGTCGTAGACCGTGCGCAGCCCGAAATACTCGAAGCGGTCGTCCGCCACGTCCGAGACCAGCGCGTCCAGCTCGGCCGCGTGCGCGGCGACGAACGCGGCGAGGCGGTCCTGGACGAGCCCGGCCGCGTGGGTGGCGGCGATCGACTCGGAGAACGTCCGCACGCCGTGCCCGGCCGCCTCGTCGGCGATCTCCTCGGCCAGCAGCCGGGCGGCGACCCGGGAGTTGGCCGGATCGGCGATCACCCGGGCGGCGGCCTCCTCGATGGCCAGGCGGCGGTCAACCTCAACGATCTGGGTCACGTGCTCTCTCTCCTCGCGAGCTTCCCCATGAGGGCAGGCGAGAGCACGGCGGAGCGCGGCGCGAGGCGCGCCGGACCGCGTGTGCCAGACCCGCCCTCGAGGCCATGAACACTGCACACCGCTGGCAGGTCTTCGGGCTCGCGGGCCCGCTCCACGTCCGTGGAGCTCCTACTGGCCGTCGCTTCCCGGATCTCTCCAGTGCTCTGTGACGGCGGTCGTTCCCGCTCACCGCTGCGGGGCAGCCCCGGAATCGCACCGGGTTCCCTTTTGCTCCGCCTCCGAGAAGGCGAACCAGCGACGACCGAGATCCTACATCTAGTGGCCGTTCCCGCAACTACCCCAGCATGTTGTGGCTTTGGTCGTGTCGACCATGCCGAGATCCCGCAGCACGGCGCGAGTGCGGGCCAGCTCGGTGTCCAGCCAGTGGGCGAAGTCGTCGCCCGCGAGCGGGATCGGCAGCCAGCCCGCGGCCCGGCAGGCGGCCTCCCACGCGGCGGAGCCGAGCACCTCCTCGCACAGGCGCACGGCCGCCTCGCGGCTCTCCTCGTCCATGTCCTCAGGCCCGAACGCGCCCACCCACTCGGCGAAGTCGACCCGCACGCCGCACTCCAGCAGGGTCGGCGCGTCCAGCTCCGGCACGCGGACGGCCGAGGAGACCGCGAGCGGCCTGATCCGGCCACGCTTGAGCCCCGGCCGCCAGTCGGACAGCGGTCCGGCGGCGGCCACGGCCCTGCCGGACAGCAGCGCGGCCACGGCCTCGGGCCCGCTGGGGTAGCCGGTGTAGTCGACCTGCCGGGTGTCGGCGCCGAGCGCCCGCGCGATCAGGCCGAACAGCAGGTGGTCCGGCTCGCCCTGCGACCCGCCCGCGAGCATGGTGTGGCCTGGATCGGCCAGCAGTCTGGCGCCGAAGTCGCCGAAGTCCTTCAGCGGAGAGGAGTCGGGGACGACCACGACCAGCGCCTCCCCGCTGAGCCTGGCGAGCGGGGTGGCGGTGTCGATGATGCTCTGGCCGTTGTTCAGCTCGGCCGCGGCCAGCGCGGGCAGGCCGCTCAGGGTCAGGTCGAAGCCGCCGCCCGGCTCGTAGCCGACGGCGAGGGCCGCTCCCGCGAACGCCTGCCCGACCCGCTCCCAGCGCCGCCCGTCCGGCTTGAGGGTGAACCCGGTGATCGGCACGTGCCCGCCGGCCCGCTCCGTGCCGCAGCCCGCGATGGCGGCGGCCACTCCCAGCCCGCAGGCCAGAAAGCGCCGCCGGCGCATGTGCTTCTCCCCCGAATCCCCCATTACTCTAGGTTATTAACCCATTACGGCAGGCTATACACCGGGGTCATGGTCGCTATTCAAAATCGATATATGTTGCGCTTTTTCTTGATTTTCGGGCTTATTAGGCTTTACGGGCGACTCCGGCCATAAGGGACGAAGGGAGTGACCAGTCACCCACCAGCTTGGGCCGGTCCGGCCGCCAGTCCGTCGCCTGCACCAGCCCCGGCGGCTCCATCGGGAAGTCGCCGAAGAACGCCCTGATGCGCGCCGGCGAGCGATCCGTCCCGCTGCCCGCGCGGCCCCGCGGCGGCTCGTCCTCCTCGCCGCGAGAGGTCGTGGCGTGCGAGACGACCAGGAAACTTCCCGGCGCCAGCCGCTCGCGCAGCGCCGCCACCGCGCCCTGCGGGTCGTCGGAGTCGGGCAGGAAGTGCAGGATCGACACCAGCAGCACGCCGACCGGCCGCTCGAAGTCGAGGAACTCCCCCGCGCCTGCCAGCACGTCCTCGGTGTCGAGCAGGTCGGCCTGGACGAACCTGGCCCGGCCGGGAGTGCGCCTGAGCAGGACCGCCGCGTGCGCCCCCACCACCGGATCGCTGTCGACGTAGACGACCTTGGCGTCGGGGGCCACCTCGTGCGCGCTGCCCTGCGTGGGCAGGCCGCTGCCGAGGTCGAGGAACTGGTCGACCCCGGCGCGGGCGACGTAGCGTACGGCACGCTGAAGGAAGGCCCGGTTCGCGCGGGCCAGCGGGACCGCCTCCGGGATCAGCTCGGCGAGCTGATCGAGGGCCTGGCGATCGACCGCGAAGTTGTCCTTCCCGCCGAGCATGTAGTCATACATGCGTGCGGGATGGGGCCTGCGATGGTCGAACTGCCGCACCCTTTGAATTTATGCCGTCCGGGCCGAGATAACGATAGTCCGGGCCAATTTGGATTAGCTACTCAACCGTAACGCTCTTGGCGAGATTGCGTGGCTTGTCAACGTCGCGGCCCAGCGCCACGGCCGCGTAGTAGGCCAGGAGCTGCAGCGGGATCGTCAGCAGGATCGGGTCGAGCTCGATCTCGTTCTTCGGGATCACGATCACGTCGTCGGCCAGCTTGGCGTCGGGCTCGCGGTGGCCGACCATGAGCACCTGACCGCCGCGGGCGCGGATCTCGCCGAGCGTGGTGAGGTTCTTGTCGAGCAGCTCGTCGTCGGGGACGATCGCGACCGTCGGCATGTCGGGGCCGATCAGCGCGAGCGGCCCGTGCTTGAGCTCGCTGGCCGGGTACGCCTCGGCGTGCACGTACGAGATCTCCTTGAGCTTCTGCGCGCCCTCGCGGGCCACCGGGTAGCCGCGCACGCGCCCGACGAACATCATGCTCGGGTGCGGCGCGTACTTCTTGGCCAGCTCGGCGATGCGGTCGCTCTGCCCGAGGACCTGCTCGATCTGGCCGGGCAGCCGGCGCAGTCCCTCGACGATGCGGCGGCCGTCGGCGGGCGACAGGTCGCGCACCCGGCCGAGGTGCAGCGCGAGCAGCGCGAACGCCAGGCACGTCGAGGTGAACGCCTTCGTCGACGCCACCGAGACCTCGGGCCCCGCGTGCAGGTAGATGCCGCCGTCCACCTCCCGGGCGATGGCGCTGCCGACGGCGTTGACGATGCCGATGACCCGGCCGCCCTTGCGCTTGAGCTCCTGCACGGCGGCGAGCGTGTCGTAGGTCTCGCCGGACTGGCTGATCGCGACGTAGAGGGTGTCGGGGTCGACCACGGGGTTGCGGTAGCGGAACTCGCTGGCCGGCTCGGCGTCGGACGGGATGCGCGCCAGCTCCTCGATGAGCTGCGCCCCGATCTGCCCCGAGTAGTACGCCGACCCGCACCCGATGATCTTCACCCGGCGGAAGCCGCGCGTCTCGCGGGCGTCCATGTTGAGCCCGCCCAGGTGGGCCACGTGGAAGCGCTCGTCGAGCCGGCCGCTCATCGTGCGGGTGATCGTCTCGGGCTGCTCGGAGATCTCCTTGAGCAGGTAGTGCTCGTAGCCGCCGGTGTCGTAGTGGCCGGCGTCCCAGTCGACGGTCAGCGGCTCCTTGGCCGTCTCGCGCGCGTCGCTGGAGAAGGTGTGGAAGCCGTCGGCCTTGAGCACGGCCAGCTCGCCGTCCTCCAGGTGCACGACCTGGCGGGTGTAGCGGACCAGCGCGGCGACGTCGGAGGCGGCGAACATCTCCTTCTCGCCGATGCCGAGCACGATCGGGCTGCCGTTGCGGGCAACGACCACCTCGCCGGGCCGCTCGGCGTCGATCACCGCGATGCCGTACGTGCCGACGACGCTCTTGAGCGTCTTCCTGACGGCTTCTTCCAGCGTGTCGTTCTCGTCCGCGGCGTGGGCGATCAGGTGGGCCAGCACCTCGGTGTCGGTCTCCGACGCGAACACCACGCCGTCGGCCTCCAGCTTGGCGCGCAGCTCGGCGGCGTTCTCGATGATGCCGTTGTGGACGACGGCGATGCGCTCGTCAGCCGACAGGTGGGGGTGGGCGTTGACGTCACTCGGCACGCCGTGGGTGGCCCAGCGGGTGTGGCCGATGCCGAGGCTGCCCTTGAACCGCGCGGGCACCACCTTCGCCAGGTCGGCGACCCGGCCCTTGACCTTGCGTACCTTCAGCCCCTTGTTGGACACCACGACCCCGGCCGAGTCGTAGCCCCGGTATTCCAGCCGCTGCAGCCCCTCCAGCAGGATGGGCGCGGCGTCCTTGGGGCCGACATAGGCCACGATTCCGCACATCGAGGTCTCCTCTTCATCTCATCCGTAGACGATTCTGCGGAGCTGCCTGAGCGACAGCTCCGGAGCCGCGACCCTGCGGCTCCGTAACTCGGAGGCGATCCGGGGGAAGATCTCGTCGTTGGTCAGGCCGCGCGCCTTGAGCTCGCCGTGCCGCCGCCTGACGAACTCCTCGGCGGGCTCGGAGAAGTAGGCGAGCACGTCGGCGACCACGCGGGCCGCCTCGCCTGGACCGAGTGGACTCGTCCGCGTCAGGTGCGCGATGAGGTCTTCGTACGGATGCCGTGCCGTGGACACAGACGAGGACCCTACGGCTCTGGAGTGAGACACGCCAACATCCTGCCCGATATCGGGCAGGAAATGCGCTCAAGGGCACCGCTTCGTCGATCGGGATGCCGCGTTCAAGGCCGATCACATGCGTATCATCCGACCCGCCTGACACATCCCTTTCTGGGAATGGTTACGGTGAGTAGTCGTATCGTGACGTTCCTGGGGAGATGTTCATGCAGCTCTGGCTCGCCGCCGCCGTCGCCGCCGGCGTCCTCACCGCGCCGGCCACCGTCCCCCTCATGTCCGCAGCCCCCACTTCATCTGGGGGACGGCAGGCCGACTTCGCCGCGGCCGCCCGCGAGTACGGGGTACCGGAGAGCGTGCTGCTCGCGGTGTCGTACCTGGAGTCCCGGTGGGACGCCAACGGCGGCCGGCCCAGCACCGCCGGCGGGTACGGGCCGATGCACCTGGTGGACGCGTTCCCCGCCGGCGTCCACGAGCACCTCGGCGACGCCCACGGCGACCCGCGTGGCGACGAGACCAGGCCGATGACGCCCGCCCACGCGCACGCGGCGCTGCGCGTCTCCGACGCTCAGCAGCAGACCACGCTGCCCGAGGCGGGCCGGCTCGCCGGGCTGCCGCCCGAGCGGCTGCGCGACGACCCGGCCGCCAACATCCGCGCCGGCGCCGCCCTGCTCGCCTCCTACCAGGACGAGCCCAGCTCCGACCCCGCCGACTGGCACGGCGCCGTCGCCAAGTACGCCGGCACCGACGACCCGAAGGCGGCCGGCGCGTTCGCCGACGAGGTGTTCTCGGTGATGCGGGAGGGGGCGCGGCGGCGTACCGACGACGGGCACCTGGTGGAGCTCGACCCCGTGCCCGACCTCGGGACCTGGGACCCTGACACGTTCCCCCACCCCGGCGACCCCGACGACTTCGCCTGGGACGACGACGTCCCCGGGACCGACGAGCAGGAGCAGCCGAGCACGCCCAAGGGCCACACGGCTGGGGGCGGGAAGGCCGAGTGCCCCGCCTCGCTGCACTGTGAGTGGATGCCCGCCGCGTTCAAGCGCTTCGGCAAGAAGAAGAACCGCGACTACGGCAACCACGACCGCCTGTCGCGCAAGCGCTCGGTCGACTACATCGTCATCCACGACACCGAGGGCGGCTACCAGGGCATCCCCTCCCTCATCCGCAACCCCAAGTACGTGAGCTGGCACTACACCATCCGCTCCCGCGACGGGCACGTCGCCCAGCACGTCGCCACCAACGACATCGCGTGGCACGCCGGCAACTGGGACGTCAACACCCGCTCGATCGGCATCGAGCACGAGGGCTACCTGGCCAAGGGCGGCACCTGGTACACCGAGGCGATGTACCGGTCGTCGGCCCGCCTGGTGCGCTATCTCGCCGCCAAGTACCGCATTCCGCTCAACCGGGCGCACATCCTCGGCCACGACAACGTCCCAGGCACGACGCCCGCGACCGTGGCCGGCATGCACGAGGACCCCGGACCCTACTGGGACTGGGCGCACTACTTCGAGCTGATGAAGAAACCGTTCAAGGCGGCCAAGGACGGCGATTCCATCATCATCCGCCCCGACTACGCCACGCACCGGCCGCGCTTCACCGGCTGCGAGACCACCAAGCCCGACAAGAAGTGCCCGCCGCACGGGGCCTCCACGGTGTGGCTGCACAAGTCGCCGAGCCACACCGCTCCCCTGGTCGACGACATCGGCAAGCGCCCGGGGAAGGCGAGCACGTACAGCGTGTACGACCACAGCGCCCGCGCCTCCACCGGCCAGCGGTACGCGGTCGCCGAGCGCAAGGGCGACTGGACGGCCATCTGGTACCTCGGGCAGAAGGCGTGGTTCCACAACCCGGCCTCCGACCCGACCGCCATCCCCGCCAAGGGCCCGCTGGTGACGCCCCTCTCGGGGGCGGTCAAGGTGTACGGGCGGGCCTATCCCGAGAAGTCCGCCTACTCGAAGGCGTCGGTGCAGCCGCTGACGCCGCTCAAGTACACGATCCCGCCGGGACAGACGTACACGGTGGGCGACACGATCACCGGCACCCACTACTCCGCGAACGCCTACCGCCCCTCCAAGCACGTCACCACCACCGGCACGACCCGCTACCACCAGATCCAGCTCGGTCACCGGGTGATGTTCGTGATGGCGTCGGACGTACGGCTGGTGCATCCGTCCGCCTGAACCCGGCTCTTGTTTCGACCATGAACCCCTGCGATGCGCACGGGCACTCCGCGGAGACGATATGGTTTTCCCGTGGACCCGGCGCATCGCCGCCGGGGGCAGACACGCGGAAGTGGCTCAGTGGTAGAGCATCACCTTGCCAAGGTGAGGGTCGCGGGTTCAAATCCCGTCTTCCGCTCGGAGCAAGACTCCTGGTGGAGTGGCCGAGAGGCGAGGCAGCGGCCTGCAAAGCCGTCTACACGGGTTCAAATCCCGTCTCCACCTCGGCGGCCGGCGGACCCTCCGGGATCCGCTAAAGTAAAGACAGCGCCATGCGGAAGTGGCTCAGTGGTAGAGCATCACCTTGCCAAGGTGAGGGTCGCGGGTTCGAATCCCGTCTTCCGCTCTGAGTGACAACTCAATACGGACGATTAGCTCAGCGGGAGAGCGCTTCCCTGACACGGAAGAGGTCACTGGTTCAATCCCAGTATCGTCCACCCCTTCTGGCCCCAGCCCACGGTTTCGTGGTCTGGGGCTTTTCGTCGTCCGGAACGCCCGGCCCGGACTGTCCGTGACGCCATCCCCGCCTTACTGAGAGCCGTCTCGTCGAGGACGTCAGATGGCGATCACCGTTTCCACGCCTCTCGCTGTGAAGGGCTCCAGGAGGTCGTCCGTGGCGGAGGTGTCCGTGACCAGCGTCCAGCGGTCGGGCATGCGGGCCCAGGCGTGGAAGGGGCGGCGGCCCAGCTTGGCGGCGTGGACCAGGACGTAGACGTGGTGGGAGCGGGCCATCATCAGCTCCTTCAGGCGGGTCTGCTGGAGGCTGGCCTCGCAGATCCCGCCCTCCGCCGTCACCCCGTCCGCGCCCAGGAACGCGCGGTCGAACGTCATCCGGCTCAGCGCCGCCTCCGCGAGCGGGCCCACGAAGCCCTGGCTGACGTGGCGCAGCGTGCCGCCCAGGCATTCGACGTGCACGCCGGTCCCCACCAGCTCCTGCAACGCGGTCAGTCCCGTGGTCGCCACGGTCAGGTCGGCCGCGTCCCGCAGCTCGTGGGCCAGGGCGCCCGTGGTCGAGCCCGAGTCCAGCAGGATCGTCTCCCCCGGCCGTACCTGCGCCGCCGCCCAGCTCGCGATGGCCCGCTTGGCCTCGAACGCCTCCCCGATCCGCTGCCGCAGCGACGCCTCCGGGTGCGTGACGACCGCCATCGCGCCGCCGTACGTGCGGGCCAGCAGCCCGGCCGCCTTCAGATGCGCCAGGTCCCGCCGGATCGTGGACTGCGTGACGCCGAACCGCGCCGCCAACTCCTCGACGCCGGCCAGGCCGGTCTCGGTGGCCAGCCGCACGATCTCCTCCCGCCGCACGTCCGCCGCCCGCTCCCCCGCGCCCCGCCCCTTCGCCCCCTGCTTGCCCACGGCTCGCTCCTCCGCGCCCCCTTCTCCCGCAGGCCGCTCGGCCTTCCCCAGGTGCGGTGATGGGGTCGTCATGAGGTTCGGGCCTGGGAGAGCTCGGCGGCCTGGCGGAGGGCTTCGAGCATGCTGCCGGGGTCGGCGAGGCCCTTGCCGGCGATGTCGAAGGCCGTGCCGTGGTCCACCGAGGTCCGGATGACGGGGAGGCCGACGGTGATGTTGACGCCGGCCTCCAGGCCGAGGATCTTGACGGGGCCGTGGCCCTGGTCGTGGTACATGGCCACGATGAGGTCGTAGTCGCCGCGTCCGGCCAGGAAGAAGGCGGTGTCGGCGGGGAGCGGGCCGTGCACGTCCATGCCCTCGGCCCGCAGCCGATCGAGGGCGGGCACGATCTTCTCCTCCTCCTCGCCGTACCCGAACAGGCCGTTCTCCCCCGCGTGCGGGTTGATCCCGCACACGCCGATCTTGGGACGCTCCAGCCCGGAGCCGCGCATCGCCGCCGCGCCCCGCCGGATCGTCCGCTCGACCAGGCCGGGCTCGATGCGGGCGACCGCGTCGATGAGGCCAATGTGGGTGGTGACGTGGATGACCTTGACCTTGGCGGTCGAGAGCATCATCGACACCTCCTCGGTGCCGGTCAGGTGGGCGAGCAGCTCGGTGTGGCCGGGGAAGACGTGGCCGGCGGCGTGCAGGGCCTCCTTGTTGAGCGGAGCCGTGCAGATCGCCTGCACCTCGCCGGACATCGCCAGCGAGCCGGCCAGCCGGACGTACTCGTACGCCGCGTTCCCCGCCACCGCCGACACCTCGCCCCACGGGAGGTCGGCGGGCAGCAGGCCGGGGTCGATGACGTTGATCCGGCCCGGCTCGAACACCGCGTCCGCCACTCCGCCGACCGTCTCGATCCTGGCGGACACGCCGAGGACGGCGGCGGCCTGGCGCAGGCGTCCCGCGTCGCCGATGACGACCGGGCGGCAGAACCCGGCCGGCTCGGGAGCCAGCAGGGCGCCGACGATGACCTCCGGACCGACGCCGGAGCCGTCCCCCATGGTGAGGGCGATCAGAGGTGTGCTCATGTCAGCCTTTCGAAGTGGTGAGGCGCGAGGTGGGCGGCCATGCGCAGCAGGCTGTCGCGGCCGCCGAAGCTGCCGGGCCTGGTGACGACCGCGTGGCCCTGGGGCGTGTGGCTGTGGACGGCGCCGTGGTGCACCTGTCCGACGGGGGTCAGCTCGCGGACGCCGAGCGCGTCGAGCACCCGCCTCGCCGTCCCGCCGCCGGTCAGGACGAGGTTCGCGGGACGGCCTGCGAGGGCGCCCGTGACGATCTCCTCCCAAGCGCCCGTCAAGGGGCCCGAGGTGGTGAGGACGGCAGGTCCGGCCTCCAGGGCTCGTCGCAGGCGCGGCGCCGCGATGTCCTGCGGCTCGTCCGCGCTCAGCGTGATCTGCTGGACGCCGTGCTGGAGCAGCAGCTCGACCTGGTCGGACACGCCCGGGTGCACGGTGCCGACGATCACCAGGAGGGGCGCGTCGCCGGCCGGCTTCGCGGGACGGGGCACGTCGGTGACGGTCCCGCCGAGGGTGCGGGCGAGGGCCGCGGCGAGGCCGCCCGCACCGGCCAGCCGGGTACGCGGGTCGGCGGCGAGCGCGGCGGCCACGATCGCGTCGAGGTCGCCGTCCGTCTCCGCGTCGCAGATCGCCACCCCCTCTGCCCCGCTGAGCGCTCGCGTCAATGCGGGGTGCCCCGCGCGGACCGTGTCGAGGGGGATGAGGGTGGAGGGGTGGCCGTCGAGTGCTTCGGCGACCGTGGCGGGTGCGGGGCGGGGCTCGATGTGCCAGGTGCGCGTTTCGCGCAGCGGGACACCTTCGACGTACGGGACTCCGCCCACGACCGTACGACCGGCGGACGGCAGCGCGGGGGCCAGCACCACGAGCGCGTCGAGGCAGGCGGCGGCGATGGCGGCGGCGACGTTCCCGCGCAGCAGGGAGTCGATCTTGACGAGGACCCTGCGGTCGCCCGCGTGCGCGAGTGCCGCTCGTACCAGGGAATTCGTGTCGGAGTGGTACCGGCTGCCGAGGTCGGCGACCAGCACCGGCGGCGCGGAGTCGTAGGGCGGCCCGGACAGCGCGATCAGCGCGGCACCGGCGGCGGGCATCAGCACGGCGGCCGTCTCCGCCGCCCCGGTCAGATCGTCGGCGAGCACGAGCACCGCATCCGCCTGTGCGCGAATCACGCAACAAGCATTGCACGAAACGCGCAGACGATGCCAGAGTGAGCGAAAGGGCGTACACGAGGAGTCAGGAGAGGCCCGTGACCGCAGCCGAGTTCGCCAGGAAGATCCGCGATCGGGAACGAGCCGTCGGCTACTGGGTGGTCCTGGACGCGCCCGTCGCCACCGAGCGGCTGGCCCGGCTCGGGTACGACTACGTGGCCCTCGACGGCCAGCACGGCTTCATCGGCACGTCGGGGCTGCTCGCCAACCTCATGGCCATCG
Source organism: Nonomuraea salmonea (assembly GCF_042428605.1). Taxonomy (NCBI): domain Bacteria; kingdom Bacillati; phylum Actinomycetota; class Actinomycetes; order Streptosporangiales; family Streptosporangiaceae; genus Nonomuraea; species Nonomuraea salmonea. The sequence goes on from NZ_JBHMCF010000029.1 coordinate 27,846, forward strand.
ACGCGGGCGGCCGGTCCGCCGGGCTGGTCAGGGTGGAGTCGGGTGATCCGGCGGTGATCGGCCGGGCTCTGGACTTCGGTGCGGCGGGCGTCATCGTGCCGCTCGTGGACAGCGCCGCCGACGCCGCCCGTGCCGTCTCCGCCGCGCGCTACCCCGGTGCGGGGCGCCGCTCGTACGGGCCCATGCGCTCGATGCTGCGCATCGGCCCCACGCCCGCCGAGGCGGACGCGACCGTGCTCGTCCTGGCGATGATCGAGACGCCGGAGGGGCTGGCCGGCATCGAGGAGATCTGCGCCACGCCGGGACTGGACGGCGTGTACGTCGGGCCGTCCGACCTGTGCCTGGCCGTGGGCGGCCGGTTCCCGAACGACCCCGAGGTCGCCGACGTCTTCGAGGCGGCACTTGAGCGGATCCGTACGGCGGCGGCCGGCGCCGGCATCGCGGCCGGCATCCACAACCCGAGCGGCGAGCAGGCGGCGCGCCGGCTGGCGGAGGGCTTCACCTTCGCCACCGTCGCCGGCGACCTCAACCACCTGGAACAGTCCGCCGCCGCCCACCTGAAAGCCGCCACCTCCGCCTGACCCGCCCCACCCGCTGAGGCGGGCGCCGAAGTCGAGGCGCCTTTACGTGATATAGGAAGTTTTGACCGCAATGTGAACTATTTGGTGGCTCTCTGTGTATAGGCGGTTTCTGTCCGGGTAGCGCCGAGGCATTGGCTCCTCAGAGGAGGAAACCGTGGACATCAATTTCGGCCAAGGCATAGCTGACGCCTGGCGGTCAATAGCGGCGTTCGTTCCGAAGCTGGTCGCGTTCCTCGTGATTCTCATCATCGGGTGGATCGTGGCCAAGGCTCTGGAGAAGATCGTCGACAAGGTGCTCGAACGGGTCGGTTTCGACCGGGCGGTCGAGCGCAGCGGGATGCGGCGCTGGCTGGAGCGCAGCAAGTACGATGCGAGCAGCCTGATCGCCAAGATCGTCTTCTATGCGATCCTGCTGGTCACCCTGCAGATAGCGTTCAACGTCTTCGGGCCCAACCCGGTCTCGGCGCTGCTCGCCGCGGTGGTGGGCTGGCTGCCGCTGGCGATCGTGGCCATCGTGATCATCGTGGTGGCGGGTGCCGTGGCCAGGGCCGTCAGGGACATCCTGTCCGGCGCGCTCGGCGGCCTGTCGTACGGTCGCTGGATCGCGACGGCGGCGGCGGTGTTCATCTGGGCACTCGGCATCATCGCGGCGCTCAACCAGATCGGTGTGGCCACGACCGTCACCACGCCGGTGCTGGTCACGGTGCTGGCCACCATCGGCGCGATCGCGGCGATCGGCATCGGCGGCGGGCTCATCCGGCCGATGCAGCAGCGCTGGGAGCGCTGGCTGGGCCGTATCGAGGAGGAGGCTCCGCAGGCCAGGGCGCATGCGGAGGCGTATCAGCGCGGGCGGGAGGACGCCCGGTCGATGAGCGAGGAGACCGCCCCGATGCGCGGCACGCGCGGCGGCGGCGCCACCCGCTCCGACATGCCTCCTGGCTGACCTGGGGGCGCCCGCCACGCGAGCGCCACCGGCACGATCGGCACGAGCCCCGGGCGAACCGCCTGGGGCCCGCGCCGGTCCACCCGGGTGAGCGCGCTCAGGCGGGGTGGCCGTCTTCCAGGAGGCCCAGTTCGCGGGTCAGGTAGCAGACCGCCGTCAGCCGCAGGGACGGGGCGTCGGGCTCGTCGGTGAAGGACCAGCCGCGGTGGCGCAGCTCGTCGAGGAAACCCAGCAGGTAGTCGCCCAGCGTCTCGCGGTCGAGCGGGATGGCGTCGCGCAGCTCCGCCGCGTGCTGGTCCACCGCGGCCACCAGAGCGGGGTCACGGCCCATACGGGAGAGCTGGGCGTCGCCCAGTGCGTTCATCAGCCAGCGCAGGGGCGAAACCGCCCATCCATCCTCGAAGACCACTTGGACACTGTAAAGCATTCTCCAAGGTCAACCCCCTAATGGGGCATCTCAACACCCGGCCCTCCCCCGCCGTCGCGGCGACGGTCTCTTGGGGAGAGAGGCGGTCATCCCCCATTGGCCAGCCCGACACCGACCCCTCCCCGCCGTCGCGGCGACGGTCCCTCTGGTGAGAGAGACGGCCAACCCCCATGAGCCAGCCCGACACCGGCCCCTCCCCGCCGTCGCGGCGACATTCTTTGGGAAAGGGTGAGGGGCAGATCCCTAGAAGGGGAGGCCGACGTAGTTTTCGGCGAGGGTGGTGGCGGCGGCTTCTGAGGAGGTGACGTAGTCCAGGTATGACAGTTGCAGGCGGCGGGCGTAGGCGTCGTCCTCGTCGAAGGTGTGCAGCAGGGTTGTCATCCAGTACGAGAAGTGCTGCGCTCGCCACACTCGCTTGAGGCACGCCTGCGAGTACCCGTCGAGCAGGTCGGTCGTGCCGTCCTTGAAGTACGCCGCGAGCGCCTCCGTGAGCACCCGCACGTCGGCCACGGCCAGGTTGAGGCCCTTGGCGCCCGTGGGCGGGACGATGTGGGCGGCGTCGCCGGCCAGGTAGAGGCGTCCGTACTGCATCGGTTCGACCACGAACGACCGCATGGGCGTGATGCCGCTCTCCAGGATCTCGCCGGTGGCCAGCGAGAAGCCGGGCACGGTCTCCAGGCGGGCCTTCAGCTCGGCCCAGATGCGCTCCTCCGGCCAGTCCTCCATGCGCGCGTCCGGCGGCACCTGGAGGTAGAAGCGGCTGACGCTGGGCGAGCGCATGCTGTGCAGGGCGAAGCCGCGCTCGGTCCTGGCGTAGATCAGCTCGTCGGACGAGGGCGCGACGCGGGCGAGGATGCCGAGCCAGGCGAAGGGGTAGTCGCGCTCGAAGACGCTCAGCACGCCTTCGGGGATCGACGGCCTCGACACGCCGTGGAAGCCGTCGCAGCCGGCGATGACGTCGCAGTCGAGCCGCTCGTCCCCGAACGTCAGAAAGGGCTCCGAGTCGAGCCCGTGCACGGCCACGTCCTCGACCTCGAACCGCACGTCGCCGCCCGCCGCGAGCCGGGCCGCGATGAGGTCCTTGACGACCTCCTGCTGCCCGTACACGGTGATGGCCCTGCCGGGCACCAGCTTCTCGAAGGCGATGCGGTGGCCCGCGCCGCCGTACCTGAGCTCGATCCCGTGATGCGGCAGTCCCTCGCGCAGCATGCGCTCGCCGACGCCGGCCTCGACGAGCGTGTCCACCGTGCCCTGCTCCAGGACGCCGGCCCGCACCCGGCGCTCCACGTAGTCGCGGCTGCGCTTCTCCAGCACCACGGAGGAGATGCCGCGCAGGTGGAGCAGATGTGACAGCAGTAGTCCAGCGGGGCCTGCCCCGATGATCCCGACCTGAGTTCGCATGAGGGAAAGCATGGTGGTTCGAGCGGATGAGGCCGAGAGCGGTCTTCCGCTGAGTGGAAAGCTGGTGCAGGATCGTCCTCATGTCAGGCGGTTCCCGCGAGGCGGGGCGTTCGGTGACGTCCAAGGTGCTGGCGATCCTGGGCGCGTTCGACGCGGCGCATCCCCAGCTCACGCTGACGGAGCTGGCGCGCCGCAGCGGGCTGCCGCTGAGCACCGCGCACCGGCTGGTCGGCGAGCTGGAGGCGTGGCAGGCGCTGGGGCGCGGGCCCGACGGGCGGCTGCGGGTGGGCCCGCGGCTGTGGGAGCTGGGCCAGCTCGCCCCCAACCGGCTGCAGGAGCTGGCGCATCCGTGGCTGCAGGAGCTGTTCGCCTCGACGGGCGAGAACGTGCACCTCGCGGTCAGGGACGGGCTCGAGGTCCTATACGTGGACAAGGTGTACGGCAGGCGGGCGGTGCCCATCGTGTCGCGGATCGGGGCCAGGCTGCCGATGCATCCGACGGGCGTGGGCAAGGCGCTGCTGGCGTACGAGCCGGACTGGTTCGTCAAGTCCTACCTGGCCCGCAAGCTCGAACGCCCCACCGCCCACACCGTCACCGAGCCGGGCCGGCTGGCCAGGGAGCTGGCGGCGGTGCGCGTCCAGGGGCACGCGCTGACGTACGAGGAGATGACGCTCGGCTCGTGCTCGGCGGCGGCGCCGGTGCTGGTGGACGGGCGGGCGGTGGCGGCGCTCGGCATCGTGCTGTCCTCGCGGCGGGCCCGCGAGCTGCCCCGGCTGGTGGAGCCACTGCGCGGCGCCGCCGCCGGGATCGCCAGGGCGATGGCCTGAGCCGTTCAGAACCTCTGGATGCGGTCCTTGAACAGGGTGGTCGCGATGGACGCCCGGTGCGGCTGCCCCTTGAGGAACGCCTGCGCGAAGCTCTTGGCCTGCTCGTAGGAGATCTTGCCCGGCATGGGCGGCTCGTTCGGGTTGACGTCCACGTCCACCAGCGCGGGGCCGTCGTGCGAGAGCGCCTGGCCGACGGCGTGGGCGACGTCCTCGGCCTTGGTCACCTTGGCGCCGAACCCGCCGCACGACCTGGCCCAGGCCGAGAAGTCGGCTTCGGGGGCGGCGTAGCGCACGCCGTGCTCGGGGTAGCCGAGCACCATCTGCTCCCACAGGATCTGGCCGAGCGAGTTGTTGTTGTTGATGATCACCTTGACCGGCAGCCCGTGCTGCACGGCGGTGAGGAACTCGGCCATGAGCATCGAGAAGCCGCCGTCGCCGACGTAGGCGATGATCTGCCGGCCGGGGAAGGCGTGCTGCATGGCGATGGCGTACGGCAGGCCGTTCGCCATGGAGGCGAGCGTGCCCGACAGGTAGAACTCGCGCTCGCCCCGGATCGTCCAGTGGCGCGCCGCCCAGGTGGCGATCGTGCCGCTGTCGCAGGTCATGATGGCGTCGTCGGTGGCGAGCTCGTCCACGATGGACATGACGTACTGCGGGGCGATGGGGTCGCGGTCGGGGTTCTCCAGCGACTCCATGTCGGCGCGCCACTTCGCCATCATCTTCTGGTACTTCGCCAGGTGGCCGTCGCTCTCCCTGCGGCGCAGCAGCGGCAGCAGGGCGCGCAGCCCCTCCTTGGCGTCGCAGACCACCGGCACGTCGGTCGCGATGCGCGCGCCCGCCCTGGTCGGGTCGGCCTCGAACTGCACCACCCTGGTGTCGTGCACCTCGGGCAGGAACTTCGAGTACGGGAAGTTCGTGCCGACCATGAACAGCACGTCGGCGTCGTCCATCAGCTCCTCGCTGGGCCGGGTGCCGAGCAGCCCGAGCCCGCCCGTCGTGTACGGCGAGTCGTCGGGCACGACGGCCTTGCCGGGCAGCGTCTTGACGACGGGCGCTCCCAGCGCCTCGGCCACTTCGAGCACCTCCTGCCTGGCGTGCAGCGCGCCCTGCCCGACCAGCATGGCCGGGCGCTCGGCCCGGTTGAGCACCTCGGCCGCCCACTCCAGGTCCTCCTGCCGGGGCAGGCCGGACGGCTGCAGGTAGATGGGCGCGGTCTCGGGCGCGCGGGCGGGCGCGACCTTCCTGTACGGGTCCGCGCCCTCCTCCGCCACCTGGATGTCGTTGGGCAGCGTCAGGTGGGAGACGCCGCGCCGGGCGTAGGAGGTCCTGATGGCCAGGTCCACGAGGGACGGGAGCTGCGCCGGGTTGCTGATCATCATGTTGTACTCGGCCACGTCGGCGAACAGCTTGTCCAGGTGGACCTCCTGCTGGTAGCCGGTGCCGAGCACGGACGTCTCCTGCATGCCGGTGATGGCCAGCACGGGGACGTGGTCGAGCTTGGCGTCGTACAGGCCGTTGAGCAGGTGGATGCCGCCGGGGCCCGAGGTGGCGAGGCAGACGCCGATGCGGCCGGTGGCCTTGGCGTAGCCGGTGGCCATGAAGGCGGCGGCCTCCTCGTGGTGGACGAGGACGAAGCGTACCCGGTCGCGGTGGCGGCGTAGCCCCTCCATGATGCCGTTGATGCCGTCCCCCGGGAGCCCGAAGACGGTGTCGACGCCCCACGCGGCCAGCCGGTCGATCAAGGATTCCGCTGCTATTCGAGCCATGGGACCCGCCCTACCCCGCTCCGCCCCGGACAGGCACCCAGACCAGTGGACATTTCCCGGGACATTTCTCCATGTAGACGGGTAGGGGGCCGCTATGCGGATTCTGGTCACGGGAGCCACCGGCACGCTCGGAGGGGCGCTGGTACCCGCCCTGCTCAAGGCGGGGCACGAGGTGCGTGCGCTGAGCCGGGCCAAGCGGGAGGACCGCGGCAACGTGGACTGGATCTGGGGAGACCTGATCTCCGGCAACGGGGTCGAGGAGGCCGTACGCGACGTGGACGCCATCGCCCACCTCGCCACCAGCGGCCGCAAGGGGCGCGGCGCGGTGGACGTGCCGGGCACCAGGACGCTGCTGATCCTGGCGCGCGCCGCGGGGGTGCCGCACGTGCTGTTCACCTCGATGGCCGGGACCGACAGGGCCGCGCACGGGCACCTGCGGGACAAGCTGGAGGCCGAGCGGCTGGTCATGGAGAGCGGCCTCGGCTGGACGATCCTCCGCCTCACCCCGTTCCACCAGTGGCTGCACCGCAGGCTGAGCGACCTGGCCTCGCTGCCCGTGCTGCCCGTGGACCGCTCGCTGCCCTGGCAGCCGGTGCACACCGGCGAGGTCGCCACGCGGGCCGCCGCGCTGCTGAGCGCGGCGCCGGCCGAGCGGGAGATCGAGTTCGGCGGGCCGCAGGTGATCACCACGGAGGAGCTGGTCAAGGTGTGGTTGCGGGCCTCGGGGCTGCGCCGGCCGTGCGTTCCCGTACGGTATCCGGGCCGTCTGTACGCCGCCCAGCGCGCCGGCCACCTGCTCACGGACGCCGCGCCCAAAGGTGAGATCAGCTGGCACGACTATCTGCTGCCGCCCGAGCCGATCTTGTCCGACGACTTCGCCACCGAGCACACCGCCTCCCCCACGAGCCCTGCGACCCAGCCGGAACTGGACCCTGACCTGCGCGTATACGGAGGCGACGACGGGTACGAACGTCCGACACGAAGCTAGTGGTTTGTCCGGTTTCGTTACACTTCGCCGACTTGTTGGTCTGGCGCGACGTACTAGACAATGTGTCCGGTGATGAGAGGCATCCCGCTGACCAGAGACTTCGCCAACGGCGGCGTCTCCTTCTGGTACCGGCAGATCGGCCTGCCCGCGCGGCGGCCCGCGCTGCCCGGGTCCCGAGACTACGACGTCGTCATCGTCGGCGGCGGCTACACCGGTCTGTGGACCGCGTACTACCTCAAGCGGGCCGAACCCGGCCTGCGCATCGCGATCCTGGAGAAGGAGTTCGCCGGGTTCGGCGCGTCGGGGCGCAACGGCGGGTGGCTGTCGGCCGAGTTCGCGGGCTCGCGCAAGCGGCACGCCGAGGCGCGCGGCCGGCAGGCCATGATCGAGCTGCAGCGGGCCATGTTCGCCTCGGTCGACGAGGTCATCGACGTCGCCAGGGCCGAGGGCATCGACGCCGACGTGCACAAGAGCGGGCTGATCCACGTCGCCACCAACCCGGCCCAGCGGCGGCGGCTGCGCGCCGAGGTCGCCGATCTGCGCACCTGGGGCTACGGCGAGGGTGACATGCGGCTACTGGAACGTGCCGAACAGCGCGAACGCGTCCAGGTGGCGGGCGCGCTGGAGGCCGCGTACTCGCCGCACTGCGCCCGCATCCAGCCCGCCAAGCTGGCCGTCGGGCTGGCCGCCACCGTGGACCGGCTGGGCGTGGACATCTACGAGGACACCACCGTCACCGAGATCCTGCCCCGGCAGGGCGGTGGCAGCGGGGGCAGGGCGGCGGCCGTCACCACCCGCGGCACCGTCACCGCCGACTACGTCATCCGCGCCACCGAGGGCTTCACCGCCAGCCTGACCGGGCAGCACCGGCAGTGGCTGCCGATGAACAGCTCCATGATCGTCACCGAGCCGCTGCCGCCCGACGTGTGGAAGCACATCGGCTGGCAGGGCAGCGAGCTGCTTGAGGACGAGGCCCACGCCTACATCTACGCCCAGCGCACCGCCGACGACCGCATCGCGATCGGCGGGCGGGGGGTGCCGTACCGGTTCGGCTCGCGTACCGACCGGCGGGGGGCCACCCAGGCGCAGACCGTCGCGCTGCTGTGGCGGATGCTGGTCAAGCTCTTCCCCGCCGCCGTGGACGTGCCGGTGGCGCACGCGTGGTGCGGCGTGCTCGGCGTGCCGCGCGACTGGTGCTCGACCGTGCACCTCGACCACGCCAGCGGGCTCGGCTGGGCCGGCGGCTACGTCGGCAGCGGCGTCACCACCACCAACCTGGCCGGACGCACCCTGCGCGACCTGGTGCTGCGCCGCGACACCCCGCTGACGAGGCTGCCGTGGGTGGGGCGGCAGGTGCGGCAGTGGGAGCCGGAGCCGCTGCGGTGGATGGGCGTGCAGCTCATCTACGCGTTGTTCAGGGCGGCCGACCGGCACGAGAACGAACGCGGCACCCGCACCTCGGCCTACGCCCACCTCGCCAACCTCATCTCCGGCCGCTGACGAGCCTCGGCCCGAGGCGCTCCGCTTCATGCCGTTCCCTACCAGGGCCTTGAGCAGCCGATGGGCTCATGCCAGGGCCTTGAGCAGCCGATCGGCCCACCCGCTCCCGGCGAGGGCCTTGGCCGCCGGCCGTCAGTCGGGCGAGCCTGAGGGGTGCCAGGGGTCGTAGTCGACCTCGAGCGGCTCCTGCGGGGGCCGCTCGTCCTCGGGGACGTGCTGCAGGTTGACCCGGATGCGGTACCACACGCTGCTGCGCCCCCGCATGCCGTCGACCAGCACGTCGGCGGGCTCGAGCCGGGCCGCGACCTCGGGATGGCGGCCCTTCCACCGCTCGAACCCGGCCATCGCCTCGTCCTTGTGCTCGGCCCTGGCGATCTCGATCAGCGGCTTGGTCTGCCGCCTGCCCCCGGTGCCCTTGGGCGCCTTGGGTGCGGGACCCAGCTCCTCGGCCAGCTCAAGCAGGCCGTCGAGAGAGCCGGGATGCAGGTCGATGTCCTCCCACGGGTCGCCGCGCTCGGCCAGCCGCGCGGGGACGGTTTCGATCGTGTACGCCTCAGGATGGCATTCAGGCACCTCGTCCCAGGTCAGCGGCGTGGACACCCGGGCGTCCTCGACCGCGCGCACGGAGTAGGCGGAGGCCACCGTACGGTCGTAGGCGTTCTGGTTGAAGTCGACGAACACCCCGTGGCGCTCCTCCTTCCACCACCGGCTGGTCGCCAGGTCGGGGGCGCGCCGCTCGACCTCTCTGGCCACCGTCTCGGCCGCCTTGCGCACCTTCGAGAACGGCCACCGCCGCTCTATCCGGGCATAGACGTGGAAGCCGCGCGAGCCCGACGTCTTGGGCCAGGCGACCAGGCCGTGGTCGGCCAGCACCTCCCGCGCCACCTGCGCCGTGGCCAGCACGTCCCCCCACGGGACGCCCGGCACGGGGTCGAGGTCGATGCGCAGCTCGTCGGGCCGTGACAGGTCGTCGGAGCGTACGGGATGGGGGTTGAGATCGACGCAGCCCAGGTTGATCACCCACAGGAGCTGCGCGAGATCGGTGCAGACGACCTCCTCGGCGCTCAGCCCCGAGCGGTATTTTAGCTCCGCCACCTCGATCCAGTCGGGCCGCTTGGCCGGGGCCCGCTTCTGGAAGAACGCCTCCTCCTCGATGCCGCGCACGAACCGCTTGAGCACCATCGGCCGCCCGTGGACGCCCCGCAACGCCGCCTCACCGACGGTCCGGTAGTAGCGGACCAGGTCGAGCTTGGTGTGCCCGGACCGCGGAAAGACCACCTTGTCGGGGCTGGTGATGCGGACCTCACGCCCGGCGACCTCGATGTCAGCCATACGATCACGATACGCGCCACCACCGACAACCCCCGGAAGGCGGAACCCGGTCTCAGGAGGGGAAGGCGCCGTGGCGGCCAAGCGTGCGGACTCCTCGGAGAATGCCCCGAGCGTACGCCCCCACCCTGCCCCGAGTAGCAACGAAAAACCCGGACAATTCACGGCCATTACCCAATAATCCAAAAATGTCACCCAGACTTCTGTTGGACTGATAAAAAAAACTTCAGCGAGTGAAGATGAATGGCCATCACTTTGCCGGCTCTTGGTGCAAAGATGGGTGCCATGCCGTCAGCCAACCATGACGCTCTCGTCAAAATGATGACCGAACGCCCGGCCCTCGCAGTGGAACTGCTGGGCACCCTCAAGGGCGCCAAGCTTCCAGAGACTCCCCTCATTCGCGTGGAGAATCCTTCCTTCAGCACCCGCCGCTCCGACGACATATCGGCCGATCTGGTCCTCATGATGGGCGCACCGGATCACGCCTTTCACGCCATCATCGTCGAGGCCCAGTTCGATCGCTCCAAAGAGCCGAAACAGCTGGCCCGCTATGCCGCTGCGCTGTGGCTGATGCAACAGTGCGACGTGACCGTTCTCGTCATCTGCCCAAATCGGAAAGACGCGGCACACTACGCCGCGCCGATAGAATCCGGACTTACGGGCTATCGCCTCCAGGCACAGGTTCTGGGACCCGACGACATTCCACCCATTATCGACTCAAAACTGGCAGCCGATCATCTAGAGCTCGCGACCCTGTCCGTCATGATGCACGGCCGAAATCGGAAGGTCGTCGAGACGTTCGCCGAAGCGATCCGCGACAGTCCGTTCGAGCACCGTCCGAAGTACTATGAGTACGCATACAACATGTCCACGCCTGAGACCCGGCGACTCTTGAAGGAGATCAGCATGTCGTCCACTTACTGGCCGGTTTTCAGCCCCTTCGCAAAGGAACACTACGGGCGCGGAAAGGCGGAGGGCGAGGCCATAGGCAAGGCAGAGGGCAAGGCAGAAGGCAAGGCAGAAGGCAAGGCAGAGGGACTGGCGAAGGCCATCCTGACGACGCTGGCCTTCCGGCAACTCGACGTCCCCGACGACGTTCGCGAGCGCATCTCCTCCTGCACCGACCCGATGCAGCTCGAGACCTGGCTCAACCGCTCCTACACCACCCCCGCCGCCGACGCGCTGTTCGACGAGGACGGTGAGAAGACGTTCTGACCCGTAGGGGGCTCAGAGGGTGACGGCGCCTGCCAGCAACGTGTCGAAAGGGTCGGTGGCGGGGCGGTCGAGGCCGCGGAGGGGGCCGGGGTCGGTGAGGTGCGTCTCCGCGTAGAGGCGGGCGACCAGGGCCTTGCGGTCGTCGTCCAGGCCCCAGCCGGCCTGGTCCTCCAGGAGGGCGGCGGCGTAGACGTCGGCCATGAACTGAGCCAGGGGGTACAACCTCGCCTCGGCGGTGGCGCGGTCGAGGGACGACCAGGCTTCGACGGCCTTGGCGAGGTCCTCGATGCGGGTGCGGACGAGGTCGGAGGTGGCGAGCGTTCGCAGGTGGGCGAGGAAGGGCAGGTGGGCCTGCTCCTTCTCCATGGCCCTGCGCACGTCGAGGCAGAGGATGTTGTCGCCGCCCTCCCAGATCGGGTTGACCTGGGCGTCGCGCAGCAGCCGGGCGACGGGCCACTGCTCGATGTAGCCGTTGCCGCCGTGCACCTCGATCGCGTCGCTGGCGGCGGTGACGCCGAGCCGGGAGGCGCGCAGCTTGATGAGGGCGGGCCCGAGCCGCAGCCGGGGCCCGGTGTGGCCGTCGAAGACCATCGCCTGCGCGGCCTCGACCTCGACGATGAGCTCGCCGAGCTTGCGGCGCGTCAGAGGCTGCTCGATGAGCGGCCGGCCGAACGCCTCGCGCGCGGCGGCGTAGCAGATCGACTCGACGAGCGCCCGCCTGGCCACCCCGACGCCCATCATGGCGACGCCGAGGCGGGAGGCGTTCGTGAGCTTCATCATCGTGCCGAGCCCCGATCCGGAGCCGGAGCCTGGGCCGGCGAGCAGGAAGGCTTCCGCGCCGGTGAACTCGACCTCGGCCGACGCCACCGACCGGGTGCCGAGCTTGTCCTTGAGCCGCCGGATCCGTACGCCGTTGCGGCTGCCGTCCCGCCGCTCCCACAGCACCAGGAACGGCGCCACCGCCCCCTCGGGCAGCCGGGCGAGCACGACGAAGGCGGAGCCGTTGGCATTCGAGGCGAACCACTTCAGCCCGGTCAGCAGCCACGCGTCCCCGGCGGGCGTGGCGGCGGTCTCCAGCGCGGCGAGGTCGGAGCCGCCGGTCCGCTCGGTGAACATCTGAGCGGCCTCGCCGGAGTAGAAGCCGTTGGCGAAGATCTCCCTGACGCGGTCGCGTACGTCCGCCGGCGCGTGCTTCTCTGCGAGCGAGACCACCATGTCCCCGCCGGTGCCGAGCGCGCAGCCCATCCCGATGTCGGCCTGATCGAGCAGGTACGTCCACGCGGCCCCCAGCGCGGCCGGGTCGGCCCCATGGGCCCTGGCCTGCTCGGCGAAGGCGGGCGAGGTGAAGTTGTCGGCCATGAGCGCGTCGCGGGCGGCGTGAAAGGACGGCGGCATGACGACCTGGCTGACGTCCCTGCCCCACTTGTCGTACTTCTCCAGCCGCGGCGGGTTGCGATCGGTCTCCTCGGCGGAGCGCGCGACGAGCCCGCCCATCAGCGCGCCCAGCCGGTCGAGGTGCGGCTCGGCCCAGGCGTAGCCGTCACCCAGCCGGCGGCGCATGAGCAGTTGCAGCGTGGGGTCGCAGCGCCACCAGTTGCGGCCTTCCGCGCCCTGGTAGCGCTCGGTGGCGTAACGGTCGCTGTGGTCGAACGGCTCGACGAGGTACCGGCCCATACCCGCGAGTGTTACATATACTCGACACGCGATGGAAGAGCGTAACGGGACGTTGAGCGCCCGGTCGGCGGTGCTGAGCGCGCTGCTCGGCAGCCACCCGCCCCGCCTGCCGGCCCGCCACCTGGTGCGCATCGGGGCGCTGTTCGGCATCGCGGAGGGCACCGTCAGGGTGGCCCTGTCGCGCATGGTCGCGGCGGGCGATCTGGTGCAGGAGGGCGGCGCGTACGCGCTGTCGCAGCGCCTGGTCGAGCGCCAGGCCAGGCAGGACGAGAGCCGTGACCCGCACGTCAGGCCGTGGGACGGCACGTGGGAGGTGGTCGTGGTCACCGCCGAGCGCCGCGCGCCCGCCGACCGGGCCGCGTTCCGTCACACGATGACCGCGCTGCGCCTGGCGGAGCTGCGCGAGGGCACCTGGCTGCGGCCGGCGAACCTGGTGCGCGACTGGCCCGAGATCGTCACCGCGCAGTGCACGCTCATCGACGGCCGCCCGCACGACGACCCCACTCCCCTGCTGTGGGACCTCGACGGCTGGACGGCGGAGGCGGCGCGGCTGGAGCGCGCGCTCGACCGTGCGCTCGCCACCGGCGACCTGGCCGATGGCTTCCTGGTCTCGGCCGCGGTGCTGCGCCATCTGCTGGCCGATCCGCTGCTGCCGGACGAGCTGCTGCCGGCCGGCTGGCCGGGCGCCGGGCTGCGGGCCCGCTACGACGACTTCGACCGCCGCTACCGGGAGATCCTGCAGGAGCACCTGCGGCTATAGGGGCACGCCGAAGACCGTGCGCTTGCCCCGGAACTCGGTGACGCTCCACAGCTTGCCGCCCTGCACGGTGAGGTCCTCGGGCCCGATGGGGAACGGCCTGGTCGTCGCCGTGTCGCCGTCGAAGACCCGCAACCTGCCGTTGGTGGTGGAGTTGACGGCCTGGCTGAGGTACCACTTCCCGTCGTACGACACCGCGCCCTGGATCTTGGCGTGCCCCGTGACGTAGGCGTCCTCGGGCGCCCCGCCCTGCAGGTCGAGGGGCCAGCGCGCGACCCACCCATCCGTGCCGGGGTCGCGGTATTCGCCGGTGACGAGCCTGGGGGTGTCGCCGCTGCGGTCGATCGCGACGTACGAGAAGCGCGGCCCCGCCGTGGCGACCCGCCAGAAGTCGGTCTGGGGGATGACGTAGCGGTAGCCGAAGGCGTGCAGCTTGCCGCCGTGCCGCCCGACGCGGTTGCCGTCGCCGAGGTCCTTCTGCGCCGTACGCAGGTCGAGCACCTTGTTGAGGTCGAAGACGCGCAGGCCGCGCGTGGTGTCGGCGACATAGAGCAGGTCGCCGAAGCAGGCGACGCCGCCCGCGTGGATGTTGATCGGCCCGTACGACCCGTCGGGCTTGGCCAGCACCAGCAGCGCGTGCTGATATTTGAGCGTCTGGGGGCTGAGGAACGACACCCTGATGCCCCGCTCGCCGGCCGTCGGCCGGAAGTACCAGCTGATCATGAAGGCCGGGACGCCGATGTTCCCCGAGTCGTCGCTGCCGGTCAGGCCCTGGGGGTACCAGTCGGCGGTGTCCTGGTCCTTGTCGTCGAAGGCGTACCAGATGTCCGGCCTGGGCTTCATCGAGCCCATCGCGGCCGCCGCGCCCTTGTTCCGCCCTGCCCTGTTGGCGTTGGCGAGCACCGCCTCCACGGCGGTGCTGCCGATTTCTCCGGCGAGTTTGTCCGCTCCTTCCGCCAGATCGCCCGTGGCCCGATTCAGCGCAAAAGGCGCTGTATCGGTGGATACCATCCCCGATGCCGCCATAACTTCCTCACCTTTTCCGTCTCTTGACCAGTTTGACGGATGGGCGGGAAATATGGTTTGCCGTCACTTCCACAAATGCACGGGCGTCCCCGACAGAGCCAGCTCGCGATACCGCCGCACCATGCGCCGCCGGTCGCCGCCGAAGCGCGCGAGCGCCTCCCGCTGCCACACCGACCCGGTACGCCGCAGCCGGGTGCGCTGCGCGATCACGTCAAGGGACCGGTCCGCATCGGACGGCGTCACCCCCGCCTTCAGCAGCCCCTCCCGTGCCTCGGGCAGCAGCGACAGCACCAGCTCAGCGGCCTCGTGCTCGCCCTCCCTGCCGGGCCAGGACAGCTTGGCGTCCAGCCCGTCCATGGCCGCGCGGTAGAAGTTCTGGTACGCCTGCGCGAAGCGGTAGCCGGTCAGGTCCCGCTCGGCCTGCGACAACGTCAGCCCCAGCAGGAACGCCGTGTTGGCGGCCATGTCGGCGCAGGAGGGCCCGGCAGGCAGGGCGCGCATCTCGATGCGCAGGTGACCGCCGTCCGCGGGGTCGTAGACGGGGCGGTTCCACTGCCAGATCGTGCCCTGGTGCAGCCGCAGCTCGGGCACCTCGTTCGGGTCCGCGTCCTCGGTGAGGTCGGGCACGATGGGGTCGTAGTCGCGTACGTACCGCTCGAAGAGCTCGTGCGCGCCCTCGCGCACCCAGTCGGAGCCGAACGTCACCCGCCCGTCCCTGCGCTCGGGCCGCTGCACGTCACGGTCGTCCGCGGCCTCCTCCATGAGCGCGATCCGCGTCTCCTCCCACAGCTCGCGGCCCAGGAAGAACGGCGAGTTGCCGCACGCCGCGAGCACCGGCCCGATCGCGAGCTGCGCCGCGTTGAACAGCCGGGCGAAGCGCTCCGGCGGGGTGCGGATGTGCACCTGCCAGGAGGTGTTGGCGCTCTCCAGGATCACGTCCTCGACGGAGAGTTCCAGGTCGTCGATCTTGACCAGGAACGGTTCGAGCCGCAGCCGCCGCAGCCCTCTGCTCATGGCGCGGTAGCGGTTCTGGTCGCTCATCGCGCCCAGCGTGAAGTCCTCGGTGTCGAGCGTCGGCAGGATGCCGATGGGCAGCGCGCCGCCGCCGGTCACCGCGCCGTCGACCTTGGTGATCGTCTCCTGCACCTCCGCGCCCATGGCCTCGAACGGCCGGCCCGCCAGCGGCGTCGGGGTCAGGTTGACCTCTATGTTGTAGCGGCCCAGCTCCAGCACCACGCGGGGGTCGTCGAGAGCGTCGCGCACCTGGCTGTTGCGCGGCAGCGGCCGTCCTTCCTCGTCGATCAGGAAGAGCTCCAGCTCGGCCCCGATCGTGATCGGGCCCTCGCCGAAGCCGGGGGTGGCGAGCAGCTCGCGCAGGACGCCGAGCTGCTGCTCGCAACGCTCGCCGAAGCGGGTGAACTCCGCCTCGGTAAATCGTTCCTTGTCGAGATCCTTTCCCATCGCCGTCTTCTGTCCAGGAAGCCGCCGTTAACACGTTTTCCGGTGAACGTCCAGGTCAAGGGCAGGATCTGCGACCCTGTACGGATCCGTCCTCTGTCCCCCTGGGCCTTGCGCGACCTGCGGCGACGCGCTCTAAGCTCATGAGATGCGCGCGGTTGCCTTTGACATCTTCGGTGGTGAGCTCGACGTACGTGAGCTGCCCGACCCTTCCCCCGCCCCACACGGAGCGGTGATCAGAGTCGAGGCGACGGGCCTGTGCCGGTCCGACTGGCACGGCTGGCAGGGGCACGACCCCGACATCAAGGTCCTGCCCCACGTGCCGGGCCACGAGCTGGCGGGCGTGGTCGAGGCGGTCGGCTCCGACGTGCGCGGCTGGCGGCCTGGGGCGCGGGTCACGGTGCCGTTCATCTGCGCCTGCGGCTCCTGCGCCGCCTGCGCGACCGGCGACCAGCAGGTCTGCGAGCGGCAGACACAGCCGGGCTTCACCCATTGGGGCTCCTTCGCCGAGTACGTCGCCATCGACCACGCCGACGTCAACCTGGTCGCCGTACCCGAGGACATGGCCTACGCCACCGCGGCCGGGCTGGGCTGCAGGTTCGCCACCGCGTTCCGCGCGGTGGCCCAGGTCGGCGAGGTACGTCCCGGCGAGTGGGTGGCCGTGCACGGCTGCGGCGGCGTCGGCCTGTCGGCCATCATGATCGCCACGGCGGCCGGCGCCAGGGTCGTCGCGGTCGACATCAGCACCGACGCGCTGCACCTGGCCGAGCTGGCCGGCGCCACCCACTTCGTCAACGGCTCGGACGGCGACGCCGCCGCCCAGGTCAGGGAGCTGACCAGGGGCGGGGCGCACGTCTCGCTCGACGCGCTGGGCAGCCCCCAGACGTGCGCGGCCTCCGTCGAGAGCCTGCGCCGCCGCGGCCGCCACGTCCAGGTCGGGCTGCTGCCCGGCGGGCCGACACCGATCCCCATGGGCCGGGTGATCGCCCACGAGCTGCGGCTGCTCGGCAGCCACGGCATGGCCGCCCACGCCTACCCGCCGATGCTGGAGATGATCAGGGCCGGCGTCCTGCACCCCGACCAGCTCGTCACCCGCACGATCGGGCTCGCCGACGCCGGCAAGGCGCTGGCCTCCATGGGCTCGGTGCCGGGCGTCACGATGATCACTCCTCGATCTGCACCCTGAAGGTCCTGAGCACCAGCGCCAGCATGCGGTAGTGGGCGACCAGCATGACCAGCTCGATCCTGGCCGGCTCGTCATAGCGGTCGCACAGCGCCGCCCAGGTCGCGTCGGTCAGATCGCCCGCGTAGTGCAGGTCGTCGGCCACCTGCAGCACGAGCAGGTCCTCGACCGGCCAGAGCGCGTCGGGGCGGCGCACGGAGTCGATCTCCTGGTCGGTGAGCCCCGCCTGGCGGGCCAGGCGGACGTGCTGAGCCCACTCGTAGGCGCTGTGGCAGTGGTGGGCGGTGCGCAGGATGGCCAGCTCGCGGTCGCGGGCGGGAAGCGCGCCGTCCAGCAGCGCGCCGCCGAAGCGTAACCAGGCGCGGTAGAGGCCGGGGTGGCGGGCGAGGGTGGCGAACACGTTGTACGGGTTCGCCTTCGTGAAGTCGTCCCACTCGTCGGGTGGCAGCGGCCGCACTCGAGGTCTCATGCCGATAGACATGCCCTCACTCAGCCCGACATAGGGTGAGATTCATGGACTATGTGCGACTTGGTAACACAGGCCTGAAGGTCTCCCAGGTGTGCCTCGGCATGATGAGCTACGGCGATCCCGCCAAACTGGCCTGGACGTTGCCGCTCGACCAGGCCGAACCGCTCATCCGCAGGGCGGTCGACGGCGGCGTGAACTTCTTCGACACCGCCGACGTCTACAGCGCCGGCGAGAGCGAGGTCGTGACCGGCAAGGCGCTGCGCGCGATCTTCCCCCGGCGGGAGGACTACGTGCTGGCGACCAAGGTGTACTCGCAGGTGGGCGACGGCCCCAACGACCGCGGCCTGTCACGCAAGCACATCCTCGACGGCATCGACGCCTCGCTGCGCCGCCTCGGCACCGACTACGTGGACCTCTACCAGATCCACCGCTGGGACCCCGAGACGCCCATCGAGGAGACCATGGAGGCGCTGAACGACGTCGTCAGGGCGGGCAAGGCCCGCTACATCGGCGCCTCCAGCATGTGGGCCTGGCAGTTCGCGAAGGCCCAGCACGTGGCCTCCGTCAACGGCTGGGCGCGGTTCGTCTCCATGCAGAACCACTACAACCTCCTCTACCGCGAGGAGGAGCGCGAGATGCTGCCGCTCTGCGCCGACCAGGGCGTGGGCGTCATCCCGTGGAGCCCGCTGGCGCGCGGCGTGCTGGCCAGGGCCGGCTCGTCCACCGAGACCGCCAGAGCCGGCTCCGATCAGCGCATCGCGTCCCTGTACGACCCCGAGAACGACAAGCTCGTCATCGACAGGGTCGCGCAGCTCGCCGCCGACCGCGGCGTGCCCGCCGCGCAGCTCGCGCTGGCCTGGGTGCTGCGGCGCTCGGAGATCACCGCGCCCATCGTCGGCGCCACGAAGGAACAGCACATCGACGACGCGCTGGCCGCCGTCTCGGTGACGCTGTCGGACGACGAGGCGGCCTTCCTGGAGCAGCCGTACCGGCCGCGCGAGGTCCGCTTCTAGCCACCTGCCCCGGGGCCTCGCTCGCGGGCGCGCGAGATTGTCGGAGCGAGGTCCTAAGGTATGGGCATGCGGGCAAACGAGGAGGCTGCGGCGGCGCTGCAGGAATACGCGGAGCTGTTCGCGCTCACCGGCGGCGACGCCTTCAGGGTGCGCAGTTACCAGAAGGCGGCCAAGGCCATCGCGGGCTTCCCCGAGGACATCTCGATCGTCGACGTGCGCTCGGTCCCCGGGGTCGGCGAGGCGATCGCGAAGAAGATGGAGGAGTTCCTGCAGCGCGGGAGCTTCCGCCAGCTCGACGACCTGCGCGGGCGTGTCCCCGACGGCGTGCGGCGGCTGACCAAGGTGCCCTCGCTTGGCCCCAAGACCGCGATCATGCTGTACGAGGACTTCGGCATCGACTCCACGGTGGCCCTGAGCGAGGCCATCACCTCGGGCCGCCTCGACGGCGTCAAGGGCCTCGGCCCCAAGACGCTGGCCAACCTGCTCAAGGGCGTCGAGCAGCTCGAGCAGTCGGGCCGCCGGGTGCACATCGGCATCGCGATGGCCCTGGCCGAGCAGGTCATGGGGTCGCTCAAGGCCGAGCGCATCACCTACGCCGGGTCGCTGCGGCGCATGAAGGACACCATCGGCGACATCGACATCCTCGCCGTCGCGCCCGAGTCCATCATGGACGACTTCCGCGCCCAGCCCTACGTCGCCGAGGTCATCGCCGCCGGCGACAAGAAGACCTCCATCCGCACCACCGCCGGCATCCAGGTCGACCTGCGCGTGGTGCCGGCCGGGTCGTGGGGTGCGGCGCTGCAATACTTCACCGGCTCCAAGGAGCACAACGTCGCCATCCGCGAGATGGCGGTGAAGAAGGGCTGGAAGCTGTCCGAATACGGGCTGTTCGAGGGCGACCGCGTGATCGCCGCCGAGTCCGAGGAGGACATCTACCACGCCCTCGGCATGCACTACGTGCCGCCACCGCTGCGCGAGGACGGCGGCGAGGTCAAGGCGGCGCTGGCGGGCGAGCTGCCGGTGCTGGTCGAGCTGGGCGACCTCAAGGGCGACCTGCACACCCACACCGACCTCACCGACGGCATCGCGAGCCTGGAGGACATGGTGGCCGCCGGTCACGCCCGCGGCTACTCCTACTACGCCGTCACCGACCACGCGCCCGACCTCGCGATGCAGCGCATGACCCTGGACAAGGCGCTGGAGCAGCGGGGGCGGGTGGCCGAGCTGCAGGCCCGCTATCCGGACATGCGGCTGCTCCACGGCACCGAGCTCAACATCGCGCCCGACGGCTCGGTCGACTGGCCCGGGGAGATCCTGCGGGAGTTCGACGTGTGCGTGGCCTCGGTGCACTCCCACTTCACGATGTCGCGCGACGAGATGACCCGGCGGTTCATCGCGGCCTGCGAAAACCCTTATGTCGACATCATCGGCCATCCCACCACGCGCAAGATCGGCAAGCGGCCCGCCGTCGACGCCGACTGGGACGCCGTCTTCCGCACCGCCGCGCGCACCGGCACCGCCATGGAGATCGACTCCTACCCCGACCGCTCCGACCTGCCGTCCGACCTGGTGCGGCTGGCCCGGCACCACGGGGTGAAGTTCTCCATCGACAGCGACTCCCATGCCATCCCGCACCTGGCCCATCAGCGGTTCGGAGTCGGCATCGCGCAGCGGGCCTGGCTGACCACGGACGACGTCATCAACACCTGGCCCCTCGATCGCCTGCTCACCTTCCTGGGCCGGTGACACACGACCGGCTCCCGTCCGTACGAGAGGCCCGGCACGAAGTACGACAAACGGGCGGTGCTGCCGCCGTCCAAGGAGCCCGTCCGCGCCGCCTGCGCCTGCGCCGCGCTGGGCGAGGGTCCGAGCACTGGGGTGCTGCGCCTGCGCCGCGGTAGGGCGCGGGCCCGAGCACTGGTGCGGCTCAAAGGAGGGTGAGCACAGGGCCTGTGGGTGCGGCGCGTCCGCCTCCAGCCCCGGCGCGGCTGACCCTTTCGCTATCGGGGTCGCTACCGGGGTCGCTCGGCCGGGAGGCCGGTGAGGCGGGCGAGCGCGGTGAAGCCGTCCGGGCTGCCGGGCCAATGACTTCTCACCGCGTCGAGGCCGGCCCGGCGCACCACCGAACGCAGGACGGCCGCGACGATGATGGCGTCGTCGGCGTACCCGAGGACGGGGATGAAGTCCGGGATCAGGTCGATCGGCACCGCCAGGTACGCCACCAGCAGCCAGAGCCGCACCCGTACGCCGCGGGGCAGATCCCGATCGGCGGCCAGGCGGCGTACAAGCCGCAACATGTCGGGCAGCAGCCGCAACGACTCCCGCAGCAGCCCACCGCGCGGCCGGACGACGGCGAGCGCGACCACAAGCGCCGCCCACGAAACCACCACAGCGACCACCACCCCTAGGAGCAGCTCCCACCACGCCTCGCTCACGCCCGCTCAGCACCTTCCGCTCACCAACCCGGCTTCCTTACGGTGCAGCCGCCATGCATGGACGGCAACTCGGGCGAGGGTGCCGCACCTTCCCATCGGCGACACGGCCACCCATCACGCTGACGAGAGTCCCTCCCACTCCCCCGGTGACACGGCCGCCCTTCACGGTGCAACCGTTACGCATCGGCGGCACATCACGCGAGAGTCCCTCACCCTCCCCCGACAACACGGCCACCCTTACGCTGCAGTCGTTACGCATCGGCGGCACATGACACGAGTCCCTCACCCCCCAACGCTACGGCCGCCCCTTACGGTGCAGTTGTTACGCATCGGCGGCGCATCAGACGAAGGTCCCTGTTAGTGAGGGTTGGTGGGGGATGTGGGGGCGGGGTAGGTGTTCGGGTGTGGAACGTTCCGGTCCAGGTGGGGCAGATTTCGGCAAGGAAGGGCGCGCGGCGTCAGCCGCAGGAGATTAAATGGTTTCCAGGTAGGAAATAGTCACAACGAGGTGATGCTGCATGAGGCAAGCCACGGCGCCGATCATCAAGCCGCTGCCCGACCACCTGTTCCGGGTGCACGGCAACAGCGCCGAGATGCGGTGGGAGGCCATGGCCGGGCTGGGCTACCACACGCCGAACGACCGGTTCTTCGTCCGCAACCACACCTCCACCCCCCTCATCGACGTCACCACCTGGCGGCTGCAGGTGCACGGCCCGGGAGTGCGGCGGCCACGGGAGTTCACTTATGACGAGCTGCGGGCCATGCCGTCCCGTACGTACGACGTGGCGCTGGAGTGCGCCGGCAACGGGCGGCGCTTCTACCGGACGCAGCAGCACGACGGCGCCCCCGGCACCCAGTGGGGCCTCGGCGGGATCGGGGTGGCGCGCTGGCGCGGGGTGCCGCTGAAGCAGCTGCTCGAGGAGGTCGGCGTGCTGCCCGAGGCGGTGGACGTGCTGGCGATCGGGCTCGACGCGCCGTTCGAGGAGCACGGCCACGTACGCCGGCCGCTGCCCATCGACAAGGCCATGGACGACGTGCTCGTGGCCTACGAAATGAACGGCGTGCCGCTTCCTCCCGACCATGGATTTCCGGTGCGGCTGGTGGTGCCGGGATGGGTGGGAATCGCGTCCATCAAATGGCTCGGGGAGCTGGAAGTTTCCACCGTTCCGCTCTTCACTCCGTGGAACACCGTTTTTTACCCGGACGTCACCACGCAGCCGGTGAAGAGTGCTTTCGAGCTCGCGTGGAATGCGCGGGTGCCGCTGTCGGGGACGCGGACCCTGCGCGGGCGGTCATGGTCGGGGCAGGGCAGGATCGTGCGCGTCGAGGTGAGCATGGACGGCGGCCTCACCTGGCGCGTGGCCGAGCACCATGGCCACCACCTGGCGAAAGCCTGGCTGCCGTGGCACGTGGAGTGGACGCCCCGGCACACCGGCACCCGCCTGCTGATGGCCCGCGCCACCGACGAGACCGGCGCCACGCAGCCGCTGACTCGGCCCCGTCACCCCTTCGGCTATCACTTCGACGCGGTCGTGCGCCATCCCGTGCACGTCGTCCTCGACTAGGGAAAAGGCAACGATCCCCGGCCTCGTCCTTGATTACGGGAAAGGCCGGGTCCGGCGCGGCCGAATTCATCTGGAGGACTCGGCGGGAAACCTTCCAGAAATCCCGTCATGTGATGCTGCCCGCATCCCGGGGAAAAGGAGAGCCGATGCGTCAGCTGAGCGCACTCGACGCGCAGTTCCTCCATGTGGAGACGGCCACCACCGTCGCGCACGTGGCGGGGCTGGCGGTGCTCGACCCGGCGGACGGGGCAGTTGACCGCGACTCGCTGGCGGCGCTGCTGCTGGCACGCCTGCACCTCTCCCCCGCGCTCAGCCTGCGCCTGGCGGAGGTGCCGCTGGGGCTCGACCACCCTTACTGGGTCGCCGACCCCGCGTTCGACATCGACCACCATCTCTTCGAGCTGACCCTGCCCGCGCCGGGCGACGACCGCCGGCTCGCCGAGGCGGTCGCCGAGATCCACGCCCGACGGCTCGACCGCACGCGACCGCTGTGGGAGATGCACCTGATCAAGGGTCTGCGGGGCGGGCGGGTCGCGGTCTACACGAAGGTGCATCACGCGGCCATCGACGGCGTCTCCGGCGCCGAGACCCTCGCCGCCCTCCTCGACCTCACCCCAGACGGCCACCTCCCCCCGAACGGCACCGGCCAAGGCCATCCCTCACCCCCTCCCGCCCCACGAACGGGTCGACGCCAGAGTGCGAAGGCGGGGGTGGCGACAGAGGCGGGCGTGTGCCCGGAGGCAAGCGCAGCGCCGGAAGCGCCCGCCCGGCCAAAGGCAGGCGCAGCGCCGGGAACGAACGTCCGACCGGAGGCAGGCGCAGCGCCAGGAACGAACGCCATACCGGAGACAGGCGCAGCACCGGAAACGAACGCCGTACCGGAGGCAGGCGCGCGTCCCGAGCGGGCCGCGACGCCGAAGGCGGGGACGGGCGTGGGGGTCGTAACCGTCACGGGCGCTGAGCCGGAGGCCGGGGTGGGGGGCACCGCTGTGGCGGGAGGAGGGGGCGGGGCGAAGCCGGGGCTGGTGGGGATGTTGGCTTCGGCCGTCCTGCATGGGGCTACGCAGCCGTTGCGGGCTGCTCGGTCCGCGATGAGGGCGGTGGCGGATCTTGATGCGATTCCGCTGGCCGCCGGGCTGCCCGGGGCGAGGCTGATCGCCAGGGCGGCGCGGGCCGTCCGTGGGGACAGGCAGCATCGGCCGGAGTTGCCCAGCCTCGCGGTGCCGCGGACGCCGTTCAACGGGCCGATCAGCGCGCGCCGGCACCTGTCGTTCGGGTCGCTGCCGCTCAAGGACGTCAAGCAGGTCGCCAAGCCCAACGGCATCAGCGTCAACGACGTGGTGATGACGCTGTGCGCGTCCGCGCTGCGCTCGTGGCTGCGGGAGCGGGACGCGCTGCCCGACGAGCCGCTGATCGTGGCGGTGCCCGTCGCGGTGCGCAGGCCGGGCGGCAAGGACCTCGTCGGCAACCAGATCTCGGCCATGGTCGCGCCCGTGCCGACGAACGTCCCCGACCCGAAGGAGCGCCTGCGGGTCATGGGCGCGGTGATGGGCCGGGCCAAGCGCAGGTTCGCGCTGGCGCCGGCGACGTGGCCGAGCGAGCTGTGCTCGCTGCTGCCCGCCCCGGTCACCAGCCTGGCCACGCCCGCCATCTTCCGGCTGGCGGGCATGGCCTTCCCGCCGGTCAACCTGATCGTCAGCAACGTGCCCGGCCCGCAGTTCCCGCTGTACCTGTGCGGTGGCCGCGTGCTGTCGTACTACCCGCTGTCGGTGCTGACCGACGTCAGCGGCGGCCTGACGATCACCTGCTTCTCGTACGACGGCATGCTCGACTTCGGCATCGTCGCCTGCCCCGAGCGGGTGGACGACGTGTGGAGCCTGCTCGGCCACCTGCGCACGGCGCTGGACGAGCTGTCAGACGAGCGAGTGGGCGATGAGTTCCGCGACGGCGTCGGGGTCGATCTGGTGGCCGGTTAGCTGGCACAGGTTCTCCTGGTAGAGCAGGGCGGCGGCGAACATGGCCGCCGCCACCTCCAGCCTGGCCGCGTCGCCGCGCGCCCCGGGCGTGGCCAGCTCCAGCGCGAACCTGGCCCGCCTGACGAGCTCGCCGTTGAGCCGCCCGAGCCGTTCGTTGACCGAACGGTGGGTGTCGGCCTCGCGGAACAGGATGCGCCGCATGGCCGGCGAGGCCCGCAGGGGCAGGGCGCGGGCGAGCCGGGCGAGGGTGCCGGCCAGGTCGCCCGGCACGGCGTCGACCTCGCGGCCCTCCTCGATGACGGCGCGTTCGTTGACGAGAGCGACCAGCAGGTCGATCTTGTCGGGGAAGTGTTGAGCAATCAGCCGATTGGGCACTTTCGCAAGTTTCGCTATGACCGCGGTCGTGGTCGCCTCGTAACCGCGGCCCGCGAACAGTTCCTCCGCCGCGTCCAGGATGCGCGTGCGGACGTCACCGATCACCACAGCTCAGCACCCTAATGCGGGGCGGAAGTGCCGCGCCATGCCGTCGGGGCGGGAGGGGTGTCGCGCGTGTCACTCGGTACGCGGCACACGACACTGTCGTGTAGCGTTTGAGACAAATATGTCTCAGATGAAACTCAGGTGCTTCACCATGGCTGTGACACGCGACCAGATCATGAAGGCCGCCATCCAACACCTCAACGAGAACCCGATCGCCTCCATGGCCCAGCTCGCCGAGGCCGTCGGTGTCAGCAGGGCGACTCTGCACCGCCACTTCAGCAACCGCGAGGAGCTGATGCTGGCGCTCGCGCACCGCGCCCACGACCAGTGGGAGCACGTCCAGGAGCGCTGCGGGCTGGTCGCGGCGACCGGCTCGCAGGACCCCGGCGCGCTCGCCGGGGCCCTGGAAGCGCTGGTCGCCGGCATGGTCGAGATCGCCGACGAGTACGGCTTCGGCCTCACCGACTACACCCTCCTCATCGAGCCCGAGCTGCGGCGGCGCGCCGACGCCCTGGAGGAGCGCGAGCTGGCGTTCTACGCCGCCGCCCAGCGCGCCGGGGTGCTCCGCGCCGACCTGCCCGTGCGCTGGGTGAGCAACACGGTGTTCGGGCTGATGGTGACCGTACGCGAGAGCCTGCGCCACGGCGACGTGGCCCGGCGTGACGTGCACCGCCTGCTGCAGACCACGTTCCTGCGCGGCACCGGTGCGGGCGGCCGCGGGGGCGAGGGTGAGCGGGCGGAAGGTGGCCGGGGATGAGCCGGGGGCGGCGGTGGGCCGCGCTGGTCGTGCTGTCGGCGTCCGTGCTGATGGTCGTCATGGACATGACCGTGCTCAACGTGGCGCTGCCCGCCATCTCCGAGGAGCTGCGGCCTGACTCGGTGCAGCTCCTGTGGATGGTGGACGCGTACTCGCTGGTGCTGTCCGGACTGCTCGTCACGGCGAGCGCGCTGGGCGACCGGTGGGGGCGCAAGCGCATGCTGCTGGCCGGGTTCGCGGCGTTCGGGCTGGCGTCGCTGGCGGTCACCGTCGCCGGCGGCGCGACGGAGGTGATCGCCGTACGGGCGCTGCTCGGCGTCGGCGGCGCGATGATCATGCCGTCCACGCTCTCGCTGATCAGGCACCTGTTCACCGACCCGGGCGAGCGTGCGAGGGCACTGGGCGTCTGGGCGGCGATGGCCGCGACCGGCGCCGCGCTCGGCCCGATCGTCGGCGGGCTGCTGCTCGAGCACTTCGGCTGGCAGGCCGCGTTCCTGGTGAACGTGCCGGTCATGGCCGCCGCGATCGGCGCCGGGGTGTTCCTGCTGCCCGAGTCGGCGAACCCCGCCCCCGGCCGGTGGGACGCCCTGGCCACGCTGCTGTCGATGGCGGGCATGGTGGCGCTGGTGTACGCGGTCAAGACGTTCGGCAAGGACGGGCTCGCCTCGCCCGCCGCCCTGGGGGCGAGCGCAGTCGCGGCGGTGACGCTCGGGTGGTTCGCTCTGCGCTGCCTGCGGCGGCCCGACCCGCTGCTTGAGCTGCGGCTGTTTCGCAGCGCGCCCTTCTCGGCCGGTGTCGTGACGGCGCTGACCACGTCCATCGCGATGGCGGCCGTGTTGCTGCTGCTCGCCCAGTGGATGCAGCTCGTGCAGGGGTACGGGCCGCTGGAGACCGGCGTACGGCTGCTGCCCGCCGCGCTCGCCGCCGTCGTCGCCTCGCCGCTGGCGCCCTCGCTGGCGGGACGGGTGGGGGCGCGTACCGTGCTGGCGGGCGGGCTGGCGCTGACCGGACTGGCGTTTCTGCTGCTGTACGCGGCGCCGAGCCCGCTCGGCTACTGGCCGGTCGCGGTGGCGCTGGCACTGATCGGCCTCGGGAACGGCTCCCTCGCCATCGCCTCGGCGGCCATCATGTCAGGCTCTCCTCCCGCGAAGTCGGGCAGTGCGGCGGCCATCGAGGAGACCAGCTACGAGGTGGGCGGCGCGCTCGGCGTGGCCGTCCTGGGCAGCGTCGCGGCGGCCGTCTACCGGACGGGGCTCGACGCGCCCGCGCTCGGCGGGGCCGGCGCCGCGGCCAGGGAGTCGCTGGGCGGGGCGCTGGGCGTGGCCGGCGAACTGGGCGCGGCGGGCGCGGCGCTGGCCGAGCAGGCGCGGGCGGCGTTCACCGAGTCGCTGGTGGTGACGAGCGCGGCGGGCGCCGTGCTGATGCTGGCGGGCACGCTGGCGGTCTGGCTCCTCACCCCCCGCCACCTGGACGTGTCAGCCGGTCACTGAGCCGTCAGGGGTGGAGTCGGGGCCGGCCACCTGGTCGGCTACGCGGCCGATGCGGGCGAGGCGGGCGAGGGCGGGGCGGGAGAGCACCTCGCCGATGTCGTGGAGGGCGATGATCAGCTCTTCGACGCCGTCGAGCGGCATGTCGGGCTCCCGGTTGAGCAGGACGCCGCGGTAGTCCTCAGGGGACACAGCGCCGCCGGGCAGCTCGATGCGGTCGTTCTCGGCGCGGAACAGGACCGGGACGGAGGTGTCGAGGACGAGCGCGAGCGCGGTCAGCTCGGCGGCGGTGAAGGAGCGCTGACCGCGCTCGGCCTGGTGAACGGCCTGGCGGCTCCAGGGTCGGTCGAGGTAGCGGCCCAGCGCCTCGCCCAGCTCGGTCAGTGACATGCCGCGCTCGGCCCGCAGGCGTGCGATCTGGTGGCCGATGGCCTCTTCGACCCGCAATGTGATCACCCCTTCGAGGTGTCATTCTGCACGATGACACCGACAGTCAAGCGTTGACGGTGGGGCGATCGCGGCAGTACTGTCAATGTACAGAGTTCCCCGTCAATGTTGCCGATGACAGGCCGACTGATACGGCCGATGGTGAGGCGCGACATGCAAGACATCCGCATCGAGGTGGTAGGACCGGTCGGCGACTGTGCCGTGCTCAAGATCGCCGGTGAGGTCGACGTGTTCACCGCTCCGAAGCTGCGGGAGCAGGTGGTCAACCTCGCGGGCCAGGGCGTCGTGCACATCGTCGCCGACCTGAGCACGGTGGAGTTCCTCGACTCGACCGGCCTCGGCGTGCTGGTCGGCGGCCTGAAGCGGCTGCGCACGCTGGACGGCTCGCTGGCGCTGGTGATGACCACCGAGCGCATCTCCAAGATCTTCCGCATCACCGGGCTCACCGCCGTCTTCGCCTCCCACTCCTCCGTCAGCGAGGCGATCACCGCCGACCCGCACTGGAAGCAGGTCGTCGAGGGCGAGGCCGGCGGCGTCGAGGCCTGGTGCGGGGAGCACGGCCTGTCCTGAGCGGGCGGGCGGTCAGGGACGCGAGGCCTCGTCCAGGAGCGTGAGCTCCTCGGCGGTCAGCGTCGTCCCTGCCGCCGCCAGCAGAGGCCGCAACTGCTCGACGGTGCGGGCGCTGGCGATCGGCGCCGCCACCGTCGGCTGGGCGGCCAGCCAGGCCAGCGCGATCGTCGCGGGCGCCGCGCCGCGGCCCTCCGCCACCCGGGTCAGGGCCTCCAGCGTCCTGGGGCCGCGCGGGGTGTCCAGATACTCGGCCGCCCTCGGTGCGCGGGGGCTGTCCACGGCGACGCCCGGCGCGTACTTGCCGGTCAGGAAGCCGCGGGCGAGCCCCGCGTACGGGGTGCTCGACAGCCCCTCGCGGGCCACGACGTCCCGCAGCTCGCCCTCGTAGCCGCGCTCGACCAGGTTGTACGGCTGCTGCAGCGCCACGTACCTGGCCAGGCCCTCCTCGTCGGAGATCTTGAGCGCCTCGGCCAGCCGGGGAGCGGTGTAGTTGGACGCCCCGACGTGACGGACCTTGCCCTCGCGGACCAGCGTGTCGAAGGCGCCCAGGGTCTCCGCCGGCGGCGTCTCCTGGTCGTCGACGTGCGCCCAGTAGAGGTCGATGTAGTCCGTACGCAGCCGCCGCAGCGAGTCCTCGACCGCCGCCCTGATCGTGCCCTCGGCCAGGCCCTTGCGCCCCTCCAGCATGCCGACCTTGGTGGCGAGCACGACGGACTCCCGGTTGCCGCGCGCGGCCAGCCACTCCCCGATGATGATCTCGGACGTGGACTCCCCCGTCTCCCAGGCCGGATAGACGTCGGCGGTGTCGAGGAAGTTGCCGCCACCCTCGACGTACGCGTCCAGCACCGCGAACGAGGTCTCCTTGTCCGCCGTCCAGCCGAACACGTTCGTGCCGAGCGAAATCGGGAAAACGGACAGGTCGGAATTGCCGATGGATCTCATCCCGCCATTATCGCCAGGCCGCATCCAGGCGGAACGCCCCGCCCCCTGACCCGATCGAGGCCGATCAGCTGGCCCGGTGCACCAGGGAGCCGCACAGGGCGCGCAGGTCCGCGGCGTCCGGCAGGCACTCGTCCAGCACGCCGAGCGCGGCGGTGACGTACCGCTGGGCCAGGTCCTCGGCGCCGGCCCGGCCGCCGGCCGCCTCCACCAGGTGGGCGGCGTGCCGTACGGACTCCTCGCCGTCCACGCCGGAGACGAGCAGGTCGGACAGCTCGCGGGCGGCGGGGCCGCCGCCGGCGAGCGCGGCGAGCACGGGCAGGGTCTTCTTCTCGCGCCGCAGGTCGCTGTGGACGGGCTTGCCGGTCAGGCGCGGGTCGCCCCAGATGCCGAGGATGTCGTCGGCGATCTGGAAGGCGACGCCGAGGTCGCGTCCCATGTCCCACATGCGCCCGGCCAGCTCGGGCGCGCCGCCCAGGGCCACGCCGGCCGCGGCGGCGGCGCCGAGCAGGCCGCCGGTCTTGCCCGCCGCCATCTCGGCGTACTCGTCCACGGTGACCTCGCCGGGCCCGCGCCACGGCCGGTTCTCGAAGGCCATGTCGGCGGTCTGCCCCTGGACCAGCTCCATCAGGGCCGCCGACAGGTAGGGCATCGCCTCGGGGCGTCCGGCGAGCTGGCCGACGGCCAGCGCCAGCAGCGCGTCGCCGGTGAGCAGCGCGGGCCCCACGCCGTACGCCTTCCACAGCGCGGCCCGGTGCCTGCGCAGCTCGTCGCGGTCGATGATGTCGTCGTGCGCCAAGGAGAAGGCGTGCACCAGCTCCACCGCGACCGCGCCGGGCAGCGCGGACTCGGCGCTGCCGCCGACCGCCTCGGCGCTGAGCATGACCAGGGCGGGCCTGACGCCCTTGCCGACGCCGCCCTGCCGCGGGCTGCCGTCCACGTCCGACCAGCCCAGCGTGAACGCGGCCATGCGGGCACCCCAGGGGTGCAGCGCCCCGACGGCCTCGCGCAGTGCGGGTTCGAGCAGACTCCGGTAGCGCGCCAGGGAGTCGGCGCCCTGCGGCAGAACGCCCGGCCGGCTGACGTTCATCGGGTGCTCCTACCTCCGGTTGATCTTGAAAATCCATGCAGAAGCATGTGATACTCCACTGTGGATTTGACATCTGTCATTACATGTCCCTTATGTGAGACAGAGGTCCACAGAGCTGACCCGCGCCCCGAGCACCGCCGGCACAGGCGGCCCCGGGGTGGCGCACACGATCGCACCCAGGAGAAACGACTGGTCGAGGACATCGGCGAGAGAGCCGGAAGCCGGAGTACGAGTGGAACCGACCACCATCATTCCTCCGTGAATGCACAAGATGGGCAACATCTCACCATTCGCCCAAGCTTGATCATACACGCACTTTCGTACGATAATCACTCAATGAGTGAGAAATCCTCACATAGCCGACTTCTAGCTACATAACGCTCTCTGATCGGGGATCGCCGCCATGCCGCACCCCACGGAAACCTCCGTGTCCACTCCCCACGTCGTCCCCTTCTACCGGGCCCTCCCGAGGCTGGTGAAAGACCCGGTGACGGAACTGGCCAACATGGGAACCGAGGCCAAGGGCCGGATCGTCCAGGTGAATCTGGGCCCGTTCCGACCGTACCTGGTCTCCCATCCGGAGCACGTGGAGCAGGTGCTCAAGACCGACTGGACCAACTTCGCCCGTGAGGGCATGTTCTGGCGGCCGCTGCACCGCGTGACCGGCCAGAGCATCCTCGGCGAAGGCGAGACGTGGGCGTCCACGAGGAAGATCCTCGCGCCGCTGTTCACCTCGCGCTACATCGCGTCGCTGGCCGACGACATGGCCGACATCATCGACGAGTGCATCGTCGAGCTGGAGGACTTCGCCGCCACGGGCCGCCCCATCGACGGCGGGCACCAGATGACCACGATCGTCAACCAGGCCGTCATCAAGGTGCTGTTCGGCGGCCGGATCTCGCGCGACACCGCCGAGCGGCTGGCGCCGGAGTTCGCCACGTGCGCCACGTCGATCGGGTTCCGGCTGCTGTTCCCCTTCGCCCCGTACTCCGTCAAGGTGCCCGGCGACCGGGCCTTCCTGCGTTCGGCGCAGAAGATCGACGAGATCGTCTATCCGCTCATCGAGCAGGCGCAGCGCGAGGGCGACACCTCCAGCAAGGAGGTCGTCTCCAAGCTGCTGTCGGCCCGCCTGGAGCAGGAGGGCAAGGCCGACCTCAAGCAGGTGCGCGACGACCTGGTCAGCATCTACGGCGCCGCGTCGGAGACCACCGCCATGTCGCTGACCTGGCTGTGGTCGGTGCTGCACGACCACCCGGACGTCAACGCCCGGCTGCGCGAGGAGATCGACAGCGTGGTGGGCGGCGAGCCGGTGCGCCCCGAGCACGTCGGCCGGCTGCCCTACCTGCGCATGGTGCTGCAGGAGCTGCTGCGGGTCTATCCGTCGGCCTGGATCATCCCCCGGCAGGCGGTCAACGACGTCGAGATCGGCGGCATGCGGATCAAGGCCGGCTCGCAGGTGCTGGTCAGCCCGTACACGACGCACCGGCTCGAGGAGTTCTGGGACCGGCCTGAGGTGTTCGACCCCGACCGCTGGGCCGACGAGAAGGCCGTGGTCAAGCACCGCTACTCCTTCATCCCGTTCGGCGCGGGCCCGCACGTGTGCCTCGGCCAGCACCTGTTCTACGTCGAGGCGCCGCTGGTCATCGCCAACGTGCTGAGCCGCTACCGGCCGGAGCTGACCAACCCGCAGCGGCTCACCCCGCTGCCGGGCGCGTCCGTACGGCCGAAGGAGAAGCTGTGGCTGCGCCTGCACCCCGTCGAAGGGCGGCGGGCGGCGTGAACCCCGCGGACCTCACCACGGGCCCTGAGGACCTCACCGCGGTCGCGAACGACCTGATCGCCAGCCTCATGCTGCGCCCCTGGGGCCAGGTGTCACCCTCGGTGTACGAGACCGGCCGCCTCGTCTCGCTCGCCCCCTGGCTGACCGGCCACGGTGAGCGCATCGGCTACCTCGCCCGCACCCAGCGCCCCGACGGCTCCTGGGGCGCGCCCGACGGCTACGGCCTGGTGCCGACGCTCAGCGCCACCGAGGGCGTCCTGGCCGCGCTCACGCGCGGCGACCCCGGCATCGACCGGGCCCGCCTGCTGGAGACGGCCGAGCGCGGCCTGTCGGTGCTCGGTGGCTGGTTAGCGGGCCGGCTCGACCTGCCCGACATGCCGGCGATCGAGCACATCGTGCCGTCGCTGGTGGCGCTCATCAACCAGCACCTCGACGCGCTCGGCGCGGGTCACGAGCCGCTGCCGCTGCCCGAGGGCATGAACTACGACACGCTCACGCTCCTCAGGGAGTGGGTGAAGTCGGGCGCGGAGGTGCCGGAGAAGCTGCTGCACGCGCTGGAGATCGCCGGCGCGGAGGCGGCGGGCGCGCCCGGCATCCGCCCGACGGTGATCGGCACGATCGGCGCCTCCCCCGCCGCCACGGCCGCCTGGCTGGGCCGCTCGGAGACCGGCGCCGACGGCGAGTCCGCCAGGCGGCACCTGGAGGACGTCGTCCGGCTGCACGGCGGCCCGGTGCCCGTGGGGCTGCCGATCACCGTGTTCGAGCGGAGCTGGGTGCTGAGCTGGCTGGTACGCGCCGGGGTGCCCGTCGAGGTGCCGCCCGAGATGCTGGCCGACATCAGGGCCGCCATCGGGCCCGAGGGAACGCCCGCCGGGTACGGCCTGCCGCCCGACGCCGACACCACCTCCGTGGCGCTCTACACGCTGGCGCTGGCGGGGGTGCCGTACGAGCCGGACTGCCTGTGGCGCTTCCGCTCCGGCACGCACTTCGCCACCTGGCCGGGTGAGCAGGGCACGTCCGTCAGTGTGAACGCTCACGTTCTCGACGCCTTCGGCCAGTACGTCGCCCGCCGCCCCGGCGCCGCGCCCCGCTACGCCGAGACGATCGCCGACCTGTCGGCCTGGATCGCCGAGCGCAGGGAGCCGAACGGGAGCTGGACCGACCGGTGGCACGCCTCGCCCTACTACGCCACGGCGAGCTGCGCGCTGGCGCTGGACGCCTTCGGCGGCCCCGCCGTGGCGCCCGCCGTGGCGGAGGCGGCCGAGTGGGTGCTGGCCACCCAGCGGCCCGACGGCTCGTGGGGCCGCTGGGAGGGCACCGCGGAGGAGACCGCGTACGCCATGCAGGTGCTGCTGCTGACCGAGGGGCGGGCCGATCCGCGGCGCGTCGCGGCCGCGGACCGGGGGCTCGCCTGCCTGGCGGGCTCGACGGGCGGCGAGCACCCGCCGCTCTGGCACGACAAGGACCTGTACGCGCCGTTCGCCATCACCCGCGCGGCGATCATCGCCTCGTCGTACCTGGCGACGCGGACGGCCGTGGTGTCCTAGCCGTGCGACTCCGACCTGGCGTCCTCGGCCAGCTCGCGCACGGTGTAGGCGTGCGTGTCCCTGGCCATGTACCAGGCGCCGTTGAACGCGACGCTCCTGCGCTGTCCCTCGACGACGCCGGCCAGCTCGGCGGGCAGCCGCCGCAGCTCGGCGTCGAAGGCGGCGTTCAGCTCGGCGATGTGCGCGCTCACCCGCTCCACGGCGGCCTCCGTGCTCGTCCCCGCGCGTTCGAGGATGAGCACGGAGTTCGGCTTGCCCTCGCGCCGCTCGCGCTCGAACGTCCTGAGGTCGTTGGCCAGGCGCATGCACTCCGCGCCGAGCGCGGTGGCCGGCTCGATCGCGGCCCAGTGCTCGGTGCGGGCCGGCTCAGGGCCGCAGACGCCCAGGGCGGCCGCCCACCAGGTGCGGTAGAGGATGGTCAGGCCGCCGTTGGCGAGGTAGCGGTCGTAGCCGGGCCACGGCTCGCCGCCGATCGCCCACCGGCGCTCCAGCGCCATGGCGGCGCCGGCCAGGTCGAGCTGCCCGAGCAGCGAGGAGGTGTGCGCGGCGGCGCCCGGGTGGGCGCGGAAGCGCGCGCACCACGCCCGCCACGCGCTCAGCGCCGCCGCCATCGGGCCGGCTTCTCCGGAGGCGCCGCCGGGCTCGGAGCCGGACAGGACGCCCTTGATGCGGCCGAAGAACGCGTCCACGTCGGCGTCGGACCAGTCGCCCGCGATGCTGTCGGCGATGTCGTCCATGCCGAACAGGACCGCGGTCAGCGCGCCCAGGTCGGCGATCTGGTCGCGGGTGGCGGCGGGGAAGGTGGCGGCGGCGGACAGGCAGCTGAAGGCGAGCCTGCTGGAGGCGCTGTCGCCGTCGGCGAACAGGGTGGTGTGGGGGCGCAGCAACCGGTCGGCCTCCGGCACGGCGTCGAGCGCCGCCGTCAGGACGGCCGCGCGGTCGCGCCCGGGCACCCCGGCGAGCTGGTGGGAGGCTTTGAGCAGGCGATCCGCGAGGTCATTGCGAATGTCGAAGTATGCGGAGGAAGGGTCACTCACCCGCGCAGGATATCCATTTTGCACGATTTCTGACTAAATCTGTCAAAAATCGGATATTTGTGCGCAAAGGGTTTGGAGTTGCTTGAGGGGCACTTTGTCCTGCGCTACAGTTTCGTGATCGACACCGTCCGTTGCCACCGCCGAGTGAGCTGGTGGCCAGCACTCGATTAACACTTTCTCAGGGTGGGTAAAATGGGCTTCCGCAATACGAGACTGCGGACCAAAGTCACGGCTCTGCTACTCTCCCTGGCGGCGCTGTGGGTCTTCGCGGCATGGGTCACTCTACGCGAGGGCGTCAACCTCCTGTGGGTCACCCAGGTCAACGACAGCGTGGTCGATCCCAGTGAGCCTCTGCTCGTCGAGTTGCAGAAGGAGCGCCGGATCTCGGCCGTCCACCTGAGCGACCCCACCTCACGTTCCCGCAAGGACCTCGAGGCCCAGCGCAAGCGCTCCGACGGCACGCTCGCCACCTTCAAGGAGGCCGCCACCGGCACGCTCGTCGGCTGGGCCACCGACGAAGAGGGCTCCGAGCGGCTCAACGAGGTCTTCCGCCGCCTCGACACGATCAAGCAGACCCGCCAGGCCGTCGATGCCGGCCGGCTGAACCGGGTGTCGACCACCGACGCCTACAGCGAAGTCATCGACTCGATCTACAACCTCTACGGCGCCCTGGCCACGCTCGACGACAAGGTCCTGGCCAGTGACATCCGTAACCTGCTCGCGCTGAGCCGGGCCCGCGACATCATCTCCAAGGAGGACGCGCTGCTGTCCGGCGCGCTGGTCAACGGGCGGCTCTCGGCCTCCGAGCACGCGCAGTTCGTCGCCACCACCGGCGCATGGAAGGTGGTGGCCGACCAGGCCGGCGCCGAGCTGTCGGACTTCGACCAGGGCGAGTACGAGAAGGTCAGCAACGGCCAGTCGATCACCCGGCTGCGCAACCTGGAGACGCTCGTCGCCGAGCAGGGCCCCGACACCGGCAGCGTGCCGTTCAGCGCCTCGACCTGGCGCCAGGCCACCGACCGCGCGCTCAACGACCTCAACACGATGGTCCTCGGCGCCGGTGACCGCCTGGTCGACCGCTCGGTCCCGGTCGCCGTCAACGTCATCGTCCGGCTGGTCCTGGCCGGTGGTCTCGGCCTGATCGCGGTCATCGCCTCGATCATCCTGTCGATCACCACCGCACGTGCCCTGTTCGCCCAGCTGCAGAAGCTGCGCGACGCCGCGCACGAGCTGTCCGACGACCGCCTGCCGAGCGTCGTCGAGCGCATCGGCCGCGGCGAGAAGGTCGACGTCGCCAGAGAGGCCCCCGCGCTCGACTTCGGTGACGACGAGATCGGGCAGGTGGGCCAGGCGTTCAACACCGTGCAGCGCACCGCCATCGCCGTCGCCGCCGAGCAGGCCGAGCTGCGCCGCAGCATCCGCGACATCCTGCTGAGCCTGGCCCGCAGGACGCAGGGCCTGGTGCACCGCCAGCTGACCGTCCTCGACGTGATGGAGCGCCGCGAGACCGACCCGGAGGAGCTGAAGGAGCTGTTCCGGCTCGACCACCTGGCCATCCGGATGCGGCGCAACGCCGAGAACCTCATCGTCCTGTCCGGCTCGTCCCCCGCCCGTACGTGGCGCCGCTCGGTCCCCATGGTGGACGTCGTCCGCGGCGCCCTGGCCGAGGTCGAGGACTACACCCGCGTCTCGCTCATGCCCATGGGCGACGTGGTGCTGGCCGGCCGGGCCGTCGGTGACGTCATCCACCTGCTCGCCGAGCTGATCGAGAACGCCGTGTCGTTCTCGCCGCCCTACACCAACGTGCAGGTCAGCGGCCAGCTCGTGGCCAACGGCTACGTCATCGAGATCGAGGACCGCGGGCTCGGCATGAAGCCCGAGGACCTCGACGCGGCCAACGAGCGCATCGCCGACCCGCCGGAGTTCCGCCTCTCCGGCACCGCCCAGCTGGGCCTCTACGTGGTCAGCCAGCTCGCCAAGCGGCACGACATCCAGGTGGTGCTCAAGTCGTCCCCGTACGGCGGCACGACCGTCGTGGTGCTGCTGCCGCAGGAGCTCGTCCAGCTCGACCCGTCGCCCGAGCCCCGCGACGACGGCCGCGAGCGGCTGCCCCGTCGGCAACCCGGCCGGGAGAACGGCAGGGAGAACGGCCGGGAGAACGGCAGGGAGGCGGGCCTCGCCACGGCGGCCAGGCCGATGGCGGAGAACGTCCGCACGCTCAAGTCGGCGCGGTCGGCCGCCCCGCTCGCGGCCCCCACCCCGGTGCGTGAGGTCAGGGAGCCCCGCACGGCGCCCGCGCCCGCGACCAGGCCCGAGCCCGCGGCCAGGCCGGAGCGCGTGAGCAGGCCCGAGCGCGTGAGCAGGCCCGAGCGCGAGCCCGCGCCCGCCCCAGAACCACCCCGGACCGAAACGCCGGCCGATCCGGAGCAGCAATCCGTGACCGAGTTCACACCGTCGGGGCTGCCCTTGCGGGTGCCCCAGGCCAACCTGGCGCCAGCGCTGCGTGACGAGACCCCCACGCAGCCCGACATCGAGGAGGACGATGACGAGCGATCGCCGGAGGAGATCCGCGCGATGATGGGATCCCTGCAGTCAGGCACCCGTCTCGGCCGCTCCGACGCGGCCAAGATGCTGGATGAGCACACGGGAGGTGAGAAATGAGTCCCACGGCGGGCACCGACCTCAACTGGCTGCTCGACGACCTCGTCGGCCGCATCAAGGATGCGGAGCACGCCATCGTGCTGTCGTCCGACGGACTGCTGATGGCCTCGTCGGCCGCGTTGCAGCGCACCGACGGCGAGCACCTGTCAGCCGTCGCCTCCGGGCTCCAGAGCCTGGCCAAGGGCGTCTCCGACCACATCTCGGGCGGCCAGGTCAGGCAGACGGTCGTCGAGTGGAAGAGCCAGTTCCTCATCGTGACCACCGCCGGTGAGCGCGCCTGCCTCGCCGTCCTGTGCGGGCAGCACGCCGACATCGGCCTGGTGGCGTACGAGATGGCCATGCTGGTCGCCAGGGTCGGCCAATACCTGACCTCCGGCGCCCGCAACGCCGAGGCCGCCGCCAGGAGCGACCGGTGAGAGCCCCGGACGGCGAGCCCACGGACGAGCACTGGGTGGATCCGGAGATCATCCGCCCCTACGTCGTGACCCGTGGCCGTACCCAGCCTGCCCACGGCAGGTTCGACCTGATCTCCATGGCCCTGGCGGTGGGCCCGCCGCCAGGGCCCGACGCCGGGCTGGACCCCGAGCACCTGCGCATCCTGCAGCTCTGCCGCGAGCCCAAGTCCGTCGCCGAGATCGCCGCCTACCTGGATCTGCCGGCCGGCACGATCCGGGTGCTGCTCGGTGACCTGTTCGATCGCGAACTCGTCTCTGCCCAGGAACCCCGATCCGAGGTGGACATGCACGACATGAAGATGTACAGGGCGGTGCTCGATGGCCTTCGCTCGCTCTGAGCGTCCGCGCCTCCCGACGGCGATCAAGATCCTGATCGCGGGCGGCTTCGGCGCGGGCAAGACGACGATGGTGGGCGCGGTCTCCGAGACCCGGCCGTTGCGCACCGAGGAGGTGCTGACCGATCGCGGCATCGGCGTCGACGACCTCACCTCGGTGGAGGCCAAGCGCACCACCACCGTGGCGATGGACTTCGGCCGCATCACGCTCGGCAACGATTACGTCCTGTACCTGTTCGGCACGCCCGGCCAGGAGCGGTTCTGGTTCGTGTGGGACGAGCTGGCCGAGGGCTCGCTGGGCGCGGTCATCCTGGCCGACACCCGGCGGCTGGCCGACTGCTTCCCCTCGGTCGACTACTTCGAGCGGCGGGGCACGCCGTTCGTGGTGGCGGTCAACTGCTTCGAGGGCGCGCCGACGTTCGAGCTGGAAGAGGTACGCCTCGCGCTGCAGCTCGGGCCCGACGTGCCGATCATCATGTGCGACGCGCGCAAGCGCGACTCCAGCCGTGAGGTGCTGATCACGCTGGTCAAGCACTCGGCCAGGCTTCGCGCCGAACCGGTCGGCAGCTGACCCACGCCACCAGCGTCCCACCGGCCCTCACCGGCCCCCGGCCGGTGAGGGCCGGTTCAGGTCCGTTCCGCCGGTCCGCTCGGCGGGCCCGGCTGCTGAGTCCGCCCGTTCGCGTCTCGGGCGGGCTCAGGGGGTGGGTTTCTCCATGTGGCCGGTCAGGTAGGCGTCGAGTGCGGCGGCGCCTTTGACCATCGCGCGGCCGCGGGCGGAGAGGCGGCCGTGCCACTCGTGCAGGGCGCTCTCCAGCGGCTCCTGGCCGCCCGCCGCCCGGACCTGGGCGATCAGCGGGGCGATCTGCTCCAGCAGGTAGCCGCCGCGCCTGAGCTGGTGGGCGAGGCGGGCGTCGCGGACGTCGGCCCCCGTGTAGACGCGGTAGCCCGTACGCGGGTCGCGGCCAGGCTGCACCAGCCCCGCGCGCTCCCACTTGCGCAGGGTGGCGGGACGGATGCCGAGCTTCCTGGCCAGCGGGCCGATGAACGTCACCCCCGGCTCGACCGGCTTGGCGGGCGCCAGCGCGCGCAGCGCCTCCTCCACCGCCTGGAGGGTGCGGCGGTCGTCGAGGAGCTGGGCGTGGCTCTCGTCGATGAGCTTCAGTGCCGCGTCCGTCTCGCTCCTGTTGACCGCCTGCATGATCGCGGTGGCCGTGCGGTGGCCGTGGGCGGGGATCAGCGCGATGAACGCGGCCAGGGCTTCGGCGTGGCGCTCGGTGTAGGCCCGGTAGCCGCTGTCCGTGCGGGCGGCCGGGGGCAGGATGCCGGCCTCCTCGTAGTTGCGCACCGCCTGCGTGGACAGGCCGTGCCGCCGGGCCAGGTCCACCGGCCGCAGTCGGCCACCGGGCATCGACGCCACCTCGCCGCGTTTGAGGGTGCCGCACCGGCATGCGGCGTGGCACCGGGTCAGAGCTTCAACAGAAGTCCAACCCTACCGTCGAGCGAGCGGAGGCCGGGAGCGCCGGACGCCCTGCGCCGGCGTCAGGCCGGCGTCGCGCGGTAGGCGTCGCCCGGTTTGGCGGCGAGGACCTGTTCGCAGGCCAGCAGCAGCACGCCGGCGCTCCAGGCGTGCGACAGCGTCAGGTACATGCCCTTCGGCTGGAAGCAGTCCGTCTGGTAGTAGCGTTCGGTGATCATGCCGCGGTAGGCGTTGAGGTCGCCGTCGGCCGCGGGGAGGAGCTGGCGGAAGCAGTCGAGGGTCTCCTGGGCCCGCTCCGCGTAGTACGGATCCCCCAGCGCCTCCGACAGCTCGGCCAGCTCCGCCGTGCACACCAGCCCGTACGCGTGCAGGTGCTGGTTCGACGGCGACGCCTGGTCGGCGCCCCGGGTGGCGAAGCCGTACACGCCGAGCGGGGTGCGCGGCCCGAAGCGCACGTTGTAGGTGTAGCGGAAGGTGAGCATCCAGTCGGCGGCCCGGCGGGCGAGATCGAGCCAGCGGGCCGCGCCGGTGCGCCGGTGCAGCGCCATGTACGCCATCACCGCCGCGTACCCGTCCTCGGAGGTGGGCGCGAGGTCCACGTCCTCGGGCGCGCCGTAGATGAACTCGTCCTCGACGAACCTGGCGTAGTACTCCCCCGCCCGCTCGGCCGCCCGCAGGTCGCCGGGGTCGCCGGACTCGGCGAGCGCGGCCACCCAGGTCAGGCCGGACGCGCCCGACCACGACAGCACCTCGCCGGTGACGGCGTGGTGCAGGGTGCCGAGGTTGCCGTCGGGGCGCTGGCGGGCGACCATGACGTCCAGGTTGGAGCGGGCGGCGGCCGCCCACTCGGCGTTCGGCCGCAGGCGCAGCGCGCGCAGCAGGAACAGGGTGGCCTCGCCGAGCGTGCGCGCGTGCAGGGCGTCCTTGACCGGGCTCCAGCTCTGCGCCCAGCCGGTCTTGCGGTACCAGGTGCCCCAGAACGTCCCGGACGGCGACAGGTTCGCGCAGATGAAGCCGATGACGCGCTCGGCGGCGGCGACGTGCTCGGGACGTCCGGTGCGCAGGCCGTGCTCCAGGAGCGCCGTCGCCCACGGGATGCCGCTCACCCAGCCGACGTGCATGGCCTGCCGGTCCACGCGCTGCCCGTCGCCGCCGCTCACCTCCCTGTCGAACCCGACGGTCTCCAGCAGCACGCCGGGATCGGGGTCGTAGTGCCAGCGGTAGAGGCCCTCGGCGGCGATGCCGGCGGCGGTGGTGACGTCCTCCCACGGCTCGATCGGCGCATCGGGCAGCCTCAGGTCGCGGTCCTCGCGCAGCAGCGGCGCGTACGCGTGCCGGTCGGCCGGCAGCGGCGCGGTGGCGAGCGTCAGCGTGCGCGCCTCGCCCGGCTGCCAGACGTGGGTGGCGGCCTGGGCGGGGAGCGGGTCCGCCGAGCCGTAGTAGGTGACCGGATGCTCGCGGTACGGGAACAGCAGCGCGGCCGTCGCCCGCCCGTCGTCGTAGGAGAGCTCCAGGCCGGTGAGGCCGAGCGGCGAGACCTCGTCGGCGATCAGCGCGGCGCCGCCGTCCTCGCCCCACACCAGGACGGCGGGGGTGGCGGCCCGGTCGGCGCGGAAGCCCCACGACGCCGAGACCATCTCGTCGGGACGGTCGGCGCCCGGCTCGAAGCGGGGGAAGACGCGGTGGCAGGCCGCCGGCCGGTTCTCGCCGTAGAACAGGCCGGGGATCAGCCACCACGGCTCGTCCTCCGACGGGACCGACCTGCTGACGCGCACGGTCGCGGCGGCCGGTTCCGCGCCGCCGTACCGGACGTCGAGCCGCAGCTCGCGCCGCCCGCTCGCCCGCCGCTCACCCCAGCCGTACGCGACCGCGAACGGCCCCGCACCCAGCACCTCGACCCGCACCTCTCCCCCGTCGGGGACGGCGATCAGGATTGCGGCGCCAGGGGCCGGCGACCCCGCCGCTCCGGCGGCGGGGTCGGAAGCGCTCGTCACCACGGCTCCACCGTGAACGCGCCCTTACGGGTCTCCAGCTCCACCAGGTCGGTCTCCACCGCCGAGAGCGGGTCGTCCAGCGGGATGCGGAACGTGCGGATCTGGCTGGGGCCGAAGTCGGCGGTGAGCCGGATGCCGGCGACCGGGATGTTCAGCGTCGCCGTCCCGGCCTGGCCGGTGGTCTCGACGGCCCTGACCACCAGGTCGCGCGGCGCGTCCTCGTGCAGCTTCACGGCGGTGACCATCACCTGGCCGCCGCCGTCGTCCAGGTAGCCGCGCGAGCCGGGCAGCGGACCGTCGTGGAAGCTCTCCAGCATGGCCCGCACCGGCGAGCCGAGCAGCGCCGCACGCCGGGTCAGCCCGGCCGCCCGCCAGTCGCCGGCGTGCGGCACCAGCAGG
This sequence comes from Nonomuraea salmonea, assembly GCF_042428605.1. NCBI lineage: Bacteria > Bacillati > Actinomycetota > Actinomycetes > Streptosporangiales > Streptosporangiaceae > Nonomuraea > Nonomuraea salmonea. Next base: position 69,837 of record NZ_JBHMCF010000029.1, read on the forward strand.
TACGAGAACCGCTGCACGCCCTGGTCCTGGAAGGAGTAGAAGCCGTCGGGGTCGAGCAGCCTGGGGTCGTGCCAGGAGTAGACCGGGCTGCGCACGGCGGTGATGCCGATGCTGTGGCTGCGGCCGGGCCCGGGAGGCGCGACGTCGTAGCCGTGCTTGGCGTTGTTGACCACGGCGAGGCCCGCGCGGGTGCCGTTGACCGAGCCCGACAGGTCCACCCACGACTGCGCCGGCTCCTCGGCCCCGTCGATGGGCCTGGTGAGGTGGGCGAACGGGATCTCGTACGTCGCCACCGGGCTCTCCAGCCCGACCGGGAAGCGCAGCTTCATCAGGTGCGCCTGCTCGCGCCAGTCGAGCGTGACCCGTACCTCGACCGCGTCGTCGTCACCGGCGCCGAGGATGAACTCCTCGGCCATGGTGGAGCGGCCCCACTCGCGCTCGACGCGGATGCGGGCGCGCAGCGGCCCGTGCTCGCGCAGCACGATGTCGGTGACGGCCATGGGCTGACCGGGCCAGTCGTAGGAGACGACGCGGTGGCCCCACGTGTCGGTGGGGTCCTCGCAGATCTGCGTGTGCTCGCCGGACGCGCCGGCCACGAGGTCCACGCCGGTGCGCTTGTCGACCAGGCTGGACAGCCAGCCGGTGACCGGGTCGAGCTCCAGGCGCAGCACGTCGTTCTCGAGGTGGTGCTCGGACGCCTCCAGGGTGCCGCCGGGGTTCATGCCGGGGCCCTGGCGCAGCCGGTAGAGGCGGTAACCCAGCGGCGGCAGCTCGGCCTTGAACACGGTGGCGCCGCGGCCCTTGTCGTCGGTGGTGGCGACGGACTGGGTGCGCTGGCACGGCACGTCGGCGCCGTCCGCGTCCACGACGTGCACGCCGTTGGGCGCGACGCCGTACTGCAGCTCGACGCGGGTGCTGACCGGCCACGGGTGCGGGTTGAACACGATCACCGGCTGGGTGCCGGTCTCCTCGGGCACCTGCACGTCGCGGGCGATCACGTTGTGCGCCCTGGTGATGATGCGCTTGGAGATGGCGACGGCCTCGCCGAGCTGGTCGCGGGCGTCGTCGTAGGCGGGCTCGATGGCCGAGCCGGGCAGCACGTCGTGGAACTGGTTGAACAGCACCTGCTTCCAGGCCCGCTCCAGGTCGGCGCGGGCGTCGTGGCCGGCGATCGCGGCCCACCGCTCGGCCGACAGCACCGCCGCCTGGGCGCGGCGCTGCCACGCCTTGATGCCGGAGTGCGAGGAGTAGCAGCCGGCCGCGTGGTGCTGCAGGTCGTCGCGCCACACGGGCAGCTCGGCCAGGCCCTGCTCGCCGAGCCGCTTGACCATCTCGTCGAAGTAGCGGCGCGGCGAGGACAGGGTCAGTTCGCCGTACGTGCCCATGCGGTCGTAGCGGTGGATGGACTCGATGTTGGCCTTGGTGGGGCCGCCGCCGTGGTTGCCCACGCCATAGAAGATCATCAGGTCGCCGAGCGAGCGGTCGAGCTGGGCGAGCGCCTTCTCGGTCTGTCCGCCGACGTCGCCGGGCGGGCTGCAGTATTCGAACGGGATGCGGTACGCCAGCACGCGGCTGCCGTCCGGCGCCTCCCACCAGAACATCGTGCCGGGCAGCTCGCTCTCGTGCGGGGCCGGGCGCAGGAAGGTGTAGGAGTCCATGCCCTGGCCGCGCAGGATGGCGGGCAGCATGGCGTTGTGGCCGAACGGGTCGACGTTCATGCCGACCGTGGCGGTGACGCCGAACTTCTCCTTGAGGTAGCGCTGGCCGTACAGGCCCTGGCGGACGAACGACTCGCCCGAGGGCATGTTGCAGTCGGGCTCCACCCACCAGCCGCCGGTCATCACCCAGCGGCCCTCGGCCACCTTCTCCTGGATCCTGGCGAACAGCTCGGGGTCGGACTCCTCCACCCACGAGAGCAGCACGACCTGGTCGCAGGTGAAGACGAAGTCGGGGTACTCGTCCATGCGGTGGATCGCCGACCAGAACGTGGCCCGCGCCTCCTGGTAGCCCTCCTGCCACGGCCACAGCCACACCGGGTCGAGGTGGGCGTTGCCGATCATGTGCAGGGTGCGGCCCGGGGTGGCCACCGGACGGGGTGCGTGGGGCAGGTCGCGCGGCTGGGCGCCGGAGGGCGCGTTCGCCATGGGGGCGCGCAGTCTGGAGGGACGCCTGGTCATGCGGCCGCCCAAGCGTCGACCTTGTCGCTGATCATGTGCAGCATCAGTGTGTGGATCTCCTGGATGCGCGGGGTCTCGGTGCTGGGGGCGAGGAGGAGGTGGTCGGCGTACGCGGCGGCCTTGCCACCGTCGCCGCCGCCGAAGAGTACCGTCACCGCCCCATTGGTCTGTGCGGCCTGCAGGGCGCCGACCACGTTCGGGGAGTTTCCGCTGGTCGTGAAGGCCGCCACCACGTCGCCCCGCCTGGCCAGCGCCTGGACCTGGCGGGCGAAGACGTCGTCGTAGACGTAGTCGTTGGCGATGCAGGTCATGACCGTGGCGTCGGTGGTGAGCGTCACGGCGGGCAGCGGGCGGCGGTCGCGCCGGTAGTGGCCGATCAGCTCGCCGGTCAGATGCTGGGCGTCGGCCGCGCTGCCGCCGTTGCCCACGGTGTAGAGGGTGCCGCCCCGGGTGAAGGTCTCGATGAGCAGGTCAGCGGTGGCTTCGACGGCGGGCAGCAGCGCCGCCATGCCGCGCGCGGCGGCGAGATGGCCATCGACGTGCTGCGCCAGCAGCTCGGGCATGGGAGATACGTCGGGCATTTGGTCTTTCCTGGTGCTAGGTCTGTGCAGTTCGGGCACCGCAGGAGCGAGGGCCTGTGGTTCCCGTCTGGGGGCGGGGCCTTCGCCTTGCGTGCGCGTCAGCGGGCGGTGCCGGTGATGAGGTCGTGGGCGACGGCGCCGGCCCCGACCACGCACACGCCGGCGCCGAGCGTGGCGAGCTGGATGCGCGCGCTGCGGGCGGCCGGCGGCATGGCGTCTCTGGCGACCGCGGCGGCGACGGGGTCGAGGAGCCGGGCGCCGGAACGGGTGACGCCGCCCCCGAGCACGACGAGCTCCGGCTCGAACGCGTTCACCAGGTCGGTGAGCGCGCTGCCCAGGGCCCATGTGGTCTCGTCCCAGATCTCGACGGCGAGCGGGTCGCCTGCCTCGGCGGCGCGGGAGACGTCCTCGGCGGTCGGTCGCTCGACGGCGGACAGGGACGAGGTGCGGCCGGCGGCCAGCGCCTCCCTGGCGCGCTCGGCGATGGAGGTGCCGGACGCGTACGCCTCCAGGCAGCCCATCCGGCCGCACGAGCAGCGGCGACCGCCCGGACGCACCATGACGTGACCCAGCTCGCCACCGTTGCCGGCCGCGCCGCGGTGGAGCCGGCCGCCGATGACCGAGCCGCCGCCGACGCCCGTGGAGATCGTCAGGTAGAGCATGGTGCTGGTGCCGCGTCCCGCGCCGTAACGGAATTCGCCCAGCGCGGCGGCCGTGGCATCGTTCTCAAGGACCGCGGGGAGGCCGTATGCCTCCGTGGTCAGTGCGCAGATCGGGATGTCGACCCAGCCCGGGAGGTGCGGCGGGCACTCCAGCACGCCGGTCACCGTGTTCAGCGGCCCGCCGCAGGAGATGCCCACGGCGGCCACCTCGGGCAGGCCGGCCTCCGCGATCGCCTTCCTGCCCAGGTCGAACAGCCTGGTCAGAACGGCTCGCGGCCCCTCCTCCCTGTGGGTGGGGGCGAGCTGCCAGCCGTGGATCAGGCCATCGCCTGTGACCACGCCCGCGGCGAGTTTGGTGCCGCCGATGTCGAGCGACAGAACGGGGGGCAAATCGTGCTCCATTGGGCCTCCGACTGGGAACGACTGACGCACATGCCTATGACATCGTTCCCACATCGGATCCTAGGGCGAGTTTTCCCCGCGGGTCAACGCACGCCACGGGAGAAATGTCAGATCGCGGAGGTCGCTGGAGGTGGATGCGGCGGATCCCGGAGGTCGAGAAAGACCGGCGCGACCAGGTCGCGGGGCGTCTGACGCGGGGGCCGGCGTCACGCGGGGGCCGGCGTCACGCGGGCGCCGGGCGCCCGCCGCGGTGAGTGTGTCGCCCGTGCGGTGCTTCCAGGGGCGTGACGCGGGTCGCCGGGCGGCGTCTGCGGATCGCGAGAGTCGCCGGACCTTCGGCGCCGTCAGAGGGCCGGGGGGTGGGTGGTGGATTCGCGTTCGATGAGGTGGACGTTCAGCACCGTGGTGACCGAGTCGGACTCGGGCATCTCGATGCGTTCGTGCAGCCGGCGCACGGCCGTCGCGCCCAGGTTGAAGGTGTCCTGGGAGACGGCGGTGACCTGGGGCGAGACCATGCTCATCCAGGGCGCGTCGTCGAAGGCGACCAGGCTGATGTCGCTCGGCACGGCGAGGCCGCGTTCGCGGATGGCCCGCCAGACGCCCTCGGCGAGCACGTTGTTGGCGGCGAACACGGCGGTGGGACGGTCGGGGCCGCTCAGCATGTCGAGGGCCCGGCGGCGGGAGTCGGCGACGTCCCAGCCGGAGGAGACGACCAACTCGGGGTCGACGGTGATGCCCCCGGCCGTCAGCGCCTCCAGATAGCCCTGGTAGCGCTCGTAACCGGTGGTCCAGTCGGTCTCGTCGATGAACAGCGCGATGCGGCGGTGGCCGAGCTTGACGAGGTGGGCGGTGGCCGTACGGGCGCCGACGCGGTTGCCGACCACGACCCCGTCGGTCGAGCCGGCCGCGAACTGGCGGTCGACCTCGACGACCGGGATGCCGTGGGAGGACAGGTAGGTGGACACGGCGGAGGAGTTGGGGGTGACGATCACCCCGGCCACCCGGAGCGCCACCAGCGCCTCCGCGGCCTCGCTCTCGGTCTCGCCGGACAGGCTGGTGTCGGCCAGCACCATGGTGTAGCCGCGCTCACGGGCGGCGCTGCTGGCCCCGGCGGCCAGCTCGGCGTAGAAAGGGTTGCGCAGATCGCTCACCAGCACCCCGACCGACCGGCTGACCTGCTGCTTGAGCGTGCGGGCCATGATGTCGGGCACGTAGCCGAGCTCCTCGGCGGCGCGCAGCACGCGTTCGCGTACGTCGCTGGCCGCGTAACCACGCCCGGTGAGCGCCCGGGAGACCGTGGAGCGCGAGACGCCCGCGGCCTCGGCGACGTCTTTGATCGTGGGACGGCGGGAACGGCTGACGGGGGTGCTGCGCCGTTCTACGGTCATCGGTTCCCTTCCACGACCACGTCGACCAGCGCCTCGGCGTGCTGTCCGAGGCGCAGGTCGCCGATGGTCAGATCGACTGCCAGGCGTACGCGGCGGCGCGGCTCCGCGGGCGCGCCGAGCCGCAGATGCACCTGCTCCATACCCCCTCCAGGCAGCCTAAGCGTCAAAGATCCGGGCTCGCGCCGCCAGCCGGGCGGCACCACAGGCTCGATGGTGGCCACGGCCTTGTCCGGCCACGGGTTGCGCACGGTGGCCGTCAGCGTGATCTCGCCGCCCGCGGGGACGCTCGTATAGTACGGCGTCAGGCGGCACAGCACCCCGTCGGCACCGAGATCGAACCGCCCGGACGGGAGCAGGTCGTGGTGCAGCGCGACCAGCTCCTCACCTCGTTCGGTCAGCATGTGCAGGTAGTCGTCGTCCACCCAGCGGGGGCGCCAGTGGCCGCTGACCATGAGGTCGGGGCGCAGCCGGTTGTAGAGCGCGGCGCTCTTCCGGTAGTCCTCGATCCGGAACCTATTCTTGTACTGAAAATTCAGGATTTCCTGTCGTTCGCCCGGAACGCCCAATCCGTCCTGCTGGTCGCCGGTCACCAGCACCCGGTGCCCGTCCACCTCGAACGCGTACGCCGCCGCGAACATCGTGTGCCCGGGCAGGTCGTGGACCGTGATCTCGTACTCCCGCCAGCGCACGCTCTCCCCCAGCCCCAGCACCCGGTCGGCGGGGATGGGGTCGAACCACGTGCACGGCAGGTCGTGGTGGAGCGGCGTGGCCAGGATGGGCGCAATGTGGGAAGGTGCCCAGATCTCCGTGCCCTCGACGTCGCGCAGCAGCGGCATGCCGGCCACGTGGTCGTCGTGGTAGTGGGTCGGCACGGCCACCTCGACGGCGGTGACGCCGTAGTGCTCGCGCAGCGCGGGCAGCGAGGCCAGCCAGGGCCGCCGCGCCTCGCGGGCGGTGCTCTTCACGAGGCCGGTGCACATGTCGTAGCCGAAGTCGAAGACCATGGCCGCGCCCGACTCCGACAGCAGCACGTAGCTGTAGGACTGGCTGCTCCTGTTCATCAGCAGGTGGGGCGTGACCTCGATGAACGGGTTCTCCAGCAGGCCGCGCACGTCCCAGGGGCGCGGGCGGCGGAAGTCGACGTACCGCTGCATGGCGGACGAGAGCCTGGACAGCGCGTCCCGCGGCTCGGTCATCGGGTCGCCGTGCGAGGGCAGCAGCACGTCGAGGTCCTCGCGCTGGAGCAGCTCGGCGCTGACGACCACCATGGCGGGGCCCTCGTTCTCGGTGTACGACCACTGGGTGGCGGCCAGCGACCACACCTTGCCGGGCGCGTAGATCAGGTCGCCGGTGAAGGCCGTCCCGCCGACGACGTACGTCACCGAGCCGGGCGTGTGGCCGGGGGTGGGCAGCACGCGTACGTCCACCCCGCCGTATCGGGCCGTCCGATATTCGGGCACCACACCGGTGATCTCGACCGGCTCCAGCAGCGAGAACCGGTCGTCGCGCAGGTCGTAGTCGTTGTAGATCTGGCGGCCCGACCACAGCTCGTCGACCTTGTCGAACAGGTCGCGCTCGACCGGCGGCACGTGGATCGCGACGCCCGCCTCGGCCGCCCGATGCAGCCCCTGCACCTGGTCGCGGTGGTGGTGGGTGACCAGCACGTCGGTGATGCGGTCGAGGCCGAGCTCGCCCAGCAGGTCGAGCACCCGGCCGGAACCGAAGTCGATCGCGATGCCGGTGCGCGGCTCTCCGGGCTCGCCCGGGGCCTTGATGACGTAGACGTTGCAGGTGTCCTCGACGCGGAGCACCCCGGGCGCGACTTCGGTTACTTCCATACCCACGGGCCAGGAGTCTATCCGGTATCGTTCCCACAATGGATGCCCTGGAGTGGATTGTTCCCTGTCCGAAAAAGGCCACCATCGGTAGCGAACATCTGGTTCTGCGCGAGTGCCGGATCACGGGCGACCCCGCCGCCGTACGCGCCGTCGCAGCCCTCACCACCGCCCTGGGCGAAGCGGCAGCCGCCTGCCTCACCATCGACGTACGCCTGGACGCCGAGTTGCCACCCGAGGGCTACACGCTGAGCGCGGGCCCGTCCGGCGTGGTGATCACCGGCGCCGACCCGGCCGGGGCGTTCTACGGCGCGCAGACCCTGCTCGCGCTGGCCGCCGCACCCTGCGGGACGCATGCGCGGTGCGTGCCGGAGTGCGACGTGCGCGACTGGCCCGACCTGCCGCTCCGGGGCACGATCGAGGGCTTCTACGGCACCCCGTGGAGCCACGCCGAGCGCATGGAGCACCTGCGCTTCTCCGGGCGGCACAAGCTCAACTCCTACGTGTACGCGCCCAAGGACGACCCCTTCCACCGGGAGCGGTGGCGGGAGCCGTACCCGGAGGAGGAGCTGGCCAGGCTCGGCGAGCTGGTCGCGGAGGCGGCGGCGCAGCACGTCAGGTTCGTCTTCGCGCTCAGCCCCGGCCTGTCGATGGTCTACAGCGACCCGGCCGAGCGGGCGGCGCTGCGCGCCAAGGCCGAGCAGGTGTGGGAGATCGGCGTCAGGGAGTACGCGCTGCTCTTCGACGACATCCCGCCCGAGCTGGGCCACGAGCCCGACAAGGCGGTGTTCGGCACGGCGGAGGGCGTGAGCGCGAGCGCCCACGCGGCGGTGTGCCGCGACTTCGCCGAGCACTTCCTCGCCCCGCACGGCGCCGACCGGCCGCTGACCATGGTGCCCACCGACTACGCGGGCACCGCGCGCTCGGCCTACCGCGACCGGCTGGCGGCCGAGCTGCCCGCCGACGTGCTGGTCTGGTGGACCGGGTCCGACATCGTCGTGGGGGCGATCTCCGCCGACGACATGCGGGCGGCGGCGGCCTCCTACGGGCATCAGGTGGCGTTGTGGGACAACTTTCCCGTCAACGACTTCGACTTCGCCCGGGTCTTCCTCGGGCCGCTGGTCGGGCGCTCGACGGAGCTGGACGGTGTGCCCCTCGAAGGCATCACCGCCAACCCCATGGTGGAGGCGGCGGCCTCACGCATCGCGCTGACCACGGTCGCCGACTACGCCTGGCACCTGGCGGCGTACGACCCGGCGCGCTCGCATGAGCGCGCGGTACGCCTGGTGCCCGGCGCGACCGACCTGCTGCCTTTGGTGCAGGTTTGTTCCTCCTGGCCCCCGAGCGCCGACCAAAGCCCCGGACTGACCGCCCTGTGCACGTCCGTCCTGAAGAACGGGGCGGCACCGGAGACCGGGACGCCGCCGGAAGGCGACGCCACGCCGGGCAGCGGTGACGCGTCAGAAGCCGGGGCCGGTGAGCGGCTGCGGGCCGAGCTGGGCCGGCTGGCGGCGCTGCCCACCGACGCGCCGAGTGCGCTGGCACGTGAGCTGGCCCGCTGGGTGCCGGCCGCCCACGACATGGCCGCCGCCGGCCTGGCCGCCCTCGACCTCCTGGAGGGCGTCGAAGGCCGCACGCCGGCCCAGGTGACGGAGGCGCTGACCCGCGCCGAGGCCCACGAGGCGAACGTCCTGCGCCGCGTCATCCCACCCTTCGTCCGCGAGGTCCTCACCCGCGCCGGCACTCCGTCCTGACACACGAACGCCCGCTCCGGCGGTTACCGGAGCGGGCGGGCCGGAATGGAGCGAGCAGGCACCGGCCCCCGGGTCAGAGGGAGAGGACCTGTCCGGCTGCCGCCAGGTCCTCCTGGAGGGCTGTGACGTCCACGTCCTGGACCGCCTTGCCGGTCGCCGCGGACCGGGCGGCGGCGAGGCCGGCGGCGTGGCCGAGCATCTGGTACTGGACCTCCATCCGGATGGAGGAGAATGCCACGTGCGAGGCCGACACGCACACCGGCACGACCAGGTTCGCGCACTCCTCCCTGCGCGGCACCAGCGCCCGGTAAGGGATCTGGTACGGCGCCACCCCCACCGACAGGTATCCCTCGGTGACCACCATGGGGATGGGGTCGGGGTGCTCGTAGACCCAGCGCCAGGTCCGCTGCACCTCGCGGATGTCGAGGTGGTAGGACCCCATGGCGACCACGTCGGGATGCCGCCGCCCCTCGACCAGGTCGTGCTCGGTGAGGTGCGCCTCGCCCAGCATGCGCCGCGCCTCGCGGACATAGAGCTGGTGCGGCAGGTGCCCGGTGTCGGCGAACTCGTCGGCGGGCAGCCCCCACCGGCCCAGCTCGGCCCGCACGACGGCGGGCACCTCGGGGTCGTGGGAGAGGAAGTACAGCAGGTCCTGGGCGTGGTGGAGGTGGTGCAGGCGGATGCGCTCGCGCTCCTCGGGCCCCGCGTCGGGGTAGGCCCAGGCGGAGCGGTCGAGCACGCTCAGCGAGAACGGCCCGAGGGAGTTGCCGTCGGCCTTGCCGTTCGGCAGGTTCGGCTCCAGCCCGACGAGCCGCCCGGCCCGCGGCGAGACGCCCTGCTCGCGCCAGTGGCGGAAGAGCCGGCGGCCGAGCTCCCAGTGCTCGTCGTCGTAGCCGGGCCGTCGTGCGAACGGGATGCGGTCGGGCGCGGTGGACATGCAGACGCGGTAGCCGTACGACATGACGCCGCCGTCCCCCTCGCCCACCTCGGCCATGGGGCCGTCGGCGACCTGCGGAAGCAGCGTGCCGTCGGCGCGGAACGGCGAGACGTACGGCGGGAAGTTGTGCATGCCGGGCATCACCTCACGCCGCCCGGCGAACCGCTCGCCGTGCAGGGCCCTGTCCTCGCGGCCGACCTGGTAGCTCACCCCTGCGGCGGCCATCAGGTCGCCCTCGTAGCTCGCGTCCACGAAGACGCCGCCCGCGTAGTCGCCGCGCAGGGTGGCGGCGGAGAAGATCCGGTCGCCGGAGGTGACGACGGTGCGCAGGGCGGCGCCGAAGACGACCTCGACCCCGGCCTGCTCCAGCCAGGACAGGAAGATCTGCTCGGCGACGTGCGGCTCCGGGCCCGCGTAGTGCCCCGGCGCGACCCCGTAGGCGTCGGCGACGGCCTGGCGGAACTCGGCCGCCATGCCGCCGAGCACGCGGGCGTCGCCGATGTCGGTGTAGCCGAGCCCGCCGGAGGTCATGCCGCCGACGTGCCTGCCGGGTTCGAGCAGCACGGTGTCCAGGCCGCGCCGGGCGGCGGCCACGGCGGCGCACACGCCGGCCGACGTGGCGCCGTGGACGACGACCTCGGCCTGCCTCATCGCCGCCACCACGCGGCGATCCGCCGCAGGTCGTCGCCGGTGATCGGCTCGCGGCTGTTGTCGATGGACTCGACGTAGTAGAGCGCGGGCACGCCCAGCCCGGGCTGCGCCTCGGCGTAGGCGAGCCAGTCGGCCCTGCTCGGCATCGGCCACTGGTCGGTGTCGATGAGGTGGTCCGGCATGGCGGCCGCGGCGACGGCGTGGCGGTAGCGGAGCTGGTCGACGGCGGGCACGGGGTCGCCGGCCGCGTCGACCTCCAGCACGTCGTTGAGCCTGATCATGTCGCTGACGTCGGCGAAGGCCGGGTGCGGGGTGTGGGTGATCATGAGGGCGTCGGGTTTGACCTGCTTGGCGGCGTCGTACATGGTGGCCAGCAGCTCGTGGAGGAGGGCGATGCCCCAGGTGGAGCCGTACGTCTTCAGGTGGGAGCCGCTCGGCGACCACTGCGTGAAGTCGATCTTGAACCCGTCGGCGTCGAGCTCGCCGAGCAGGCGCTCCATGATGGCGCGGACCCGCTGCCGGTAGGCGGGGTTCGACGGGTCGGCGGCCACGGCCCGGCCACCCGCGTCGGTCACGCACTCCTCGACCGGCAGGCCGTCGGCCGACCAGGCCCGCCACCACAGCAGCACGCGCTGCCCGCGGGCGTGCCTGGCGGCGATCCACGCGCGCAGGTCGGGCCACTTCTCCTCGTCGGTCTCCAGGTCGCCGTACGTGAGCTGCCAGCGGTCGTCGATGACGATCGTGCCCGGCACCACGCCGTGCTCCTCCAGCCTGCCCAGCCACTCGTCGTAGAGGTCCTGGCGGGACAGCGTGACCGGCGAGACGCCGTCGGCCCTGGCGCACTGGGCGCCCCAGCCGCAGAAGATCGGCTCGCTCCACCACGCGGCCCGCTCCCCTGCCGGCCCCTGAGGGGCCAGGCCGTGCTCGACGAGGTCGGCGCGGTGGTGGGTGATCGCCTCCCAGGGCGAGGACGCGAAGCGGAACACGACGGCGGGCGAGGTCCAGGAGCCGCGTACCTCGGTGTGGCCCTCGTAGTCGAAGCGCAGCAGGGCGCCGCCGTCGAGCGGCTCGTACGTCAGCTCGGTGAAGGTCAGGCCGGCGATCCCGGCGCGTACGGACGCGCCCAGCCACGGCCCGTCCGGCACCGCGGTCGGCCCGGCGGGCGCGTCCTTGCAGAAGGCCAGCACCAGCGGCGGCGGCGAGAAGACCGCGTGCAGCCGCCCGGGGGAGGCGTCGCCGACGACGGTCAGCGCGACCGGCGCGGACACCGGCCGCACCACGTTCACCGGATGGGCGGGCGTGGGGCTGAACACGCCGCGCGCGTGCACCCCGGAGCGGAACGTGCCGGCCGCCCTGGTGTTGAGCACGGCCCGGCCGCCGAGCAGCGTCACGTCGCTGAGCACGCCGTCGCCCTCGACCCGCACCTCGACCGCGATGGTCTCGGGCGTGCAGGTCAGCCGGACCGTCTTGCTCTGCCACTCGGTGGTGCGCTGGGGGAAGTCGAAGACGGCCACGCCGTCGCGCTCCGCGAGCACGGGCGGCAGCGTCTCGTACGTCTCGTCTCGCCCTCCCCTGGTGTTGACCGAGGCCAGCAGGTTGACCGACAGCCACCCTTCGAGCTCGGCGCTGGCGTCGGTGCGGGAGACGGTCAGGCGGTAGTGGCCACTGTCCACGTAGTGGGCGGTGGCCGTGGTGGTGATCCGCATGGGTTAGCCGAAAGCCTCGATCCTGGGTGTGGCGGGCGCCGTGCCGCCCGCCGCGATGAGCCGGGCGTAGTAGCGCCCGGAGTCCTTGATGGTACGCACGCCGCTCGCGTAGTCGACGTGCACGAGCCCGAACCTGGGCCGGTAGCCCAGGGCCCACTCGAAGTTGTCCATGAGCGACCAGTGCAGGTAGCCCCGCACGTCGGCACCCGCGTCGATGGCGGCGCCGACGGCTTCGACGTGGTCGCGCAGGTAGGCGATGCGCCGGTCGTCATGGACCCGGCCGTCGTGGGTGGGGGCGTCGCCGAAGACCCCGCCGTTCTCGGTGATCATGAGGGGGACGCCGGGGAAGCGGCGGGACAGGCCGATGAGCAGGTCGCGCAGCGCGCCGGGGTTGATCTCCCAGCCCTCGTCGGTCCGCGCGACGTCGCCGCTCGGGCCGACCACCTTCCAGGGGAACGGGGCCGGCGGCGCGGCGGCCATGACGCGGCGCGTGTAGTAGTTGATGCCGAGGTAGTCGCTGCGCCCGCCGATGGCGGCCTCGTCGCCGTCGGCGATGAAGTCGAGGCCGTGGCCGAGTGCCCGTTCCCAGTGCTCGCGCATGTCGGCGGGGTATCCGTCGCCGAGCAGCGGGTCGAGGTACCACCGGTTGACGTAGCCGTCGGAGCCGGCCGCCGCCGCGCGGTCCTCGTCGCTGTCACCGGCCGGGTCACAGGGGAAGAGGCTGAGCGCGCAGCCGGCCTTGACGCCCTGGTGGGCGTGCAGCACGTCGGCGGCGGCGCCGTGGCCGAGCAGCACGTGGTGCCCGGCCTTGACGGCGGTGCCGAGGTCGGCGACGCCGGGCGCGTGCAGGCCGAGCTGGTAGCCGAGCAGCGCGATGATCCAGGGCTCGTTCTGGGTGATCCACCAGGTGACGCGGTCGGCCAGGCGATCGGCGACGGCCTGCGCGTACGCGGTGAAAGCGTTTACGGAAGAGCGGTCCGCCCAGCTCAGCCCGGCCGGCATGTCCCAGTGGTTGAGCGTCAGCACCGGCTCGACGCCCGCCTCCAGCAGCGCGTCGGTGAACCGCTCATAATGGTCGAGCGCCTTGGGGTCGGGGTGCGCGCCGCCGGGCATGACGCGGGACCAGCCGGTCGAGAAGCGGTAGGCGGTCAGGCCCAGCTCCTTGACCAGCTCGATGTCCTCGCGCCAGCGCACGTACGAGTCGCAGGCCCGCGAGCCGTCGCCGCCGCCCTCGACCGCGCCGGGGCGGCGGCAGAACGCGTCCCACACCGACTCGCCCCGGCCGTGATGTCCCTCGATCTGGTACGCCGAGGTGCCCGCGCCCCAGAGGAACCCGTCAGGAAAGCTCATCCCTTGCTTCCCGTCGTCGCGATGCCCTTGATGAAGTGCTTCTGGCCCAGGAAGAACAGGATGATCATCGGGATGGTGGTGATGACGCTGGCCGTCATGACGATCTCCCAGTGCCACTCACCGCCGAACCCGAACTGGTCGAGCAGCGCCTTCAGCCCGCGCGGCACGGTGAAGGTCTCGGAGTCGCGCAGGTAGATGAGCGGCCGCATGAGGTCGGTCCAGGCGGCCTGGAACTCGAACAGCAGGGTCACCACGACCGCCGGCTTGCACAGGGGCAGGGCGATGCGGGTGAAGATCTTCCAGTTGTTCGCGCCGTCGATCTTGGCCGCCTCGAACGGCTCGCGCGGCAGGCCCATGAAGAACTGCCGCAGCAGGAAGATGTAGAAGGCGCTGCCGAACAGGTTCTGGGCCCACAGCGGCGTCAGCGTGCCGACCGCGCCGAGCGAGTTCCAGATGAGGAAGACCGGGATCATCGTGACCGCGCCCGGCAGCATCATCGTCGCCAGCACCACGCCGAACAACGCGTTCCTGCCGGGGAAGCGGAAGTAGGCGAACCCCCAGGCCACCATCGCGCTGGTGACCGTCACGGCCACCGCCGCCAGCACCGTCACCAGCAGCGTGTTGGCCATCCAGAGGCCGAGCGGGGCCTCCTGCCACACCTGGATGTAGTTGTCGAAGGTGAACGTCTCGGGGATGAGCCGGTTGTCGAACACCTCGCTGCGCGGCTTGAAGGACGCGCTGAGCAGCCAGATGAACGGGTAGATGAACGCGACGGTGAACGCGCCCAGCGCGACCCAGGTCAGGATCTTCGCGGCGCGCCTCATGGGTTACCCCCTTCGTAGTGGACGTAGCGCCTGGTCACCACGATCTGCACGGCCGTGATCGCCATGATGACGATGAACAGCAGCCAGGCGAGCGCGGAGGCGTACCCCATGTGCAGGAACTCGAAGGCCTGCTGGAACAGGTAGATCGCGTAGAACAGCGCGGCGTCGTTGCTGTAGGTGGTGTTGCCGGCGCCGAAGAAGGCGGTGTACGCCTCGGTGAACGACTGCAGGGCGTTGATGCTGTCCACGATGAACAGGAAGAACAGCGTGGGACTGATCATCGGCACGGTGATCCGCAGCAGCCGCTTCCACCAGCCGGCGCCGTCCACGAGGGCGGAGTCGTACAGCTCCTGCGGGACGCCGCGCAGCGCGGCCAGGATGATGACCACGGAGGAGCCGACCGTCCACAGGTTCATCAGCACCAGGGCCGGCTTGACCCAGTTCGGGTCGGTGGTCCACGCCGGGCCGTCGATGCCGAAGACGCCGAGGAAGGCGTTGATCAGGCCGTCCTGGCCGTTGAACAGCAGCAGCAACAGGATGCCGATCGCGACCGGCGGCGTCATCTTCGGCAGGAAGAACGCCGTACGGAAGAAGCCGGTGGCCTTGCTGGCGCTGTTGAGCAGCAGCGCCAGCCCCAGCGCGACGACGAGGTGGGTCGGCACCGACAGCACGGCGAACACGAACGTGTTCCACAGCGCCAGGCCGACCTTCGGGTCCTCGAAGAGCTGCACGTAGTTGTCGAAGCCGACGTAGTTCGGGTCGTTGATGACGTCGTAGTCGGTCAGCGACAGGTAGGCGCTGTTGATGACGGGCCACGCGGTGAAGACGACGAAGCCGATGATCCAGGGGCTGATGAACAGCAGCGCCGCCCTGGTCTCGATGAAGCGCGCGCTGCGCCGCCGTGGTGGCCGTCCTGGTGTTCTGGTACGGGAAGGGGACATCTCAGTTCGTACGCTTCGTCCAGCCGGCCCATGCCTTGTCGAGCGCCGCCTGGGCGTCCTGCTGGGCCTTGTCGAGGGCGGCCTGCGGCTCGTCCTGGCCGTTGAGCACCCGGTTCACGGCGTTCTGCCAGGCGTCCTTGAACTCCTTGTCGGCCGGGTTGGCGGGGAGGCTGAAGGTGTTCTTGTTGGCCTCGTAGAACGCCTTGACGCCTTCGTCCCAGGTGGCGCCGCCGGAGGTGAGCATCTTCTCGATCTCGGCGTCGGCCTTGACGTTGCCGGTGAGGATGCCGGTGAACGGCTTGCCCTCGGCCTTGCGCTTGTCGAGGCGGGCCTGGGCGGCGGCCTTCCAGGTGTCGACCAGGGTCATCGACTTGGCGAAGCGGCAGGCCGCGCCGGGGTTCTTGGCGCCCTTGGGGATGGCCCACGACGAGCCCGACGAGTAGGCCAGCGCCTTGCCCTCCGGGGTGCGGAAGGTGTCGAAGGCCATCGGCGCCTTGGGCGAGACGTCGTTGAGCACGTTGACGTACCACTGCTCCATCGGCATGGCGCCGAGGGCGTTCTTGGCGTACTGGTTGCCCTTGCCGAAGAAGTCGGCCGAGTCGCGCACGGCCTTGACCTTGGCGAAGCCGCCCTGCGCGTCGTAGATGGAGACGGCGAACTGCAGCGCCTTCACCACCTCGGGGCTGTTGAGCTGGGCGGTCCTGCCGTCGGCCGAGAGCAGGTCGGCGCCGAGCGACTTGGCCCACAGCGGCAGGAACTCCGGCAGCTTGCTGTCGAAGCCGATCACCTTGAGCTTGCCGCCGGGCGCCTTGACCAGTTTCTTGGTCGCGGCGGTGATCTTCTCCCAGCTGGAGCCGTTGACGTCGTCGATGGTCAGGCCGGCCTCCTTGAGCAGGTCGGCGTTGGCCATCGTGATCTGGACCTGGTTGAACTCGGGGATGGCCCAGATCTCGTCGCCGAAGGTCACCTGGGCGAGGGCGTTGGGGTTGTACATCGAGGTGTCGATCTGCTCGCCCTGGATGCAGGCGGTCAGGGGGATGATCGCACCCCGTGAGGCGAAAGTGCCGATCTGGTCGCGGTTGGCGTAGATGATGTCCGGCGGGTCGCCGGCCGCGACCGAGGACAGGAACTGCTGGATGTCCAGGTCACCCTCGATCAGCTTCACGTCGGCGCCGCCGAGCGCCTTCTTGGCCAGATCGACGCGGGTGGTCCCGATCTCGTCGGTCGCGCCGAAGCCCATGGCCGAGATCGTGCCCTGATAGGAGGCACCGGGGTTGTACTGGCCTGCCGACGGGGTCGGGTCGGCCGCTCCACCGGTGCCCTTGGCGCACGACGTGAGCGCCAGCGCGAGGGACACGGACAGGACGGACCAGCGGACAAGTGGGGTTCTCATTGGGGGTTTCGCCTCCACACTGATCAAGCGGGGCATCAGGCATGCTGATGACGGCCACGTGGCGCCAGGCCAGTGTGGCAACGTTCACACATCTGAGAACGTACCCATACCGCTGAAATCCCGTCAACCACTCCATCCACTGCGTTTCGGTGACGTTAACAACTCCAAGGGTGTGGGACGCCCCACTGGGACACCTGTCGGGAACGACCACAGCCCCTTCCCCGTCGGCGATCCCGTACACGCGCGAGGGCCCGGCCGAAGCGATCGGCCGGGCCCTCTGGTGCAGGCGCCCTGGGGCAGGGGGGTAGGGCGCCCTTCTGGGAAAGCCCCGTGCGGGTCAGCCCCGGATCAGTGCGTGCTCGCCTTCTCCGCGCCGACGCCGGTGAGCGAGCGGACCTCGATCTCGGCGTACTTGGCGGCGTTGTACTCCTTGCTGAGGACGGTGCCGATCCAGCCGCACAGGAAGCCCAGCGGGATCGAGACGATGCCGGGGTTGCTCAGCGGGAACCAGGCGAAGTCGGCACCCGGGAACAGCGCCGTCTTGCCGCCGGAGACCACCGGCGAGAAGATGACCAGCAGCAGGGCGGAGACCAGACCGCCGTAGATAGCCGAGACCGCGCCGGCGGTGTTGAACCTCTTCCAGAACAGGCTGTAGAGGATCGCCGGCAGGTTGCCCGACGCCGCCACCGCGAACGCCAGCGCCACCAGGAACGCCACGTTCTGGCCCTGGGCGAGGATGCCCAGGCCGATCGCCACGGCGCCGATGACGAGGGCGGAGATGCGGGCCACGACGACCTCCTGCCGCTCGGTGACCTGGCCGCGCTTGAAGACGTGCGCGTACAGGTCGTGCGAGAAGCTGGAGGAGGAGGCCAGCGTCAGACCCGCCACCACGGCCAGGATCGTGGCGAACGCCACAGCGCCGATCAGCGCCAGCAGGATCGTGCCGCCGACGGAGCCGAAGATCTCCTCACCGATGCGCTGTGCCAGCATGGGCGCCGCGGTGTTGCCCGCCGCGTCGCCCGCGGCGATCGCGTCCTTGCCGACCAGGGCCGCCGCGCCGAAGCCGAGGACCAGGGTGAGCAGGTAGAAGACGCCGATGATGCCGATGCCCCAGAGCACCGACTTGCGGGCGTCCTTGGCGGTGGGCACGGTGTAGAAGCGGATGAGGATGTGCGGCAGGCCCGCGGTGCCGAGCACCAGCGCCAGGCCCAGGCTGATGAGGTCGATCTTGCCGGCCAGGCCCTGCGCCTCGGTGCCGTACTTCAGGCCGGGGATCAGGAAGCTGCCGGGGTTGCCCGAGGGGCCGCTGGTCGCGGCGGCCTGGCCGAGCAGCGCCGAGAGGTTGAAGCCGAACTTGCCGAGCACCAGCAGCGTCACCAGCGCGGCGCCGCTCATCAGCAGCACGGCCTTGACGATCTGGACCCAGGTGGTGCCCTTCATGCCGCCGAAGACGACGTACACGATCATGAGGGCGCCGACGCCGATGATCGTCCACGCCTTGCCGGCCTCGCCGGTGATGCCGAGCAGCAGGCCGACCAGCGCGCCCGCGCCGACCATCTGGGCCAGCAGGTAGAAGATGCTGACCACGATGGTGGAGACGCCCGCCGCCGTACGGACGGGCCGCGGGCTCATGCGGAAGGCCAGCACGTCGGCCATGGTGAACTTGCCGGAGTTCCGCATCAGCTCGGCCACCAGCAGCAGCGCCACCAGCCAGGCGACGAGGAAGCCGATCGAGTAGAGGAACCCGTCATATCCGGACAGGGCGATGATGCCGGCGATGCCGAGGAACGAGGCGGCCGACATGTAGTCGCCGCCGATCGCCAGGCCGTTCTGCACGCCGCTGAACGACCGGCCGCCCGCGTAGTAGTCGGCGGCCGTCTTGGTCTGGCGGCTCGCCCAGACGGTGATCGCCAGGGTGAAGGCCACGAAGGTGAGGAAGAGAATCATCCCCAGGGTCGTCGAGCTCACTGAGTCTTCTCCTCCACCTCGTGCCGCAGCTTGTCAGCGATCGGGTCGAGCTGCTTCTCGGCGTGCCTGGAGTAGGCCCACGCGATGAGGAAGGTCGACACGAACTGCAGCAACCCGAAGATCAGCCCGACGTTGATCTCGCCGAACAGCTTGATGCCCATGAAGTCGCGCGCCCACCCCGACAGCACCACATACAGCAGGTACCAGACGAGGAACGCCACGGTCATGGGGAACGTCCAGCGGCGGAAGCGCCGCTTCAGGTCCTGGAACTCACTGCTCTCCTGAACTTGCTCATAAACCGATGCGTCATGTTCTTGTGTCGTCACGAGACCTCCACTGTGATGCGGATCACGCCCAACGTAAGAGCGCAACCTACCCGGCGTGGAGATGCCCCGAAGGGTTGTTCGGCGAGCCGCTGATGCACCGCGCTTAGTTGGAACGGGCTTGCGGCGAAAGGTCCGTCTGGCGCGATGAGCGGTCGGTTATCCCTTTCACTCCCTTACCGGTCATCCCTTCACCGCGCCCGCCGTCAGCCCCTCCACGATGTAGCGGCGGACGGCGGCGAACAGCACGAGCGTCGGCAGCACCGAGACGACGGTGGCGGCCGCCATCGAGCCCCAGTCGATGTCGTACTGGGTGATGAAGGAGTTCATGGCGACCGGGATCGTCTTGGCGTCCTCGCTGTCGATGAACGTGATCGCGAGGAACAGCTCGTTCCAGCACTGCACGAACGCGAAGATGAACGTCGCGGCGATGCCGGGCAGCATGACCGGGATCACCACGCGCACCATGGCCACGAGGCGCGAGGCGCCGTCCACCTGGGCCGCCTCCTCCAGCGCCACCGGCACCCGCTCGTAGAAGCCGCGCATGATGATCGTCGAGAACGGCACCAGCATGGCGACGTACACCAGCATGAGCCCGGCCAGCCGGTTGAGCAGGTCGAGGTCGGACATCAGCAGGTAGAGCGGCCCGAGCGCGATGAACAGCGGGATCATCTGGGTGACCAGGAACGCCAGCATCAGCGCCCCGCGCCCGGGAAAGGCGAAGCGGGCCAGCGTGTAGCCGCCGAGCACGCCGATCGCCGTCACCACCCCCGCGGAGACGAGCGACACCAGCAGCGAGTTGAGCAGGTACGTGCCGAAGTCGGCGAACGAGAACAGCTCCTGGTAGTGCTCGAACGTCACCTTCGACGGCCAGTAGCGCAGCGGCACCGAGAAGATCTCCGGCTGCGGCTTGAGCGAGGTGACGACGATCCAGTACAGCGGGAACAACGTGATCAGCAGCCAGCCGCCCAGCACGAGCACCTTGGCGGTCGTGGCGAGGCGCCGCAGCGGGGTGCGCGCGGTCATCGGGCCTTCTCGAATCTCGTGGCGTTCAGGTAGAACACGCTGAACGCCAGCAGCAGCCCCAGCACGAGCAGGCCGACCGCGCCGGCCCTGCCGTAGTCGCCGCCGATCACCTGCTGGATGAGGAACGTGGTGACGATGTCGGTGCTGCCGGCCGGGCCGCCGCCGGTCATGGAGTAGATCAGGTCGGGGAAGTTGAGTATCCAGATGATCCGCAGCAGCACGATCAGCGCCAGGGTGGGCCTGATGTGCGGCAGCGTCACGTGCCAGAACCGCCGCCACCGCGAGGCGCCGTCCACGGCCGCGGCCTCGTAGAGCTCGCCCGGCACCGACTGCAGCGCGGCCATGATCATGATGGCGAAGAACGTGACGCCGTACCAGATGTTGGCCACGATCACCGACGTCATCGCCCAGCCGGGCGTGGCGAGGAACCCGATGCGCTCGTCGATGATCCCCGCCTTGAGCAGCAGGTCGTTGATCACGCCGAACTGGCCGTTGAACAGCCACCGCCACAGCAGCCCGATCAGGAACCCCGACATCGCCCACGGGAAGAACACCCACGCCTGGTAGAGCCCGCGCCCCCGGAAGTGCCCGCGCAGCAGCAGCGCCAGGCCGAAGCCGAGGAAGAACTGGAAGAACAGCGAGACCGCCACCCACGTGCCGGTGTTGCGCAGCGCCGTCCAGAACCGCTCCTCCGCCAGCACCGCGCGGAAGTTCTCCAGGCCGGTGAACGGGGTCGCGGTCAGGTCGAACAGCGAGTACCGCTGGAACGCGATGACCGCGCCCCTGATCATCGGGTAGTACGTGAACAGCGCGACGAACACCACGCCCGGCAGCAGGCACAGCGCGATGAACCGGGCCCGCCGGACGGTGAACGTCCTCAAGAGACCTTCTTGGCCTGGTCGGCCCAGAAGGCGTCCCATGCCTTCAGCACCTCGGCCGTGCTCTTCTTGCCGGTGATCAGGGCCTGCACGTCACGGTCGGAGTCGACCAGGAACTGGCTCCAGCCCGGATAGTCCACCGGCCTGATCGTGATCACCTGTTTCGGGTCCTGCTGCGCCTCCAGGTACGCCTTCCACGCGCCCTGCGAGAACTGCGGGTCGCTCTGTGCCTGCTTCGAGATCGGGATCAGCGAGTTGCCCTTGGCGAAGGCGATGCTCTGCTCCGCCTCCGACAGGTACTGCACCAGCTTGACCGCCTGCTCCGGGTGCGCGCTGAAGGAGGTGACGCCCCAGCCGGCGTAGCCGACGGGCTGGAAGGCGTACCCGGTGGGGCCCTTCGGGATGGGGGCGGTGGCCCAGTTCGTCAGGCCGCTCTCCTCGACCGTCTTGATGACCTCGGGGTCCTGGATGAGCATGCCGGTGACGCCCGAGGTGAAGCCCTGCACCATCTCGGGGAAGCCCCAGGCCACGGAGTCGGGCGGCGACGCCTCACGGTAGATCTTGACGAACAAGTCGAGCGCCTGCGCCGCCTCGGGCGTGGCGAAGATCGTCCGCTTGTCCTTGAGGAAGAACGACTTCTCCGGGTCGAGCGCCTCTCCGTTGTACGCGCTGATCATCATCACCGCGTAGTCGGCGCCGCCCTTGCCGCCGCGGAAGGAGTAGCCGTAACGGTCGCCGGTGGTCTGGGCCTTGCCGGCCTCGTACAGCTCCTGCCAGGTGGCGGGCGGCCGCGTCAGGCCGCGGTCGGTGCGGTAGAACAGCGTGCGCTGGTAGAAGCCGTACGGGATGAGGTACGCCTTGCCGCCCACCTCGACCGCCTTCTTCTGGGCCAGCTCGGTCAGGTCCGACCAGCCGGCCCAGCCGGTCGTGGGCAGTTCGGCCAGCCAGCCGTTGTTGGAGAAGGACTTGGCGGTGTGGTCGCGCACCTCCAGCACGTCCAGGTCCTTCTTCGTCTGCAGGATCTGGGTGATCTTCTGGTCGGCGCTGTCGAGCGGCGGGGAGACGAGCTCGACGGTGACGCCGGGGTTGGCCTGCTCGAAGCCGTCGAGGAGGGACTTGATGAGCTTCGTACGTTCTGGACTGGTCAGACTCTCGATCATCCGGAGCCGCACCTCTCCCCCGGACCCGGAGGATCCGGAGGAGGAGCCGCAGCCCGCGAGGACGAGCGTGGCGGCGACCGTGGCTGCTAGGAGGGGATTTCTCACGACGAGCCTCCCGCGAAGGGCAGACAGCGCTGTCAATCACGATGCTGTCCTTCACGTTAGGCGGACATGCCCTCCAGCGCCAGACCGAGATCCTTGATCAGGGTGTCCGCGGGCTCCAGGCCGACGGACAGGCGGACGAGGCCGACCGGGATGCCCATGGTGACGCGGACGCTCTCCTCGGTGGTCAGCGCGGGCGCGTTCACCAGGCTCTCGAACCCGCCCCACGACACCCCGATCCGGAAATGCCGCAACTGGTTGATGAACCGGCCGACCTGCTCCCGCGACTCGGTGTCCAGCACGAGGCTGAACAGGCTGGAGAAGCCCGACATCTGCCGCAGCGCGACCGCGTGCCCGGGATGCGACGGCAGCCCCGGGTGGTTCACCTCGCGCACCGCGGGATGGCCCTCCAGGAACGCCGCCACCGCCAGCCCGCGCTCCTGGTGCGCCGCCATCCGCACCGGCAGCGTACGCAGGCCCTTGATCACCTTGGCCGCGTCATGCGGCGACATCGCGGCCCCGTACAGCTGGTACTCCTGCAACGCCAGCGGCCTGACCAGCCGCGACGGCCCCACGACGACGCCGCCCACGAGGTCGCTGTGCCCGCCGACGTACTTCGACAGCGAGTGCACGACGAGGTCCACCCCCATCGTCAGCGGCTTCTGGAACAGCGGCGTGGACCAGGTGTTGTCCATCACCGTCAGCAGCCCGCGCTCGCGCGCCCAGGCCGTCACCTCCGTGATGTCCACGATCTGGTAGGCCATGTACGACGGCGACTCGAAGTAAAGTATTCGGGTGCTGGGCCTGATAGCGCTATCACCTGCCGCGAGGTCGTCGACGTGCGTATGCGACACCCCGAACTTCTCCAGATAGCGCAGGAACTGCGTGGTGGGCCCATAGACCGCACCCAGCACCAGCACGTGATCGCCCGCCGACACGAGCGAGGAGATGGTCGCCGAGATCGCGCCCATGCCCGAGCCGAAACACTTCGCGCGCTCTCCCCGCTCCAGCGCCGCGAGCTTACGCTGGGCGAGATCCACCGTCGGGTTGGTCCCCCGCCAGTAGACGTAACGCTCGTCCTCGTCCTTGACGGCCGCGCCCAGCTCCTCCGCCGTCTCGAACGTGAACAGCGAGTTCTCGAACACCGGCGGGTTGACCGCGCCCAGCACCCAAGGCTCGTCCTCACCCAACCGGCCACAGATCCATTCGTCATCCATGGGGGCACACTATGACAGCGCGGGAGAACGGCGACCTCGTGGTCTCGCTGAACGACGGTCAGGAGGCCGCCACGCGCAAGCCCACCATGGCCGACGTCGCGCGGCACGCGGGCGTGAGCCTCAAGACCGTCTCCCGGGTCGTCAACCAGGAGCCGCACGTGCGGGCCTCGCTGCAGCAGCGGGTGCAGGCCGCCATCGACGCGCTCGGCTACCGCCGCAACGAGGCCGCCGCCCGGCTCGCCAGGGGCGCCTCCATGCTGACGCTCGGGCTGGTCATGGAGAACATCTCCAACGAGTTCTACGGCCGCCTGGCCGCCGCCGTGGAGGCCGCCGCCGCCGAGCACGAGGCGCTCGTCGTGTTCGGCTCGTACGAGGAGAGCGCCGACAAGGAGCGCATGCTCATCGAGTCGATGTACGCCCGCGGCGTCGACTCCCTCATCGTCGTGCCGTCGGCCGCCGACCACGGCTGGCTGGCCAGGCACGCCGGGCTCACCACGGTGTTCGTGGACCGGGTGCCGCCCGGCCTGGTGACCGCCGACGCGGTGCTGCTCGACGACGTGCGGGGCGGCCAGGTCGCCACCGAGCACCTGCTGGCCCACGGCCATCGCAGGATCGCGCTCATCTCCGACGACGAGGACATCAGCTCGGTGCACGACCGGGCCGCCGGTCACCGTACGGCGCTGGCCGCCGCCGGGGTGCCCGCCGACGAGACACTCGTGGTGCACGCGGTGTACGACCCCGCCCGGGTGGCCCGCGAGGTCGCCAGGCTGCTCGACCTGGCCGACCCGCCCACCGCGTTCTTCGCCACCAACAACCGGGCCGCGATCGGCATCCTCCAGGCGCTGCGCGAGCGGCCCGAGCGGCCCGCGTACGTGGGGTTCGACGACTTCGCGCTGGCCGGCGTGTTCAACCCGGGCGTCACCGTGGTCCGCTACGACACCGCGCGGCTCGCCAGGGCCGCCGTGGACCTGCTGCTCAACCCCTCGCGCGCGGGCCGCAGGGTCAAGGTGCCGATCGAGCTGGTGGCGCGCGGCTCGGGCGAGCTGCCGCCCCCATGACGCCCCCCATGACGCCCGCCATGACGCCCGCCATGACGCCCGCCATGACGCCCGCGTGACACTCAAAACCCGGTCACGTCTCCACAAGCTCCGCACGCCCGGCGGATGAGCGGGTACCCCCTGTCTCGACCGACGGGGAGCAGAGCATGTCCGAGGGCGCCGAGGAGGCCAGGGTCGACACCGACCCGGACGTCTATCTCGACGTGCCCGAGGTCAAGGTGGACGAGATCACCCTCGACGTCCAGGACCTGCGGGCCAGGGTGTCGCTCCAGGCCGAGGTGCTCGACCTGCTCAAGCTCAATGTCGGCGCGGACGTCTTCCTCGGCAGCGTCAACCTCACCATCAAGGGGGTGGAGGCGCAGGCGCTGCTGAAGGTGCGGCTGGACAACGTGGCCCGCATCATCGACCGGGTCCTGCAGACCATCGACACCAACCCGCAGCTCCTCGAACACCTCACCAGGGGCGTCGGCCGCGCGGTCGAGGACATCGGCCTGGGCGCGGGCCACGCGGTCCGCGACGTCGGCGCGGGCGCCGGTGGGGCGGTCAGGGACGTGGGCGCCGGTGCCGGCGGCGCGGTCAGGGACGTGGGAGCGGGCGCCGGCGGCGCGGTCCGCGACCTGGGAGCGGGCGCGGGCGGCGCCGTACGGGACGTCGGCGCGGGCGCGGGCGGGGCGGTCAGGGACGTGGGCGCGGGCGCCGGCGACACCGTCCGCGAGGTGGGCGCGAGCACGGGCGACACCGTCCGCGAGGTCGGGTCGATCACAGGCGCCCCGGGGGAAGGGGAGCACCATGCCGAAGCCGGAACGCCCGGAGAACCCCGACGTGGAGATCAGCGCCACGGCGAAGGCGAAGGAGCTGCGCTTCCACGACCGTCCCAAGGTGGTGGTGCGCGCGCATGCCGAGCCGGATGGCGAGTGCTTCTGGGGCAGCGACCGGACGAACCTGCCTGACCAGGTGGAGCCGGACGTCACCTACCAGGACATCCGCATCGACTTCCGCATCGGCGCCAAGCTCACTGCCCCGGACGACTAGGACGAGCGGGGCCGCCAGTCGCCGCGGTCGAGGTCGAGGTTCTCCGGGGTGTGCAGGCGGACCATCGTCCGCGCCACCCCGGCCGGCACGCGGTGCGGGGTGAGGAACGACACCGCGATCATCACGGTGAACGCGATGGGCACCGTCCACGCCGCCGGCTGGGCGAGCAGCGCCCCCGCCAGCCCGCCCTGGGGCCCGGCGACGATCGTGACGAGAACGGCGCCGCTGGCCAGCCCGCCCCCGATGAACAGCCCGGCGAGCGCCCCGATCGTCGACAGGCGCCGCCACCAGATGCCGAGCACGAGCAGCGGGCAGAACGACGACGCGGCCACCGCGAAGGCCAGCCCCACCACGTCCGCCACCGGCAGCGCCCGCGCCCACAGCGCGAGGGCCAGCGGCACCGCGACCGCCATCAGCGTGGCCTCCCTGAACGAGCGCACCCCGCCCTTGAGCAGGTCCTGGGCGATGACCCCCGCCACGGACACGGTCAGCCCCGACGAGGTGGACAGGAACGCCGCGAACGCGCCCGCGGTGACCAGCGCGGTCAGCAGGTCGCCGAGCGTGCCGCCGATCATGCGGCTGGGCAGCGTGAGCACGACCGTGTCGGTGCGGACGAGGTCGGGGGCGTACAGGCGGCCGAGCCAGCCGTACACGGCCGGGAGCAGGTAGAAGGCGCCGAGCAGCGTGAGGACGACGAGCGTGGTGCGGCGCGCGGCCCGTCCGTCGGGGTTGGTGTAGAAGCGCACGAGCACGTGCGGCAGCCCCATGGTGCCGAGGAAGGTCGCGAGGATCAGCGAGTACGTCGAGTACAGCCCGTACTCCTTGCCGCCCACCAGCGGCACCTGCCAGGTGGCCGCGTCGGCGGCGCTGAGGCCGGGCGCGCCGTCGCCCTGCCAGGCGATGAGCAGGAACACCAGCGGCACGGCCAGCGCGGTCAGCTTCAGCCAGTACTGGAACGCCTGCACGAACGTGATCGACCGCATCCCGCCCGACAGCACGTTGACCGCGACGACGACGGCGACGAGCAGGCCGCCCACCCAGACGGGCGCGCCGGTGATCGTGCGCAGCACCAGCCCCGCGCTCTGGAACTGCGGCATGAGGTAGAGCCAGCCGATCAGCACGACGAGCACGCTGGCGGTGCGGCGCACGGTCATCGACTCCAGCCGCGCCTCGGCGAAGTCGGGCAGCGTGTACGCCCCCGACCGCCGCAACGGCGCCGAGACCAGCACCAGCAGCACCAGGTAGCCGCCGGTCCAGCCGACGGGCAGCCACAGCATGTCCACGCCGAAGGACAGGATGAGCCCGGCGACGCCCAGGAAGGAGGCCGCCGACAGGTACTCGCCGCCGATGGCGGAGGCGTTCCAGAGCGGGCTGACCGTGCGGGAGGCGACGTAGAAGTCGGAGGTCGTCCGGGAGAACCTGATCCCGAACGCCCCGATGAGCACGGCCGCCACCATGACGACCAGGACCGCGGTCAGGCTCATGCGGCACCCGCGCCCGTGAAGGAGACGTTCACCGGCGCTCGACCAGTTCGGCGAAGTGACGCTCGTTGCGCTCGGCCTGCCGGACGTACAGCCACGCCCCGATGACGAACGCGGGGTAGATGAGCCCGGCCAGCACCGCCCACGGCAGCGGCACGCCCAGCAGGTGCACCTCGCGCAACTCGGGGATGAGCAGGAACAGCAGCGGCAGCCCGCCGACGACGCAGGCCAGCACCGTGCAGACGAACAGCGCCAGCCGGAACTGGGTGCGCAGCAGCGAGTGCATGTAGACCTCGCCGAGCGTGGTCTGCTCGTCGATCTCCCGGGTGGCGGGGTAGCGGGGGCGGCGGGCGGCGGCCGTGCGGGGGCTGGTGACGGCGATCCTGCGCGGCGCGTCCGCTCCCCGCCGCGAGCCCTCCGAGGCCCGCCTGGAGCCGTCGGACGACCGGCGCGGCTGCTCGGGGCGGGGCAGCGGCGAGCGCCGGCCCTGACGTGGCTCGGAGCTCATTCCTGCCTGCCCTTCCTGGCCCGCCGCACCAGCAGGTCACGCAGCTCCCGCGTGTGCCGGCGGCTGACCGGTAGCTCGGTGTCACCGACGCGTACGGTGCACTTGCCCGAGTCGATGTGCAACTCCTCGATGTGTTTCACGGCCACCAGGTGGCTGCGGTGCACCCGGACGAACCCGGCCGACGCCCACCGCTCCTCCAGCGTGGCGAGCGGGATGCGCACCAGGTGGCTGCCGGAGGCGGTGTGCAGGCGGGCGTAGTCGCCGTGCGCCTCGACGTAGATGACGTCCGCGCTGGAGACGAACCGGGTCACCCCGCCCAGCTCGACCGGGATCGTGTCGCTCTCGCCGCCCTCCGCGGGCACGTCGGCCGAGACCGCGACCCGCCTGATCGCCTCCGCGAGCCGCTCGGGGCGCACCGGCTTGAGCAGGTAGTCCTCGGCCTTGATCTCGAAGGCGTCCACCGCGTGCTCCTCGTACGCGGTCACGAACACCACCCTGGGCGGGTTCGCGAACTGCGACAGCAGCCGCCCGAGCACCACGCCGTCGAGGCCGCGCATCCTGATGTCGAGGAACACGGCGTCGATCGGCCGCCCCTCGGCGATGGCGCGGTCGAGCAGCCGCAGCGCGGCGGCGCCGTCCCGCGCGGTCGCGACCTCGCCGATGCGGGGGTCGGCGCGCAGCAGGTACGACAGGTCTTCCAGAGCGGGCAACTCGTCGTCGACCGCGAGTACCCGGAGTTGTGCCATAGACAGTGATGAAACCGACAACGAAGATCGAGGTCAACGGGCGGAGACGCCTGGGTGATATTTCGGCAATCTGATGTTGACCTTGGTGCCCGCGCCGTCGGCCGTCTCGACCACGAGGCCGTACTCGTCGCCGTAGACCTGGCGCAGCCGCTCGTCCACGTTCGCCAGCCCGACGCCGCCCGCCGGAGCGATCTCACCTGCGAGGATACGGCGCAGCCTGTCGGGGTCCATGCCCAGGCCGTCGTCCTCGACGCTGATGCGGCACTCCGCGCCGGCGTCCTCGGCGATGATGGTGATGCGGCCGACGCCGTTCTTGCTCTCCAGGCCGTGCCGCACGGCGTTCTCCACCAGCGGCTGCAGGCACAGGAACGGCACGGCGACCGGCAGCACCTCCGGCGCGATGCGCAGCGTCACCTGGAGCTGGTCGCCGAACCTCGCCCGCTCCAGGATCAGGTAGCGGTCGATCGAGCGCAGCTCCTCGGCCAGCGTGGTGAACTCGCCGTGCCGCCGGAAGGAGTAGCGGGTGAAGTCGGCGAACTCCAGCAGCAGCTCCCTGGCCCGCTCGGGGTCGGTGCGCACGAACGAGGCGATCGTGGTGAGCGAGTTGTAGATGAAGTGCGGCGAGATCTGCGCGCGCAGCGCCCGCACCTCGGCCTCCATGAGCAGCGTGCGCGAGCGGTCCAGCTCGGCCAGCTCCAGCTGCGAGTCCACCCAGCCGGCCACCTCCTGGGCGGCCCTGACGAGCCCGGCCGAGGCGGTCTGCCCGTACGCGGCGAGCGTGCCCACCACCCGGTCGTCGGTGGTCAGCGGCACCACCACGGCGTGCCTGATGGGGCACTCGAGCAGGTCGCAGTCGATGGTGAGCACCTGGGTGCGGCCGTCCTGGAGGGTGGCGGCGGCGTGCTCGAACGCCTGGTCGGCGTGGTGGTCGTCGCCCTCGCCGTCGTAGACGAGCAGGCGTTCGCCGTCGGTGATGGCCAGGGCGGCGGAGCCGAGCAGGGTGCGCAGGTGGCGGGAGGCGCGCTCGGCGCCGTCGGCGGTCAGCCCGGCCCGCAGCGGCGGCCCGGCCAGGGAGGCGGTGTGCAGGGTCTCGAACGTGGCCCGCTCGGCCGGGCTGGTGCCGAGCTCTCTGCGCCCGCGCATGAGCCGCCACAGCACGACGCCGGGCACGCCGACGAGCACCGCGACGACGGCCGAGCCGACGAGGTACTCCACGCGGCCAGAGCCTAGCTCATAGGGGGCTCACAGGGCCTTGGCGATGCGGGCGGCGTAGGAGGCGGCCTCATCGGCGGAGTCGTACGAGGTGCGGGGCCAGAAGAAGCCGCGCAGGCCGTCCTTCTTGTTGCGCGGCACGACGTGCACGTGCAGGTGGGCGACGCTCTGGCTGACGCGGTTGTTCATCGCCACGAACGTGCCGCCGGCCTCGAGGCCCTGCTCCACGGCCCGCGCCATGGCCTGCACCCGCTCGAAGAACGGCCCGACGTCGGCGAGGTCGGTGAGGGTCTCGACGTGGACGCGCGGCACGACCAGCACGTGTCCCTTGAAGACCGGGCGGATGTCGAGGAAGGCGAGCGCCACGTCGTCGGAGCTCACCAGGTGGGCGCTCCGCTCCCCGGCGATGATCTCGCAGAACAGGTCGGTGCTCACGGGCCGACCCTACCGGCCTTGGCCGCGAAGGCCGTCCAGCTCGTCATGTTGGGCTCCGACCACTGCTCGGGGGCGTGCAGGAAGTGCTCGCCGACCCGTTCGCGCAGGCGTACGGGCACCTCGGGCACCTTCGCGCCCCTGCAGTGGTAGACCAGCCCGCCGCCGCGCCGTCCCATCGCCATCCACGGCAGCCACGGCGAGACCCGGCACCACGAGAACACGCACGGCACGTCCGGCACGCCCGACTCCAGGTCGGCGGCGGAGGCGAAGAACTGGAACAGCTCCAGCGCCCGGTAGGTGTCGCTCGCCGAGTTCTCCGGGTAGTCGGCCACCTTGAGCGGCGACGGGTAGGCCAGCCGGACGTCCACGTTGTAGACGACCTGCCCGCCGAGCCGCGTCTCGGGCACCGTGTAGGCGCCCAGCCGCTGGTTGACCGGGTCGTTGAAGACGTGCTGCACCTCGGCCTCGCGCCCGGTGAACGGGTTGGTCCAGGTGTCGAGCACCCGCCGGTCGCGGGGGTCGAGGTAGAGCGCGGCCTCCCGGGTCAGCAACCGCCAGCCGCCGTCGGTCTCGACGGCCCTGGCCACGTTGAGCCCCTCGAAGCCGAACAGGTGGTGCGGGCCGTCGTCGTCCTGCCAGCCGTAGACGTCGCCGGTCCAGTACGAGATCGTCTCCGCGCCGTCGGCGGACGCGCGCACCCGGATGAAGTCCATGCCGGGCAGCCTAGCCACCGGGTATGCCGGAGGACGGCCGCTCGCGCACGGTCACCTGGAAGACCGCCTCGCCCGACTGCCGCCTGCTCTCCTCGGTGGCCGGCGTCCTGTCCTGGCCGCAGCGCCAGCAGTCGTACAGCCTGATCTCGGCCGTGCCCGGGTGCTTGCCGTTGAAGACGAAGTACGCCGTGCCGCCCGAGCCGGGCGCGTCGCCCTGGCTCTCGCGCTCCTCGCTGATGAACGAGGCCACCTTCGTGTCGGGCACCGCCACCAGGTCCCAGCTGTCGCCCACGGACGGGTTCTCCGGCACGGCGAGCGAGAACCGCTGCCCCGGCGTCACCTCGACCTGGACGGTCGCGCCCTTGGCCCCCTTGGCGACCTTCCCGTAGTCGCTCACCCACGACCCGGCGCCGCACCCGGCCGCCAGCAGCGGGACGAGCAGGGCGGCGGCCACCGTTCCACGCATCACCCTGGCAGGTTACCGGCCCTGCTCCTCCGTCCCCTGGAAGGGGGCGTCAGGGAAGTTGCACGACGATCCTGATGCGGTCGCCGCGCCGCCCGACCTCGATCACGCGGCGGCGGTAGGCCGCCCTGCCGGTCATCATCCGGCGCAGCGCGAACGCGGTCATCGCGCCCGCCACCAACATCAGCACCATGGGACGCCGTCCCTTCGCCACGTCGATGACGGGCTCGGGCACGCTGTCCCTGGCTCGGTCCGCCAGGTGCGACGCCCGGCCCTTGACGGCATCGGCGCGCTCCCTGGCGACCTCGGCGGCGTGCCCCGCGCGTTCCCTGGTCAGCTCGGCCGCGTGGCCCGCGCGCTCCTTGGTGACCTCGGCGGCGTGGCCCGCGCGCTCCCTGGCCACTTCGGCGGCGTGCCCCGTACGCTCCTTGGTCACCTCGGCCGCGTGGCCCGCGCGTATCCTCGCCGCTTCCGCGGCGCGCCCCGCGCGCTCCTTGGCGCGGGCCTTGGCACGGTCCTTGGCGCGGCCGGCCCGGCTTTTCATGTTGACCTTGGCCGCCAGCGCCCCGACGGTCGCGCCCAGCTCGCGCCGGGTCTCCTCGATCTCGCGGCGCAGCTCGTCCTCCGTGGTGGCGCCGCCGGAGCGCCGCTCGCGCGTGCCGGTCCCGCGCGCCGCGCCCTGGGTGCTCATGCGGGAGGACGTACGCCGCTCCCGGTCGCCGCGTGAGCCGCGCAGCGACGCCTCCTCGGTGCCGTGGCTCATGTCGGCCTCGGCGCGTTCGTCACGTATGGGGGTCTCGGGGATGAACGTCTCGTGCCCCTCGCGCTTCAGCTCGGCCTCGTGCGCGTTCTCCGCCGCGCCAGGACGCGTCTGGGGGACGTTCATGGACTCACGGTCCGTCGGCGTGCCCACGGTCGCTCTGCGGGCGCCGACGTCACCGGCGTGCTGTCCGCTGTATCCGGGGTCGGTCTCGCTCATCGCCGTGCACTCTCCTTGACCATGTCGATGTCGGCCCTGACGCTCGCGATGGTCTCCTCGGGGACGGGCGGCTTGGCCCGCTTGACCTCGGTCCTGCCCGCGTACGCGAGCACCGCCGCGACGAGGAACAGCACCACCGCCACGATGGCGGCGGCCGCCCAGCCCGGCAGCACCAGGGCGAGCAGCATGATGACGGCGGCCACAAGGGCGGCAGCGCCGAAGAACGCGACGAGACCAGCCGCGCCGAACATGCCGGCGCCGAGACCCGCGCGCTTGCCCTTGGCGGTCAGCTCCATCCTGGCCAGGCGGAGCTCATCCCTCACGAGCCTGGAGACCTGCTCGGAGAGGTCGGTGACCAGCTTGTGGGTGTCGTTCACGACGTTCGCCTCCTCCGCTGAGGAAGGCGACTACCCACACACATGGCCTTCTATCGCACCCGTGGACGGGGCCGCCGCGCTACCGCCTGGTCGCGGCCCTGAACAGGAAGCCCAGCACGGACACCACCGGGTCCTTGCCCGGCTTGTCGCTCTTGCACCAGTCGTCGGGCTGCTGCGGCTTGCTCCACGGGGAGGGCAGCTCGCACGAGGGAGCCTGCGGCTTGGGCCGCTCACACCACGATCCGGGAGTGTTCATACCTTCAGCCTACTCTTCGGTTTCGGCGGTGTTAGGGGAAAGCGCGGCAAATGAGCGCCGCGACCCGCCGGCTCCTCCAGCCGCTCCGCCCGCGCGTGCACGGTCCTGACGTGCATCCCCGCCGCGGCCTGGCCCGGCGCACGCCGGAGTGGCGGTAGCCTGCCGACGTGCTGGTACACGGGGTCTGGGCGGGCGACGGTCTCGCGTTCTGGGCGGAGACCACCGACCCGCCCGCCACCCCGCCGTCCCGCACGACCCCCCGCACCCACCCCCACGCCGCCACGGCGCCCGATCTCGCCGCCTTCCTCCGAGCAGCGGGCTCCTCCCCTGAGACGGAGCCGCGGGTGCTGACGTTGTTGCTGCCGGGGTCGGCCAAGGAGCCGCTGCCGTCGCCGGAGACCGGGCGGCTGGCGGAGGTGGCGCGGCCCAGGCTGCGTCCGTGGCGGGTGCCCGCCGTCCTCCCCTCGGCGGGCGACGCGCTGCGGGTGCTGGAGGAGCATGCGGAGACGGCCACCCTGCGCCACTGGGCCGCCGTCGCCGCCTTCGCCCGCGACCTCGTACGCCGGGGCCGCGTCATCCCGCACCTGGTCATGTCGCGGGCCGTGTGGCGGCCCGTGGTGACCGGGGCCGACGCCGCGTACTTCCGTGAGCTGGCGCTGGCCATGCCGCCTGCCTGCCGTACCGGCGAGGTCGAGCGGGCGTCGGCGGAGGTGCAGGCCGAGGCGCTGGAGGTGGTCACGGACGCGATCGTCCGCGAGACGCTCACCGCTCCTCTGCTCACCAAGGAGGCCGCCAGCCCCGCGGAGAGGTGGCTGGTCGCGCTGACCGGGCCCGACCCGGCCTGTCCCGATGTGCCCGGGCTGCGGGCCGAGCTGGAGCGGTGGCACGCGGCGGTGACGGCGGCCGAGGGCGCGACGCGCGTGTGCTTCCGGCTCATCGAGCCCGCCCAGCCCGCCGAGGCCGCCGAGGCCGCCGAGGCCGCCGAGGCCGCTGACGCCGGGTGGCGGGTCGAGCTGGCGTTGCAGGCGGTGGACGATCCGAGCCTCTACGTGCCCGCCGCCACCGTGTGGAGCGGGGTGACGGGGCTGCCCGGCAGGCCGGAGCGGGACCTGCTGGCGGGGCTGGGGCGGGCGGTGCGGCTCTATCCGGAGCTGGAGCGGGCGCTGCGGGTGCCGGAGCCGGGCGAGCTGGCGCTGGACACGGTGGGCGCGTTCGGGTTCCTGCGCCAGGCGGCGCCGCTGCTGCAGGCGGCCGGGTTCGGGGTGCAGCTGCCGCGCTGGGCGGGCCGTACCCGGCTGGGGCTGAAGCTGACGACGCGGACGAAGAAGCAGCCGGCGGCGGCGAGCCAGGGGTTCGGGATGGCCGACCTGGTGAACTTC
This sequence comes from Nonomuraea salmonea, assembly GCF_042428605.1. NCBI lineage: Bacteria > Bacillati > Actinomycetota > Actinomycetes > Streptosporangiales > Streptosporangiaceae > Nonomuraea > Nonomuraea salmonea. The sequence continues at coordinate 103,751 of NZ_JBHMCF010000029.1, forward strand.
CGGGTGGACCTGGCGGTCGGCGGCGAGACGATCAGCGAGGCGGAGCTGGCCGAGCTGGCCAGGCTCAAGGTGCCGCTGGTGCGGGTGCGCGGCCAGTGGGTGGAGCTGGACGACCGGCAGCTCAAGGCGGCGCTGCGGGCGGTGGAGGGCGGCCGTACGGGAGAGGCGAGCGCCGCCGACATCCTGCGCCACGTCGTGCAGGGGGACGACGAGGAGCTGCCGCTGCTGGAGGTGGACGCCGACGGGGTGCTCGGCGACCTGCTGTCGGGGCAGGCGGAGCGGCGGCTGGCCCCGCTGGCCACGCCGCCCGGCCTGGACGCGACGCTGCGGCCGTACCAGGAGCGGGGTCTCGCCTGGCTGAGCTTCCTGTCGGAGCTGGGCCTCGGCGGGGTGCTGGCCGACGACATGGGCCTCGGCAAGACCATCACCACGCTGGCCCTGCTCGTCCACGAACGCGCCGGTGCGCAGGACGTGGAGCCCACCTTGCTGGTCTGCCCGATGTCGCTGATCGGGAACTGGCAGCGGGAGGCGGCCAGGTTCGCGCCCGCCCTGCGCGTGTACGTGCATCACGGCAGCGGCCGCGACGCCGCCGGGATCGCGGACGCGGACCTGGTGATCACCACGTACGGCACCGCCTACCGCGACCTGGAGACGCTCAGGAAGCACGCCTGGCGGCGGGTGGTGTGCGACGAGGCCCAGGCGATCAAGAACAGCGGCACCCTGCAGGCCAGGGCCGTACGCTCGATCCCCACCGGCACGAGGCTGGCGCTGACCGGCACGCCGGTGGAGAACCACCTGGCCGAGCTCTGGTCGATCATGGAGTTCGCGAACCCCGGCCTGCTGGGCCCGCGGGCCAGGTTCAGGACGCGCTTCCAGGAGCCGATCGAGGCCCGTCAGGACGAGCAGGCGACGCGGGCGCTCAGGAGGGCGACGGGCCCGTTCATCCTGCGCCGGCTCAAGACCGACACCTCGATCATCTCCGACCTGCCGGAGAAGCTGGAGGTCAAGGAGTGGTGCTCGCTCACCACCGAGCAGGCCACGCTCTACCGGGCGGTGGTGGACGACATGCTGGGCAGGATCGACGACAGTGAGGGCATCGAGCGGCGCGGCCTGGTGCTGTCGGCGATGGCGAAGCTGAAGCAGGTCTGCAACCATCCGGCGCACCTGCTCAAGGACGGCTCCCGCCTCGCCGGCCGATCCGGAAAACTCACTCGCTTGGAGCAGTTGTCCGAAGAAATCCTGGCGGAGGGCGAAAAAGCGCTGCTCTTCACCCAATACGCGGAATTCGGCACCATGCTCCAGCCGTACCTCGCCCAGCGCCTCGACCACCCGGTGCTGTTCCTGCACGGCGGCCTGCCGAAGAAGACGCGCGACCGCCTGGTCGACCGGTTCCAGGACGACCCTGAGCCCGCGCTGTTCGTGCTGTCGCTCAAGGCCGCCGGTGTCGGGCTCAACCTGACGGCCGCCAACCACGTCGTCCACGTGGACCGCTGGTGGAACCCGGCCGTCGAGGACCAGGCGACCGACCGCGCGTTCCGCATCGGCCAGCGCAAGAACGTGCAGGTCCGCAAGCTCATCTGCGCGGGCACCCTGGAGGAGCGGGTGGACGAGATGATCGAGCGCAAGAAGGCGCTGGCGGAGCGGGTGGTCGGCACCGGCGAGGACTGGCTGACCGACCTGTCCACGCAGGAGCTGCGCGAGGTGTTCAGGCTGAGCGCCGAGGGGGTGGACTGATCGTGGCCGAACGCCCCGGCTGGTACGACAGCACCGGCCCGATCGAGGTCGAGGGCGGCATCAGGGCGCGCTCGAAGCGCGGCAGCATCGGCTCCACCTGGTGGTCGCGGCGCTTCATCGACATCCTGGAGCGGGTCTGTGACAAGGGCCGCCTCTCGCGCGGCCGGGCCTACGCCCGCAAGGGCCAGGTGGTCTCGATCGACCTCGAAGCGGGCGAGGTGCGGGCGTCGGTGCAGGGCTCGCGGCCGAGGCCGTACCGGGTGACGATCAGGATCGAGGCGTACGACGAGGCGCGCTGGAGCGCCATCGAGGAGGGCATCGCCGCGCAGGCCGTGCACCGGGCGCGGCTGCTGGCCGGCGAGATGCCGCCGGAGATCGAGGAGCTGTTCGCCGCGATGGGCATCGACCTGTTCCCGCGCGACCTCGACATGGACTGCTCGTGCCCCGACTGGGGTTTCCCGTGCAAGCACCTGTCGGCGGTGCTCTATCTGCTGGCCGAGTCGTTCGACGACGACCCGTTCCTGGTGCTGGCCTGGCGGGGGCGGACGCGCGAGCAGCTGCTCGGCTCGCTGGCGGAGGAGCCGGCGGCGGGCGCGCCGGCCGTGGAGGACGTGCCGTTCGCCGACCGGCTGGCCGACTTCTACGCCCCTGGCGCCTCGGCGCACCGCCCGGAGCGCCGCCCGGTGACCGTGGCGCCCGGCCTGCTGCCCCGCGTCTTCCCGCCGCCCGGCGAGGTGGCGGCCCCGCTCATCGAGGCGTACCGGCGACTGGAGACGTCGTGACGTAGCGCGATCTCTCGTTTACCGTAGGTGTACGGACAGTCGCGACGAAAGGGCGGAGACATGGGATTCTCCTGGGCGTGAGCCGCTGACTCAGCGGTCCTCGAAGTCGGCGGGCACCATCACGCGCACCCCGTTAGGGACCACGCGGAGCCTGATCGGGGTGCGCAGCCGCACCTCTCCGTCGACGTCGGCGGCCATCGGCGGGTCGGTCTCCAGCAGCATCTCCCTGCCCATCACGAACGGCCCGCCCGCGAGGCTGCGCCACCGCCCGGTGGTCGCCCTGATGAGGGTCTCGCCGAGCAGCCGCAGCTTCTTGCCCGAGCCGAGCTGGTAGGCCACCAGCATGCCGTTGTCGATGCTGATGTCCTTGGCCACCTGCCAGCCGCCGTGGAAGCGGCCGTTGGCGATGTTGAGCTGGTGGGTGAGCAGCTCGTGGCGCTCACCCTCGACCGTGATGTACGCGCGGAACGGCCGGTGTCCCGGCAGGATCGTCAGCGCGGTGAGGGGGTAGGCGGGCCGGCCCACGATGCGCTTGAGCCACGGCTTGACCTTGCCGGCCACCTCGACCGACACCCCGAAGCTGGCCAGGTTGGCGAACGGCCGGTCGTCGGCCAGGCCGAGGTCGATGTCGGCCACCTTGCCGGTGTCGAACACCTTGATCGCGCCGGCGAGGTCGAGCGGCAGGCCGAGGCTGCGCGCGAAGTTGTTGGTGGTGCCGAGCGGCAGCACGCCGAGCGCGACGTCGCGGTGGGCGACGTGGCGGACGGCGGAGGAGAGAGTGCCGTCGCCGCCGCCGACGATGAGCAGGTCGGGGTCGGTGGCGAGGGCGGTGTCGAGCAGGTCGCGCAGCCGCTTGGGGTTGTAGACCGACAGCTCCGCCAGCGGCTCGAACCCGAGGTTGTGGATCTGCTCGATCACCTCGAAGTAGTGGCGTCGGCCACGGCGCGAGCGAGTGTTGACCACCACCGCCACCCGGCGATCTCTGCGGATCGCCGCGGTGTGCTCGTCTTTGGTGCGCAATTCGGCCATGGTCATCAATGGTAGGGGGCCGCCGGACGCCCGGCGGCCCCCTGTGGATCACTTCTTCGGCGGGACCACGTGGACGATCGCGCCGAGGTTGCCGGGCAGCGGACTGACCAGCTTGAACTGCACGCCGAGGGCCTTGCCCTCGTCACCGGGGTTGCCGGTGCCGAGCACCGAGCCGGCGGCCACCTGGCCGTACAGCTCCGTGGCCGGGGTGCCGTCCTGGTGGACGACGCGCGTGGTGTAGGCCTGGTCGCCCTTCGACGGCACGACCACCGAGGCGTCGAAGTCGCGGTAGTACAGGCCGCCGTCGATCACCTCGATGCCCGGGTACCAGGTCTTGGCGTCGGTGAAGGACTTGACCGGCTTCTGCGCGGGGAAGTCCGTGCAGTAGGAGCTGGCCGGCTCGTCCGGCGCCTCCACGCACTCCTTGAACGGGTACGTCTTGACGAACCCGAACGCGGCGTTGGAGGTCTGGACGCGGCCCTGGAGGTTCTTGTTCAGGGTCGGGTCCAGCTCGGCGGCGCGGCCGGTGCGGCGCAGCGGCTCGTAGTGGGAGTCCACGACGAGCAGGCTGCCCTTGGGCCCGACGCTCGGCGTCTGCTGCAGGGTGCTGCCGATGTTGTTGTTGATGAACGTCGAGTCGCGGTACCAGACCAGCAGGCCGGGCGCGTTGTACTTCACCTTCTGCACCTTCCACGCCCCGTCGCGGAGGTAGTCGGTGTCGTAGGTGTAGGCCAGGCCCTTGTCGAAGCCGTCGAAGTTGCGCCACTCGGCGAGGTAGAAGCGGGAGATCTCGCGCTCGCCGTTGTTGCGGGTCCAGCCCTGGCCGCTGGTGTTGGTGAAGGTGCCGCCGACGGCGATCCAGCCGGTGTCGCTCTCGACGTCGTCGCTCCAGACGGCGGTGCCGCCGTTGGTGAGCTCGAAGTCGTCGACGTGCCAGCCGCGTTCCTGGTAGGCGGCGTCGGAGTTGAACGTCAGCCGGAACTTGATCGTCTGGCCGGCGTACGGCGTCAGGTCCACGTAGTCGTGCCGCCAGGCGCCGCCCGTGCCGCCGGTGATGCCGTACTTCTTGTTGCCGAAGGTGACGAGGTTCTTGTTCGGGTCGGGGTAATCGTCAGGCGTGGTGACCTCGTTGCCCGCCTCGTCGAACATCTTCTGCTGGGTCCACGTCTCGCCGCCGTCGGTCGAGACCTCCACGAAGCCGAAGTCCCAGTCGGACTCGATCTCGTAGTTGTTCCACATCCACATCTTGAGGTCGCTGCCGGCGGGAACGGGCAGGTCGCGGGTCAGCGTGAGGTTGGCCCAGTCCTGGTCGAGGCCGCTCCACCAGGCGTTCGAGCCGCTGTGGGGGTCGATCATCTTCAGCGGGGTCGACTTCAGGTTGACCCGGACGCCGTCCTGGGTGAGCTTGGGCGTGCGCGAGGACTGCCCGACGGTGACGAGCCCGGCCCTGTCGCCCGGGTCGAACACCTTCGGGTTGGCCCAGCCGAGCACCCACTTGTCCCACAGGCCCATGTGGCTGGGCATCGACTGGAAGATGGGGCCGGAGTGGGAGCCGCTGGACATCAGGTCCCAGAAGTCCACGGCGGAGCTGGCCTGACCCGAGGTGTCGTACAGGTCGGGCAGGCCGAGGTCGTGGCCGTACTCGTGGGCGAAGACGCCGACGCCAGAGTCCTCGGGCTGCACGATGTAGTTGGAGATCTTCTTGTCGGTGCCCGGGATCTTGTAGCCGCCGGCGACCGCGCTGGAGTGGGCCCAGATCGCGTACGTGCCCTCGGCGCCGCCGTCGGAGGACTTGTCCTTGCCGGCGTGCACGAGCACCAGGTGGTCGATGACGCCGTCGGGCTCGGCGAAGTTGCCGTCGCCGTCGGCGTCGGAGACGTCCTCGACGTCGTAGTCGGCCCACGGGAAGTCGGGCTGCGCCTTGGCCAGGGCCTCGATGGTGTCGATGGGCAGCTGCTGGGCGCCGCGCGCGTTGTCAGGGTGGCCGGACATGTCCTGGGGCGCGCCGCCGCAGGCCGCGGCGCCGTACCAGGCCTCGGAGTGCGGCACCTTGATCCAGCCGACCGCGGAGCCGGTGACGGAGTAGGCGCCCTTCGACATCTCCTCGTACATCTTCTTCATCGTGAAGCCGGAGATGTCGATGCCGCGCTTGCCGTCGCGGGGGTCCTTCAAATCCGTACGCACGCGCTGCGTGATGCCCTTGTCGGTGTAGAGCATCTTGTTGAAGTGGTCGGTGCTGAAGTCCTTGACCCAGAAGGAGTTGTTGTCCTTGTACGGCAGCGTCGCCGGGTCCGGGATGTTGTTGTGCAGCGGGCCGTTGAGCAGGGTGCCGGCCGGCTCGACCACGCAGTCGTCGGGGGCGCTGTTCACCGTGCGCAGGCGGTTGAAGCCGGAGAAGTCGTCGTTGGCCTGGTCGTCGAACTCGACGAGGACGGTCAGGAGCTTGGCCGTGCGGGCCTGCTTCGACTTCTTGAAGATCCATTCAGCCGGGTTGCGCCCGGTCCTGATGGCCTCGTTCTCACGGGCGGCGAGCACGCGGCCCGCCGCCGGGTTGCCGCTGCTGAACTTGCGGTCGTACTTCTGCGCGGGGGTGAGCGAGCGGGCCTGCGCGCCGGTGAGGGACGGCTCCTTGACGTCCTTCTCGACCTGCGGCGGGGCGTAGTTGATGTAGAAGTCCGCGGCCGTGGGCTCGTAGGTGGCGACGGAGGTCGCCTGAGCCGCCGGGGGCACGAACAGGGCGGCGCTCAGGAGCGCGACCGCCGGGACTGTAGCTAACAGGCGCTTTGTGCTGGGCACCAGGAACCCTCTCTGCCCGGGGTCGCCGGGCGCATGGCCATGGGGTGTGCAATGCCGGACGCTAGAGCCTGCGTCAACCGATCGTAAAGTGCGTTGTTGAAACGTGATCAAAACACGACAATCACACCATCAAGGTCACAGCCACCACGCCGCCCGCGACCGCGGCCCCGTAACACAGGATCGCGATGGGCACGTCGAAGCGGCCGATGCCGAGCAGCTCCTCGCTGGTGAAGCGGAGACGGTGGGCGGCGTGGAAGAGACAGAGCACGACGACCACCACGAACGCCGCGCGTACCAGCGCGTGGCCGAGCAGGCCGCTCAGGTGCTCCGGCGCCGGCCACTCCAGCACGCCGAGCGGCATGAGCACCCCGAACAGCAGCACGAGCACCGGCAGCAGCAGCGCCGCCACCACTCCCCCGCCGCTGAACAGCAGCCACAGGTACGGCTCCAGCCTGCGCCTCACCCGAACCCCCTCAGCACGAAGAACGCGACGACCGCCGAGACGACCAGCCAGAGCGAGTGGTTGCCGCCCTGGATCAGCCAGGCCGGCAGCCGGTAGCCGTCCAGCCGGACGACGGTCGCCTTGGGCGCGAGGTTGAGGAACGTGACCGCGTGGAAGGCGGTCGCCACCAGGGTCACCACGTTGATCGCGACCATCCACGGGCGGGCCGCCAGCGCCGCGAACTCCGCGAGGCGCCCGCCGAGCACCGCGGCGGCCAGCATGAGCAGGAACACCACGGCCCACGCCACGAAGACGCTGGTCAGCTCGCGCAGCACGAACACCGCGTAGCCGCGGCTGCGGGTGAACCACAGCCGGTCGCGCCCGGGCCGGTGGACGGCCGGGGGGACCTCCTCGCCGGCCTTCATCTCCTGCTCCAGGGCAGCACCGAGCGCAGCGCCGCCGTCAGTTTGTAACGCTGGATCGCCTCCGCCGGGTCCACGTGCTTCGGGCAGACCTTCGTGCACTCGCCGACGAACGTGCACCCCCACACCGCGTCGTCCTGGCTGAGCACGTCGAACCGGTCGCCCATGTCGCGCGAGTCGAGGTTGTAGCGCTGCGCCAGCGCGATCGCGGCAGGGCCGAGGAAGTCGGGGTCGAGCACGTAGACCGGGCAGGCCGAGTAGCACAGCAGGCAGTTGATGCACATGCTGTACTGCTTGTACGCCTCCAGCTGCTCGGGCGTCTGGGCGTACTCGGCGGTCAGCGGCGGCTCCTCGCCCTGCCTGATCAGCCACGGCCGCACCGACGACAGCTTGGCCAGGAAGCCGTCGATGTCCACCACCAGGTCCCTGATCACCGGGAAGCCCTTCAGCGGCTCGATCCTGACCGGGCCCTCGCCGTACTCGGTGAGGAACGTGCCGCAGGTCAGCCGTGGCTCGCCGTTCACCGTCATGCCGCACGAGCCGCACACCCCCATGCGGCACGACCACCGGTAGGACAGGCTGCCGTCGAGCCGGTCCTTGATGTGGTTGAGCCCGTCGAGTACCGCCCAGTCAGGCAGCACCGGCACGTCGTAGCCTTGCATGACGGGCGCGTCGTCCTCGCCGGGCCGGAACCTGGCGACCTCCATCCTGATCGTGCGGGCACCCGCCTGCCTGCTCTCAGTCACGGCCGTACACCCTTTCTCCCGGAGGCCAGCGGGTGATCGTCACGGGCAGCAGGCCGACGGACGGCGTGCCGTCGGGCGCGCGGTGCACCAGTGAGTGCGCCAGGTAGGTCGCGTCGTCCCTGGCGGTGTGGTCCGTACGCTGGTGCGCGCCGCGCGACTCCTGCCGGTTGAGCGCGCAGGCCACGATCGTCTGGGCGATCTCCAGCATGCCGCGCAGCTCCTGGAGGCTGATCAGCTCGGTGTTGAACGGGCCGCTGTCGTCCTCGACCCGCGCGTACTCGGCGCGTTCGCGCAGGTCGGCGAGCGTGTCGGCGGCCTTGGCCAGGACGCCGCCGGTCCGGTAGATGCCGGCCGCCTCCTCCAGCGTGTGCTGCATGCGCTCGCGCAGGCCGGCGATCCGCTCGCCGCCCTCGTGCCGCTCGCGCGCCCGGAGCAGCCGCCGCCGCTCGTCCTCCCCCTGGGCGCCTGCGACGGCCGGCTGCGGCTCACGGTGCTCCCTGGCGAACTCCGCCGCCGCGATGCCCGCCCGGCGGCCGAACACCAGGATCTCGGGCAGCGAGTTGGAGCCGAGCCGGTTGGCGCCGTTGATGCTCACGCACGCCGTCTCCCCCGCCGCGAACAGCCCGGCGATCGGGGTGGCGCCGTTCAGGTCGGTGTGGACGCCGCCCATCATGTAGTGCACGACCGGGCGCACCGGGATGAGGTCGGTGGCCGGGTCGAGGTTCTGGTAGCTGCGGCACAGCTCGCGGACGAACGGGATGCGGGCCTCGATCCTGCCCTCCCCGAGGTGGCGCAGGTCGAGATGGACGACGGGGCCGTGCGGGGTGTCCACGGTGCGGCCCTTGCGCTGCTCGTGCACGAACGCCTGCGAGAGCCGGTCGCGCGGGCCCAGCTCCATGCTGCGCAGCTTGGGCGTGGGCGTCGGCGTGCCGAGGTCGTAGTCCTGGAGGTAGCGGTAGCCGTCCTTGTTGAGCAGCCAGCCGCCCTCCGCCCTGGCCGCCTCGGTGATGAGGATGCCGGTGAACGGCAGGCCGGTGGGGTGGTACTGGACGAACTCCATGTCCTTGAGCGGCGCGCCCTCCCGGTAGGCCAGCGCCATGCCGTCGCCGGTCTTGATGGCGGCGTTCGTGGTGAAGGGGAAGACCCGGCCGCAGCCGCCGGTGGCGAGGATCACGGTCCTGGCGTGGACGGTCTCGATGCGGCCGGTGCGCAGCTCGACGGCCACCACGCCGTGGACGCGGCCGTCGTCCACGAGAAGCTTGGTGACGAACCACTCGTCATACCGCAATATGTCCTGATATTTCAGGGTGGTCTGGAAGAGCGTGTGCAGCAGGTGGAAGCCGGTCTTGTCGGCGGCGTACCAGGTGCGCATCTTCTTCATGCCGCCGAACGGCCGCACCGCCACCCGCCCGTCGCGCTCCCTGCTCCACGGGCAGCCCCAGTGCTCCAGCCTGATCAGCTCGGCCGGCGCCTCGGCCACGAACGCCTCCACCGCGTCCTGGTCGCACAGCCAGTCGCCGCCGGAGATCGTGTCGTAGCAGTGCTCGTCGAGCGTGTCGTCCAGGCCGATCACGGCGGCGGCCCCGCCCTCGGCGGAGACGGTGTGGCTGCGCATCGGATAGACCTTCGACACGACCGCCACCTTGAGCGCCGGGTCCGTCTCGGCGACCGCCACGGCCGCGCGTAACCCCGCGCCGCCGCCCCCCACGATGAGCACGTCGATCATGGCGCTCACTTCCCCCGGTCCGGTTCGATGGGGTCCTTGACGCGCTTGCCGTCGTGGCGGACGGCCGACAGATGGATGCTGCCGTCGTGGTACTCGTGGCGGATCCTGCGGCAGCCGCAGTCGAAGAGCTGGTCCCTGATGACGAGGCCGTAACCGTCGTCGTCGACGAGACGTTCACCGCCCGACTTCTCCCCGCAGGGGGCCGTCTCGGGGTCGAACGGAATCTTGCTGCCGGTCATCGCCGATCTCCTTGGATGGGCGAGGTGTCATGGTCAGCCAGGTGCGTCGGCGCGCGGCGGCACCTCGGGGGCGTCGTCCCCGCCGGAGATCTCGTCCGGCGCGGGGCTCTCGGCCGTCTCCTCACGCGGGTAGTGCAGGTCGAAGGCGGGCCGCTCGGAGCGGATGGGCGGCATGAACGTGAAGTTGTGCCGCGGCGGCGGGCAGCTCGTCGCCCACTCCAGGGAGTTGCCGTAGCCCCACGGGTCGTCGAGGGTGACCTTGGGCGCGCGCCTGGCGGTCTTCCAGACGTTGTAGAGGAACGGCAGCGTCGAGGCGCCGAGCAGGAACGCCCCGACGGAGGAGATCTGGTTGAGCGTGGTGAAGCCGTCGCCCACGCCGTAGTCGGCGTAGCGCCTCGGCATGCCGAGCTGCCCGATCACGTGCTGGACGAGGAAGGTGGTGTGGAAGCCGATGAACAGCGTCCAGAAGTGCACCTTGCCCAGCCGGTCGTCCAGCATCCTGCCGGTCATCTTGGGCCACCAGAAGTAGAAGCCGGAGAACATGGCGAACACGACGGTGCCGAAGACGACGTAGTGGAAGTGGGCGACGACGAAGTAGGTGTCGCTGATGTGGAAGTCGAGCGGCGGCGAGGCCAGGATGACGCCGGTCAGGCCGCCGAGCAGGAACGTCACGAGGAAGCCCACGGCGAACAGCATCGGCGACTCGAACGTCAGGTGGCCCCGCCACATCGTGCCGATCCAGTTGAAGAACTTCACCCCGGTCGGCACGGCGATGAGGAACGTCATGAACGAGAAGAAGGGCAGCAGCACCTGCCCCGTGGGGAACATGTGGTGCGCCCACACGGTCATCGACAGCCCGGCGATCGCGATGGTGGCGCCGACCAGCCCCATGTAGCCGAAGATCGGCTTGCGGCTGAAGACCGGGATGACCTCGGTGATGATGCCGAAGAACGGCAGCGCGATGATGTAGACCTCGGGATGGCCGAAGAACCAGAACAGGTGCTGCCACAGCAGCGGCCCGCCGTTGTCGGCGACGAACACCTGCGTGCCGAGCTTGCGGTCCGACTCCAGCACCAGCAGCGCGGCGGCCAGCACCGGGAACGCCATCAGCACGAGCATGCTGGTCAGCAGCACGTTCCAGGTGAACAGCGGCATGCGGAACATCGTCATGCCGGGCGCGCGCATGCCGATGATCGTGGTGATGAAGTTGACCGCGCCGAGGATCGTCCCGAGGCCGGACAGCGCGAGCCCCATGATCCACAGGTCGCCGCCGATCTGCGGCGAGAACGTCGAGGACGCCAGCGGCGTGTACGCGAACCACCCGAAGTCGGCCGCGCCCCCCGGCGTGAAGAACCCGGCCACCACCATCAGCCCGCCGAACAGGAACAGCCAGTACGCCACCGCGTTCAGCCGGGGGAAGGCGACGTCGGGCGCGCCGATCTGGAGCGGCATGATGACGTTCGCGAAGCCCGCGAACAGCGGGGTGGCGAACAGCAGCAGCATGATCGTGCCGTGGATGGTGAACAGCTGGTTGTACTGCTGCTGGTTGACGAGCTGCATGCCGGGCGCGACCAGCTCCGCCCGGATGATCATCGCCATGACGCCGCCGACCAGGAAGAAGCCGAAGGAGGTGAGCAGATACAGGTAACCGATGACCTTGTGGTCGGTCGTGGACATCCACGAGACGATCACCGTCCCGGTGCGACGGCGCCGGACCTGCTCGATCGAAGTCTCCCGCACGGTCGTCACGGCTGCTCCCTCCGACGCGGAGTTGTGCCTGCCCCGATCTACCCATTGCACGCCAACGACCGCCGCTCGTGAAGTCGTTCTTTGGGATTCGCCGCCGAAAGCTTTGCGGGAACGGCCGCCGGAGGTGTCCAGATGGCGGAAAGCGGGCCGGTGCTGCGGGCGGCATCTTCTATCCTGCGTAGGCGAACCGAATCGGAGGAGATGCTCGTGACCGCCCAGCGTGACTACGCCGACCTCGTCCAGCGAGGGCTCTCGCTCGACCTGACCAGGGGCAAGCCGTCGCCGCGCCAGCTCGACCTCTCCAACGACCTGCTGAAACTGCCCACGTCCTACCGTGCGGCCGACGGCACCGACGGCCGCAACTACGGCAACCTCCAGGGCCTGGCCGAGCTGCGCGAGCTGTTCGCGCCGCTGCTGCAGGTCCCGGCCGGGCAGCTGGTGGTCGGCGGCAACGCGAGCCTCGCGCTGATGCACGACACGGTCGTGCACGCGCTGCTCAGCAAGGTCCCCGGCGCCGCCCGCAGGTGGGTCGAGGAGCCGAAGGTCACGTTCCTGTGCCCGGTGCCCGGCTACGACCGGCACTTCACGATCTGCGAGCGGCTCGGCATCGAGATGGTCGCGGTGCCGATGACCCCGGAGGGCCCCGACATGGACGTCGTGGAGCAGCTGGTCTCCTCCGACGCGAGCGTCAAGGGCATGTGGTGCGTGCCGAAGTACAGCAACCCGTCGGGCGTCACCTACAGCGACGAGACCGTGCGCCGGCTGGCCGCCATGCCGGCGGCCGCGCCCGACTTCCGGATCTTCTGGGACAACGCCTACGCCGTCCACCACCTCACCGACACCCCCGACGAGCTGGCCGACCTCCTCACGCTGGCCGCCGAGCACGGCAACGCCGACCGCGTGTTCGTCTACGCCTCCACCTCGAAGGTGACGCTCGCCGGCTCAGGCGTGTCGTTCTTCGGCTCCTCGCCGGCCAACGTGAAGTGGTTCCTCGGCAACACCTCGAAGCAGTCGATCGGCCCCGACAAGATCAACCAGCTGCGCCACGTCGAGTTCCTGCGCGACCCGGCCGGCGTGGAGGCCCACATGCGCCGCCACGCGGAGCTGATCGGGCCCAAGTTCGAGCTGGTCGACAAGGTGCTGAGCGAGCGGCTGAGCGGCCTGGCCACCTGGACCAGCCCCAAGGGCGGCTACTTCATCAGCCTTGAGGTGCCCCACGCGGCCGAGGTCGTGGCCAAGGCCAAGGCGGCCGGCATCGCGCTCACCCCGGCGGGCGCGACGCACCCCTACGGCAAGGACCCGGACGACCGCACGATCAGGATCGCGCCCACCTTCCCCGAGCTCGACGAGCTGGAGCAGGCCATCGAGGGCCTGGCCGTGTGCGTCCGCCTGGTGGCGGAGGAGCGCGGCTAGCGCTGGCCGTTCCTGAAGCCGAAGATGTACTCGCGCGTCTCGCTCGGATGGAACGGGACGCCGACCCCCGGCTCGAAGGCGACGTTGTCGCGGGCGCAGTAACAGAGGCTCTCCCACACGGCCAGGGCCTTCTCCCTGGCCGGGGCCTCGACGCGGTCGCGCTTGCGCGCGCCGTACGAGCCGAGCACGTTCAGCAGCCCGAACCCCCAGAACAGGCCCGTCAGGCAGAACGGGGCGAGCAGCACCTCGCCCCACGCCGGGTCCTGTCCCATGGCGATGATCAGCGACATGACCAGGTGCATCAGGGCCGCGACGAGCAGCAGCACGTAGCCCTGGTTCCTGGTCCACGCGGTGTAGTGGCGGCTGGGGAACGACAGCCAGACCGCGAGCTGCGTCCGGCTCATCACGTGTTTGGACGCGCCGAGCGCCGCTGCCGTGGGCAGATCGGCGACCTCGCGCGCCCCCGGTAACCGCACCCGGCCGATCTTGTACGTGGTCCCGGCCGCGACCGCTCCGGGGACCGCGACGACCTGGTCATCCTTGGAGCACACCGGGCACTCGACGTTCATCCGGGCAGTCTGGCCTTAAGGAACGCGCTGCGCAAACCATAGGCTTCGAGATGTGAGACCGATTGATGCCTTGGTGAACGCCCTGCCCGAAGCGCGTGTCGTGACCGACCCCGATGTGATCGACTCCTATGCCCGGGATCGTACGTTTCTGGCGCCGGGCAAGCCGCTCGGCGTCGTGCTGGCCACCACGCGCGACGACGTGGTGACGACCCTGAAGTGGGCGAGCGAGCACCGGGTGCCGGTGGTGCCGCGCGGCGGGGGCACCGGCCTAGCAGGCGCGTCCGTCGCCGGCGACGGCACGATCGTCCTGTCGCTGGCCAGGATGACCGCGATCAGGGAGCTGTCGCCGGCCGACGAGATCGCGGTCGTCGAGCCCGGCGTCATCACCGCCGACCTCGACAGGGCCGCGAGGGAGCACGGGCTCATGTACGCGCCCGACCCCTCCTCGTACGAGATCTCCACGATCGGCGGGAACCTGGCCACCAACGCCGGCGGGCTGCGCTGCGTGAAGTACGGCGTGACCAGGGACTCCGCGCTCGGCCTCGAAGTGGTGCTGGCCGACGGCCGGGTGCTGAACACCGGCCGGCGCACGATGAAGGGCGTCACCGGCTACGACCTGACCGGCCTGTTCGTCGGCTCGGAAGGCACGCTCGGCGTGATCACCGCCGCCACCGTGCGGCTGCGCCGCGCACCGGCCGCGCCGCCCGCGACGTTCGCCGCCGAGTTCGGCTCGCTGCGCGACGCGGGCGCGGCCGTCTCGGCGATCATGGCGGCGGGGTGCCAGCCGTCCCTGATGGAGCTGCTCGACCGGGCCACGCTGCAGGCCATCGACGACTGGCGCAACATCGGCCTGGAGGCGAGCACGCAGGCCATGCTCATCGGGCAGTCCGACGTGCCCGACGGGCAGGCGGTGGTCGAGCGCATGGAGCGGATCTGCACCGAGAACGGCGCCTCGTTCGTGGCCGTCTCCTCCAGCCCGGCCGAGGCCGATGAGCTGGTGGGGCTGCGGCGGCTGGCGTACGGGGCCAAGGAGCGGCTGGGCGCGTGCCTGGTCGAGGACGTGTGCGTGCCCAGGTCCGTCCTGCCCGACATGATCACCGCGATCGAGGAGGCGGGCGTGCGGCACGGCGTGCGCATCGCGACCGTCGCGCACGCCGGCGACGGCAACCTGCACCCGGTCTTCATCTTCGAGCACGGGACGCTCGAACCGCCCGCCGAGGTGTGGGCGGCGGCGGACGAGGTGTTCAGGCGCGCGCTGGAGTTCGGCGGCACGCTCACCGGCGAGCACGGCGTGGGGCTGCTCAAACGGCGCTGGCTCGAGCTGGAGTCGGGGCCGGTGGCGGCCGAGCTCCAGCGGGGGATCAAGGCCGTCTTCGACCCGCTCGGCATCCTGAACCCGGGCAAGGCGATCTGATCTTCGGTTGACCAAGCCGTGACCTTGGGGTTCGCGGCGTACACGACCTGCACAGGAACGCTGACTTTGCTCGTCAAAACCTGAAACTTCTGACACGTCCGGCAGACGCCTCAAGCGTAGCGCTGGTAGCGTTTTGCCTCATCTATTGGGTTGTTATGGGGGTCCGACGTGAATCAGTTCCAGCCGTTGGCGGCGGACGATCCGCGGCGGCTGGGGGCGTTTGACATCGTCGCCCGGCTCGGCGAGGGCGGCCAGGGCGTTGTCTATCTCGGCAAGAGCGACTCCGGGGAACAGGTCGCGGTCAAGCTGCTGCACAACGCCCTCGTGGCCGACGCCGACGCCAGGACCCGCTTCCTGCGCGAGGTCGCCGTCGCGCAGCGGGTGGCGCGGTTCTGCACCGCGCCCGTGCTGCACGCCGACCTCGACGGGAGCCGGCCGTACATCGTCAGCGAGTACGTGCCGGGGCCGTCCCTGCGCGAGCTGGTCATCAATGAGGGACCGCGACGGGGCGCGGCGCTCGAACGGCTGGCCATCAGCACCGCCACCGCCCTGGCGGCCATCCACCGGGCCGGGATCCTGCACCGGGACTTCAAGCCCGCCAACGTGCTGATGGGGCCCGAGGGTCCCGTCGTGATCGACTTCGGCATCGCCCGCGCCCTCGACTCGCCCGGCGCCACCGCGACCGGCATGGCCATGGGCACCCCCTCGTACCTCGCGCCCGAGCAGCTCAGCGGGGCCGCCGTGTCCGAGGCGGCGGACGTGTTCGCGTGGGGCGTCACCATGGTGTTCGCCGCCACCGGCAAGCCCGCCTTCGGCGCCGACTCCATCCCCGTCGTGATGAACCGGATCCTCAACGAGGAGCCCGAACTCGGGACGATGGACGGCATGCTGGGCGAGCTGGTCGCCGCCTGCCTGTCCAAGGACCCTTCGCTGCGGCCCACCGCCGACGAGCTGATCGTCCACCTCACCGGCCAGCCCGCCCCGAAGGCCGCCATCGAGCCGGTCACCGGCTCCACCCCGACCGGCGCCCAGCCCGGCTCCACGCAGACCGGCCTCCCGCAAACCGCCGCCGACCAGGCCGCCGCCGGAGCCCAGGCCGCCGCGGCGGCTCAAAGTACCGCCGGGGCTTTCGGGGCCGACGCGGCTGAAGGTGCCGGCGGGGCTTTCGGGGCCGGCGGAGACGGCTCCGGCCAGGACCACTATCCCGGCCCCTGGACGCAGCCCACCGGCCCGTACCTCGCGGGCGGCCCCCAGGGCACGGCCCCTCCCCAGACCGGCGACTACGGCCACCTGGCCGCCACCGCCCACCTCGGCTCGGGCCTCCCCGGCCAGACCGGCCCTCAGGCCCAGCCCGGCGTTCCCGGCCACTCCGGCGTGCCCGGCCAGGGCGGCGTAGCGGGCGGTCCCGGGCAGGGTGGTGTGCCCGGTCAGGGTGTGCCCGGTCAGGGCGGGGTTCCCGGCAACCCGCCGCACGGCGCTCCGCACCCCGGCATGCCGCAGACCACCGGCCCCCTGCCGCTCGGCGGCCCCGGCAACGTGCCCGGCGGCCCAGCGCACGGCGGTATGCCCGGTCAGGCCGGTGCACCCGGTCAGGGCGCCCCAGGGCAGGGCGTTCCCGGACAGGGTGGACCGGCGCAGGGTGGGCCAGCGCAGGGCGGACCCGGGCAGGGGCAACCTGGGCAGGGGCAACCTGGGCAGGGGCAGCACGGCGGGCCCCAAGGGCCGGGCGGGATGCCGTTCGGACCGCAAGGGCCGGGCGTTCCCGGTCAGCTGGGCCCGCACGCCGGCGCTCAGGGCCCGCACGGGCCTACGCAGGGCGGGCCCGGGATGCCTCAGCAGCACGGCGCCCCCGGCGGCCCGTACCAGGGCGGCCCGGCCGGCCCTAACGGACCCGGTGGGCACGGCCCAGCTGGGCCCGGTACTGGTGCGCCCGGTGCCGGTGTGCCCGGTGCCGGTGGGCATGGCGCCGGTGCGCATGGCGCCGGTGCCGGTGGGCGCAGCGGGCCTGGTGGACCAGGTGGGCCAGGTGGACCAGGGCAGGACGGGGATGGGGCGCGGGCGAAGCAGCGGCGGACGCTGACTCTCGCGCTGTCCGGTGCGGCCGCCGCGGCGCTGCTGGTGGTGGCCGGGGCGGTGGTCGTGCAGGCGAACGCCGGCAAGGAGGTCCCGGTGGTCGCCGTGGGCAAGTCCTCCAGCGACACCGACGCCGACGGCGGCGGTTCCGGCCAGGGTGAGGCGCCCACGACGTCCGACTCGCCCACGCCGGCCCCGACGGGCTCCCCCGCGCCGGTCCCGACGCTGGACATCGAGCCGGAGAAGACGAAGAAGCCGAAGCCGACGAAGGAGCCGATCGCGCAGGTGCCGACGGTGACGACGACGGCGCCGTCGATCCGCCCGACGCCCAGGCCGACGCGCACGACGGTCGTGAACCCGGACAACAAGCCGAGCAAGACCCCGAAGCCGACCACGACCCGCAAGAAAGAGGTCAAGCCGAGCAAGTCGCTGAAGGCGAACACGGCCAGCGCCACGTCGCTGTGCGGCGCCGGCTACGCGATCATCAACTCGCACGCGCTGGCCGGCCACGCCACGGTCTACCTGCTCTACAACGCCGGCGCCGGGATGAACTGCGTGGTCACGATCTCCCGCTACGTCCACCCGAACAAGGTGAACATGAGCGCCATCCTCCAAGTCAAGGGCGGCGCCAGCGCGAACGACCCCGGCACGTTCACCGCCTACGCGGGCCCGGTGCGGCTGCCCGCCAAGAAGAAGTGCGTGATCTGGGGCGGCGCGTGGAACTCGTACGTCTGGAAGTCGGAGTGGAGCCACTGCACCTGAGCCCGCGGGCTGTGACGGGAGGCGGGCCTGCGTTAGCGTGGGCATGATCGTCGGCTCCGTACGAGGAGGGCGCCCGTGATCATCAGCAGGCTCGACACCGGCTCGGCCGACCACCGTGCCCGCAGGGAGGCGATGCTCGCCAAGCTGGCCGAGCTGGCCGCCGAGCAGGCGAAGGCGGTGGCGGGCGGCGGCGAGCGGTACGTCACCAGGCACCGCGCCCGCGGCAAGCTGACCGCCAGGGAGCGCGTCGAGCTGCTGGTCGACCCCGACTCGCCGTTCCTTGAGCTGTCGCCGCTCGCGGGATGGGGCACCGAGTTCCCCGTGGGCGCGAGCCTGGTCTCGGGCATCGGCGTGATCGAGGGCGTCGAGTGCGTGATCACGGCGAACGACCCGACGGTGCGCGGCGGGGCCTCGAACCCGTGGACGCTGCGCAAGACCGTGCGCGCCGCCGACATCGCCCTGCGCAACCGCCTGCCGTACGTGAATCTGGTCGAGAGCGGCGGCGCGGACCTGCCGACGCAGAAGGACATCTTCATCCCCGGCGGGCAGGTCTTCCGCGACCTGACGCGGTTGTCGGCGGCGGGGGTGCCGACGGTGGCGCTGGTGTTCGGCAACTCGACGGCGGGCGGCGCGTACGTGCCGGGCATGAGCGACCACGTGGTGATGGTCAGGGAGCGCGCGAAGGTGTTCCTTGGCGGGCCGCCGCTGGTGAAGATGGCGACCGGCGAGGAGTCCGACGACGAGTCGCTGGGCGGCGCGGAGATGCACGCCAGGGTGAGCGGCCTGGCCGACCATCTGGCGCAGGACGAGTACGACGCCTTACGCATCGGCCGCCGCATCGTCGCCTCGCTCGGCTGGCGCAAGCTGGGCCGCGAGCCGGACGGGGAGGTGCGCGAGCCGGCGTACCCGGCGGACGAGCTGCTCGGCATCGTGCCGGAGGACCTGAAGGTGCCGTTCGACCCGCGCGAGGTGATCGCCCGGGTGGTGGACGGCAGCGTGTTCGAGGAGTTCAAGCCGCTCTACGGCGCCTCGCTGGTGACGGGGTGGGCGAGCGTGCACGGCTACCGGGTGGGCGTGCTGGCGAACGCGCGCGGGGTGCTGTTCAGCGAGGAGTCGCAGAAGGCGACGCAGTTCATCCAGCTCGCGAACCAGACCCGCACCCCGCTGCTGTTCCTGCAGAACACGACCGGCTACATGGTCGGCAAGGACTACGAGCAGGGCGGCATCATCAAGCACGGCGCCATGATGATCAACGCGGTGTCCAACTCGACCGTGCCGCACCTGACCGTGGTCATGGGCGCCTCGTACGGGGCGGGCAACTACGGCATGTGCGGGCGCGCGTACGAGCCCCGCTTCCTGTTCAGCTGGCCGAGCGCCAGGTCGGCGGTGATGGGCCCGGCGCAGCTCGCCGGGGTGCTGTCCATCGTGGGCCGGGCGTCGGCGCTGGCGAAGGGGCAGCCGTACGACGAGGAGGCGGACGCGGCCATGCGCGCCATGGTGGAGCAGCAGATCGAGGCCGAGTCGGCGGCGTTCTTCCTGTCGGGCCGCCTGTACGACGACGGCGTGATCGACCCGCGTGACACGCGGACGGTGCTGGGCCTGTGCCTGTCGGCGATCAACAGCGCGCCGGTGCCTGAGCCGGCGGGATATGGAGTGTTCCGCCCGTGATCACCCGCCTGCTGGTCGCGAACCGGGGTGAGATCGCCCGGCGCGTGTTCCGTACCTGCCGCTCGCTCGGCGTCTCGACGGTCGCCGTCTTCTCCGACGCCGACGCGGACGCGCCGCACGTGGCCGAGGCCGACCTGGCGGTACGCCTGCCGGGCGTGTCGGCGGCCGAGACGTACCTGGACGCCGAGCGGATCCTCGCGGCCTGCCGGGCGAGCGGGGCGGACGCGGTGCACCCCGGTTACGGGTTCCTGTCGGAGAACGCCGCCTTCGCGCGGGCGGTGCTGGACGCAGGGCTGGTGTGGGTGGGGCCGCCACCCGAGGCGATCGCCGCCATGGGGGTCAAGATCGGGGCGAAGCGGCTGATGGCGGAGGCCGGCGTACCGGTGCTGCCCTCGCTCGACCTGGCCGCGCCCGGGGAGTACCCGCTGCTGGTCAAGGCGTCGGCGGGCGGCGGCGGGCGCGGGATGCGGATCGTGCGCGGGCCGGACGAGCTGGCCGAGGCGGTGGAGTCGGCGCGGCGCGAGTCGGCCGCGGCGTTCGGCGACGGCACGGTCTTCGCCGAGCCGCTGCTGGAACGGGCCCGCCACGTCGAGGTGCAGGTGCTGGCCGACCGGTACGGCGGCGTGTGGACGCTGGGCGAGCGCGAGTGCAGCGTGCAGCGGCGGCACCAGAAGGTGATCGAGGAGTGCCCGTCGCCCGGCGTCACGGAGGCGACGCGGGAGCTGCTGTACGACGCCGCCGCCAGAGCCGTCCGCAAGATCGGCTATGTCGGGGCCGGGACGGTGGAGTTCCTGGTCAAGGGCGACCGGGTGGCGTTCCTGGAGATGAACACCCGGCTCCAGGTCGAGCATCCGGTGACCGAGCTGGTCTACGGCGTCGATCTGGTCCGGCTGCAACTGGAGGTGGCCGAGGGCGCGGCGCTGCCGCCGTCGCCGCCCGAGCCGTCAGGGTGGGCGGTGGAGGCCCGCCTGTACGCCGAGGACGCCTCCTTCGTGCCGCAGAGCGGCACGTTGCGGCGGTTCGAGGTCCCCGGTGACGTGCGGGTGGACGCCGGGGTGGAGTCGGGGTCCGTGGTGCCGCCGCACTATGACGCGATGCTGGCCAAGGTGGTCGCGTACGGGGCGACGCGGGCGGGGGCGGTGCGGCGGCTGACGGGGGCGTTGCGCCGGGCGAAGCTGCACGGCGTACCGACTAACCGCGATTTATTAATCGACGTTCTGAAAAATCCGGACTTTGTGGCCGGTGACACGCACACCGGGCTGCTCGACCGCCCCCCGGCCCCCTCGGAGGCCGTCGACGACCTGGCTCCGCTGGCCGCCGCGCTCGCGATGGCCGCCGGGAACCGGCGCCGGGCACGCGTACTCGGCGGGCTGCCGGGCGGCTGGCGCAACGTCCGCTCCCAGCCCCGCACGGTCACCTTCGAGGAGACCGGCCCCGTCACCTACGACCCGCTGCCCCCTGACGTCCGCGTGGTCAGGGCCGGGCCCGACGAGGTGGTGCTGGAACGCGACGGCGTGCGGCGTACGTACGAGGTGGCCAGGTATGAACCGGAAGGCCCGCTCTACGTCGATCACGCCGAGGGCGCCGCGCGGCTGACCCCGCTCCCCCGCCTGCCGGAACCCGCCGAGCACACCGCCCCTGGCTCACTGCTCGCCCCCATGCCGGGTAGCGTGCTGCGGGTCGAGGTGGCGCCCGGCGACCGGGTGACCAAGGGGCAGACGGTCCTCGTCCTCGAAGCGATGAAGATGGAGCACCGGATCACCGCGCCGGCCGACGGAGTGGTGTCCGGCGTACACGTGGAGAAGGGCCGGCAGGTCGACGCGGGCGAGGTGCTGGCGATCATCCAGGAGGGGGACTCATGACGGGCCTGGTGCACAAGGAGCTCGCCGCGGGCGTCGCGACGATCACGCTCGACTCGCCGCACAACCGCAACGCGCTGTCCGTGGCGCTGCTCGGCGAGCTGTCCGAGCACCTGAAGCAGGCCCTGGACGAGCCCGCCGCCCGGGTGATCGTGCTGACCGCCACGGGGACGGTGTTCTGCTCGGGCGCCGACCTGAAGGAGCAGGGCGAGCCGGGGGCGCCGGTGACGGCGTCGTTCCCCGACATCATGGAGCTGATCTGGGAGAGCCCCAAGCCGGTCGTCTGCCGCCTCAACGGCACCGCGAGGGCGGGCGGGCTCGGCCTGGTCGCCGCGTGCGACTTCGCGATCGCGCCGCTGACGGCCTCGTTCGCGTTCACCGAGGTACGTCTCGGGGTCGCGCCCGCCATGATCGCCGTGCCGGTCCTCAGGAGGCTGTCGGCCAGGGCGGCGGCCGAATACTTCCTGACCGGCGAGGTGTTCGACGCGGCGCGGGCCGTGGAGATCGGACTGCTGTCGCGGGCCGTCCCCGAGGACGAGCTGGACGCCACCGTCGCCCGCTACACCGAGATGCTGGCCAAGGGCGGCCCCGAGGCGCTCGCCATCACGAAACGGCTGGTCAGGGAGGTGCCCGCGATGTCGTTCCACGACGGGCTGCGGGCCATGGCCGAGCTGTCGGCCGAGCGCTTCACCTCCGAGGAGGGCCAGGAGGGCATCGCCGCGTTCAAGGCCAAGCGCCCGCCCGCGTGGACGGTGTGAGCCCCGTGGTGCTGCGCGTCGCCAACTGCAGCGGCTTCTACGGCGACCGGCTCTCCGCCGCCCGCGAGATGGTGACGGGCGGGCCGATCGACGTGCTGACCGGCGACTGGCTGGCCGAGCTGACCATGTTCATCCTGGCCGGCAACCGGCTCAAGGGCCGTCCCGGGTACGCGCCGACGTTCCTGCGCCAGCTCGAAGACGTTCTGGGCCCCTGCCTCGACCGCGGCATCAAGATCGTGACGAACGCGGGCGGTCTCGACCCCGCCGGGTGCGCCGAGGCCGTCCACGAGCTCGGCGACCGGCTCGGGCTCAGCCCCTCCATCGCGTACGTCACCGGCGACGACCTCACCGGTCTGCCCCTCGACCTCGTCAACGCCGACACGGGCGAGCGCCTCGGCGCCACCCCGCTCACCGCCAACGCCTACCTCGGCGGCCGGCCCATCGCCGCCGCGCTCGCGGCCGGCGCGGACGTCGTGGTGACCGGGCGGGTGACCGACGCGGCGCTCGTGACCGGGCCCGGCATCTGGCGGTACGGCTGGGAGCCTGGCGACCTCGACGCGCTGGCCGGGTCGGTGGTGGCCGGGCACGTCATCGAGTGCGGCTGCCAGGCGACCGGCGGCAACTACGCGTTCTTCCAGGACGTTCCCGACCTCGGACACTGCGGCTTCCCGCTCGCCGAGCTGCACGCCGACGGCTCCTCCGTCATCACCAAGCACCCCGGCACCGGCGGCCTGGTCTCGGTCGGCACCGTCACCGCGCAGCTCGTGTACGAGCTCGGCGGCCCCCGCTACCTCGGGCCCGACGTGGTCGCCCGCTTCGACACCATCACGCTCACCGACGACGGCCCCGACCGGGTCCGCGTCTCCGGCGTCCGCGGGGAGCCGCCACCTGACACGCTCAAGGCGTCGGTCAACCATCTGGGCGGCTACCGCAACACGATGACGCTCGTCCTGACCGGCCTCGACCTGCCAGCCAAGGCAAGGCTGGCCGAGGAGGCCCTGTGGGCCCGCATCCCCCGTGACCGCTTCGACGAGGTCTCCGTCACCCTCACCGGCCTGGACCCGCGGTCGGAGTCCGGGACGGCACTTCTGCGGATCACGGTCATGTCCGGCGACCGCCGCACGGCGGGCCGCGCCTTCTCATCGGCCGTCGTCGAGACCGGTCTCGCCAGCTACCCCGGCTTCTACGCCCTCACCCCGCCGGGGGACGCCTCCCCGTACGGCGTGCACTGGCCGGTCCTCGTCCCGGCCGCCCAGGTCCGCCCCCGCGTCTTCGTGGACGGCACCGAGATCCCCTTCGAGCAGCCGCCCCCGCCCACCGAGGCGCCGATCATCCAGCAAGCCCCCACGCCACGGCCGGCTCCCGGTGGGAAGGGCGTGCCGATCCCGCTGGGCCGCATCGCCGGGGCCCGATCGGGCGACAAGGGCGGGAACGCGAACCTGGGCGTCTGGACCGACACCCGGCCCCGCTACGACTGGCTGGCCGCGTACCTCACCGTGGAGACCCTGAAGGACCTCCTCCCGGCCCTGCGCCCGTACCGCGTGGACCGGCACGACCTGCCCAACCTCAAGGCCGTCAACTTCGTGATCCACGGCCTCCTCGGCCGGGGTGTGGCGGCGAGCACCCGCCTGGACCCGCAGGCCAAGGCGCTGGGCGAGGAGCTACGAGCCCGCCCGGTGGAGGTCCCGGCCGACCTTCACCCCTGAGCGGTCCAGCCCAGCAGGGCCGCGCCGAGCAGGCCGGCCAGGGGGCCGAGGCGCGAGGTCCGTACGTCGGGAGCGGGGCGGAAGGCGAGCCGGGCGGCCAGCCGCTCGCGCAGGGGTACCACGAGCGCGTCCCCCGCCTGCGACACGCCGCCCCCGATGACAACGGCCGCGGGATCGAGCACCAGCGTGTACGTCGCCAGCGCCAGCGCGAGCGCCTCCACCGCCTCCGCCCACACCGCCGTGGCCCGCGCGTCGCCCTGGGCGGCCAGCCGGACGACGTCCTCGGCGCCGGGGACCCCGCACCGCGCCGCCACGGCCGACCCCGACGCGTACGCCGCCAGGCACCCCGCCTGCCCGCACCCGCACGCGAGCCCGTCGGGCCACACCGGGACGTGCCCGATCTGCCCGGCCCAGCCGCCCGCGCCGCCATAGAGCGCGCCCGACGGCACCACGGCTCCCGCGATGCCCGTGCCGATCGGCAGGTACAGCACATGTGCTTCGCCGCCCCCGTACGCCAGCTCGGCCTCCCCCGCCGACCGCACGTCGTGGCCGAGCGCGACGGGCAGGTCCACGTCGGCGAACGCGGCAGCGGGCACGTCACGCCAGCCGAAGGCGGCGGAGAAGACGGCATGCGTGGGGCTGACGAGCCCCGGCACGGCCAGCCCCACCGCCACCGGCCGCGCCCCCTCCGCGAGGTCCCCGGGGCCCGGTGAGGGTGCGCTTGAGCCGGCCCAGGGCCGAGTGAGGTCGGCGGCGAAGCGGGAGATCGCCGCGATCACGCGCTCCGGCCCTTCGGCGCGCGGCGTGGGCCGGTGTTCGAGGTGGAGGATCGTCCCGTCGCGGGCGACGAGCCCGCCCTTCATGGTGGTGCCGCCGACGTCGATCGCGGCCACGTACGTCACCCGCGGCATCCTTTCACAACGCCACGGTTGACCGGCCGGGAGCCGCTCTCGTAGGGTCAGGCACCAGAATATCGTTCTGTCGAGGGGCGGCCCATGACCTCCACCCACATCGACGTCGGCACGATCGACTTCGACGCGCTCGGCGCGTGGATGGACACCCAGGGCCTGCCCGGCGGCCCCATCACCGGCCCCGCGCCGGTCCTCGGCGGCACGCAGAACGTCATGGTCCGCTTCGAGCGCGGCGGCCGCCCGTACATCCTGCGCCGCCCGCCCGTCCACGCCCGCAGCAAGAGCAACGAGGTGCTGCGCCGCGAGGCGCGCGTGCTGGCGGCGCTGCGCGGCACGCAGGTCCCCGCGCCCCGGCTGGTGGCCGCGCAGACGCTGCGTGAGCCGGTGTTCTACCTCATGGAGCCGGTGGACGGGTTCAACCCCTCGACGGGGCTGCCGGAGCCGCACGCCTCCGACCCGGCGATCAGGCACCGCATGGGCCTGGAGGCCGCCGCGGCGCTGGCCGAGCTGGGGCGGGTCGATCCCGGCGTGCTGCCGGGGTTCGGGCGGCCCGACGGCTTTTTGGAGCGGCAGGTGCCGCGCTGGCTGAAGGAGCTCGACTCGTACGGCGAGCTCGACGGCTATCCGGGCCCCGACATCCCCGGCCTGCGCGAGACCGCCGCGTGGCTGACCCGGCACCTGCCCCGCGCGTTCACGCCGGGCATCATGCACGGCGACTACCACTTCGCGAACCTGATGTTCGCCTGCGACGGGCCGCGCGTGGCGGCGATCGTCGACTGGGAGATGTGCACGATCGGCGACCCGCTGCTCGACCTGGGCTGGCTGCTGGCCACCTGGCCGTCGAGCGCGGGGCACGTACCCGGCCTGCCGGCGCCGCAGGAGATCGTCGCCTACTACGGGGAGCTGTCGGAGCGGGACATGTCGGCCGTCGAGTGGTACGCGGTCATGGCCTGCTTCAAGCTGGGCATCGTGCTCGAAGGCACCCACGCGCGGGCGTGCGCCGGCAAAGCGCCCAAGGACATCGGCGACCTGCTGCACGCGACGACGCTGAGCCTGTTCGAGCGGGCGCGGGAGTTCATGGGCGGCGCGCTCTCCTGATCGGTCGAACGCCCCAAAAGCTACACATAGCCACCATAAATCGCCACAAAAGGCATATGTCGGCGCCAGCCTTATATCACGATTTCCGGAAAAACGATCACATGCTTACCCCCGGCCCGTACAATTGCGCGCAATTGCATCAATCATCGGGGAAGGAACGTCATGCGTATGCGGTTTCTCGGCTCCACCTCGGAGGCGGGCGCCTGCCCCACCCTGTACGAGACCGACCGCGGCACCATCGTCGTGCAGGGTCTGCAAGTCACCGACGCGGAGGCGCTGGCGGACCTCCGCGACGTCCTCGACGGCGAGACAGCGGTCGAAGTGCCCCGCGAACTCCTCACCGACATCGCCCGCCGCGTCCTGCCCGATGATCGGAATGGGACGGTAACCGCTTTCCCGACCAGCGAAGAGACACCCACGGCAACCGCTTGATCACATTTGCGGAGGGCCCTGGCATGATCGGCGTGACCGGAGCTAGCCTCTTGCCGCGTGACGTCCTTTCAGCAGGCGCGCATCGATCTCGGCAGCCAGTTACGCCAATTGCGCGAGGCGGCCCATCTGTCGGGCAAGGAGCTGGCCGAGCGGTTGCGCTGGCAACCCTCCAAGGTCTCCCGCCTCGAGAACGCCCGGCAGACTGCGACCGAGGATGACGTCGTCGTGTGGGCGCAGGCCGTCAACGCCTCGCCCGACACGACCGACGAGCTCATCCGGCAGTCGATCGCGCTGCTCGAACGGCACGACGACTGGAAACAGCGCCACCGCAGCGGCCTGGCCGCACTCCAGGAGGACATCCGCGACCTGGAGGCGCGCACCAAACTGTTCCGCGTCTTCGAGCCCGGCATCATCGTGGGCCTGCTGCAGACCTCCGAGTACGCCAGGCACGTCTTCCGCAAGGTCAAGCGCCTCTACAGCGCCGCCGACCAGATCGACGCGGCGGTTCGGGTGCGCATGCAGCGCCAGGAGATCCTGTACGACCGCACGCGCACGTTCAGGTTCGTCGTCACGGAGGCCGCGCTGCGCTCCGCGGTGGCCCCGCCCGAGGTGATGCGCGGCCAGCTCGACCGCCTGCTCGCGGTCAGCACCCTGCCGAACGTGGAGTTCGGCGTCATCCCGTTCGGCACCGAGCTGCCGTCCAGCCCGATCAACGGCTTCTGGATCTTCAACGAGGCCATGGTCGCGGTCGCCACCATGACGAAGGACCTCATCCTGCGCGACCCCGACGACATCGCCTTTTACGTACGGGCCTTCGACGATTACGTGAAGGTGGCGGAGTTCGATGAGACCGGACGGGAGGTCATCATCTCCGTTCTTCACGAATACCGGAAACAAACTCCACATTAACCGCAGCAATTGCTTGCCTCCTCCGCCAAGATCGTGCAATTCTGTCGCGAGACGTTGCGGAGGTGACGCATGATGCTTGATACCGCGCTCAGCCTTGAGCGCTTCGCCTGGCACGCGGGTCGTCACGCTGACCTGTCCGTGCAGAGCATCGCGCTGGCCTGCGACCCGGCGTACGTGTCGGTTCGCAACCGGTTCTCCGCCACCCTCGCCGAGACCGTCACCTGCTCCGACGAGGGCGCGTTCATCACCTCCTGGGGCTACCGCCTGGGCACCACCGACGACGTCGAGTCGGCCGCCGCCCGCCTCGCCTTCCTCCTCGCCGCCCTCCCCGCCTGACCACCCCGCCTGATCGCCCCGCCTGATCACCGTGCCTGAGCGCCGCACTTCACCACCGCGTTAGGCCGGCCCGCGCGGGCCCCCCGTCCCGCGCTCCGACGGCGACCCCCTGCCGCTGCCCGCCGGACAACGCGGACACGGGCGCGCTCTGCGAGGCCAGCCGCACCCCGAGCCGCTCGCACGCCTCCCGCGTCTCGCGACGGGCTCGCCGTCGATCGCGATCGTCCCGCCGTCCGGCCGCTCGACCCCGGACAGGATCTTCGCCGGCGTGGACTTGCCCGCGCCGTTGTCGCCGATCAGCACCACGACCTCGCTGATCGTTGTCAACCCCGAGGGGCCGCCTTCAGAACCCCGGGGGCCGCCTTCAGGACGCGGACTGGCGTACGTTACTCCCGGGCAGCTCCATGATCGCGATCGCGCCGCCACCGGGCGCGTTGCCCAGGCGTACCGTGCCGCCCGCCTCCTCGACGGCCTGCTTGACGATCGCGAGGCCCAGCCCCGAGCCGGGCAGGCCGCGGGCGGAGGGCGAGCGCCAGAAGCGTTCGAAGACGTGCGGCAGCTCCTCCTCCGGCAAGCCCGGCCCGTGGTCGCGGACGGTCAGCCGGCCGTCGAGCAGCCGCACCTCGATCTGGCCGCCAGGGCTGAACTTGGCCGCGTTGTCCATGAGGTTGAGCACGGCACGTTCCAGAGAGGCGGCGTTGCCCACGAGATACCAGGGCCGCAGGTCGGTGCTGACCTCGGCGCCGCGCAGCCTGGCCCGCTCGACCGCCGCGGTGACCACCTCGTGCAGGGCCAGCTCGACGTGCGGCTCGTGGTCGTTGTCGCCCCTGGCGAGCTGGAGCAGGTCGGTGACCAGCGTGGACAGCTCGGCGAACTGCGCCTTGACGTTGACCAGCAGGCGTTCCTTGGCGGCCGGGTCGAGGCTGCGGCCGGTCTGCTCGCTGCGCAGCAGCAGATCGATGTTGGTGCGCAGGGTGGTGAGCGGTGTGCGCAGCTCGTGGCCCGCGTCGGCGACGAGCTGCTTCTGCCGCTCTCTCGACCCGGCCAGCGCGGCCGTCATGGCGTTGAACGACGACGACAGGCGGGCGATCTCGTCGTTGCCGGTGACGGGGATGCGGGTGCCGAGGTCCTCGGTCTGGGCGATGTGCTCGACCGCCTTGGTCAGCTCGCCGACCGGGCGCAGCGCGGCCCGCGAGATCACGAGCCCGGCCCAGGCCGCGCCGATGACGCCGAGCGCGGTGATGCCGCTCAGCATGAGCGCTGAGCGCCGCAGCGTGTTGCTGACCCACCACATCGGCCTGGCCTCCATCACGGCCACGCCCTTGTCGAAGTTGAGCGCCACCACCCGGACCGGCGTGCCGTCGCTGGTGTGGCCGTCGCGGTAGACCGGCTCGCACGGCTCGAACGCCTCGGAGTCCTTGTCGTACACGGGGACAATGGGCGGCCCGATCGAGCAGGTGGTGCCGTCGGAGCGCAGCAGCGTCGCCATGCCGTCGAACATGCCCTGCGTGCCCTGCTCGGTGCAGTGATGCTGGAGGTAGTCGCGGTCGCTGTCCTTCAGCGACTCCACGATGCTCATGTCGAGGTTGCTGCGCAGCCGCTGCTGCACGATGTAGTAGGACAGGCCGGCGCACGTCGCGATGGCCACCGCCACGGCGACCGTGACGAGCAGCGTCAGCCGCGTGCGCAGGCTGCCCCGTCTGGAGAGCGCGGCCAGACGGGACCGCATCGTGCTCGTGCGCCTGCTCATGGGGAGTTCCGCAGGACGTACCCCACCCCGCGCACGGTGTGGATCACTCGCGGCTCGCCGCCGGCCTCGGTCTTGCGCCGCAGATACATGACGTAGACGTCGAGCGAGTTGGAGGTCGGCTCGAAGTCGAAGCCCCACACCTCGCTGAGTATCTGGTCGCGGGTCAGTACCTGGCGCGGGTGCGCGAGGAACAGCTCCATCAGCAGGTATTCGGTGCGGGTCAGGTCGAGCCTGCGCTCGCCGCGGGTGACCTCTCTGGTGGCCTGGTCCATGCGCAGGTCGCCGTAGGTGAGCGTGTCGCCCTCCGGCGTGCCCGTGCTGATCGAGGCCCGCCGCAGCAGCGCGCGCACCCGGGCCAGCAGCTCGTCCAGCTCGAACGGCTTGACCAGGTAGTCGTCGGCCCCCGCGTCGAGCCCCGACACCCGGTCGCCGACGGCGTCGCGGGCGGTGAGCATGAGGACGGGCACGTGGTTGCCCGACGACCGCAGCCTGCGGCACGCGGTGAGCCCGTCGAGCCGTGGCATCATCACGTCGAGCAGCACCGCGTCGTACGTCTCCGCGCCCAGCGCGTCGAGGGCCTGCTGCCCGTCGTCGGCGGTGGCGACCTTGTAGCCCTCGAACTCCAGGCTCGACTGCAGCGCCTCGCGCAACGCGGGCTCGTCGTCGACCACCAGCAGACGTGCAGGCTCACTCATACTTACCAAAGGTAAGGCGTCATCATGAGAACCGGATGAACGATCTCACCTTCGTTTCCTGACGATCACCAGGCCACGGGCATCCTGGTGAGCCCGAAGATGGCCTTGCCGTACTTCAGGCCGAGCTCCTCCTCCGTCGCCGTGACGCGCAGCCCGGGCAGCCGCTCGAACAACGTGCGCAGCGCGATCTCCAGCTCGGCCCGCGCCAGGTTCTGGCCGAGGCACTGGTGCACCCCGTACCCGAAGGCCACGTGGTGGCGGGCGCCGCGCTGGACGTCGAAGTCGTCGGGCCGCTCGAACGCCCGCTCGTCCCTGTTGGCCGACGCGCCGAGCACGTACACGCCCTCGCCCTTCCTGACGAGCTGCCCGCCGATCTCCTGGTCCTCGACGGCCACCCGGTCGAAGGCCACCCAGTCGACGATCGAGTGGTAGCGCAGCAGCTCCTCGACCGCGGCCGGCCAGCCGCCGGGGTTCTCGCGCAGCGCGGCGAGCTGGTCAGGGTTGCGCAGCAGCGTGTACGCCGACAGCGGGATCATGTTCGCCGTGGTCTCGTGACCGGCGACGAGCAGCAGGAAGGCCACCCCGGTCAGCTCCTCGGCGGTCAGCTTGCCGCCGGTGGCCAGCCGGCCCAGCAGGTCGTCCTCGGGCGCGGCGACGACGTCGGTGACGAGGTCGGCGAGGTAGGACCTGATCTCGTACGTCGCCGACCGCCTGGCCCGCTCGTCGGCCCCGGCGTCCACCATCATCCTGGTGCGGGACTGGAAGAAGTCGTGGTCGGCGTACGGGACGCCGAGCAGCCGGCAGATGACCAGCGACGGGAGCGCCAGCCCGTACGCCTCCACCAGCTCCCCTTCGTCGCCCTTGGCGGTCATGTCGTCGAGCAGCTCGTCGGCCAGCCGCTGGATGCCGGGCCGCATCTCCCTGACCCGCCGGACGGTAAACTCGCTGATGAGCAGCCGCCGGAAGCGGGTGTGCTCGGGCGGGTCGTGGTCGATGAAGAACCCGACGGACAGCTGATGGGCTGCGGCGATCTCCTCGGGCGTCATCGTCGCGGTGTCGGGGGCGCTGGGGTGGCCGGGGGTGCGGGGGTCGGTGCTGAAGCCGGTTCCGGCGAGGATCTGCTGGGCCTCGGCGTGCCGGGTGACGAGCCACACCTCGCCGCGGGAGGTCTCGCCTCTGACGAGGGGGGCCTGGTCGCGCCAGCCCTCGTACTCGGGAGGCGGGGCGAACGGGCACGTGCGATGGACAGGGAAGCTTTCCGCCATAGTCTGCTCCGTAATAGCCGGACTCCGCATTGCTTACTTACGCGAAAGTAAACAATGCGAGGCACGGCCGTCAACAGAAGGAGCGAGATGGCAGGGCGGCGGACGGACACACGAGAGCGGATCCAGCAGGTCGCGCTGGAGCTGTTCGCCGAGCGCGGATACGACAAGACGTCGCTGCAGGAGGTGGCGGAGCGGCTCCAGATCACCAGACCGGCTCTCTACTACCACTTCCGTACGAAGGAGGAGATCCTCACCGGCGTGATCGAGCGGCTGGTCGAGTCGATCGAGGAACTGGTGGCCTGGGGCAGGCAGCAGCCGGCCACCACGGAGGCGCGGCTGGAGATCCTGCGGCGGATCTCCGGGCTGCTTTCCGACCAGTGGCGGCCGCTGTTCAGGTTCGCCCAGGTCAACCAGGGCGCGTTGGAGCACCACCCGAAGGGCGAACGCCTGCGCGGGTGCGTGATCTCGCTGGTGTCGCTGCTGTGCGTGCCAGGCGAGAGCGCGGAGAAGCAGTTCGAGTCCAGGCTGGCGGTGCTCGCGGTGATCCTCGGCAACCTGCCGCTCCTGTTCGGGTCGGAGTCGGACCCGGAGACGGACTTGAACGAGGTGGCGCTCCGCGTCGCCACCAAGCTCGTCACCGGCGAGCAACCGGACGAGTAACCGGCGGCGAGCCCCACCGGCCCCGCAAGCCCCGCCCCCAAGCCCCGCCCCCAAGCCCAGCCCTCCGGGCCCGGCCGGCCCTGCCACCAGCCGGCCGATCATCCTGGCCCGGCCATCCCGGCCATCCCGGCCTGACTGCGCCGAGTGCGGCGAGTGCGGTGTCAGGCGGTGAGCAGGGCCATGGCGGCGTTGTGGCCGCCGATGCCGCTCACGCCGCCGCCCCTGCGGGCGGCGGCACCGCAGAGCAGGATGCGCTCGTGCTCGGTGTCCACGCCCCAGCCGCCGCTCTCCGCGTACGGCCAGCTCAGGTCGGTGTGGAAGATGTGGCCGCCGGGCAGGCCCGCGTCGGTCTCCAGGTCCACGGGGGTCTTGACCTCGACGCACGGGGTGCCGTCGGGGGCGGTGAGCAGGCAGTCCTCGATCGGCTCTGCGAGGACGGCGTTGATGGAGGCGAAGGTGGCATCCAACGCCATCTTCCGCGCTTTCTCCGGATTTTTCCGGAAAAGGCGGGCGGGCATGTGCAGGCCGAACAGCGTCATCGTCTCCGCCCGCCCCCGCAGGCCGGGCCCCAGGATCGACGGGTCGGTCAGCGAGTGGCAGTAGACCTCGGCGGGCGGCAGCTCCGGGATCTCACCGCGCGCCGCCTGCTCGTACGCCCGCGCGAGCTGGTCACGTCCCTCGTTGATGTGGAACGTACCGCTGAAGGCCGCCCCCGGATCCACCGTCGCGTCCTTCAGGCGGGGCAGCCGGGTCAGCACCATGTTGACCTTGAGCTGCGCGCCCTCGGGCACCGTCGCGGGCCGTCCCATGAGCCGGTCGAGCACCGCGGGCGGCAGGTTGACCAGCACGTGCCCACCCCGCACGGCGTGCTCGCCCGCGCCGTCCCTGAACGTCACCTCGCCCGACGGGTCGATGCCGACGATCTCCGCGCCCGTCCTGATCTCGGCGCCCGCTCGCCTGGCCGCCGCCTCCAGCGCGCCGGAGACCGCGCCCATGCCGCCGACGGGGACGTTCCACTCGCCGGTGCCGTCGCCGATCACGTGGTAGAGGAAACAGCGGTTGGCCAGCAGGTCGGTGTCGGGGGCGGCGAAGGTGCCGATGAGCGCGTCGGTGAGCACGACCCCGCGTACGGTGTCGTCGGCGAACCGCTCGGCCACGCTCTCCCCGATCGGCCGCCCGAACAGGTCGCGCCACGCCTCGGGGCCGACCATCCGCTCGATCTCGGCCTGCGGGCGCAGCGGCTCCAGCAGGGTGGGCGCCAGCACCCGCGCGACCTCGGCGACCATGCCGTAGAAGCGCCGCCACGCCTCGTGGTCGGACTCGCCGCCCGTCACGTGCCGGAACGAGGCCGCCGTTCGCAGGTCGTCCTCGTTGTCCACGAGCAGCCCCGTGTCGCCTTTGGGCGTGTACGAGGCGTAGCGCCGCCGGCGCAGCTCCAGGTCGAGCCCGAGATCGCGGGCGATCTTCGAGGGCAGCAGGCTGACGAGATAGGAGTACCGCGACAGGCGCACGTCCACGCCGGGGAAAGCCTGCGCCGAGATCGCCAGGCCGCCGACGTGCTCGTGCCGCTCCAGCACCAGCACCCGCCGCCCGGCCTGTGCCAGGTACGCCGCCGCCACCAGCCCGTTGTGCCCGCCTCCGGCCACGATCACGTCATACGCACTCATCCTCGCACCTTAAGGCCGATACCGGTCAGGACGCCACGGGCCGCGCGGTCCTCAAGTGGACGGCCGGGCAAGGGGCCCGTACGCTGCTCTGTTCGGAACAAATCTCATCAGAGCCGCCGTTCCTCACACGCAGGGCCACCACCACTCAAGGAGCACGAGCCTCACCATGCGCAGCACCACCGACGCCGTTCCGCAGCCGTCCGACGAGGTCGCCGAGGCCCTGGCGACCGGAGCGCCGGTCGTGGCCCTGGAGTCCACGATCATCTCCCACGGGCTGCCGCAGCCGCGCAACCTGGAGGTGGCGCGCGAGCTGGAGGGCATCGTACGAGACGAGGGCGCCGTCCCCGCCACGATCGCGGTGCTCGACGGGGTGCCCCGCATCGGGCTGAACGAGGTCGAGCTGGAGCGCATCGCCACCGAGCCGGGCCTGCGCAAGCTGGGCCAGCGCGACCTGCCGCTGGCGGCGGCGCTGAAGGCGAGCGGCGCGACCACCGTGTCGGCCACGTCGTTCCTGGCCGCCCGCGCCGGCATCCGCGTCTTCGCCACCGGCGGCCTGGGCGGCGTGCACCGCCACTGGACCGAGGACCAGGACGAGTCCGCCGACCTCGACACGCTCGCCCGCACCCGCATCACGGTCGTGTGCGCGGGCGTCAAGTCGATCCTCGACGTGCCGGCCACGCTGCAGCGGCTGGAGACGCGCGGGGTGAGCGTGGCCGGGTTCCGCACCGACACGTTCCCCGGCTTCTACCTGCACTCCTCCGGCCAGCCGATCGAGTGGCGGATCGAGACGGCCGACGAGGCGGCGGCCGTCATGCGCGGCCAGGACGCGCTCGGCGGCACCGAGACGGCCCTGATCGTCGCCAACCCGGTGCCCAAGGAGCAGCAGCTCGATCCCGAGCTGCACGACCGGGTGCTCGCCGACGCGCTGGCCGCCGCCGAGCGCGACGGCGTCAAGGGCCAGGCGATCACCCCGTTCCTGCTCGGCTACCTGGTCGACGGCACCAAGGGCGCGTCCCTGGAGGCCAACCTGGCCGCCGTGCGCGGCAACGCCGCGCTCGCCGCCCGCATCGCCCTGGCCTGGTCCCGATCGTGAACGGTGACGCCCTCCTGATCATCGGCGACGTCGTCACCGACGTCGTGGCGCTGCACGGCTCGCCCGTCCTGGCGGGCGAGGACACCGCCGCCGAGATCGTGCTGCGTCCCGGCGGCTCCGGCGCCAACACCGCCGCCTGGGCCGCCTGCCTGGGAGCCGAGGTCCACCTGCTGGCCAAGCTCGGCTACGACAGCAGCGAGTGGCACGCCACCGAACTGATCAACACGGGCGTCCAGCCCCACTTCTCCGTGGATCCCGACCACCCCACCGCCGTGGTGATCGCCATGGTGGACAAGAGCGGCGAACGCTCGATGCTCACCAACCGCGGCGCCGGTGACCTGATCTCCGAGGACGACTGGGACCCGGCGCTGCTCGACGGCGTCGGCCGGCTGCATCTGTCGGGGTACGTCCTGTTCGCCGAGCCCGGCCTGCGCCTGGCCGCCCGCGCCATGGCCGACGCCGTGGCGGCGGGCATCACGGTGAGCGTGGACCCGGCCTCCACGGGGCCGCTGCGCGACTTCGGCGTCGAACGTTTCATGCAGGCGACGGCCGCCGCCGAGCTGATCCTGCCCAACCTCGATGAGGCGCTTCTGCTCACCGGGGTGACATCGGCCGAGCGTGCGGCCGTACTCTTGAGTGAGAGATATGGCACAGCGGTCGTGAAACTCGGCGCGGAGGGGGCGCTGGCCGCGCGAGACGGTGAGGTGGTGGCGACGGCCGAGGGCCGATCCGCTGAGGTCGTGGACTCGACGGGCGCAGGTGACGCCTTCGCCGCCGGGTTCATCGCCGCGACGCTGCGCGGCGCCGGGACGCGGGCGGCTCTGGAGGTGGGTTGCCGTGCCGGTGCCGCATGTGTGGCCCAGGTGGGCGGCCGTCCACGGTACGGTTTGGATCTGAACCGTCTTTACCCTATTCACACTGATTGATAGCTTGCCGCGTAGGCTGCACCATTAGCCACATGCGTTACGGGCAGCACACGCGGCTCACTGGGGAGGATAAGGTCCGCCGATGGAAGTCGAGTCATCGATCTGCCTGAGCGACCTGGTCCCTGCGCTGCGATGGAGCCGGCCCCAGCAGGTGGCCGAGGCGTTGGGCGACCCACGCCTGCCCGCCGGATGGTGGCACTCCCTGCCGCTGCCCAAGGCCCTCGGCATGACGGGGCTCGACTGGATCTGCGAACGCCTCGCGCGGCTCGCCTCCTCCCGCTGGGACCACCTCCCCCTGTCCGACCTGCTGCCCGCGCTGACGGTCCACCACATCGACCCCGCGCTGCCGGGCTGGCCCGACGCCACCCGTACGGCGATCACCGGCCTCGGCGGCTGGCAGCGGCTGCGCCGGCTGTCCCCCAGTGACCTCGGCACGCCGTCGGCCACACCCGAGGTCGTCATCGGCTCGGTCTTCCGCGAGATCCTCGGCCGCATCCCGGCCCAGCCCGACGCGTCCGGCGCCGCTCCTGGCGCCGCCAGCGTCCCGGGGGTCGCGGGCGGCCACCCCGAGGTCACCCGGCCGCTCCAACGCGGCCAGGGCGTACCGTCGGGCGCGTTCCCGGTGCCGGAGTCCGGCCCCTTCCCCGCACAGGGCGACCCGGCCGCACAACCGCTGGCAGCCCAGGCCGGCGCCGGCGGCCCCTTCGCCCAGGCCACTCCCTCCGGCCCGCTCCCCGCACCCATCGACACCACCACCGGCCGCCCCCAGACAAGCGGCCCCTTCGCCCCCCAGGGCGGCCAGCCCCCAGCGGACGGCCAGAGCGGCCCGTTCGCCGCGCAGGAAGGCCAGTCCCCGTCAGGCGGCCCCTTCGCGGGCTCCGGCACTCAGAACGGCCCCCTGCCCCAGCGTCCGGGCGGCTCCTACCCCGGCGCGCCCGGCGACGGCGACCCGCAACGCCCCGGCACCTTCCCCGAGGGCACCCCCGGCCCGCGCCAGACGGGCTCTTTCCCGGCTGTGTCGGATGGCCCCCGCCAGACCGGCGCTTTCGCCGACGCCAATCCCGGCTCCCGACAGACGGGCTCCTTCCCAGCGGTCCCCGACGCCTCCGGCTCCCCCCAGACCGGCAGCTTCGCCGCAACTCCCGACGGCGCCCCCGGTTCCCGGCAAACGGGCAACTTCCCGGCCGCCCCTGACAACGCACCCGGCCCCCGCCAGACCGGCAGCTTCCCCGCAGCCTCCGACGGCACCCCCGGATCCCGCCAAACCGGCAGTTTCCCGGCCGCTACCGACAGCGCACCCGGCTCTCGACAGGCCGGTAACGACCCCGGTGCGTCCGACGGCCGGCCCGGCACCGGCTCCTCCCCCGCCCAGGGGGCCGACTCGCGCACCAGCGGCTCTTTCCCCGTTCCGCCCGGGTCGCGTTCGACCGGTTCTTTCCCGGCGGCGTCCCAGCCGGGGGCCTTTCCCGGCGCGCCCGCCGACGGCGGCCAGCAGCGCCGCCCCGGCACCTTCCCCGAGGGCGCCCCCGGCCCCCGTCAGACGGGCTCCTTCCCAGCGGTCCCCGACGCCTCCGGCTCCCCTCAAACCGGCAGCTTCGCCGCAAACCCTGACGGCGCGCCCGGCTCCCGCCAGACGGGCAGTTTCCCGGCCGCCCCCGACGGCGCGCCCGGATCCCGCCAGACGGGCAGTTTCCCCGCCGCCTCGGACGGCGCGCTCGGCTCCCGCCAGACGGGGAGCTTCCCCGCCGCCTCCAACGGCGCTCCTGGGGCGCAGCAGGGCGGCGCGGCCCGCCAGGGCTTCGCGGGCGAGGGCCTGCCCCAGCGCCCAGGTCAGCAGGACCGCCTCCCGCAACGCCCCACCGCTCAGCCCGGCCGCCAGGACACCGGCGCTGCCGCAGCCGGCGCAGGCAACGGCATGCCCGGAGCCCCCGGCAACGAGCTGCCCGGCGGCCCCGGCAGCCCGGCGACCCGCGCAGGCGCCGGCAGCGCAGGCGGAGCGAGCACAGGCGGTCCTGGTGCAGGCGGCGGACCTGGCGCGGGCGGCGGACCCGGAATGGGAGCGGGCGGCCCCGGAACGGGCTCCCTCCCGGCGATCCCAGGCACGAACGCCCCCGGCTCCGGCACCAACGCGCCGGGCTCGGGTGCGACCGCCCCCGGCTCCGGCACGAACGGCCCGGGCTCGGGTGCGAGCGCCCCCGGCTCTGGCGCGAGCACCGCCGTGCCGGGCACGAACACGTCCGTCCCGGGGAAGGGCACGCCCGCCTACGCGGGCTCCGGCCCCATCCCCACCGACCCGGACCACGCCATGGTCAGGGTCGTGGACAACCTCTTCCGCAACCTCGACAAGCTGGAGCTGGCCGTGGCCCAGCACCGGCTGTTCGCCGAGGACCCGGTGAGCCTGCGTACGCTCGCCCACAAGATGCTCGTCGAACGCGAGGCGCTCTCGCTGGCCCAGCGCACCGCCGAGGAACGCGTCCTGCAGTGGCTGCGCTCCTCGGAGTCCGCGCCGGTCACCGGGCACATGTTCCGGCTGACGGAGTGGCTGGGCGCGGCGGCCACCGAGGATCAGCTGATCGGCGCCGACCCGGCCCACCCGGTGACGGTTCCATCGCTGCGTACGCCGCTGTGGCGGGTCCTCGTGACGCTCATGCCGGACCGCCGCCTCCAGGACGGCTGGCTGGTCGTCGGCGACATGTACGGCCTCCAGGCGCGTACGCGGCAGCTCCTCGCCTCGGCCCCGCCCGACGCGGACGTCGTCGAGCTCATGAGCGAGCTGGGCATCCGCGCCCACTCCGCCAAGGCGTGGCTCGACGCCCTGCCCCCGGAGACCAGCCGCGACGCCGCGGCCGCTGCTCCCAGCCCGGCCCAGCCGCTGCCCCGCCGCACCCCCGGCGCGAACGGCCACCACCACCGCGGCGGCCAGCCCATCCCGCCCGCCGCGAGCAGCTCGATCGACCCGTCGGCCGCGCTGGCCACCCTGTCGGCGCTGTCGGGCGGCCGCTCGCCCATGCTCTCCGGCACCTTGGCAGGCACGCCGCCCACGCCTCCCCCGCCGCTGCCCAGCCCGTCGTCCGACCCGCGCCGCTGGCAACGCATCGAGGTCACCCCGGAACACCTCAGGGGCGGCCCGGTGCCGGTCCCGGAGGGCTACGCCGCCCAGCTCGGCATGCGCCCCGGCACCCTCCTGTCGGTCACGGGCCCCGGTGACAACGCCATCGTCCTGGTCTGGCAGGGCCACCAGCCCGTCTTCGACTCCCTCCAGCCGGTACTGATGCGCCTGAACGCCCGCCCTGGCGACCAGGTCTACGTCACAGTGGACGGCTACCGCCTGGAAGCCCAACTGACCGGCTGACCACCACCCGGAAAGGCAAAGGCAAGCCGCAGAACACAAAGCCGCGCCCCACACGCCCACCCCAAGGCAGCCGGCCGACCCAGAACAAGGACGATAAAGGCCGAATCGGCAGCCTCTCTTGAGCCGGTCCAGCCGAAGGGGTGGAGGTGGTTGGCGGGGCAGCGGCGCGGAAAAGGACACCCGGCCGACACCACCCCGACACCGAGACCAAACGGCCGGCGGAGCCTAGTCGAAGAGGTGGAGGCGGTGGGCGGTGGCGGCGGCTTCGCCTCGGGTGGCGACGCCGAGTTTGGCCAGGATGTTGGAGACGTGCACGCTCACCGTCTTGATCGAGATGACCAGCTCCTCCGCGATCTCGCGGTTGCTGCGGCCGTTCGTCACCTCGCGCAGGACCTCCAGCTCGCGTGCGGTCAGGCCCAGCGGCTGGGCGTCGGTGGCCTCGTCGGAGCCGCCGATCCTGGCGCGGCGGCCGAGTACGTCGAGTTGTTCGAGCAGCGGTGTGACGCCCAGGTCGCGGGCCAGCGTGCGGGCCCGGGCGAGCCGCGTGGCGGCCTCCTGGCGGGCGCCGCACGCGAGCGCCGCCTGCCCGGCCGCGAGCAGGCACTGCGCCTCCGCGTACGGCTGCCGCAACGCGGCCCACGCCGCCACCGCCTGCTCCCAGGCCGCGAACTGCCAGGCGGCCGGCTCGACCCCCTCGTCCCAGGGCTTCTCTGGGCCGGTCAGCGCGATGAAGGTGAGCCGATGCGCCTCCTGCAGCGGGCCCTCGCACCTGAGCTCACGCCCGAGCGCCCGCAGCCGCCGCAGCAACAGCAGCGCCTGCTCCACGAGCGCCTCACCTTGGGCCACCCCGGAACCCGGCGCGCCACCCGCGTCGGACCCACTCAGCGCATCATCCCTGATCGCATCGAGCAGGCGTGAGGCGGGCACCGCCATGCGGACGAGTCGCCCGAAGGTGGTCACGACAGGCCAGGCGTAGCGGGGGCCGTTGATGAGGTCGTCGCCCTCCATGCCGCGCAGCGCCGCCGCCACCGCCTCCCCGAGCTGCCCGCGGCACATGAGCGCCAGCACCTCCCTGCGGAGATGCGGCAGGACGTGCTGGTCGCGGTGGGCGCCGCGGGCCAGGACGCGGCGGCTGGAGTCGAGCAGGCGGGCGGCCCGGTCGTGGTCGCCCCGCGCGAGCGCGATGTCGGTGGCGAACCCGCGCAGGCTGGCGGCGTAGGGGGCGGGCGGCGCGAGGTCGAGGGCGTGGTCGATCACCTGGAGCGCCTCGTCCCATCGCCCGAGCGAGACCAGCGGCTCCGCCAGGTTGATCGACAGGAACGCGCCGGACGTGCGGGCCAGCCCGTAGTGCAGGGACTCCTCGATGCCCTTCCTGGCCACTTCGGCGGCCTGCTCATGCCGGCCCGCGCCTTCGAGCGCGTCGGACTCGGAGATCGCGCAGCGCATGAGCGCGCTGAAGACCTCACCGCGCGCGGCGATCTGCCGGGCCTCGGCGAACGCCTGGAGCTGCGGCTCCATGTCGGAGTAGTCGGTCAGCCCCCAGGCGAGGTCGATGATGGCGTGGGCCTCGAGGCCGGCGTGGCCCAGGGTGTGGCCGATCTCCATGGCGGCCCTGGC
Organism: Nonomuraea salmonea; assembly: GCF_042428605.1. Lineage (NCBI taxonomy): Bacteria > Bacillati > Actinomycetota > Actinomycetes > Streptosporangiales > Streptosporangiaceae > Nonomuraea > Nonomuraea salmonea. The sequence continues at coordinate 144,349 of NZ_JBHMCF010000029.1, forward strand.
CGTGGCCGCGCGCTCGGCCCGGGTGGCCGGGCCGTGGAGCATGCGGGCCAGCGACTCCAGCACCCTGCCGCGCAGCAGCGGCTGGTCGTCGGGCACGAGCTCGGCGGCCCTGCGCAGGTCGTCGATGAAGCCGGGGCGGCCGAGGTCGTAGCGGGTGTGGCTACGCTGGCGCAGCAGCATGACGGCCCTGACCGGGTCGGCCTCGAGCCCGGGGTCGCGGGCCAGCTCGTCGAGCGCGGCGCTGGACACGGCGATGCCGCGCTCGAACTCGCCGGCCAGGTGGGCGACGACGGCGGTCACCCTGAGCACGTCGAGCCGGTCGGCGCCGATGCGCTCGGCCGCGTCGGGCACCTGGTCCCACAGCTCGAGCATGCGGGAGAGCATGCGCAGCTGCTCGTCGTAGGCGGTGGACTTGCGGGCGGCGGCGGCCGCGTGCCAGGCGCTGACCAGCGCCCAGGTGGAGTCGTGGGCGGAGTGCCAGTGGTGGGCCAGCTCGATCGCGCCGCGCGGGGCGGGCAGGATCGACAGGTCGTGCTCGAGGGCCTCGGCGTAGCGGGTGTGCAGTCGGGTGTGCTCGCCGGGCAGCAGGTCGTGGTGGAGCGCCTCGCGGATGAGGGCGTGGCGGAAGGCGTAGCCCTCGCCGTCGACGACCAGGACGTTGCCCGCCACGGCCGGGCGCAGCGCGCGCGACAGGGCGGCGTCGTCGAGCCCGGCGACGGCGCTGAGCAGAGCGTGCTCGATGCGCTGCCCGCCGGCGCTGGCCACCCGCAGCAGCTCCTGGGTCTCTTCGGGCAGCCGCTCGACGGCGGCGAGCAGCAGGTCGCGCAGCGACTCGGGCAGCGGCTCGCCCGCCCCCGACTCGGTGAGCAGCGCCTCGACGAACAGCGGGTTGCCCTCGCTGCGGGCGTAGATGAGGTCCATGTCGGCCGCGGACGGCTCGCGCTCCAGCATGCCGACGGCCAGCGCGACGGCCTCCTTGCGGGTGAGCCTGCGCAGCTCGACCCTGCCGACCGACTCGATGCGCCCCAGCTCGGCGAGCAACGGCCGCAGCGGGTGGGTGCGGTGGAGCTCGTCGGTGCGGTAGGTGACCACGAGCAGCACCCGGGCGGCGGTGCGCTGGTAGCGGACGAGGAACGTGAGCAGGTCGCGGGTGGAGCGGTCGGCCCAGTGGGCGTCTTCGACGACGAGCACCACGGGCCGCTCGTCTGCCAGGCGCTCCAGCAGCCCGAGCACCTGCTCGAACAGCCGCGCCCTGGCCTCGGCCCCGTCTTTGCCCGGCTCGCCGAACTCGGGCAGCAGCCTGGCGAGCCCGCGCGCGTTGCCGCCCGGCACCAGCGCGGCGACCGCGTCGTGACCCAGCTCGCGGACGAGCTGGCGCAGCACGGCGGTGAACGGCGCGAAAGGCAGGCCCTCTGTGCCCAGCTCCAGGCAGGCGCCGACGAGCACCATGGCGTCGCTCGTGTGCCGCCCGGTGAACTCGTTGATCAGGCGGGTCTTGCCGGCCCCGGCCTCGCCGCCGACGAGCACGGTGGCCGGTATGCCGGCGCGCGCCCTGGACAGGGCGTCGCCGAGGGCGGCGAGCTCGCGGGAGCGCCCGACGAGCAGCGGGCTCACGGCGTGGATCCTCACGCCCTCAGCATGCCACCCGGCGCCGACAGAATCGCCCGCCAGGTGGCCCCTATCGCAGCACCTTGCGGAAGAACGTGGCCGACGCCTCGTAGCCCAGCGCGTGGTAGAACTCCGGCGCCCGCCGCGTGGCCATCGCGACGTAGCCGGCCTCGCGGGAGCGTGCCCACCGCTCGAACTCCTCCAGCAGCGACCGCCCGACGCCCTGCCGCCGGGAGCCGGACTGCACCATGGCCTCCTCCACCCAGGCGACCGGCCCGTTGGCGAAGAGGGTGAGGTGGACGAAGCCGAGCAGGTAGCCGCGCACGCGCCCGTTGACGACGGCCGCGAGCAGCAGGGCGTCGTCGTTGGCCAGCAGCGCGGGCAGCGCGGCGTCGAAGGCCTCGCGCTCGGGCCTGAAGGTCAGGCCGAACTCGCGGGCCAGCGCGAACACCTCGTCGGCGTCCGCTTTCTCCGCTCTCCTGATGAGAAGATCGTCAGCCGTCATGAGCATCGACCCTAGATCGTCGGTCGTCGCCTGCGCAAACCCATGCTTGACGTTTCCCCGCTTTTCGTGCCGGGATGAAACGGGCGCGGCGGGTCACAGGTCACCGAGTCCGAGCTGGCGGGCGATGAGCATGCGCTGCACCTCGCTGGTGCCCTCGCCGATCTCCAGCACCTTGGCGTCGCGGTAGAAGCGGCCGACGGGGAACTCGTTCATGAAGCCGTAGCCGCCGAACACCTGGGTCGCGTCGCGGGAGTTGTCCATGGCGGCGTTGGAGGAGACGAGCTTGGCGATCGCCGCCTCCTTCTTGAACGGCTCGCCCGCGAGCATCTTCTGTGCGGCGTGGTAGTAGGCGAGGCGGGCGGTGTGGGCGCGGGCCTCCATGTCGGCGATCTTGAACTGGATGGCCTGGTAGTGGCCGATGGGGTGGCCGAACGCCTTGCGGTCCCTGACGTACTTGAGGCATTCGTCCACGCAGCCCTGCGCCAGGCCGACGCCGAGCGCGGCGATGGCGACGCGGCCCTCGTCGAGGGTGCGCAGGAACTGGGCGTAGCCGCGGCCGCGCTCGCCGAGCAGGTTCGCGGCGGGCACGCGGCAGTCGGTGAAGGACAGTTCGCGGGTGTCGGAGGCGTTCCAGCCGACCTTGGAGTACTTCTTCGACACCGTGAACCCCGGCGTGCCGCTCGGCACGAGGATGGTGGAGATCTCGCGCTCGCCGGTGAGCCCGGTGAGCGCGGCCACGCCGACGACGCCGGTGATGTCGGTGCCGGAGTTGGTGATGAACGACTTCGTCCCGTTGATCACCCATTCGTCGCCGTCGAGCACGGCCGTGGTGCGCATCCCGCCGGGCACGTCGGACCCGCCGCCCGGCTCGGTCAGCCCGAACGCGCCCAGCATCTCGCCGGATGCGAGCTTGGGCAGCCACGTACGGCGCTGCTCGGGCGAGCCGAACCGGTAGACGGGCATCGCGCCGAGCGAGACCGCCGCCTCCAGGGTGATGGCGACGCTGGAGTCGACCCTGGCCAGCTCCTCCAGGGCCAGGCAGAGGGCGAAGTAGTCGCCGCCCATACCGCCGTACTCCTCCGGGATGGGCAGGCCGAACAGCCCCATCGCACCCATCTGCCGCACGATGTCGTAGGGGAACTCCTCGCGCTCGTAGAAGTCCCCGATCACGGGCGCGACCACCTCGCGGGCGAACGCCTCGACGGTCTTGCGCAGCTCTTCGTACTCGTCGGTGAGCATCTCTCAGCCTTTCGCTAGCGCCTGTACGACGCGGGACGGGCTCGGCCGCCCGAGCAGCTCCGCCAGCCAGGTGCTGGTGGCGACGAGCTTGCCCAGGTCGAGCCCCGTCTCGATGCCGAGTCCCCGGAGCATCCAGACGAGGTCTTCTGTGGCGAGGTTGCCGGTGGCGGACTCCGCGTAGGGGCAGCCGCCGATCCCGCCGGTTGAGGCGTCGATGGTGGTGACGCCGCAGTGCAGCGCGGCCAGGGTGTTGGCCAGCGCCTGCCCGTAGGTGTCGTGGAAGTGCACGGCGAGCCGGTCCGGGCGGCGGAAGCCACGGATCAGCTCGGTGACGTGGCCGGGGGTGCCGACGCCGATGGTGTCGCCCAGGGAGAGCTGGTAGCAGCCGAGCCCGAGCAGCCGCTCGCCGACGGAGACGACCTGCGCGATCGGCGTGGGCCCCTCCCAGGGGTCGCCGAAGCACATGGAGACGTACGCCCGCACGCGGATCCCGTTGTCCAGCGCCCTGGCCACGACCGGCTCGAACATCTCGAACTGGCTCTCCAGGCTGCGGTTGAGGTTCTTGGCGGCGAACGTCTCGGTGGCGCTGGCGAAGATGGCGATCTCGGCCACGCCGAGATCGATCGCCCGGTCGAGGCCGCGCGCGTTCGGCACGAGCACGGGGTAGCGCACGCCGGTACGGCGGTGCAGGCGGCGCAGCAGCTCGTCGGCGTCCGCGAGCTGGGGCACCCACTTGGGGTGCACGAAGCTGGTGGCCTCGATCACCTTGTGCCCCGCGTCGGCGAGCCGGTCGATGAACTCGGCCTTGACCTCGACGGGGATGGTGGCGGACTCGTTCTGCAGTCCGTCGCGCGGCCCGACCTCGTAGATCGTGACCTGCTGCGGAAGACCTTCCATCGGATACGGCATCACGCCTCCTCGGCGGTGACCACGGCCAGGACGGCGTCCATGTCCACCGGCCGGCCCGCTTGCACGGGCAGCTCGGTGACCACGCCGTCGCGCGGCGCGGTGACCGTGTGCTCCATCTTCATGGCCTCGACGACGACCAGCGGCTGGCCGGCGCTGACCCGTTCGCCCTGCTGGGCCTTGACCAGCAGCACGGTGCCCGGCATGGGGCTCCTGACGACGCCGTCGCCGGCCGCCGCCGCGCCGGGCCGGTCGCCCGGGTCGCCGATGTGGTGGCGGGTGAACGACCAGGACGCGCCGTCGCGGCCGAGCCAGAGCGTGTCGCCGTCGCGTACGCACAGGTACCGCTCGCCGCGCCCGCCGAGCGTGACGGTCAGGTCGGCGCCGTCGCGCCTGATGCGCGCGGGCACCGCCTGCTCGCCCACAAGGACCTCCGCCTGTTCCTGGGGCAGCCCGCGCACCTGGATCGCGTGCACGCCGTCGCGGGACTCCAGCCGCCAGGTCGTCCAGGCCGGCTCGCCGAGCCGCCAGCCGTCGGCGACCTCCCAGGGGTCGTCGCCGCGCGGCTGGTCGTGGAAGACCAGCGCCGCCGCCGCCGTCACCGCGTCAGGCGTCTCCACGGCGGGCAGCAGGCCGGGCAGGACGCGTTCGACCAGGCCCGTGTCCAGCTCGCCGGCCGCGACGGCCGGGTGGGCGGTCAGGGCGCGCAGGAACGGGACGTTGGTGACGACGCCGAGCACCGCCGTGGCGGCGAGCGCGCGGTCGAGCGTCCGGTACGCCGCCGGGCGGTCGGGCGCCCAGGCGATCACCTTCGCCATCATGGGGTCGAACTCGCTGCCGACCACGGCCCCTTCGGAAAGGCCCGAGTCCACCCGCACGACCGCCTGGCCCGCCGGATCCCCGGGTTCGCGGAGCGCGAGCACGCGCCCGCCGGTCGGGAGGAAGCCGCGCGCCGGGTCCTCGGCGTACACCCGCGCCTCGACCGCGTGCCCGTCGAGCCGCACGTCCTCCTGGGCGAGCGGCAGCCGCTCCCCCGCCGCCACCCTGAGCTGCAGCTCCACCAGGTCGAGCCCGGTGACCAGCTCGGTGACGGGGTGCTCGACCTGGAGCCGGGTGTTCATCTCCATGAAGTGGTACGCGCCGGTGGCGCCGTCGACGATGAACTCGACCGTGCCCGCTCCGGTGTAGCCGACGGCTCGGGCGGCCTCGACCGCCGCCGCTCCCATGGCCGCGCGCGTCTCGGGGGTGAGGAACGGGGACGGCGCCTCCTCGATGATCTTCTGGTGGCGGCGCTGCAGGCTGCACTCGCGCTCGCCGAGGTGCACGACGCCGCCGTGGGCGTCGGCCAGCACCTGGATCTCGATGTGGCGGGGGCTCTCGACGTAGCGCTCGATGAGCAGGGTGTCGTCGCCGAACGCGGCCCGCGCCGTACGCCTGGCCGACGCCAGGGCCTCGGGCAGCTCGGCGGCCGCGCGTACGAGGATCATGCCCTTGCCGCCGCCCCCTGCGGACGGCTTGATCAGGGCGGGGAAGTCGCGCCAGTCCTCAAGGCCCGGCCCTGTCGCGCCCGGCACCACCGGCACGCCGGCCGCCGACACGGTCTCCTTGGCGCGGATCTTGTCGCCCATGGCCTCGATGGCCGCGGCGGGCGGCCCGACGAAGACCAGCCCGGACTCGGCGCACCGGCGGGCGAACGTGGCGTTCTCCGCGAGGAACCCGTAACCGGGATGCACGGCCTGCGCGCCGGACGCGCGGGCGGCTCCGACGATCGCCTCGACGTCCAGGTAGGACGGCACCTGGAGGGCGGCGTCGGCCTCACCGACGTGCCGCGCCCCGGCGTCGGACGGCGTGTGCACCGCAATCGCCTCGATGCCGAGCGCGCGCAGCGTGCGGGCGATCCGTACGGCGATCTCGCCCCTGTTGGCGATCAGAACACGGTCGAACAACATGCGTCACATCCGGAAGATGCCGAAACCGGCGGGTTCGAGCGGCGCGTTGGCCGCCGCGGACAGCGCCAGGCCCAGGACGGTACGGGTGTCGAGCGGGTCGATCACGCCGTCGTCCCAGAGCCTGGCAGTGGAGTAGTACGGATTGCCCTGGTGCTCGTACTGTGCCCTGATCGCGGCGGGATCGGCGTCGCCGACGGTGGTGAGCACGTTCGCGGCCTGCTCACCGCCCATGACCGAGATGCGGGCGTTCGGCCACATCCACAGGAACCTGGGCGAGTACGCCCGCCCCGCCATCGCATAGTTCCCCGCCCCGAACGAGCCCCCGATCACCACCGTGAACTTGGGCACCCGCGCGCACGCCACCGCCGTCACCATCTTGGCGCCGTGCTTGGCGATGCCGCCCGCCTCGTACGCCTTGCCGACCATGAAGCCGCTGATGTTCTGCAGGAAGAGCAGCGGGATGCCGCGCTGGTCGCACAGCTCGATGAAGTGGGCGCCCTTCATGGCCGATTCGCCGAACAGGATGCCGTTGTTGGCGAGGATGCCGACCGGGTGACCGTGCACGTGGGCGAAGCCGGTGACGAGGGTCGGGCCGTACTCGGCCTTGAACTCCAGGAAGCGCGAGCCGTCGACGATCCTCCCGATCACCTCGCGCACGTCGTACGGCTGGCGCGTGTCGGCGGGGACGATGCCGTAGAGGTCGCGGGGGTCGTGACGGGGCGGCTCCGGCGTGATCGTCTCCCACGGGCGCGGGGCGCGCGGCGCCAGCGTGGAGACGATGTCGCGGACGATGGCCAGCGCGTGGGCGTCGTCCTCGGCGAGGTGGTCGGTGACGCCGCTGACCCGCGCGTGCAGGTCGCCGCCGCCCAGCTCCTCGGCCGTGACCTCCTCGCCGGTGGCTGCCTTCACCAGGGGCGGGCCGCCCAGGAAGATCGTGCCCTGGCCGCGGACGATGACCGCCTCGTCGCTCATGGCGGGCACGTACGCGCCGCCCGCCGTGCACGAGCCGAGCACGGCGGCGATCTGCGGGATGCCGCGCGCGGACATCGTGGCCTGGTTGTAGAAGATCCGGCCGAAGTGCTCGCGGTCGGGGAACACCTCGTCCTGCCTGGGCAGGAACGCGCCGCCCGAGTCGACCAGGTAGACGCAGGGCAGGCGGTTGTGCAGGGCCACCTCTTGGGCGCGCAGGTGCTTCTTGACCGTCATGGGGTAGTAGGTGCCGCCCTTGACGGTGGCGTCGTTGGCGACGATCACGCATTCGCGGCCGGAGACGCGGCCGACGCCGGTGATGATGCCGGCGGCGGGGGCCTGGTCGTCGTACAGGCCGCCGGCGGCCAGCGGCGACAGCTCCAGGAAGCGCGAGCCGGGGTCGAGCAGGCCGTCCACGCGGTCGCGCGGCAGCAGCTTGCCGCGCTCGACGTGCCGCCGCCGCGACCGCTCCGGTCCGCCGAGCGCGGCGGTGGCCAGGCGGTCGAGCAGCTCGGCGGCCAGCCGCTCGTTGAGCTCGGCGTTGCTTTTGTACGCCTCGCTCCCGGGCTCGATCGCCGATCTCAGCACCGGCCAGTCGCTGCTCATGAGTCCCCTCCCATGGCTCGGATGTTAGCCATCATTAACGTCATCGTCTAGCATGTGAGACGTGACCACCGCCTCCGCCCCCTCTACCCGCAGCAGGCGCAACAGGCGCGCGGAGATCCTGGAGGCGGCCGCCCGGCTGTTCGCGGCGCGCGGCTTCCACGGCGTCTCGATCGAGGACATCGGCGCCGCCGTCGGCGTCTCAGGCCCGGCCCTCTACCGGCACTTCGACGGCAAGGACGCGCTGCTGTCGGAGATGCTGCTCGACGTCAGCTCGCGGCTGCGCGAGTCGGCCGTCGCGGTCGCCACCTCATCCCCCGGCCCCAAGGAGACCCTCGACGCGCTGCTCAACGTGCAGATCACCTTCGCGATCGAGCAGCCCGCGCTCATCACCGTGCACGACAGGGAGCTGGGCAACGTCCCTGAGCCGCAGCGCAGGCAGATCAGGCGGCTGCAGCGGCTCTACGTCGAGGAGTGGGTGACCGTGCTGGCCGAGCTGCACCCGTCCTGCCCCGCCGCGCGGCTGCGGGCCGCCACGCACGCGGTCTTCGGGCTGCTCAACTCGACTCCGCACAGCGCGGGCGAGCTGCCAGGGCACGAGATGCGGCCGCTGCTGCACGCGATGGCCAGGGCGGCCATCGAGGCGGCTGTTAAGGCTTATTAACTTTTTTGTGCCGTCGCTCGCCCGGGCTCCTCCTCACGCCGCTGGCCGAGACGTTCCTCGCGGCGTTCACCATCACCGCCTTCGGCGTCGCGCTGGCCACCGGCCGCGGAACACGCAGACCTTCTTCGGGCTCATGCAGACGGCGATCATGCCGATGATGTTCCTGTCGGGCGCCATGTTCCCGCTGGCCGGCCTGCCGTCGTGGCTGCACGTGCTCACCGTGGTCAACCCCATGACGTACGCCGTCGATCCCATGCGCCAGGCCGTCTTCGCCCACCTCGACGTCCCCGCCCCGGCCGCCGCCGTCCTCAACCCCGGCGTCCGCTGGTTCACCCAGCAGGTCCCCGTGCCGGCGGAGCTCCGCATCGTCACCGCCCTCGGCCTCCTGCTCCTCGGAGTGGCGGTCCTGCAGTCAGAAAAGCCGACTAGGAGTTTCTCTCACATCAGCCTGCGCACTCGCATGTACGGAGGGTAACTTTCCTGATGCGCCGCGCGGCCCCTTCCAGCAGTCCCCCCGGAGCGTAAGGAGCTCACCCGATGGTGGATCTCGAAGCGAAGTACTTTGACCTGGAGCGCCGAGTGCAAAAGCTCGAAGCGGCTAAGCTGAGTGGCGTGCCCAACCTCAGCGTCGCCGACCGCATCGACACCCTGCATGATCGCGTCACACAGGTCCAGAACAACGTCAACGCGAGAATCACGAAAGAGGCCCAGTCCATCAGGGCCGAGATGAAGGCCGGCTTCGCGACCGTCAACGAGCGGTTCGAGCAGATCGACAAGCGCTTCGAGCGGATCGACGGCCGGTTCGAACAGGTCGACAAGCGCTTCGAGCAGATCGACAGCCGGTTCGAACAGGTCGACAAGCGCTTCGAGCAGATCGACAGCCGGTTCGAGCAGATCGACAAGCGCTTCGAGCGGATCGACAGCCGGTTCGAACAGGTCGACAGGCGGTTCGAACAGGTTGACACGCAGCTCGACGGCCTCCGGACCCTGCTCATGCGGATCGATGCCAAGTTGCCGGATTCGCAGGTCAACTAGCCGCTGAGGAAGGGCGAGGCCCGGGGTGGTGCCCCGGACCTCGCCCGGATCGATAGGTCAGCGACGGACGCGGACGTAGTCCTTGGCGCTGTCGTCGCCGTTGGTGTCCGCGTCGCCGCGGAACACGAACTTCCAGTGGCCGGAGCGCCAGGCCCTGGCCTTGGTGTAGAGGCGGCCGCTGTCACCCGAGGAGGTGGTCTTGACGTACTGCCACTTCCTGGAGCCGAGCGGCTTGAAGTAGAGCGCCACCTTGCCGGCGTAGCCCTCCCACGAGCCGTCGTCGTCCACCTGCAGCACGCCCCTGAACTTGAGGTAGCCGCCGCGCCTCGGCGGCTCGGGGTAGGCGTTGAACCTGATCAGCCGGGTGTCGGCCTTGTCCGCGGTGGGCGGCGGGGCGGGCTCGTTGACGCGGACCCAGTCGGGGCCGCTGACCGTGCCGTTGACGCCGCGGGTGCCGCGGTACTCGGCACGCCACCAGCCCGACTTCTCGGCGGTGGCGGTGGCGAAGAAGCGGCCGCCGCGACCGGTCACGTCGGAGGTGACGTACTCCCAGCGGCGGGAACCGTCCGCACGGAAGAAGACGGACACGCGCTGGCCGGTCAGGCCGCCGCGGCGCTCGGCGCGCAGGGTGCCGGTGAAGCGGAGCTTGTCGCCCTCGTCCACGGGCTCGGGCCTGGCGTCGAAGCCGGAGATGCGGCTGGCGAGGTTGGCGCGCCTGACGTCCACGCGGTCGCCGTCGCTGACGGTGCCCCTGGCCGTGGCGGTGGCCGCGAACTCGGCCCGCCACCAGCCGGTGGACATGGCGCGTACGCGGGCGGAGAACCAGCCGCCGCGCCCCGTCGTCACCTTGGCCACCTGGCGGTAGTCGTCGGAGCCGCGCCCACGGAAGGCGATGGCGACGGTCTGCCCGTCGTACCCCTTGCCGTCGGCGACCAGGCGGCCGGACACCTTGATCGTGTCGCCCCTGCTCACCCGGTCGGGGTCGGCGTCGAAGTCGCCGATCCTGGTGGTGAGCGCCTTGACGACGTCGAAGGTGCCGGTCTTCGTGGCATCGCCGTCACCCTTGGCGACGGCGTTGTACGTCCACTTGCCGACGGCCCCGGCGCCGAACGCCTTGGTGCCGGTCCACTTGAAACCGCCCGGTACGGGCGACTTGGCGAGGTTCACGACGTCGTTGTTGAGCTTGAGTTCGGCGCTGTTCGCACGCCTCGTCGTGAACGTGAACGTCACGGTGACGTCCTTGTCGAAGACCACGATCGCGGGCGCGGGGCTGATGCCCACGTCGCTGATGGTGGGTACGGCTGCCGCCGTCGCCGTGCCAGGCGCGGCGGCGAGTGCCCCTGCCCCGAGCACGAGGGCGAGGGCGGCTACACGGATGCGTTGTAACATGCGGGTTCCTTTCTGGAGACCCCATTGGTGTTTCAACGCGGCATTGAGGGTGCCACGCGTGTCCTCCTAGTAGACGTGGCTCTCGCCGTGAAGGTTGGGAATTCTGACAAACAGTTATCTCAGTGGGTCAATCGGACCGGTCCACAACATCTCCCCCGCGTCCGGCAGACGTCAGCGCCGATCAAAGACATAATCGGGGGTGTGGCGCGCGACACAGTTGAGACTCATTTGATCCAGGCCGTTGCGACGCTGGAGGCGGGTCCCCCGCGAGATCCGGGGCTCCCGATCCGCGACGGCACGTCCCTGACCGGCGCCCAGTGCAGGACGCTCTACCGGCGGCAGCTCGACAGCCGGCTGCTCGACATCGCGGCCAGGTGGCTGCGCGAGCGGGACGAGGGCCACTACACGATCGGCTCGGCCGGTCACGAGGGCAACGCGGCGGTGGCCGCCGCCCTGCGTCCCGACGACCCCGCGCTGCTCCACTACCGCTCGGGCGCGTTCTACCTGACCCGGTCCGAGCAGGCGGGCAGACTGCCCGAGCAGGGCATCCGCGACGTGCTCATGGGGCTGACGGCCGCGGCGGACGAGCCCATCGCGGGCGGGCGGCACAAGGTGTTCGGCCATCCCGACCTGGCCGTCATCCCCCAGACCTCCACGATCGCCAGCCATCTGCCGCGGGCCGCGGGGGTGGCGTTCGCGATCGAGCGGGCGCGGGCGCTGGGCGTGCCGTCCGCCTGGCCCGACGACGCCATCGCGGTGTGCAGCTTCGGCGACGCCTCGATCAACCACGCCAGCGCCCTGTCCGGCTTCAACACCGCCGCCTACGCCGCCTACCAGGGGCTGGGCATGCCGATCCTGTTCGTCTGCGAGGACAACGGCATCGGCATCAGCGTGCGCACCCCCAAGGGCTGGGTGGAGACCGCGGCGCGGCGGCCCGGCATCGAGTACTTCGCCGCCGACGGGTGCGACCTGGCCGAGGCGTACGACGTGGCCGTCAGGGCCGTCGAGCACGTACGCGAGCACCGCTCCCCCGCGTTCCTGCACCTGCGCACGGTGCGGCTGATGGGCCACGCCGGGTCCGACGTCGAGTCGGCCTACCGCACGCAGCGCGAGATCAGGGCCGACCTCGAGCACGACCCGCTGCTGCGCACGGCGGCGCTGCTGGTCGAGGCGGGGCTTGAGACGCCGGACGGGCTGCTCAAGTCGTACGAGCTGGCCCGCGAACACGTGCTGCTGATCGCCCAGGAGACGGCGCGCAGCCCGCGGCTCAGCTCGGCCAAGGAGGTCATGGAGCCCATCGCGCCGCGCAAGCCCGAGCTGATCGCCAAGATCAGCCCCATGGCGGCCTCGCCCGCGGTGCGGGAGAAGGCGTTCGCCGGGTCGCTGCCGGAGAACGACAAGGCGATGACGCTCTCGCAGTCCATCAACCGCACGCTCGCCGACGCGCTGGCCGTCTATCCGAAGCTGACCGTGTTCGGCGAGGACGTCGGCAAGAAGGGCGGCGTCTACGGCGTGACCAGGGGGCTGCAGAAGCGGTTCGGGGCCGGCCGGGTCTTCGACACGATGCTCGACGAGCAGGCCATCCTGGGTCTCGCGCTCGGGCAGGGCGTGTCGCGGCTCCTGCCCGTACCCGAGATCCAATATCTCGCCTACCTGCACAACGCGCTCGACCAGATTCGCGGCGAGGCGGCGACGCTGTCGTTCTTCTCGCGCGGCGCCTACACCAACCCGATGGTGGTGCGGGTGGCCGGTTACGCCTACCAGAAGGGGTTCGGCGGGCACTTCCACAACGACAACGCGGTGGCCGCGCTGCGCGACATCCCCGGGCTGGTCATCGCCTCGCCGGCGCGGCCCGACGACGCCTCCGCGATGCTGCGCACGTGCCTGGCGGCGGCCCGTACGGCCGGGTCGGTGTGCGTGTTCCTGGAGCCGATCGCGCTGTACCACACCCGCGACCTGTTCGAGGACGGCGACGGCGGCTGGCTGGCCCCCTACGCGCCGCCCGCGCGCTGGGCCGAGACGCACGTCCCGATCGGGCGGGCCCGCTCCTACGGCGACGGGCGCGACCTGACGATCGTCACGTTCGGCAACGGGGTGCGGATGAGCCTGCGCGCCGCGGTGCGCCTCACCCAGGAGGGGTACGGCTGCCGCGTGCTCGACCTGCGCTGGCTCGCGCCGCTGCCGCTCGACGACCTGCTGCGGGCGGCCGAGCTGACCGGCAACGTGCTGATCGCCGACGAGACCCGCCACTCCGGCGGCGTCTCCGAGGGCATCGTGGCCGAGCTGCTCGACGCCGGCTACACCGGGAAGGTCGCGCGGGTGACGTCGTCCGACAGCTTCATCCCGCTCGGGCGGGCGGCCGATCACGTGCTGCTGTCGGAGGAGGAGATCGAGCAGGCCGCGCGCAAGCTACTCGGCTGAGCGGGCCACCGCTCCCCTGATGCAGTACGGCTTCGACCAGGCGACCGTCGACTTCTCCGAGATCTGCAGCGGCACCCCGACCAGGAAGCAGTAGCCGCTCTCCGGGTCCAGGCCGCTGATCTTCGCCGAGGTGACGCCCTGGCCGAGCGCGGTGATGGGCTGCTTGCCCTGCTCGACCGGGGAGCGCTGGATGACCACCGGGTAGCCGCGGGCCGCGGCAGGGAGCGTCCACTTCAGCTCGATCAGCGCGCCCTGGTCGGCGGTCAGCTTGAGCTGGCGGGGGGCGTACGCGGATGCGTCCCGCCCGCCTGGGTCCCGGCGCTCGGTGGCCGTTGCCGTCGGGCTTGTGGTGGCCGGTGTCTCCAGTTGCGGCAGGAAGACGGCCAGGGCGGTGCCGCCCGCCGCCACGACCGCCACGGCGCCCGCGATGAGGAGGACGTTGCGGGTGCGGGTGTTGCCCGAGGGCCGCGTCGGTAAGCTCGGCGGGCCGCTCATGGCGGGCTGGGCCGGGGGGAGGTGCCGGCCCGTGGCGGGGAACGCGTTACCGCCGGCCGGGCCCGAGACGCTGCCGCCCATCGAATGGTGCCCCGTCGTGGGTGGTGCGTGGTGGCCCGTCGTGGGTGGTGCGTGGTGGCCCGTCGCGGGGAAGGCGGGGCCGGTCGTGGTGGGGTGAGCCGGCCGGGGCGGGGTGGCGTCGGAGCCGATGAGGTCGGTGACCGGCAGGCCCAGCTCCGCCTGTACGGCCTGCAGGTGCCGGGCGAGCTCGCGCGCCGACCCGTACCTGGCCTCCGGCTGCTTGGCCATCGCTCGCAGCACCGGCGCGAGCACCGCGGGCGGCAGGTCGGCGCGGTTGATCGGCGGCGGCTCGGCGCTCAGCACCCGGTACATCAGCGGCGCGATCGACGGGTCGGCCGGGTTGTGGAAGGCGGGCTGCCCGGCGAGCAGGTGGTAGAGGGTGGAGCCGAGCGAGTAGACGTCGGTGGCGGCCGAGTGGGGCCGGCCGGTGAGCACCTCGGGGGCGGCGTGCAGCGGGGTGAACGCCTGCGAGGTGGCCGAGATCTCCGCCGCGTCGACGACCCTGGCCACGCCGAAGTCGGCGATGGCCGGCTCGCCGTAGCGGGAGATGAGGATGTTCTGCGGCTTGATGTCGCCGTGCAGCACCCCGGCCTCGTGGACGGCGGCCAGCGCCCCGGCCAGCTTCACCCCGGCGCGCAGCACGTCGGGGACCGGCAGCGGCCCCTCGTTGCGTACGCGGTCGCGCAGCGAGCCGTGCTCGAAGAAGTCCATCGCGATGTACGGCTTGCCCGACCCTGTCATGCCGGTGTCGAAGACGGTGACGACGTTGGGATGGCCGGTCAGGCGGCCGGTGAGCTGCAGCTCGCGCTGGAACCTGCGCATCGTCCGCTGGTCGACGCGGTCGACGGACAGCACCTTCAGCGCCACGACCCGGTCGAGGCGCTCCTGGTGGGCGCGGTACACGACGGCGAATCCGCCCTGGCCCACCTGATCGAGTACCCGATAGCCGGGTGCGTCCTCGACTGGCAGCACTCCACTCTCCCCCTGTTGCTGTGGAGTTTAGTGGGAAATAAGGGGATCAGAGCGGGTTCATCAGGTACGCACCGAACACCATGGAGACCAGCGCCACCAGCAGGAAGAAGAACACGTAGAAGCCGCCGGGCAGGATCGTCAGCCGGGCGAGCTGGTCGGCGTCGGAGTCTCTGGCCTGCCTGCGGCGCCGCTTGTGCTGCAGCTCGATGATCGGCCGGATGCCGCCGAAGAGCAGGAACCAGGCGGCGACCAGGGCCACGACCTGCTGGACCTCGGCGGGGGCGTACATGATCAGGGCGAAGACGGCGCCGCCGGTGACGAGGAGGATGAGGGCGCCGTACAGGTTGCGGATCAGCAGCAGCATGCAGACCAGGAGCAGCAGCACGCCCCAGATCAGCAGCGTGATGTGGCCCTGCTCGGTCAGCCACGCGGCGCCGAGCCCGAGCAGCGGCGGCGCGACATAACCGGCCATCGCGGTCAGCACCATGCCGGGCCCGGTCGGCCTGCCCCTGGTCAGCGTCACGCCAGAAGTGTCGGAGTGCAGCCGGATGCCTTCGAGCTTGCGCCGGGTGAGCAGCGCCATGACGGCGTGACCGCCTTCGTGGGCGATCGTGATGAGCCCCCGGGAGACCTGCCAGGGCATGCGGAAACCGACGATCACGAGCGCGGCGAGCGCCGAGACCCCCACGACCCAGGGGTCGGGGGCAGGCTGAACCGCGATCAGGTGGGCCCAGAACTTGTCCATCGAGGACAAACCCTAATCGCTCCGGCCTGTCCGCGGCGCCCGTACGGGGGCGGCGATCCAGGAGATGCGGGCGGCGCGATAATGAACCGGAGATACCTCCGATTCACGACGGGATCAGCCCATGGAACTCGGACTGCACATTCAGCACTTCACCTGGCCCGGCGGCGCCGAGCGGATCGGGCCCGAGCTGGCCGGGATCGCGCGTACGGCGGAGGACGCGGGCGTCGCCCGGCTGACCGTCATGGACCACGTCTGGCAGATCGACTCGGTGGGGCCCGCCGAGCAGGACATGCCCGAGCCGTACACGACGCTCGGTTTCCTGGCCGCCGCGACGCGGCGGGTCCAGCTGCACACGCTGGTCACCGGCACCGTCTACCGGGAGCCAGGCCTGCTCGCCAAGACCGTGACCACGCTCGACGTGCTCTCCGGCGGGCGCGCCTGGCTCGGCATCGGCGCCGCCTGGTACGAGGCGGAGGCGCGCGGGCTCGGCCTGCCGTTCCCGCCGCTCGCCGAACGCTTCGAGCGGCTGGAGGAGACGCTACAGATCTGCCTGCAGATGTGGAGCGGCCGGGACGAGCCGTACGAAGGACGGCACTACCGGCTCGAACGCACACTCAACGCGCCCCAGAGCATCGGCAGGCCGCACCCGAAGATCATGATCGGCGGGTCGGGCGAGAAGAAGACGCTGCGCCTGGTCGCCAAGTACGCCGACGCCTGCAACCTCTTCGGCGGCCCCGAGGTCACCCGCAAGCTCGACGTGCTGCGCGAGCACTGCGAGCGCGAGGGCCGCGACTACGACGCGATCGAGAAGACGACCGTGCTGGCCATCGGGCCGGACGACGACGCGGGACGCGTGCTGGAGCAACTGCGCGGCATGCACGAGCTCGGCTTCACCGCCGTCTACGTGACCGTCCGCGACGGCGACCAGCGCAAGGCGATCGACCTGCTGGGCGGAGAGGTGATCCCGGAGGTCTCGGGCTGGTGACGGGCGTGGTTTCCGACGTCGATGTGCCCGGATGGTTGCGGCGGCTGGGGCTGCCGGGGCTGATCGACCTGCACGTACACTTCCTGCCCGAACGCATGGAACGCCGGGTGTGGCACCACTTCAACCACGGCGGGCCACTGATGGGCGGAGGATGGCACATCGCATACGAGTGGCCGGTCGACAAGCGGGTCGAACGGCTGCGCGAGCTGGGCGTACGGACGTTCCCCGCGCTGGCGTACGCCCACAAGCCGGACATGGCAGCCGACCTGAACGCGTGGACCCTCGGCTTCGCCCGGCGCACCCCCGGCTGTCTGCCCTCCGCGACCTTCTACCCCGAGCCGGGCGTGGAGGCGTACGTGCGGCGGGCGCTCGACGACGGCGCCCGGATCTTCAAGGTGCATCTGCAGGTGGGCGGGTTCGACCCGCGGGTGCCCGAGCTGGACGACGTGTGGGGGCTGCTGGCCGAGTCGGGGGTGCCGGTCGTGGTGCACGCGAGCTCGGTGCCCGTACGGGGCGGGCACGTCGGCGTGGCGCCCATCGCGGAGGTGCTGCGCCGCCATCCGGCGCTGCGGGCCGTCATCGCGCACCTCGGCATGCCCGAGTACGACCCGTTCTTCGACCTGGCCGCCCGCTACGAACGCGTCGCCCTGGACACCACCATGGCCTTCACCGACTTCAGCCAGGAGCGGATGCCGTTCCCCGAACGGCTGCGGCCCGCGCTGCTTGATCTCGGCCTGGCGGGGAAGGTGGTGCTGGGCACGGACTTCCCCACCATCCCGTACCCCTACGCGCACCAGCTCGACGCGCTGGCCCGCCTCGGGCTGGGGGACTCCTGGTTGCGGGCCGTGTGCTGGGACAACGGTGCGGCCATGATCTGATAGAGGGGTGAACGATCGGCACGTGGCGCTCATCAGCGCTTTCTACGACGCTCTGGGCCGCGCGGACTTCGCGGCCATGGAGCGCTGTTACCACCCCGCGGTCAGTTTCGGCGACCCCATCTTCCAGGAGGTCGAGGGGCGCGACAGGGTGATGAGGATGTGGCGGCTGCAGCTCGGCGTACGCGACGGGCTGAAGTCGGAATACCGCGACGTGACGGCCGACGACTTCACCGGCACCGCCCACTGGACGGCCACCTACGCCTTCTCCAGCACGGGCCGCCAGGTCGTCAACGAGATCGACGCGCTGTTCAGGTTCGAGGACGGCCTGATCGTCCGCCACCACGACGACTTCGACTTCAGACGCTGGTCGAAGATGGCTCTGGGCCGGCCGCACGGGCTGCTGTTCGGCTGGACGCCCATGTGGCGCAAGACCATCAGAGACCGCGCGACACAGCAGCTCGACGAGCTCGGCTCGTCCTAGTTCTTCCTGTTGGGGAGGTGCCCATGGCCAGGGTGAAGGGGCTCAGGCGCGGCGGTGACGTACGCGAGCAAGCGCCCGAACACTCGATGGACCCGCGCGCCGTGGAGGAGCCTCCCTACCGCCCGACCGTCATCGACAACGCCATCTACTGCGACGGCGAGCGGGTCGACAACCCCGGCTCGCTCGCCGACGCCTTCGAACGCCTCAAGCAGACCCCCGACGCGATGGCCTGGATCGGGCTCTACCGGCCGAAGGAATGGGAGCTGGTCAAGCTCGGCGAGGAGTTCGAGCTGCACGAGCTGGCGCTGGAGGACGCCATCGTCGGCTCCCAGCGCCCCAAGGCCGACCGCTACGGCGACACCCTCTTCGTCGTGCTGCGCGCCGCCCGCTACCTCGACGACGTGGAGGAGGTCGCGTTCGGCGAGCTGCACGTCTTCGTCGGCCCCAACTTCGTGATCACCGTACGCCACGCCGAGGCCCCCGACCTGCAAGGCGTGCGCAGGCGCATGGAGTCCGACCCCGACCTGCTGCGCCAGGGCCCGCAGGCCGTCCTGTACGCCATCCTCGACGCCGTCGTCGACGGTTACGCCCCGGTCGTGGCCGGGCTGCAGAAGGACATCGAGGAGATCGAGGTCCAGGTCTTCAGCGGCGACCCGTCGGTGTCGCGGCGCGTCTACGAGCTGTCGGGCGAGGTGATCGAGTTCCAGCGGGCCACCGCGCCACTGGTCGGCATGATCCACGGCTTCATCGCCGGGGCGCGCAAATACGGGGTCACCGACGAGCTGCAGAGCTACCTGCGCGACGTCGCCGACCACGCCATCACGGTGACCGAGCGCATCTCGTCCTTCCGCCAGATGCTGCAGAACATCCTCGTCGTCAACTCCACGCTGGTCACCCAGGCGCAGAACGCGGAGATGGCGCGGATGACGGAGGCCAGCATCCGGCAGGGCGAGGAGGTCAAGAAGATCTCGGCGTGGGCGGCCATTCTCTTCGCGCCCACGTTGGTGGGGACCATTTACGGGATGAATTTCGACTTCATGCCGGAAACGCACTGGGTCTTCGGTTATCCGTTCGCCATCGTCCTGATGGGAGCGGTCTGCCTGATCCTCTACACCGTCTTCAAGCGGAGGGACTGGCTCTGACGGGCGAGCCATTCCCGGGCGATTTTTCCCGACATATCATCATCCATTCCATCGCCCTTTCCCGGGCTTGATGATTTCCGCCCTGACCTGCTTTTATGATGCCTTCGACCCCGCCACTACAGATCGGTGACGATGGCGACGCAGGAACACATCAACACCGCCCGGCGGCAGCTGGAGCATTTGCGCGACCACCACCAGGACGACGTGCTCGCACTCGCCCGCCTGGTCGAGGCCGGCGCGCTCAAGGGCCCCGCAGGCGACCGGCTGGCAGCCGACCTCCGCTCCTGGGACCACGCCGTCAAAGACCTCTTCACCCGCGCCCTGTCCCTCCTGGACACCCTCACCCCGGACGCCCGGTGACCCCGCAGGTAGGCATCGACCCGGCCCTGATGACCCAGCTCATCAACGGCATGCGACGAACCGCCCAAACCCTCCCGGAAGTGGCCGTCCACATCGAACGCAACCTGTCCGCCCTGGGCCTCCACATGTGGGGCCCTTCCCACCTCCACACAGTGGCCCGCCGCCTGGCCGACCAGCTCCCCGCCCTGCAGGGCCGCCTGGACCTCATCCTCGCCACCCCCGACCGCACCCTCGGCAAGGACGGCCTCCTCTGGGCCGACGAATCCGCCTGGCTCTCCAAGTCCCCCGCCGAAGGCACCACCAACGCCCAGCTTCTCGCCACCCGCCTCCGCACCGAGCTCACCGCCCACGCCCTCACCCCGGAAACAGTCGCCGCCCTGGAACGCCACAAAAACGACCCGTACTTCGCCCTGGCCTTCACCCAGGTGATCGGCCCCGCCGAGCTCAGATCCCTGATCGCCCGCGCCTACGGGGCGGGCCTCCCACCCTCAGAACGCCCCCTCCAGTACGACGTGGCAACCCAGGACCGCCTCACCACCATCCTCAGCACCCTGCTGGCCACGGCCTCCCGAGGCGTCGGCCGCCTCACCCTCCCACCGGACTACACCGACCTCCTGACCGCCGACCTCCACCTCCCAGAGAACGCCTTCGCCCTCAAGCGTCTCCTCCAGGACGGCACCTTCGACCACACCTTCCTCCTCACGTTGATCCGCAAGCTCTACGACCTGGACGTGGCCCACCCGCCGGACCTCTCACTCCCCCGCGACACGTGGACGACCCCCGGCCCCCGCGACACCACCCCCGGCGACCTCAGCCCGATGGGCACCGCCCTGGCCGCCCTCGCCCACCACCCCGCCGTAGCCCAGGACTTCTTCACCGACCCGGCCCGCCGCCCCCTGGCATATCTGATGCGCACCCACCCCTGGCACGGCACCGCCGGAACAGACCTCGCCTGGGCCATCGAATCCGCCACCACGGAATTCCGCGACCACGACCTCCCACCCGCCGAAAGCCGCGGCTACAAATCCGCCCTGATCGCCTCCTGGGCCCTGCACTTCTGGAGCGACCCGAAGGTCCAGAAGAACCTGCCTGAATCCCGCCTCCATGTCGGCAGAATTCTCGCGGCGTACATCAGCGACGTGCATCGCGACACGCAGGCATTCAGCGACGAAATCCCCGGCGTCGTGACGAGCCTGGATCCGGACAAGAATGTGAAGGGGCTGGAAGCCTACGGCGCCAGATTCAGCAACAGCGACCTCAAAAAGATTATGACCTGGGCGTTCGTGGATGAAGGAGCCTTCGAGACAGTCGCCACGGCACACGGCCTCTATTCAGCTGAAGTCCTCGACCAACTGGCCGTCAAGGTGTCCGCTGAAGTACAGGCCGATTTCACTGAATGGCGGCACTCGCACCCGGAGGCGACTCCACAGCAGCTCGAAGCGGAGTGGCAGGACGTACTGGAAGAGCGGATGAGCCGTAGTGGTGGTGCCGCATTTGCCCGTGCCGCCTGCGATCTCAGCATGACCACGTGGGCGATCACCGACGCCGCCAACATCTCCATGATAAGTGCCGCCAAAGAGGATGATGCGCGGCTCACCTTTTTCAAGGATCTGGCGGAACAGGCCGTGGGATTCCTCGCAGGACCTCCGGGAACGTTGGCCGGCACGGTGGCCGAGACAGCTCGGGACCAGATGTTCGGACAGATCAAGCCGGGCCATGAGGAAACGGCTCGCCAGGACGCGGACACGGCTGTGGGAGCGGCCAAGCACATGTTCACCGACCTCACGGCAGCCGCCATGATGCGTCATGGACTTTTCGGCGACGCGGCCGCGCGCGCCAGATCGCATCCCTACCACCACGCGGACTTCTCCCCCGGTGCACCTGGCCACTTTCTCGATGACGGGCACCTCATTCCTTGGGCCGACATGAACTCCGGCCAACGCCGGGCCTACGACGAGTGGCTGCGGCTGAACGACACCGGCCGGGTGTTCGCTGCTCCTGACGCCGCGATCACGAGTGGCTTCAGGGATGCGAAGAACATCTACTCCGGACATGGCTCATGAAGAGCCGGCTCATCCTCTTCACGGGAGCCGTGTCTCTCTTGGTGGCATGCTCGTCACCATCGAGCACACCACCAGACACCCGGGCGCTTGGGGACGTCACAGCCGAGCCTCGGGAGTGCGGTCTGATCTCATCCGACGCCATCAAAATCGCTACCGGCCTCACCGAGTATTCCGCCTACGGCACCACAATCGACATGGGCCGGCGCTTCGGGTCATGTTCCGTCGGTGGAGAAGCGGAAGGTGAGCAAGGGCTGCTGATCAAAATGTTCGAGCCCTCACCCATCAGCCCTGAAGGGTTGGAGAACACGAAGCGGGTGAACCGGGGCAATGATCTCCCCAATGGACT
Organism: Nonomuraea salmonea; assembly: GCF_042428605.1. Classification (NCBI taxonomy): domain Bacteria; kingdom Bacillati; phylum Actinomycetota; class Actinomycetes; order Streptosporangiales; family Streptosporangiaceae; genus Nonomuraea; species Nonomuraea salmonea. The sequence goes on from NZ_JBHMCF010000029.1 coordinate 166,185, forward strand.
GGGCCCAGGGTTTGTGGCGCGTCGGGGGAATGCTCAGGGGCGGAGCATCGCGTTCGTCTATGGGTGGACGGGTGATTACGAGAAGCTGCTCACCATCAACATCATGGAGGGTGTGCCGGGGCGGGATTCGGCGGCGGATGCGGTGGAGTTTTTTCGGCAGCTTAGGCCGGTTCTGTTGGACGAGCGGTCAGGTGAGGAAGCGGTGGATGTCGGTTAGCTCGGGGGTGGTGAGCGAGGGTGGGAGGGTGTCGGAGGAATCTAGCTCGGCTTTTGTGCCGGTGCGTTTCCAGGTGCCGCGGATCAGGCTGTTCATCAGGACTGCGGGGCAGAGGATGCCGCCGCCCGGGTAGATGTGGTGGGTGTGTTCCTCAGCGAGGATCGGGGTGCGGGTGGGCCAGCCCAGGAGGTACTCGTCGAAGGCGGGGATCAGGCGGACGAACGGGTCCGTGGCGGGTGGCTTCGGCGACGGCGGGGTGAGGTGCCAGGCGGTGCGGGTGGTGCCCAGGGGCAGGCCTGACCAGGTGACCAGGTCCTCCGGGGTGGCGGGGTGGGGGGCTCGGCGGTAGCGGGTGGCGAGTTCTTTGAGTACGCGCTTCGTGGGGCGCCTGGTCAGGGCGTGGAGCCAGGGGAGGCCGTCCACGTGGATGAAAGCAGCGCGGACGGTACGTCCTGGGCCTGCACGGCGCCCAGGTGGCGGACGATGTCCCCGGCTGTCAGGCCCGGCGGGCGCGGTGCAGCAGCTGGGCCTCGGTGCCTCTCGGCATGCCGGGCATCGCTCTCAGGCGGCCTGGGGGACGGGCATGGTGGTCAGCAGTTCCGTCAGGGCGGTGGCCGCCGTGAAGTCGCGGAGTTCGGCTTCCGGGGTGAGGATGAGGCGGTGGGCGAGGACGGGTACGGCCAGGGCCTTGACGTCCTCGGGCACCACGTAGTGCCGTCCCGCGGCGGCGGCCTTGACGCGGGCGGCCCGCAGCAGGGCGAGGCTGCCGCGCGGGCTGGCGCCGAGACTGAGGTGCGGGCTCGTACGGGTCGCGGCGCACAGCGCGACGATGTAGTCGTAGACGGGGTCGGCCACGTGGATGCGCGAGGCGAAGTCGATCATGCCGGCCACGTCCGACGAGCGCGCCACCACGGGCAGCCGTTCGACCTGCGGCCCGGTGGGCATGCCCTTGAGCACCTCGACCTCGGAGGCGTGGTCGGGGTAGCCGACGGAGATCTTCATCAGGAACCGGTCGAGCTGGGCTTCGGGCAGCGGGTACGTGCCGTCCATGTCGACGGGGTTCTGCGTGGCCACGACGAGGAACGGGCGGGGCACCGGGTGCGGCTCGGCGTCGACGGTGACCCGGCGTTCCTCCATGACCTCCAGGAGCGCGGCCTGCGTCTTCGGTGAGGCGCGGTTGATCTCGTCGGCGAGCACGATGTTGGCGAAGACGGGCCCGTGGTGGAACTCGAACGTCTGCTGCGCCTGGTTGAAGATGGACACGCCGGTGATGTCGCTGGGCAGCAGGTCGGGCGTGAACTGGATGCGCCGCCACTCGGCGTCCACGCTGGCGGCGAGCGAGCGGGCGAGCGTGGTCTTGCCGGTGCCGGGGACGTCCTCGACGAGCAGGTGTCCTTCGGCGAACAGGCAGATCAGGGCCAGCTCGATGGCCTCGTGCTTGCCTCTGATGATGCGTTCGATGTTGCCGGCGAGGAGGTGGAAGCGCTGGGCGAACTGGCCGGCGAGCTGCGCGTTGTGCTGCTGGAGGTGGGCGGAGGGGTCGTGCGGTCCGGTGTGCTGGGGGTGTGCGGCCTGCTGCTGGTACGCCGGCGCGGCGGGCTCGCCGAGGTCCTGGTAGCGGGCGGCGTGGTCCTGGTAGTGGTACTGGGTCAACTGAGTCCCCTTCTCAGCCGGCGCACTCGGAGAGCGGCCCTCAGGGGAGGCGACGGCGAGGACAGCCGGCACACCGCTACACACCCCGATATTTCCGACTGCACACCGTTCGCCCCCGTATTACCGGGGATCACCCTAGCGCTCGGGAATCACTCGCGCGCGCGTACCGGCTGGTAGCGCTGGGATTCGGGGTGCGGGCGTGCGTGGAGTGTCGGTCCGAAGCCGTACCTTAGTGCCCGTGTCCGAACAGCCCCTGACCCTCGACTCCGTGCTCACCGACGAGGCGGTCCTGTCGACCTACCGCCGCATGTTCGCCGCGCTGGCCCGCGACAGCGGGGCGGTGGTCGACGATCCCGCCCTGGTCGACATCGCCGAGACGTTGTTCGCGGCGTTCGCCGAGGCGGGCGAGGAGTGGCTGACGCACGAGCAGATGCGCTTCGCCTGCCGGGCCTACCCGACCGACCAGTTCGACAACCGGCTGCGGGTGCTCAAGGGGCTGGGCGCGATCCGCGAGGTGTTCCCCAAGCCCAACCAGCTCCGCTACCGCGCGTCGTTCACGAGCGTGGTGGGGCTGATGTTCATCAGGCGGATGATGGACGACGGCGGCCAGTCGGAGATGCACAGGCTGCTGGCGCTCGAAGACCTCAACGTCGCCGACCCGCGCACCACGATGGAGGAGGCCAGGCAGAGCGCGCTCAACCTGGCGCGGGCGTTCCGGCTGTGGGCGCTCGAGCTGATCACACTTACCACCGGCACCATCGAGGAGCTGCGCGAGCAGGCACCCAAGCTGTGGGGCACGGAGGAGATCGCGCGGCGGGCGCAGGGCCTGCACGGCACGATCCTGACCCGCTGGCCCGAGCTCGACCGGGTCTGCACCGACCTGCGCGCGTCCATCTACGCCTACAGCGACGCCTCGCGCCGGGCGGCCGGCCGGCTGGCCGACTCGGCGGGCACCACCCGCAACCTCACGCTGCTGCCGACCGAGACGTGGCGCACGTTCGCGCAGACCGCGCCGAAGGAGCGGCTGGCGGCGGTGCTCGACGGGTTCGTATTCGACGCGCCCGCGCCCTGGCACGACCCGGCCGCGATAGCCCGCGCGGTCGACGAGGCCCCGCGCCCGGCTCCCGCGCAGCCCACTCCCCCGCGCTCCAACCTGCCCGATCCTGGTCCTGACTCCGAGCTCGGCGCCTCGCAGGACGCCGTGCTCGAGCGATTGCGCGAGACGGCCGAGTCGCTGCTCGGCGGGTCGGAGCGGGTGGCGCTGCGCGACGCGCTGAGCTCCGACTGGGTGGCCGCGCGGCGGGTGCTGGCCGACCTGACCACCGTCGATCTGCGGCCCGAACTGCCCTACCGGCTGGTCTGGGCAGACGGGCTCAGGATCGACCCCGATCGCGAGCCGGCCTGGCTGTCCGACGGTCACCTGGAGCGTGTCCATGGCTGAGCATCCCGGGCCCGCCGCCGCCGCCCACGCGCGCGCCCGCGCGGGCGGCCCCGTCAGGCTGGGCGCGGCCGAGCCTGCGCCGCCCGGCATGATGCGGCTGACCAGGGCCGACTCCACCGGCGAAGCGCTGCCGGTGTGGCCGGACGGGGTGACGCCCGCGCTGCTCGAGGAGCACCAGGTGCCGCCCGTGGCGGTGGAGCGCTCCGGCGAGACGCGGCGGGTGCTGGCGGCGGTGCTCAAGTGCTGCTGGCACGACCTGTCCGCCGACCCGTGGCCGGGCCGGCCCGCGCCCGTCGACCTGGTGCTCGACACCTACCGCGAGCTGATCGGCCGCACCGACGACCTCATGCGCAACTGGGCGGTGGGTGCGCTGCGGCGGCTGCACGACTCCGCGTGGGTGGTGATGGGCGACGGCGTGGTCACGCTGGGCCCGCGCTGCGCCCTGTGGCCGGTCGAGTCGCACGCGCAGCTGCAGGAGCTCGTACGCAGGCTGCCCGACCCCGCGCGGCCCGAGCTGACCGTGGTGCCCGACGACGACCTCGTGGCCGCCGGTCAGAGCGCCGAGGCCAGCGAGGCGGGCGGCCGGGCGGAGGCGGCGGTGGCCGAGTTCGACGACCTGCTGAGCGGCTACGACGAGCGGCGGCGGGCCGAGCTGGTGGCGGCGTACATGGTGGTCGAGCACGCGGCCGAGCCCGTCCAGGAGGTGCGCTTCGCCGCGCTGCGCGACCCGGCGCTACGCCACACGCTGGGCGAGATGCTGGCCAGGCGCGGCCGCACCCTGATCCAGCACCGCGACCGCTGGACCTCCGGCTACGACGACGCCGTCGCCGCCCGCCTCGGCGCCGAGGGGCCGGCCCGGCTGGGGGTGAGCGAGCGTGCGGTGCTGACGCTCGTGCTCGTGCACTCGGTGGCCATCCCGCGCGCCGAGGGCCTGCTGCCGGAGGACTCCTGGCTGTCGCCGCACCCCACGCCGGCCGACGAGCTGCGCCGCCACACCCAGCTGCCGATCGGCGAGCTGGAGTCGGCGCTGCGGGTGCTGCGGCACGCGGGGCTGATCAGCCAGGTCAAGGCGGGCGAGGAAGCGGGCGGCTACGTGCCGGGGCCGCAGTTCCACCGGCTCACCCCGGCGGCGCGGCGGCGGCTGCAGGAGGAGCTGATCCTCGCGGCCGGGCCCAGCACGCCGCTCGCGGCGGCCGTGCTCGCCAGAAGATCGGCCAGATGAGATCACATGTCAGCGTTGATGAGGGATGGAAGGGTCACGGGGGTTCAGGTGTCGCAGGTGGAGAACGTCGTCGGAGACCGGGTGCTGATCGCCGTGCAGGCGGTCAACATCTCGCGGTTGTCGACCCATCCGGTGCCCACCGTCCCCGGCACGCTGATCGTGGTGGCGGGCGCGGGGCCGAAGGACTCCAACGGGGCGGGCAAGTCGTCGTTCATCGCCTCGATCACGGCGCTGCTCGGCGACGAGCAGTGGCGGTTCGCGTCGGGCGCCAAGGCGGTCTCGGAGCTGCTGTTCAACGCGGAGCTGGCCAGCGGCGCCGGGTCCAGGCAGTGGGCGAGCGCCGACCACGGCTACATCGTGGGCGTCTTCGGACCGCCCGGCATGGATGGGTTCGCCCCGCCTGCCCCTGAGCCGCAGGAGCCCGCGGCCGACGGGGAGCTGTTCGAGGTGCCCGACACCTCGGGCGGCGCGATGACCGTGTGGCTGCGGGTCAACCAGGAGGCGCCGCACCTGGAGATCCGCTGGCGCGAGGGGGTGCACCTCGCGGCGTCGCCGTCGGAGGCGGAGCGGGTGGCGCGGGCCGACGAGATCTGGGCGTCGCTGCCGCGCTCGGCGGGGCGGCGCGACGTCGTGGCCCGCGACCTCACCAAGGTCCTCTACGGCGACCGGGTCAGGTGCGTGTCGTTCCTGTCCACGTCCGTACGCAGCAAGGTCGCCACCAACCTGCTCTCCCAGCCGCTCAACGAGATCTCGCCCGAGCGGGTCTTCGAGGCCATCGCCGCGCTGACCGGCCTCGACGCCGAGCTCGAGCAGGAGCGCGAGGCGCGCCGCGACGAGCACGCCAAGCGCGTGCGGGCGGCGCAGGCGGCCGACCGGCTGGCCGAGTTCGAGTCGGAGTCGAAGGCGCTGCTGAGCACGTTCGACCGGCGTGACCAGGCGCGCGTCAGATTGGCCGACGCGCTGCGGTGCTGGCGCGGGCGGCAGGCGCGCAAGCTGGCCGACGCCGCCGCGAAGGACGAGGCGCTGGCCGCCGACCTCGAGCGGCACCAGGCGGCCGGTGTGGCGGCGGCCGAGGCGGTCGCCCTGGTCAAGGCGGAGATCTCCACCCTGCGCGAGGACACACTCGACCGGCAGGTCTCCGAGGCGCGCAAGGAGCTGGCGGCGCTGCAGGCGCGGGCGGGCAAGCTCGACGCCGACCGGGCCGTCGCCGAGAACTCCGCCGACGAGCTGCGCGGGCTCGTCCCCGCGCTGGAGGAGACGCGCCGGTTCGCCGACGGGCGCGACGTGCCGGCGGCCGAACGCGAGCTGGGCGAGGTGCGGCTGCGGCTCAACGAGGCGCTGAAGGCGCTCGGGGTGGCCGACCAGGAGGTGGCCTCCGCGCAGGCCGCGCTCGACGACGCCGAGGGCGGGCCGGCGGCGGCCCAGCTCGACGCGCTGGCGGCGGCGGGCATCGGCGCGACCGGGCTGCTCGACGCGCTCGACGTGGCCGAGCAGGCCCGCGACGCCAGCCCGTCCGGCGGCAGTCCCCGGAGGGCCGGACGGGGCCCGGGCTCCGGCGACGGGCGCAGGCCCGCCGCAAAGGGGACGGCCGACGCCGGTGACGCGCAGGAGGCCGACGCGGGAAGTACCGCGCGGGCTGCCGGTGCCGGGCAGGCGGCCGACGCCGTGCAAGCGGCCGACGCCGTGCAAGCAGCCGACGCCGTGCAAGCAGCCAGCGCTGTGCAAGCGGCCGATGCCGCGCGGGCGGCCGACGCCATGCAAGCGGCCAGCGCTGTGCAGGCGGCCGATGCCGCGCGGGCGGCCGGTGTTGTTGAAGGAGCGGCGCTGGGGGCGGCGCTCAAGGCTCGTTACGGGAAGCCGGCCGTGGTCGGTGACCTGCGGGGGTGGCCGCACGAGCACGCCGTGATCGTGGACGCGGGGCAGCTCGACGCCGCCGCCGCTGCCCTGGCCGGCCTGCCCGGGTCGGTGCTGGTGAGCGCGGCGGGGGTGAGCGTCGTCGGGGCGTTCGACGGGGTGGCGACCGGGCGCGAGGCCCGCATCAAGGCCGCCGAGCAGCGGCTCAACCGGGCCAAAGACGTCCAGGAGAGCGCCGCCCAGGCCGTACGCGAGGCCGAGGAGGCGGTCGCCGAGGCGCAGCGGCGGCTCGAAGGGGCCAGGGCCGGGGTGCGGCTGGCCGAGCTGGAGGTCAAGCTGGGCGAGCGGCGGGCCAAGCTGGCCGAGCTCAACGCCGCCATCGAGGAGCTGGCCCCCAAGGTCGCCGAGGCCGAGCGTCAGGCGGGTGCGCTCGACTTCCGCGCCCGTACGCGTGACATGGAGATCGAGCGGATGGAGGGCCGCAGGCACCGGCACGAGAGCGAGCGGGCGCAAGCCCGCGAGCAGGAGTCCAAGGTCACCGCCGAACGCGAGGCGCTCAAGCTCGACGCGCTGGCCGCCGACTGGGGCGGCACGGTCGAGACCGCCCGCGAGTGGCTCGAAGCGCTGTCCGACGACGAGCGGCCGCGCACCGCCGACGAGTGGTGGCGGGCCGCCGAACGCCTCCTTGACCAGGCGCTGCGTGACACGTTCCCGGACGACGACGCGGAGCTGCCCGAGGAGCTGCGCTTCCTGCTGAGCGAGCGGGAGGGCAGCACGGCGCGGGAGCAGGCGACGTTCTCGGCGGTGTGCGGGTCCCTTTCGTCCTACCTGCGGGGCCAGGAGGAGTACGAACGCCACCAGCGCCGCCAGATCGAGGCCCAGCTCGTCACCCGGCAGCGCGACCTGGCCGCGGCGGCTAGGGGCGCTGAGGAGGCCGCCCAGTCCACGGCGGTGCACCGGGCCGCGCTGACGGCCGCGATCAAGGCCCGTCTCACGCGGGTGGCCGAGGAGTTCGACAAGCTCGACACCTCGTACGGCGGTTACGGTGCCACCCTGGAGTTCCCGGTGCCGCCCGCGCCGGCCGACCCCGAGCAGCGCTGGCAGTGGCGGGTCACGCCGAAGTGGCGGCGGGGCGAGGGCCAGGGGTTCGTGCCGTACAACCGGCGGGCCAACACCGCGCTCATGGACGAGAAGGCCGTCAAGCTGGTGTGCGCGGCGGCCATCGCCTCGTCCGGGGGCGGCCACCTGTGCCTGGTGCTCGACGAGCTCGGGCGCAACCTGGGCAAGGAGCACCGGCGGGAGGCCGTCGCGCTGTTCCGGCGGATCGGCGAGACGTACGGGATCACGGTGATCGGGGCGCTGCAGGACGACATGGAGCCGTACGCGATCGACGCCTGCGGCCAGTACATCAAGCTGCGGCGGTCGTCGGACGCCATGCCGTACAACGAGCCGCCGGTCATCGTGGGGCACGACCAGCACGCGGAGCGGGTGCGGGCGCTGGCGGCGTACGTCGAGCGGTGAGCCTTCACCTGGGTGGCGGGCCGGTGTAGGAGGCGCGCAGGCGGAGGAGGGAGCCGCGGCGATACTCCTCCATCGCGTGCGCCAGCCAGCCCGCCGCCCTGGCCACCGCGAAGATCGCCTCGCCGGCGCCGCGGGTCATGCCGCTGACGGTGACGAGGGTGGCGAGGGCGAGGTCCACGTTGGGGTGCGGGAGGCGGCGACGGCGCATCTCGGCCAGTACGGCGTCCAGGGCCGCGATCCGCTCGCCCGCCGGACCGTCGGAGGGCATGACGGCCTTCTTGAGCAGGTCGAGGAGGAGGGTGGCGCGGGCGTCGCCGCTCTTGTAGACGCTGTGGCCGAAGCCGGGGATGCGTTCGCCGCGCCGTAGCCGCTCGCCGATGACGCGTGGTGCCTCGCCCGGGTGGGTGATCTCGGCCAGGAGGCGCTCCGCGGCGTACGAGGCGCCGCCGTGCAGCGGGCCGCTCAGCACGCCGAGGCCGGTCAGGACCACCGCGTACGGGTCGGCCTTGGCGGAGGCGGCGACCCTGGCGGCGAGTGTGGAGGCGGCCAATTCGTGGTCGGCGAGCAGCACCAGGGCGGCCCTGAGCGCGTCGAGCAGGCCGGGGCCGGCGGGGTGCGGGGACAGGCGGGTCCAGAGGCGTTCGGCGATCGTGCCGCCCTGGGTGTCGTCGTCGCGGAGGGGCGGCATCGCGTCCACCATGCCCGCGATCAGGCGGCGGGCCGTGGCGGTGACCGAGGCGGGGTCGAGCTGGTAGCGGAGGGAGTCGGACGCGCCGAGGACCGTGACGATGACCTGGAGGCGGTCGAGCGGCAGGAGGTCGCCGGGCAGGCCGCGCTGGGCGGCGCAGGCGGCCCGCAACCCGTCGCCCGGCTCAAACCGCCACCCGTCCTGACCGATCCCGGGCCCCTGCGGCCCTTCCGGCCCGCCCAGGCTCTCCGACCGCCCCGGCCCGTCCGAAAGCGCCCGCCCCTCGAACCTCCCCAAACCGTCCGAAATTTCCCGCCCCTCCGACCGCCCCAGACCGTCCGGGAGCGCCCGCTCCTCCGACCGCCCCAGACCGGCCGGGAGCGCCCGCTCCTCCGACCGCCCCGGCCCGTCCGAAAGCGACCGCCCCAGCCCGGCCGGACGTTGCTGCTTGGGGCGGCGGGGCCGGGCCGGGCGGTGCCAGATGGCGGGGTCGCCGGTCCACAGCCACTCCGCGACCGTCTCGAACGGCGCCGTACCGGCGAGGGCCAGCGCGTCCGCGCCCCGGTAGTAGGGCCGGTCCACGCCGAGCGACGTGACGGCCGACTCGATGACCAGCTCAGGCGGCTGGGCACGGGGCCGGCCGCGGCGGGCGAGGCGTTCGATCTCCTCGGCGGAGAACAGGCTGCGCCGCCCGTCCTCGCTGTGCCGCCGCTGCACGACGCCGCGGCTCACGTACGCGTACAGCGTGGCGGGTTTGACCCCGAGCCGCTCCGACGCCGCGGCCGCGTCGATCCACTCCACCCCGAAGGCCCTTCACGTTGACGACCGTCAACGTTGATTGAAGCACGGCCATCACAGGGTGCGGTCGCCGGTCTCCGGCAGGGCGAGCAGGCAGAGCAGGCTGAGGACGGCCATCGCGGAGACGTACCCGCCGACGGCCAGCGCGCCGAGCCCGCTCGCCTGCATGCTGGTGGCGACCAGGGGCGGCACCGCGCCGCCGAGCACGCCGCCGAGGCTGTAGGCGACGGACGAGCCGCTGTAGCGGTACTCGGTGTTGAACAGCTCGGGCAGGTAGGCCCCCATCGGCCCGAAGACCAGGCCCATCAGCCCGAGCGCGCCCGCCAGCGCGAGACCGACGAGGAAGATCACCCGGGTCTCCATCAGCGGGAACATCACCAGCCCCCACACGATGGCGCCGATCACGCCGGTGATCAGCGTACGGCGGCGGCCCAGCCGGTCGGACACCATGGCCGAGACCACCGTGCCGGCCGCCATGAACACCACGCCGATCATCGACAGCGCCAGCATCGTGGTCTTGGAGATCTCGAGGACGTCGGTGCCGTAGGCCAGGCAGTAGGTGGTGGCGGTGTAGAAGAGCGTGTACGCGATGGTCATGGCGCCGGCGCCGAGCAGGACGCGCCGCCACTGGTGCCGCATCAGGCCGGCGAACGGCACCCTGGCGATGCGGCGCTGGTCCATGGCGGCCTGGAAGACGGGCGTCTCGGAGATCTTGAGCCGGACGTACAGGCCCACGATCACCAGCAGCAGGCTCCCCACGAACGGCAGCCGCCATCCCCAGCTCTCGAACTGCCCGTCGCTCAGCGTCTCGCCGAGCACCAGGAACAGCCCGTTGGCCACGATGAACCCGGCCGACGGGCCGAGCTGCGGGAACATGGCGTACAGGCCGCGCTTGCCGGGCGGTGCGTGCTCGGTGGCGAGCAGCGCCGCGCCACCCCATTCGCCGCCGAGGCCGATGCCCTGGGTGAAGCGCAGCAGCACGAGCAGGACGGGCGCGATCACGCCGATGGCGGCGTAGCCGGGCAGCAGGCCGATGGCGACCGTGGACAGCCCCATCACCAGCAGGGACACGACCAGCATGGACTTGCGGCCGATGCGGTCACCCCAGTGCCCGAACACGGCCGAGCCGAGCGGGCGCGAGATGAACGCCACGGCGAACGTCGAGAACGCGGCCAGGCTGCCCGCCACCGGGTCCATCTCGGGGAAGAAGGCGGTGTTGAGCACCAGGGCGGCGGCGGTGCCGTAGATGTAGAAGTCGTAGAACTCGATCGCGGTGCCGATGAGGCTGGCCGCCGCGATCCGGGACCGGCTGGGGGCGTCGGTCTGGGGGGAAACTGTCATGCTGTCTCACTATGCGGACGATCGTCTTGTGAATCGATACGAGGACGCTATCACCTGGGGTGATGTTAAGTTTCACTACGGAACGTTCGCGAAGAAGGAGTGGATTTGGCGGTCGAGCTGGTGATCTTCGACTGTGACGGGGTGCTGGTGGACAGCGAGCCGATCTCCGTACGCGTGGGGCTGGCGGCCCTGCGGCGGCTCGGCCGGGACATGACCGAGGACGAGTACATCGAGCTGTTCGTCGGGCGTACCGGCGACTACTGGGAGCAGTACGTCGGCGCGACCCCGCCCGGGTGGCGCGACCGGTTCACCGCGGAGTACCGCGCCGCGGTCGACGCCGAGCTGCGCGTCGTCGAAGGCATCACCGACGTGCTCGAACGGCTCACGATCCCGTTCTGCGTGGCCTCCAACGGGCGCCACCGTACGATCCGCCACAATCTGCGGCTCACCGGGCTGGCCCATCACTTCGACGGGCGCGTGTTCAGCGCCGAGGACGTCGCCGAGGGCAAGCCCGCGCCCGACCTGTTCCTGCACGCCGCCGCCACCATGGGGGCCGAGCCTGAGGCGTGCGTGGTGGTGGAGGACAGCCCCGTCGGGGTGACGGCGGCGGTCAGCGCGGGCATGCGCTGCCTGGCCTTCGCCGGCGGCATCACGCCGGTCTCCCGGCTGGAGGGCCTGGGCGCGACGCTCTTCCACCACCCCGCCGAACTGCCCGCCCTGATCACCGCCCTCTAGAGACGGGCGTCACCTCTGGCGGGAACGGCCGTTCTCGTCCAGGTAGTCGCGCCACGTCCGCTTGGGAGTCCAGCCCAGCATCCGGTACGCCTTCTCGCAGGAGACGCCCGACGAGTCGACCCGGGACAGCGGGCGCAGCTCGATCTTGTCGCCGTGGATCCGGCGCAGCATGGCGGCGAAGTCGTGCCCGCCCGCGTTGTCGGGCGCGGCGATGTAGAGCACCTCGTGCCCCGGCAGGTCGGACTCGACGGCCAGCACGATGGCGTCGGCGAGGTCGTACACGTCGGTGTAGCTCCAGAGCCCGGCCCCGATCTCGCCGGCGTCCCGCACCTGGGGGCCGAGGTTGCGCTCGTAGTTGCCCTCGTGCTGCACCCAGCTCGGCCGCAACGAGATGCACTTGATGTCGGAGCGGCGCACCGCCGCGTCCATGAGCTGCTCGCCGAAGTGCTTGGACAGCGCGTACGGGTCCTGCGGCCGGGCCGGATGCTCCTCGTCCACCGGCGCGTAGTCCGGCAGGAAGGGCCGCTCGGCGAAGAAGAAGCCGGGGACGGTCTCGCTGGAGATGTTGACGAACCGGGTCACCCCCAGCCGCACCGCCGCCTCGATCAGGTTGAACGTCGCCATCAGGTTGTTGTGGAACACCACGTGCGGCGCGTTGGAGGTGGGGTCGGGGATGGCCGCCGCGTGCACCACGGCGTCGGCCCCGTGCGTGATGGCGTACGCCTGCCCCGCGTCGGTCAGATCGGCCTGCAGATAGCGCGGCTCGCCGGGATCGTGCCGCTCGAAGACGGGACGGGCCAGGTCGGTGGCGGTCACCTCGTGCCCCGCCTCGGCCAGGGCCTTGACGGCGGCCCTGCCCACCTTCCCGTGTGCTCCGGTGACGACGACGCGCATGAGCCGCTCCTCAGAGGCTGAAACCCTCGATCTCGCCCACAACCTATACCTCCCGCCTCGTCCTCCTCACCACCAGCCCACCCCCGCAGAACCACCCACCCGCACGACCTTCCGGCATGGGGGAACAGACCGGCCGTGACCAGCGACTCCCCCGTGGACAACGCCACAACCTCCTTCGGTGGCCCGCAAGCGACACGAGGGCTCCAGAAGCAGGCGGGCTGAGGACGTCCGGCCGCACGAGCGCCACGTCCCCTCCCGAAACGAGGCACCGTTCCAGGACGAGCGCCACGTCCCCAGGGGCGGCGCCGTTCCGGATTGAGCGCGCCTTGCGGGGTGGCGTTCCGCCGTTCGCCGAGCTGATCGGCGGGCGGTGGGACGTCAGGTGACGCCGACGGCGCTCAGGGTGGAGCCGGTGCGGGTCTTGGTGACCTTGAGCTGGGCGGTGATGCGGGAGCGGAGTTCGGGGACGTGGCTGACGATGCCCACGGCACGGCCCCCGTCGCGCAGGCCGTCGAGGATGTCGAGGACGCCGTCCAGGGTGTCCTCGTCGAGCGTGCCGAACCCCTCGTCCACGAACAGCGTCCCCAGCTCCGCGCCGCCCGCCTCGGCGGTGACGACGTCGGCCAGCCCGAGCGCCAGGGCGAGCGAGGTGATGAAGCTCTCGCCGCCGGACAGCGTGGCCGGGTCGCGGTCGACGCCGGTCCAGCCGTCGGCCACCTTCAGCCCCAGCCCGCCGCCGGCCCGCCCGCGCGCCCCGGCCGTCTTCCCGAGGTCGTGCCTGAGCAGGTAGCGGCCGCCCGACATGTGGTCCAGCCGCTCGTTGGCGGCGGCCACGACCTGCCGCAGCCGCTCCCCCAGCACGAACGACGACAGGCTCATGCTCCACTGGTTGTCGCTGGACGTGCCGCTGGCCAGGGACGCCATGCGTTCGGCGAGGCGGTGCCGGTCGGCGGCGGGACGCCAGCGTTCGAGGTGCCCGGCGAGCTCGTCGCGCAGCTCGGCCAGCCGCCGCGCCCTGGCCGCCGCCCGGTCGCGTACGCTCGCCAGCCGCGTGTGCTCCTCCTCCAGCGCGTCACGCTCGGCCCCGGCCGCGGCCAGGTCGGGCGCGGGCTCGGCCGCGGCGGCCACCAGCTCGGGGTCGGCGAGCACGCCGCTGACGGCCGCGTGCTGGTCGTCGAGCCGGCGCAGCAGCTCGGCCCGGCGCTCCCGCTCGGCCGGGCTCCGGTACGCGGCCTCCGCATCGCGCACGTCGCCGAACCCGGCCTCCGCCGCCGCCTCCTCGGCCGCCCGCTTCGCCCTGGCCAGCTCGTCCCTGGCGGACACCGCCGCCTGCGTCGCCTCCAGCGCCTCACGCAGCAGCTCGGCCTCGTCGTTCAGCCGGGACAGGCGGGCGGTCAGCGTGGCGTCGCCCCCGCGCGCCGCGTCGAGCCGCGCGGTGAGCCGTCCCGCGTCGCCGCTCAGCTCCTCATGCCGGGTACGCGCGGCCGCGAGGCGCGCCGCCACCCGGCGCCCCTGCTCCTCCAGCTCGCCACGCTCGCGTCCGAGCCGCGCTGCCTCCTCCGCCAGCCGAGGCTCCCCGGCCGCCGACTCCTGAAGCCTGCGCAACTCGCGCTCAGCCGCCGCCAGCGCCACCTCGGCCTCAAGCTCCGGGCCGAGCCGCGCCTCCTGCTCCCGGTCGGCCATGGCGTCGTCGGGATCGAGTCGCGCCGTTACGCCCTCTCCCTGCGCTCGCTCAGCCCCGGGAACCAGGTCGAGCTGAGCGCGTACGCGGGCCCGCTCGGCCTGCCGCTGGGCCCGGTGGGCTCGGGTGGCGGCGAGGGCCTCGGCGATCTCGCGGGCCTCGTCGCGGACGCGTTCGCGGTCGGCCTCCACCCTCTCGAGCGCCTGCGCCAGGGCGGGCTCGCGGTCGGCGACCGCCTGGAGGCGGGCCAGCTCCTGCTCGGCCCGCTCCACGTGCTCCTCAGCGGTGGCGACGTCGAGGCCGTCGGTGGCCGCGGCGGCGTCGGCGTGGCGGGACTCCAGTGAGGCCAGAGTACGTTCGGCGGCCTCGCGTTCGCCCAGGGCGGCGTCGTGGGCGGCCTCGGCCTCGCGTTCGTCGTCGGCGGACGGAGCGCTCGGGGCGGGCGCGGCGGGGTGGGGGTGGTGCTCGGAGCCGCAGACCGCGCACGGCCGCCCGTCGGCGAGGTCGCGCGCCAGCTCGGCCGCCATGCCGTCGATGCGGGCCTGCCGCAGGTCGAGCCAGCGTTCGCGGGCGGCCTGGGCCTGGTCGACCAGCACCTGGTGCGCGGCCCTCGCCGCTTCGAGCTCACCCGCGAGCGTCTCGCGGCGGTGCGTCGCCTCCAGCGCGGCCCCGGCCGACTCCAGCGCCGCCGTCTGGACAGGGATGGCCGCGGCCTGGGCGCGCACGCCGGCCAGCGCGGCCTCCGCCTCGGCGAGCCGGGCGGGCAGCTCGGCCTCCGCGGCGGCCACCTCGGCCTCGCGCTGCGCCAGCCCGTCGAGCTCGGCCGCCAGCGCGGCCAGCTCGCCGTCGATCTCGATGAGGTGCGCGGCGGCGTCACGTGCGGCCTTGGCGGCCGGGATCCTCGCAGCGTCGGTACGGGCCATCGCCAGGCCCGCCTCGGCCTGCTCGATCAGGGCGGGCAGCTCGGCCAGCCGGGCGGTCACGCGTTCGTCGGCGCGCAGCAGCTCGGCCAGCTCGTCCTCGACCCGCAGCAGGTCGCGCCTGACCACGGAGAGCCTGGCCTCCTCGGTCAGCAGCTCCTGCAGCCGCGCGATCTCGTCCTGCCGCGCCCGCTCCAGCGCCGCCAGCTCCCCGACGCTGGGCCCGTCCTCCTCGATCCGCCGCTGATCGCCGTACCGCCCGTCGGGGGATCCGTCCGGGGCGGAGGGGTCGGCGGGGCCGGAGGGGTCGGAGGAGGACAGGAGGGGGCGGGCGCGGGCGATGGCGTCGGCGGCCAGGGCGCGGGCCTTGGCTGCGGCTTCGGCGCGTTGCCTGGCGGCTGTGATCAGGGGAACGACGCGGTCGGCTCTGGCCGCGTCGTCGAGGATGGCCAGCAGGTCGGCGCGCTCGTCGGCACGTTCGTCGAGGGTGCGGCGCAGGGTGAGCGCCTCGGCGTACCGGCGCTGCCGTTCGGCCAGGGCGGCGGCCTGCTCGAACCGGGTGCGCGCGGCGCGTACGGCGACGCCTGCCGCGGCGTGCTCCTCCTCGGCTCGCGTCACGACGGCCCGCGCGACGGCGAGCAGCGCCCCCGCCCACGGCAACGGCTCCTCCTCCGGCGACGGGACCTCACCGGCGGCTGAGGCCACGGGCTGGGTGGGCTCGGTGGGCTCGGTGGGCTCGGTGCGCTCAGGGTCCGGGGTGAGCGAGTGCAGGAGGGTCGGGCCGGCGGCTTCTTCCAGGCGTTTGACGGCGAAGTCGACCTCCTGGCGGAGGTCCTGGGCTTCGCGCCAGGCCTGTTTGCGGTGCTCGGCCAGCCACGACTCGGCCGAGGTGAAGATCTTGACGGTGAAGAGGCGCTCGAGGAGTTTGGCGCGTTCGTCGCCGGCGGCGCGCAGGAAACGGGCGAAGTCGCCCTGCGGCAGCATGGCCACCTGGCAGAACTGGTCGGCGTTCATGCCGAGCAGCTGCCCGACGAGGTCGCCGGCCTCGTCGAGGCGGGTGGTGAGGCCATGCCAGCCGGCGCCCTGCCACTCCGACAGCACGACCTTGGACTTCTCCTCGGTGACGCCCGTGCCGCGCAGCTTGGGCCGCTGCCAGGCGGGTGAGCGCTGGATGCGCAGTAAACGGCCCCGGAGGGTCACCTCAAGGGTCACCGAAGGGCCGGTGCCGGGCGGGGCGTGGTCGCAGCGCAGGCTGCGGGCGCTGTTGCGCTGGCCGGGCACCTGACCATAGAGGGCGAAGCAGAGCGCGTCGAGGATGGTGGTCTTGCCCGCCCCGGTGGGCCCGTGGACGAGGAAGAGCCCAGCCTCGGACAATGCGTCGAAGTCGACGGTCTCGGTGCCGGGGAAGGAGCCGAACGCCGTCAGCGTGAGCCGGTGCGGCCGCATCTACGCCATCGTCTCCTTCACCCTGGACGCCTCGATGGCCTGTCTTAGCAGGTCTTCCTCCTCGGGTGCGGCAGGCTCGCCGCGGACCTCCTTAACGAAGTCGAGTGCGACCTCCGCCTCGGGCCGCCCGCTGAGGCGTACGGGCTGCGCGGCGGGGACGGCGCCCACGGGCTCGAAGGACAGCGCGAGGGTGTGGGGGAAGCGGGCGCGCAGCCGGTCCATCGCGGACTTGGGGCGCACCGGGTCGGTGAGGATGATCTGCAGCCAGTGGTCCTCGTAGGGGGCGTGGCGGGGGTGGGTGAGCAGGTCGTCGATCTCGCCGCGCAGCCGCCCGACGGGACGGGGCACGGGAGCGGGCACGAACTCCACCTCCTCCCCCAGCGTCACCAGCCAGGAGCCCTTGACGTGGCCGACCTCGGAGAAGGAGTAGGCCAGCGGCGAGCCGGAGTAGCGCACGGTCTCGGACATGCGCTGCCGCCCGTGCAGGTGGCCGAGCGCGACGTAGTCGGCACCGTCGAACGCCGTCAGCGGCACGTGGGCGACCCCGCCGACGCTGATGTCGCGCTCGCTGTCGCTGGCCTGCCCGCCGGTCACGAAGCAGTGGGACAGCACCACCGAGGCGCGGTGGCGGGCGGCGTCGGCCCTGATGCGGGTCATGGCGTGGGTGATGGCGGCGGTGTGGCTGCGGTCGGGCAGCTCCCACTGGGCGCGGACCAGCTCGGGCTCAAGATAGGGGATGCCGTAGAAGGCGACGTCGTCGACCACGACGGGCTCCCACGACTGGTCGGGCGAGGTGCGCACGTGGACGCCCGCCGCCTCGAACAGCGCCGAGCCGAACCGCAGCCGCAGCGCCGAGTCGTGGTTGCCGCTGATCAGCACCACCCGGGCCCCGGCGGCGCGCAGCCGGGCGAGCGCCTCGTCGAGCAGGGCGACGGCGTCGACGGGCGGCAGCGCGCGGTCGTAGACGTCGCCGGCCACCGCCACGACGTCGACCCGCTCGGCCCGCACGGTCTCGACCAGGTGATCGACGAACGCGGCCTGCGCCGCGAGCAGGCTCTCGCGGTGGAAGGAGCGCCCGAGGTGCCAGTCGGAGGTGTGCAGGATCCGCATGTCGCAGGAAGCTAACAGCTCTCACTGACAAATGCGGCCTCTCCAGTCCCACGCGCCGGGAGTAGGCTGAAAGATCAGCGGGCAAACCAACGCACATGGGGAGGCCGATGCGCACTGGCCGTGGCACCTTGAGCGTCGCCGCCGGTCTGGTGCTGGTGGCTCTCGCGACGGTCGGATACGTGTTGCCGCCCGCATTCGACCCGCCGCCGCTCAAGGTCGATCCAGCTTTTCAGGCGATCCCGCCTCAGCCCGTCGAGGAGCTGAGGCCGGTGATCGCCGCCGGCGCGATCCGCGAGGAGAAGATCTCCATCCCGGCGGAGGCCCAGCGGCTCCATGGCACGCTGCGGGTGCCGCTCACGCCTGGGCGGCACCCGGCGATGGTGTTCGTGTCGGGGTCGGGCAACGGCTCGCGTGAGGAGTTCACGCCGCAGGCGGAGTTCCTGGCGAAGACGGGCGTGGTGACGATCGCGTTCGACAAGCGCACGATCGGCTACGACTTCCGCCGCCGCGACTTCGGCCTGCTGGCGGACGACGTGCTGCGCATGGTCGAGTACCTCCGGACGCGGCCCGAGGTCGATCCCGCGCGGGTGGGCGTGTGGGGCGTGTCCGAGGGCGGCTGGGTGGTGCCGATCGCGGCGGCCAAGAGCACGTCGGTCGGGTTCGTCGTGCTGGTGTCGTCCCCCAACGTCTCCCCGCTGCGCCAGGTCGCCTGGGCGCTGAACGAGCAGCTGCTGCGGCTGCGGGCCCCCGCCGGCGTACGCGACCTGCTGACCAGGGCGATGGGCGGGGTCGGCTTCGACTTCCTGCGCTACGACGCGATGCCCGCCTTAAGCCAGGTCAAGCAGCCGGTCCTGGCGTTCTACGGCACCACAGACCCCTCGATCCCCTTCGTCGAGTCCACCAAGGCGCTCATCACGGCGCTCGGCAAGGCGGGCAACGACGACTACACGATCCGGTTCATGGGCAAGGGCGATCACGCCATGCGGGTCAACGGCGGCGACTTCACCAGCGGCTACCTGGAGACCCTGGCCAACTGGATCAAGGGCCTGCCGCGCACCGCGAAGCCGCCGGTGCACATGGCGGGCGCGACCCCCGTGCAGCGGTTCGAGGCGAGCGACGTGCCGGCCGCCCCCTGGTACGCGGGCGGCACGATGCTCGGCCTGACGATCTGCCTGGCCGCCGTCGGCTACGTGGCGGGCCCGGTGGCGGCCATGGTGGTCCGCCTGCGGCACCGCCACCAGACCCCCGTCGAGACCAGCGCCCGCCTGTGGCCGCCGATCAGGCGGCGCCTGACCCGGATGGCGTGGACCGGGCTCACGCTGCTGGCCTCGGTGGTCGCGTTCATCACGCTGCTGGTGCTGTTCTCGGTCAACCAGGCGGGCGCCTGGCCGGCCGTGCTGGCGGGCTGGCTGGTGGTGCGGCTGCTGGCCGTGCTCATGCTGATCCAGGAGGTCACGGCGGTGGCGGCGTACGTGTCGGCGCTGCGCGAGGGGCTGCAGCCGACCCGCTGGCAGTACGTGTCCGTGGCCGGCGTGCTGGGCGGCACAGGGCTGCTGCTCGTGGCCGCCGCCTACTATGGGCTGTTCTCCTTCCCCTGGTGAACGCCCTGCTGAACGCCCTGCTGAACGTCGTGGTGAATGAAGGCGGCCATCCAGCGGTCGATCTCGGCGAAGACCTGCTTGCGTGCGGGCTCGGCGGACAGCACGAGGTCGTGCACGCCGTCCTGGATGCGCACGCAGGTCACGTGCGGCCCGACCGAGGTGGACCAGCGGGCGATGTGGCGGGGGTCGAGCACGATGTCGGCCGAGCGGGCCTCGGGGACGAAGTCGCGTACGCGCAGGCCGTTGCTGGAGGCGAGCACGAGCACCGGCACGTCCACGGAGAGCCCGCCGTGCAGCCGCCGCTGGGCGCGCCGGATGGCGGCCAGCCACATGGCGTGCACGGAGAAGCCGCCGAGCGGCTTGAGCTCCAGGTCGTAGTCCCATTCGCCGTGCTCGCTGCGGTGCAGGGTGCGGCCGTAGACGTTGCTTGAGCGCAGCGGCAGCACCCACCGCGTGTACGACAGCGGCGTCTTGAGCAGGTCGGCGGCCAGCCGCAGGTGGGTGGGCACGTTGAGGTCGAAGAACGGGCTGTTGAGCACGAGCCCCTGCACCAGGCCCCGCCCGCGCACCCGGTCGGCCCACAGGGGCGCGACGAGCCCGCCGGTGGAGTGGGCGTTGACGGTCAGCTCGTCGTGGTCGCGCCTGATGACGCGGACGGCCTCGTCGATCTCGGGGAAGTATTCGGTGACGCTCCTGACCAGGCCCCTGGTCTGGTGCGGCAGCAGGGATCGGCCGTATTTGCGCAGGTCGAGCGCGTAGAAGTCGATGCCGCGCTGGACGTAGTGGTCGGCCAGGTGGTCCTGGAAGAAGTAGTCGGTGAAGCCGTGAAGGTAGAGCACCGCCCTGCGGGAGGCGGGCTCGGCCTTCCTGGACACCAGCGTCGCGACGACCTCGCCCTCGAAGTCGTCGGGCATGGGCAGCACGGTGATCTCGTACATGCTAGACACGATAGGGATCGTCGGGCCAGGAGGGCACGCCGGAGGGCAGGTCGGTGCTGACCCGCATCGGGAAGTCGGGCTGCCGCTTGTCGAGGAAGGCGGTGACGCCCTCGACCGTGTCGGGCGCGCCCCCGAGCTCGGTCATGAGGCGGGAGTCGGCGGCGTGCGCCTCCCAGGGCGAGGCGGCCGACAGGCCCGACCACATGAGGCGGCGGATGGCGGCGACGGAGACGGCCGAGGTGTTGTCGGCGATCTCCCCGGCCAGCGCGTACGCGGCGGGCAGCAGCTCGTCCGCTGGATGGACGCGCGAGACCAGCCGTCCTTCGAGCGCCTCGGAGGCGGGGAAGACGCGGCCGGTGGCGGCCCACTCCATGGCCTGGGCGATGCCGACGATCCTGGGCAGGAACCAGCTCGACGCCGCCTCGGTGACGATGCCGCGCCGCGCGAACACGAACCCGAATGTGGCGTCCTCCGAGGCGAGCCGGACGTCCATGGGCAGCGTCATCGTGACGCCGACGCCGACGGCCGGGCCGTTGATCGCGCCGATGACGGGCTTGAGCGAGCGGGCGATGCGCAGCGCGACCGTGCCGCCGCCGTCGCGCGGCACGCCGTCCACGGTCTCGCCCCACTCCTTGCCCTTGAACGTGCCTCCGCCGCCGCCCAGGTCGGCCCCGGCGCAGAACGCCCGGCCCGCCCCGGTGACCACCACCGCGCGGACGTCGTCATCGGCGTCGGCCAGGTCGAAAGCCTCGATCAACTCTCCGCGCATCGTAAAGGTGAAGGCGTTCAGCCGGTCGGGACGCTTCAATGTCACGGTGGCGATGCGATCGGTCACCCCGTACTCGATCTCTGAGAAGCCCATGCCCAGAATCTTATTCGGTCGCTGAAATTCATCCCCAGATAACGTCATATTTCGTATACGGAGCATAGGCTGCCGCCTCGATGAACCTGGGGACGACCGCGCCGCGCGGTTGACCACCGGGTTTGAGGGCTTCGCGCCTATGGTGGAACACGCGGGGAAACGGGGAAGGCGTGGAGCAGGCGAAGGAACCAGGGAGCGCCGCGGCGGTCCTCGGGTGGCTCGTGCTGGCGGCACTCGCACCCGGGGCCGCTCATCTGCGCGCCGGCCGGCGCAGGACCGGCCTCGTCCTCCTCTCCTGTTACGCCGCCATGCTGCTCGCCGTACTCGCGGTCGCGCTGACCAGCGACCTCGGCACGCTGCTCGGCTCGGCCACCCAGAACTCGTGGATCATCGCCGTCATGATCGGCACGGGAGTGCTGGGCGCGGCCTGGTTCGTGCTGATCGTGCACTCGTTCGTGATGCTGCGGCCCGGCCGGCTCGGCCCGGCGGGGCAGGCGCTCACCGGCACGCTGGCCGGGCTGCTCGCCGTCGTGGTCGTGGTGCCGTTCGGGTACGCCGCCCACTCCGCGAACACCTACCGGCAGGCGCTCGACCACATCTTCCAGCCACCCGAGCTCGCCGATCAGCCGCCGGCCCCCGAACCAGAGCCTGAGGACCCGTGGGCGGGGCGCGAGCGGGTCAACATCCTGCTGCTGGGCGGCGACGCCGACGACAACAGGACCGGTGTGCGTACCGACAGCATGCACCTGGCCAGCATCGACGTGCGGAGCGGCAACACCGTGCTGTTCAGCCTGCCGCGCAACCTCGAGGACGTGCGCTTCCGTCCCGGCACGCCGATGGCCCGCCGCTTCCCCGGCGGCTTCGACCTGCCGAAGGACGCCGGCGGTGGCAGCAGCGACCTGCTCAACAGCGTGTGGGAGTACGCCGACGCCCACCCCGAGCTGTTCGACGGCAGGCAGCACCAGGGTCCGAAGGTGCTGATGGACACCATCGGCTACACCCTCGGCCTCGACGTCGACTGGTACGCCCTGGTCAACATGTGGGGCTTCGCCCGCCTCATCGACGCCATCGGCGGCATCACGATCACCGTCGAGCAGGACGTCGTCTTCGGCAAGTACAACGAGGGCCTGGTCAAGGCCGGCACGCGCCGCCTCAAGGGCGCCGACGCCATGTGGTACGCCCGCTCGCGCACCTTCAGCGACGACTACACCCGCATGCGCCGCCAGCGCTGCGTGATCGGCGCGCTGCTCGACCAGGCCGACCCGGCGACGATCCTGACCAGGTTCAACCAGGTCGCGCGGGCCACCAAGAACCTGATCAGGACCGACATCCCGCAGCCGATGCTGCAGCACCTCGTGCCGCTGGCGCTCAAGGTGAAGAACGCCGAGGTGACCAGCCTGCAGTTCGTGCCGCCGCTGATCAACACCGGCTACCCCGACTGGGACGAGATCCGCTCCCTGGCCCAGAAGGCGATCCGCGAGTCGTCCCGTCCCGAGCGGCCCGTCGCGGCCTCCGCCTCCCCCTCGGCTGCACCGGCCTCGGCCTCACCGTCCGCCTCACCGCCGGCCTCACTGTCGGCCTCACCGTCCGCCTCACCGCCGGCTTCATCCTCGAAGACGCCCGCGCCGAAGAAGAAGTCGGCCAAGCAGGACGGCGACGACCCCGTGCAGGGCCTCACCCAGGGCTGCGGCCCCTCGACCAGGAGCTGATCGGGCAGGAGCTGATCGGTAAAGAACCCGCCTCGGCGCTGTGGCGTACCCGCCGGGCGCGGCGGCCCTCATGATCTCCTGGGCGGTGTCGCCGTACCTCGGGAGGTCCGTCATGCACCGCCGCCTGCTCGCCCTGTCAGCGCTCGCGCTGATCGTCGCCGCCGGCACGCCCACGAGCGGGCTCGTGGACCGTACGCACGGCGTCCGTGACGCGCTCATCGAGGCCGGGTCCCGCTTCTCCGGCATCGCCGACATCATCACCGGCGTGCACCTGGCCCGCTCGCTGCATTCCTGATCCCGGCTCAGGAGCGGCGGCGAGCTGGTGAGCGAGCAGCGGTGGGACGAGCGCGGCAACCCCACGACGGCGCCCTGACCGGCCGCTCGCCCGGCGCCCGGAGGTCAGGCGTGGAAGGACTCCTTGGTCATGCGGCGGAGGCGGTCCTCGTCGATCTCGTGGCCGAGCCCCGACTGCGTCAGCGGCACCGCGATGACCCCGCCGTTCGCGCCCACCACGGGCGTGACGATCTGGTTCTGGCGGGGCGGCTGCGTCACGTCACACGGCAGCGTGCACCCCGGCAGGCTGGCCACCGCGACGGTGGCGGCCCTGGCCAGGCCGGCGCCCTGGCCTCCGGTGCACTGGATGTCCCATCCGGCGGCGGCGGCGCGGTCGTGGGCGCGGCGGGCCTCCGACAGCGAAGGGAACGCGGCCGGCCGCAGCAGCAGCACGCGGGCCGCGCGCAGGGTGAGGTAGTCGTCGAGCTCGGCGGGCGAGGCGACCTCGACCGCCACGGACGCGGCCACCTGGTCCTGGAGCGAGGCGTGGGAGTGGACGTCGGTGGTGGCGAAGGGGCGTTCGATGACCTCGAGGCCGTAGGAGTCGAGCGCGACGAGCTGGTCGAGGTCGGTGTAGGCGTTGCCGCAGTCGACGGCCAGGGTCAGCGCCGGGTACGCCTGCCGCACCGCGCGTACGGGCTCGACGTCCCAGCCGGGCCGTACGTCGAGGGTGACATGTCCGTAACCGGCGCAGATCTGCTGGTTGACCCGGGTGACCAGGCCCTCGACCGACGAGTCGGGCGACAGCCGGACGGTCGCCATGAGGGAGGTGCGGGTGCCGCCGATCGCCTCGGCGAGCGGCACCCCGCGCATCTTCGTCCACAGGTCCCAGCAGGCCATGTCGACGGCGCTGTCGCCGCTCGGCACGGTGTCGGGGTGTTCCCAGTCGACGCCGATGAGCAGCGCCGCCAGCGTCTCCTCCAGCCTCGACCAGGTCTTGGCCGGGGGCGCGGTCGTCTCGCCCCACCCCGTCATGCCCCCGTGGTCGGTGAGCTTGACGAGCAGGCTCTCCGACCTCCTGCCGAAGGGCAGGAGAAGGCGGAAAACCTCAAGCTCCCGGACTCGCGGCATGCATCCCCCTTTTATGGCGCGGCTCCTTCCATAGTGCCCGGTGCCGAAGCGTGCACAAAACGCGGGGCCAGCACGAAGGCTCCGACGGCCAGCAGAGCGGTGAAGGCGAGGCCGATGAGGTAGCTCTCGCCGGCGGCGGTGAACAGGGCGCCGCTGATCGCGACCGCCACCACGGTGAACACCGATTCGCCGACGCCGACGGCCGCGCTGTTGCCGCCTTCCTCGCCCTCCTTGGACATCTCCAGCACCAGCACGGACACCGTCGGGTGCAGCGCCCCGATGCCGAGACCGGCGATGGCCATGGCGACGTACGCGACCGCGATCGGCATGGAGTCGAGCAGGACGAGCGTCACCAGCCCGATGCCGATGGCGATCATCGCGGCGCCGCCCCTGATGGCGGCCATGTTGCCGACCATGCCGCGGCCCTTGATCCAGGACCCGGTGGACCAGCCGAGCGCGCCGATCGTGAGCACGACGCCGGCGCCGGTGGCGGTCAGGCCGCGCTCGTTCATCAGCATGAGCGGAATGAACACCTCGGTGGCGGTCAGCGCGCCGAAGGCCAGGCCGCGCAGCACGGGCGCGGTGGGCAGGCCGCGGGCGGCCCGCATCGAGCCGGGCAGCAGCAGCTTGGGCAGGGACACGGCGAGCAGCACGATGCCCGCCGCGAGCAGGGGCAGGCCGGCCGTCTTGAGCGCGCCGCCGTACTGCAGGAGTGCGGCGGCGACGGCGGTGAGCGTGGCCCAGACGAGCTTGCGTCCGAGGCCGGGCGCGGGCCCTGCGACGGGGTCGTCCGCACCGGTACGCCCCGCGGCGCCGCGCCACAGCAGCAGCGCCGCCGGGATCACGATCAGCGACACCCCGAGGAAGATCCACCGCCAGTCGGTGTTCTCCACCACGAAACCGGCGATCGCCGGGCCCACCATCGAGGGCACCACCCAGGCCGCCGAGAACAGGGCGAACACGCGGGGATGCATCGCGGGCGGGTAGGCGCGGGCGACCAGCACGTACAGGGCCACCTGGATCAGCCCGGCGCCGAGCCCCTGCACGAACCGGCCGGCCACGAACACCTCCATGTTCGGCGCGAACCCCGCGAGCAGCAGGCCCGCCACGAAGGTGGCCACGCCGGCCGCGATGGGCGGCAGCGGCCCGCGTACGTCACTCCATCGCCCGCCCAGCACGGTCGCGATCACGCTGGCCGCCAGGGTGGCGCTGAACGCCAGGTTGTACAGGGGCATGCCGTCGAGGTCGCGCGCCACCACGGGCATGGCGGTGGCCACCGCCATCGCCTCGAACGCCACCAGCGTCACGAGCGCGACCAGTCCGATGCTCAAGGCCCGGTAGGGGGCGGCCAGCGCACCTGGAGGGGCCGCCGCGGTCTTCTCCACAATCGTCGTCATGTGGGAAAACGTATGGCGCGGCCCCTGTCCGGCACATCGGGCATCGGCCCTAGGCAATTGGGCCTAAGGCAGGCTCAGCCTTCGGGCATGCGGGCCTCGATGCCGTCGAGCATGAGGTCGAGCCCGTAGCGGAAGCGTTCCTCGCCCTCGGCGTCCACGAGGTCGTCGATGTGCTTGGTGACGTGGGGGAACTGCTCGGCCGGGAGCGCCCGGTAGTAGGTCGTGATCTGCTCGACGAACGCGTTGAAGTAGTCCTTCCTGTTGTCGTAGCCGGCCGCGCGCATCCTGGCGTAGTGCAGCGACCCCTCGTACGCGTCGCCGACGATGTAGAGCGAGAGCCGGTCGAGGGCGATGGCCGCCTCCCTGGGCGGCATGCCGGCGTCGACGAGCAGCCCGTACATGAACTCGCCCGCGCGTACGGAGTTCGCGCCCGTGGGGATGGTGGCCAGCGCCGCCCTGGCGACGTCGCCGTGCGCGCCGAGCACGCGGTGCGCCTCCAGCGCGTACGCCCGCAGCTGCTCCTTCCAGCGGCCCGGATCGCGTTCGGGGAGCACGATCTCGCCGAGCACCCGGTCGTAGAGCAGCTCCAGCAGCTCGTCCTTGTTGGCGACGTGGGCGTAGAGCGAGGCGGGGCCGGTGTCGAGCTCCTGCGCCACCCGTCTCATGCTGAGCGCGTCGAGCCCCTCGGCGTCGAGGATGCGCATCCCGGTCTCGACGATGAGGTCCTGGCTGAGCTGCCGTCTCGGCTGCACCGGCTTGCGCGTCTTGCGCCACGGCGGCGCCGGGACGCCGTCCGCTCCTTTGCGATCCACCATGGCGAACAGTGTACTTGACACGAACAGTGTTCGCTATTACAACGGTGTTCGTTGACGAACGCCGTTCGTCGCTACGAACACCGTTATCCAAGGAGTTTGTCCCATGACCGTGACCACACCCTCGGCGCAGACCGAGCTGCAGCCCTACCGATGGCGCTGGGTCGCCCTGTTCGTGATCCTCGCGGCCGAGGTCATGGACCTCCTGGACGCGCTCGTCACCACGATCGCCGCCCCCACCGTGCAGAAGGAGCTGGGCGGCTCCGACAGCCTCGTGCAGTGGCTCGGCGCCGGCTACACGCTGGCCATGGCCGTCGGCCTGATCACCGGCGGCCGCCTCGGCGACCTCTACGGCAAGAAGCGCATGTTCGTGATCGGCGCGTGCGGCTTCACCGCGGCCTCGCTGCTGTGCGGCGTGGCGGTCAGCCCCGAGATGCTGATCGCCAGCCGCGTGTTGCAGGGCCTGTTCGGCGCGGTGATGATCCCGCAGGGGCTGGGGCTGATCAAGGAGATGTTCCCGCCGCACGAGATGGGCAAGGCGTTCGGCATGTTCGGGCCCGTCATGACGATCTCGTCCGTGGGCGGTCCCGTACTGGCCGGCTGGCTGGTGGACGCCGACTTCTTCGGCACCGGCTGGCGCATGATCTTCCTGATCAACCTGCCGCTCGGCCTGGCCGCCGTCCTCGCCGCGCTGCGCTACCTGCCGGAATACCGCTCCGCCGGCGCCACCCGCCTCGACCTGCCCGGCGTCGGGCTCGTCTCGGTCGCCGCCTTCCTGCTCGTCTTCCCGCTCATCCAGGGCCGCGAGCTGGGCTGGCCGGCCTGGACGTTCGTGTCGATGGCCGCGTCGATCGCGGTGTTCGCCCTCTTCGGCCGGTACGAGGCCCGCCGCGCCGCCTCGGGCCGCGACCCGCTCGTCACGCCCAGCCTGTTCCGCAAGCGGGCCTTCACCGGCGGGCTCGTCGCCGGGCTCGCGTTCTTCTCCGGCATGATCGGCTTCAGCCTCGTCTTCAGCCTCTACACCCAGCTCGGCCTCGGGTTCAGCCCGCTCGAAGCCGGCCTGGCCGCGCTGCCCCAGGCACTCGGCGGCGTCGTCGGCTTCGGCATCGCCATGTCGGGGCTGCAGGAGAAGCTGGGGCGCGGCCTGCTGCAGATCGGCACCGTCGTCATGGCCGCCGGCGCGGCCACGCTCGCCCTCACCATTCACCTGGCCGGCACCGACGTCGGCACGCTGCAGCTCGCCCCCGGGCTCGCGCTGGCCGGCATCGGCATGGGTCTCACCATGGCGCCGTTCTTCGACATCGTGCTCGCCGGCGTCGAGCCGCACGAGTCGGGCTCCGCCTCCGGCACGCTGACCGGCGTCCAGCAGCTCGGCGGCGCGTTCGGCACCGCGCTGCTCGGCACGCTGTTCTTCAACATGCTGGCCGGGCAGTGGAGCTTCAGCGCCGCCATGCAGGTCACCGTGTGGGTCGAGGTGGGGCTGCTGGCGCTGACGTTCGCGCTGTCGTACCTGCTGCCCCGGCACGCCCGTCCTGAGCAGCAGACCGCGTGAGGCGGGTCAGGGCGCGGCGGTGTGGTGCTCGGCCCAGCGGGCGATGTCGCGCCGCTCGATGGCCGCGGCCATGAGATCGGGAAAGGCGTCGGGTGTGCACGCGAACGCGGGCACACCCATCGCGGCCAGCGCCGCCGCGTTCTCGTGGTCGTAGAAGGGCGCGCCCTCGTCGGACAGCGCGAGCAGCACGATCACCTGGACGCCGGCCTGCGTCATCGCCGCCACCCTGCGCAGCATCTCCTCCCTGACCCCGCCCTCGTACAGGTCGCTGATCAGCACGAAGATCGAGTCGGCCGGGCGGGTGACGAGGCCCTGCGCGTAGGCGATGGCCCTGTTGATGTCGGTGCCGCCGCCGAGCTGGGTGCCGAACAGCAGCTCCACCGGGTCGTGCAGCCGGTCGGTCAGGTCGGCCACCGCCGTGTCGAACACCACCAGCGACGTCTTCAGCGACCGCATCGACGCCAGCACGGCGCCGAACACGCTCGCGTACACCACCGAGGCCGCCATCGACCCGCTCTGGTCGATGCACAGCACCACCTCCCGCTGCACCGACCGCTGCCGGCGCGCGTAGCCCACCAGGCGGGAGGGGACGACGGTGTTCTTCTCCGGCAGGTAGTTCTTCAGGTTCGCCCGGATCGTACGGTCCCAGTCGATGTCGGCCGTGCGCTTCGGCCGGTGCGTCCTGGCCGACCTGTCGAGCGCCCCCGACACGGCGGCCCGCGTCTTCTGGGTCAGCCGGCGCTCCAGCTCCGCCACCACCGTGCGCACCACCGCCCTGGCCGACTCCCTCGCCTGCTCCGGCATCACCTTGTTGAGCGCGAGCAGGGTGCCCACCAGGTGCACGTCGGGCTCCACGGCCTCGAGCATCTCGGGTTCGAGCAGCAGCCTGGTCAGGTTGAGCCGCTCGATCGCGTCCTTCTGCATGACCTGGACGACGGTGGACGGGAAGTACGTCCTGATGTCTCCCAGCCACCGCGCCACCCGCGGCGCCGACGCGCCCAGCCCTCCTTCCCGCCGGTCCGCCCGTCCGCCCTCGCCGCCCCTGGCCCCGCCGTCCCGGCCGCTCTGGTCGTAGAGCGCCGCCAGCGCGCCGTCCATCTGCGCGTCCGCACCGTCGAGCGCGCACCCGGTGCCGTCGGCGGCCCCGCCGCCGAGCACCAGCCGCCACCGCCGCATCCGCTCATCTCGCTCACCCACCGGCCCGACCTCCTCCTCCGGTCGCCGTACTTCCCAGGATCGACAGGACGGTCGCCACCGCTGGGGCGGCGCGGTGGTCGTCCACGTCGTGCCGGCCAGGCCCGTCGTCGCGGCCCGCCGAGCGCAGGCGCTCCCCCACGGCCCGGCGCTCCGGGGGCGCGAACGCGCCGAACGTGCGGCGCAGCAGCGGCAGCACGTCGGTGAACTGCTCGCAGGACAGCCCGGTCAGCCACTCGTCGACCAGCCCCAGCAGGCGGGGGTCGTGCACCAGCAGCAACCCGCCGCCCGCCAGGAACCCCTCCACCCACGCCGCCGCCCGTGCCGGCGCCTGGCCCCGGGACATCGCCCTCGACATCCGGTCACCGGCGTCGTGCAGCTCGCCGGCGTCCAGGAGGATCCTCGTGAGCCGGCCTTCGATCAGGCCGTGCAGGTCCTGGCGTTCGCTGATCGCGCGCAGCGTCGCCATCCACCGGCCCCTCGGCGCCCCTTCGACGGCGGGTCTTTCCGCGTCGAGGAGGGCGACCGCGGAGTGCACGGCGTCCACGTGTGTGAGCAGGTCGGCCGCCGCGCCGTCGTCCAGCCCCGTCACGGCGACCGGGAGCCCGACGCGGATCCGTTCGAGCATCGACCGGACGATCACCGCCAGCCCCTCCGCCGAGGTGCCGCGCACGTCGCCGTAGCGGTGTGCCCGCACCATCGCGGGCAGCGCCGCCATCAGCCGGGTGACGTCGGTGTCGAGCGCCGCCTTGGCCGACAGGGCGGCCAGCACGTGCGGCAACGCGTCCGGCAGGTCGGCCAGCAGGCACTGCTCCACCAGCCCCGTCAGGTCCGCCAGCGCCGCCTTCCCGGATGCCGCCAGGTCGCGGGCGCGCCGCCCGGCGGCGGCGACCACGGTGGTGCCGAGGGCGGCGTGCTCGATGAGCGCGAGGTCGTGCTCGGGCCGCCAGCGCAGCGTCCACGTCTCCCTGAACGTGCCCTTCCCGCGCGCCTGCCCCGGCGTGCCCCAGCCGACCTCCAGCAGCCGCAGCCGGTGCAGCAGGTGGCTGCGGTCGAGGTCGAGCGGTTTGCGCAGATCGAGGTCGATCTCCCGGTCGAGCGCCTCGGGCTTGAGCTTGAGGCTGCGCTGCCGGTCGCGCAGGTCGCGCTGGAGCGGCACCATCGGGATGCCGTCGGGGACGCGACCGAGCCGGTCGCCGACCACCATGCGCCGCTGGATCAGCTCGACCGCCAGGTCGTCGCCCTCGCACAGCACCGCCCTGGCCGCCTCGGTGACCTCTCCGAGCCCCGCCAGCGGGCGGCCGCGCAGGGCGGCGAGGCTCTCGGCCAGCCGTACGGACTCGATGACGTGCGCCGACGACACCGCCAGCCCCTCGTCGCGCAGCACCGCCGCCGCCTGCGCCAGCCACCGCTCGATCGGCCGGTCCCCGGCCTCGAACAGGTGGTGGTACCAGCCCGGCGAGGTGATGCCCGCGCCGTAGCCGCTCCACGACGCCAGCCGCCCGTACGTCCACGGCACCCACGTCAGCTCGACCTTCGCCCTCGGCAGGCCGCGCAGCAGCGCGTTGTCGGCGGTGGCGGGCGGGAAGGGGGCCGTCAGCGCGGGCACGTGCCAGGCGCCGCAGATCACCGCGATCCGGCCGTGGCCCTGCTTGACGGCCGCGCGGACGGTCTTGCGCATGTACGCCTCGCGCGCGGCCTCCCGCTCGTCCGGCCGGTGCCCCTCGCGTACGGCGGACATGGCCTCGGCGATCACCGCGAACGGCGTGTCACCGCCACGGTGCTCGACCACGTCCTCCCACCAGCGCTCGGGATCGTCGTAACCGGCCGCCGAAGCCAGCGCACCGATGGGATCGACGGGCGCCTCACCGGGGGCGGCGGGCTCCCGGGTCTCGGCGAGCGAGTGGGCGGCGGGCAGGTCGCAGAACCGGACCGGGACGCCGGCCGACGTGCCGTACCTGATCGCCTGCCACTCCGGCGAGAACGCGGCGAACGGCCAGAACGCCGCCCGCGCCGGCGCCCCGGGCACGTGGGCCAGCAGCGCGACCGGCGGTTCGAGCCCGGAGGCGTGCGCGACGAGCGCGTCGGCCTCGGGCGGCCCCTCGATGAGGATCGCGTCGGGCCGCAACCGCTCCAGCTCCCGCCGCACGGCCCGCGCCGACCCCGGCCCGTGATGCCGCACCCCGAGCACGGAGACCTTCTGGGTGGTCATGACACCTCGCGGCAGGCGCGGTAGAAGTCGTGCCAGTCCGTACGCTCGCGCACGACCGTCTCCAGGTATTCGCGCCACACCACCCGATCCGACACCGGCTCCTGCACCACCGCCCCGACGATCCCGGCCGCCACGTCGGAGGCCCGCAGCACCCCGTCGCCGAAGTGGGCGGCCAGGGCGATGCCGCTGGTCAGCACCGAGATGGCCTCGGCGGTCGACAGGGTGCCGCTGGGCGACTTGAGCTTGGTGCGGCCGTCCTCGGTCACCCCCGTGCGCAGCTCCCTGAACACGGTCACCACCCGCCGGATCTCCGCCGGCCCCGTCGTCGTCTCGGGCAGCTCCAGCGAACGGCCGAGCTGGGCGACGCGGCGGGCGACGATGTCGACCTCCTCGTCGGCGGTGGCGGGCACCGGCAGCACGACGGTGTTGAACCGGCGGCGCAGCGCGCTGGACAGCTCGTTGACGCCCCGGTCGCGGTCGTTGGCGGTGGCGATGACGTTGAAGCCGCGCTCGGCCTGGACCTCCCTGTTGAGCTCGGGAATGGGCAGCGTCTTCTCCGACAGCACGGTGATCAGCGCGTCCTGGACGTCGGACGGCATGCGGGTGAGCTCTTCGACGCGGGCCACCCGGCCCTCGGCCATGGCGCGCATGACCGGCGACGGGGTGAGCGCTTCGAGCGACGGGCCCTCGGCCAGCAGCCGCGCGTAGTTCCAGCCGTAACGGATGGCCTCCTCCGCCGTACCGGCCGTGCCCTGCACGAGCAGCGTCGAGTCGCCGCTGATGGCGGCGGCGAGGTGCTCGGACAACCAGGTCTTCGCGGTGCCGGGCACGCCGAGCAGCAGCAGCGCGCGGTCGGTGGCGAGGGTGGCGACCGCGACCTCGACGATGCGGCGCGCGCCCACGTATTTGGGGGTGATGCGGTCACCGTCGCCCAGGATGTACGTGGTGACGGCCCACGGCGACAGCTTCCAGCCCGGCGGCCTCGGCCGGTCGTCGTCCTTGGCGAGGACGGCGAGCTCCTCGGCGTACTGGTCTTCCGCGTGCGGGCGCAGAACGGTCATCGGTGGAGCTCCTTGTACATGTCAGCGCGGAAACGCAGCAGGGCGGCGACCTTCTGGACGGGTTCGGCCGGGGAGAAGTCTTCGGCCAGCTCGTGCAGGTCGGGGTCGATGTGCTCACCGGCCAGCTTGACCAGCTCGGCGAGGTTCCACGGCTGCGTGGTGTTCACTTTCACGATCTTGCGGAGGACGGCCGTCGCCAGGCCCTCACCCCAATGGGACGACACCCCGCCGAGCACCATGATGAGCTGGCTGTCGAGGTCGTGCTCCGCGACGAACCTGGCCGCCAGCTCCTGCTGCTCCGCGGGCGGCAGAGCCACGAGCAGGTCGGCGATCGGGTCCCAGCCGAACATGGCCCGCGCCCACTCCGGGTCGCGCTGCAGCACCGCCGCGCGCACCCAGGCGCCCTTCACCTCGGCGTCCCAGTCGGGGATCTTCATGGCGAGCAGCCGGGCGGGCGGGTGGTCCCAGACGCAGAGCGGGGCGCGGGCGATGATCTGCTGCAGCCACCAGGCGCGCTCGCCGGTGCCACGGGGCGGCTTCTGGCGTACGCCGTCGCGTTCCATCTCCCTGTCGCAGGCTGTGGGGGCCTGGACGGCGATGACGCCGCCGGCGATCGTCACGCAGGCGCGCAGCCTTCCCGCCATGCGCCGCGACATGCGGGACTCCGGCAGGCGGGTCAGCAGGTTGGCGGCGGCCTGGCGCACCTCCCTGCGGCGGTCGTCGAGCGCCTCCTCCAGGAACGGCTCGTCGTCCATGCTCAGCCCCTCGGCCAGCACCTCCACGAACCCGGCCCGATCGTCCGGCGACTCCTGCTCCCACGTGCTCTCCAGCAACTCCCTGGCCTGAGCCGGGCGGGCCGCTCTGAGCGCGGTCAGATGGGCCCGCCGGTCGGCCGCGCCGCCCAGCTCCCACGTCTCACCGGTCGGCTCCTCCAGCAGGTAGTCCCAGCCGGGGTTGAGCCCGGCCAGCCAGCGCCCCCGCTGCCCGGCCAGCACGCCCAGATGCACCCGCATCGACCGGTCCCGCCGCCCGCGCTCCAGCAGGTCGGGCAGCACGTACGGCGGCACGATCCGGCCGGTCGCGGCCGCGGCGGCCAGCCACTCGGGCAGCAGCCGCTCATGCTCACCCCCGAGAATCCGCCGCAACCGCTCCGCCGCCCGCCTCCCCACGACCCCCCGCTCCTCCGAAGCCGCCCGCCCCGCACCGGCGGCACCCCCATCACCGGACGCACGACTCTCGCCGGGCGCTGCGGCTTGTGGCGGCTCGTCAGGGGTTTTGGTGCCCGCTCGCCGGCGTACGGACTCCACGGCGGCTGCTTCCAGCAGGTCGCCGGGGTACGGGCGGCGGTCGGTGCCCACGAGCGCGGTCGAAGCGAGGTCGTCCCAGCCGGTCACAGGATCACCGTCGTTCCTTCGTCGTCCCAGGTGGTCAGGGGGCGCAGGCCGGCCGGCGTCCATTCGGCGGCCACGGTGAGCGGGTGGCCGCCGGAGACGGCGATGAGGCGCCAGGGGTCGTGGGAGCGCGGATGCAGCGGCAGGCCGCCGATGGTGCGCCGGCCGGGGATCACGCCCGTGAGGACGAGCGGCCAGGACTCCGTCCACGGGTCCTCGGCGAGCGCGCGGGCCACCTCGTCGAGGGCTTCGGCGGGCGTCATCCCGGCAGGCACGGGCTCAGGCCCCTCGGTGGACACCTCGGTGGACATGGCCGGGGTGTGGCGGGTCGCCACCAGGGCGCGGAGCGGGGCGGCGCCCGGGTAGTAGGCCAGGTCGGCGTCGATGGCGGTGCCCGTCACCAGGGAGGCGTCGAGCGGCTGCCCCTGCGGCGCGAAGGACAGGATGAGGGCGGCCCGTCGCGTACGGCGGCCGCGCAGCCACACCCGGCGCGCGGTCAACCGGTCCTGCGTCTCGTCACGCCGCCCCAGGACATGCCACACGTCCCGGACCGCCGGACCCCTCAGCACCTCCTCCTTGGTCACGGGGAACCCGACCCGGATGAGCACCGTACGCGCGAGGTCCGGCGGCAGCTCAGCCCGCCTTCGGTAGGCGACGGCGAGCAGATTGAGCAGGGCGTACTCCTCCAGCAACCGCCCCGGCCACCCCTCCTCGGCCCGCACGCGCGACAACCGCGACACCATGCCCGCGACGCCCGGCGCCTGCGCGTCGATGAGCCGCTTGGCGAGCCCCTCCCAGTCATGCCCGGCCGCCACCGCCAGCCCCTGCCGCACCTGGTCGGCCAACCACCGCTCCAGCTCGGCCAGCCCAGCGGCGACCCGCCCATGCCGTACGGACTCCGCCCCGGCCGCACGCGAGCCGCCCCGCCCACCCGCACTCACCCGCTGGGCACCGCTCCCCGCCCCACGGGCGTCGCTCGATGCCTCATCGCCCCCGACCGAATCGCCCCCGACCGAGCTGCCGCCATCAGGGCCCGCGAGGGTTGCCTCAGCGGCGGTCTGCTCAGCGGCGACCTGCTCATCGGCGGCATTCCCGGCGGCGGTCTGTTCGGCGGCTGCTGTGTCGGCGGTGGTTGCGGCGCGGGCGGCGGACTTGGCGGCGCGTTCGGCGCGGCTGTCGAGCCACTCCGTCACCCACTGCGGCGCGCCCGCCTCGGCCGGGATCGCCTCGTCGGACCACAGGAGCAGGAGCCCCAGCGCGTGCTTGCACGGGAACTTGCGGCTCGGGCAGCTGCACCGGTAGGCGGGCTCGCTCAGGTCGACGCACGCCAGGTAGGGCGTGGACCCGCTGCCCTTGCACTCGCCGTAGACGACCATGCCCGTGTGGCCGCGCACCGGCCATTTCGCGGGCGTGGCCACGCCCTGCGCCGCCTTGCGGGACGAGGCGTCAGGGGCGAGGGCGAGGACCTGATCACGGCTCCACCGTTCGATCACCTGCCGCAGACTAGCCAGCCGCACCGACAATTCCCGCCCCCGTTTCCCACCCGTGACCAGCGCCACGCCCTCCGCCCGGACCGGCCTGATCCGTGTGTCGCGGGGACGCCTAGACTCGCTCTGTGGAGTTGCGGATCTACCCTGACGGCCCGTCCATCGAGGTGGCCGACGAGGCGGCGGCGCTGGCCAGCTCGCTCGACGGCCAGCTCGTTCTCGACGGACGCTTCCTGCGCAGAGACGTCACCGGCGCCCCCGTCGCGTTCGTCGAGCGTCCGCCCGTCGCCGCCGCTCTCGACCTGCTGCCGCATCCCGAGGGCGGCTGGTTCAGGGAGACGTGGCGATCGCCGGTGACGTTCACGCCGGACGGCTATCCGGGGGAGCGTGCCAGCGCCACCGCCATCTACTTCCTGCTCCACCCGGGCGAGGAGTCCGTGCCGCACGTGGTGCGCTCGACGGAGCTGTGGCTGTGGCATCGGGGCGGGCCGCTGGCGCTGACCATCGGCGACTCCGCCGTCACCCTAGGGCAGGACGTCGAGAACGGCCAGGTGCCGCAGGCGGTCGTGCCGGGCGGGGTCTGGCAGTCGGCGCGCCCGGCCGGGGACGAGGCGGTGCTGGTGAGCTGCGTGGTCTCCCCCGGCTTCGACTTCGCCGACTTCTCCGCCTGACACCCGACGCCATCGACGTACGTCGCGAAGCCCGCCGGCGGCGGTGGGCTCGGCCTGCCTTTCAGCGCTACGTGTCCCTCTGGGATATGGCTTCCAAGGGCCTGGTGACGGTTGAGAGATGGTCAGCGTCGGTGGTCATGACGCGGCCGGCCTTCGGCTCCGGAATCGGCGCATATCACTCGTTCTTTGTAATTCTATTATATCACGAATATTGATATTCCGCACCTTATTCGATCAATGCGAATTGAGGGCCTATATTCGCGGGCATGGCTGCTGAAGACGGAAAATTCGTCAAATCTGGGCAACTGAACTTGTGGACCGAGCGGTTCGGGGATCCTGGGGATCCGGCGGTGCTGCTCGTCATGGGGACCTCCACCCCGGGCCTGGGGTGGCCCGATGAGCTGGTGCGGGTTCTGGTGGCCGGTGGGCGGCAGGTGATCCGGTTCGATCATCGCGACACCGGGCGGTCCGACTGGGTCGATTTCTCCGTCCATCCGTATACCGCTGCCGACCTGGCCGATGACGCCGTCGCCGTGCTCGACGCGTACGACATCGCCACCGCCCATGTGGTCGGGGCCTCGCTCGGTGGGGTGGTGGCGCAGCTCCTGGGTGTGCACCGGCCTGAGCGGGTCGCGGCCCTCACCCTGATCATGAGCGCGCCCATGGGTGTGGACCAAGGGCCGGCCTGGGCACGGGCGCTGGCCGGGCAGGAGCCTGATCCGGGTGCGCTGCCGCCGCCCCATCCCCGGCTGCTCGCCCACCTCATGTCGCCGGTCCTGCGCACCACCCGCGAGGAGATCCTGGCCGCCGCCGTCGAGACGTGGCGGGTGCTGAGCGGGGACGTGCTGCCGTTCGACGAGGACGGGGCGCGGCGGCAGGCCGAGTACGCCCACGACGAGGCCGGCGATCCGGCCACGGCCGGCAACCACGACCTGGCCGGACGGACGTTGACCCCCGACCGGCTCGCCCCGCTCTCGGAGATCAGGGCGCCCACGCTGGTCGTGCACGGCACCGAGGATCCGCTGCTCCCGCTCCCTCATGGCGAGGCGCTGGCCGCCCTGATCCCGGGGGCACGGCTGGAGACGGTCGAGGGGATGGGACATTCCCTGCTGTCCGAGGGCGTGCCCGGCCGGGTCGCCGAGCTCATCCTGAGCCACGGAGCCCGGTGACGACCGACGCGTAACGGGGGCCGGTGCAGGCCGGGCCGCGGGCTGCGTGGTGGCCGGGCCGCGCGGCCCCTTCGTGGTCGGGTCACCTTGGGTTTTTTGCGGCGGGATGATTGTCTAGCCGGAGGAACTATGAGGAGGGCAGCGGTGAGCCGTCAGATCGTTTCCATCGTGGGGGGCAAGGACGCGGAGGCCGCGTCCACGTACGACTCCGTCAACCCCGCCCGCACCGGCGAGGTCGTGGCGAGAGTCGGGCTGGCCGACGCCGACACGTTCGCCGCCGCCTGCCGTACGGCCAAGGAGGCCCAGCGCGAGTGGGCCAAGGTGCCGGCGCCGGTGCGCGGCCGGGTGATCGCCTCCATCGGCAGGCTGGTGGAGGCCAACGCCGAGCGTCTCGCGGCCCTGGTGACCGAGGAGATCGGCAAGCCGTACGGTGAGGCGCTGGGCGAGGTCAGGGAGATCGTCGACACCTGCGACTTCTTCCTGGGCGAGGGCCGCAGGCTGTACGGGCAGACGGTCCCGTCGGAGATGCCGGACAAGAACCTGTTCACCTTCCGCACCCCGGTCGGGGTCGCGGCGGTGATCACGGCGGGGAACTTCCCGGTGGCGGTCCCGTCGTGGTATCTCGTGCCGGCGCTGCTGTGCGGCAACGCGGTGGTGTGGAAGCCCGCCGAGTACGCCGCCGCGTCGGCGCACGCGATGTACCAGCTGTTCGTGGCGGCCGGCCTGCCCGACGGCGTGCTGAACATCGTCTTCGCCGACGGCGCCGAGACCTTCAGGGGCCTGGAGCTGGCGCTGGGCGCGGGCAGCGTGCAGAAGGTGGGCTTCACCGGCTCCAGCGAGGTGGGCAGGAGGGTCGGCGAGCTGGCCGGCCGTCACCTGCAGTCGGCCTGCCTGGAGCTGGGCGGCAAGAACCCGATGGTGATCATGCCGGACGCCGACCTCGACCTGGCCGTGGAAGGTGCGCTGTTCTCGGGGTTCGGCACGGCGGGTCAGCGCTGTACGAGCCTCGGCACGGTGATCGTGCACGAGAGCGTCCACGACGCGTTCGTCGAGCGGTTCGCGCGGGCGGTGGAGTCGGCCAGGATCGGCGACCCGCGCGCGGAGGTGCTGGCCGGGCCGCTGCTCGACCACAAGTTCGCCGACCGCTACGAGGAGTACCTGACCTGGATCGAGCCGCACCACCGCGTGGTGACGGGCGCTACGGGCCGCATCACGAAGGACAACCCGCGCGGCGGCTTCGACGGCGGTGAGGGGCTCTACTACCACCCGGTGGTGGTCGACGGGGTGCGTCCCGGTGACCGGCTGTTCATGGAGGAGACGTTCGGGCCGATCGTCGGGGTGGCCTCGTTCGCGACCATGGACGAGGCGATCGAGCTGGCCAACCTGCCCGGTTACGGCCTGTCCAGCTCGATCTACACGACCGACGCCAGGCACGCCTTCCGCTTCCGCGAGGGCGTCTCGGCGGGCATGGTCAGCGTCAACAACTCCACCTCGGGCGCCGAGGCGCACCTGCCGTTCGGCGGCAACGGCAAGTCGGGCAACGGCAGCCGCCAGTCGGGCATGTGGGTGCTCGACCAGTTCACCCGCTGGCAGGCGATGAACTGGGATCACTCCGGCCGGCTGCAGAAGGCGCAGATGGACGTCGCGGAGATCGTCCCCGACCTGGACTTCCGCCTGGCCTGACACACGCGAAAGGGCCCCTCGCTGACGCGAGGGGCCCTTTTCGTGAGCAGGATCAGACCTGGCCGGCCTTCTCCAGGGCGGCGCAGCAGGTGCTCACCAGCAGGCGGGTGACCACGTACGGGTCGACGTTGGCGTTGGGGCGGCGGTCCTCGATGTAGCCCTTCTTGTCCACCTCGACCTGCCACGGGATGCGCACGGACGCGCCACGGTTGGACACGCCGTAGGTGTACTTGTTCCACGGGGCGGTCTCGTGGTGGCCGGTCAGGCGCAGCTCGATGTCGGCGCCGTACTGGGAGACGTGCTCCATCGGCTTGTCGCCCTCACCGAGCGCCTCGCAGGCGGTGATGATGGCGTCGTAGCCCTCGCGCATGGCGCGGGTGGAGAAGTTGGTGTGGGCGCCGGCGCCGTTCCAGTCGCCGCGGGCGGGCTTGGGGTCGAGGGTGGCCTCGACGCCGAACTCCTCGGCCGTCCTGTAGAGCAGGTAGCGGGCGACCCACATGTGGTCGGCGGCCTCGACGGGACCGGCCGGGCCGATCTGGAACTCCCACTGGCCGGGCATGACCTCGGCGTTGATGCCGGAGACCTTCAGGCCGGCGGCGAGGCAGCGGTCGAGGTGGAGCTCGACGATGTCGCGGCCGAACACGGCCTCGGCGCCGACACCGCAGTAGTAGTGGCCCTGCGGGGCGGGGAAGCCGCCCTCGGGGAAGCCGAGCGGGCGGCTGCCCTTGAAGAAGGTGTACTCCTGCTCGATGCCGAACCAGGACTCCTGGTCGGCGTACTGCTCGGCGACCGGGCGCAGCAGGGCGCGGGTGTTGCTGGAGTGCGGCGCGCCGTCGATCTCCTCGACCTCGCACAGCACGAGCTTGTTGTCGCCGCCGCGGATGGGGTCGGGGCAGACGAACACGGGGCGCAGCACGCGGTCGGAGGAGTGGCCCTCGGCCTGGTTGGTGCTGGAGCCGTCGAAACCCCAGACCGGCGGCTCGGCTCCGTCGGTCAGGATCTTCGTCTTCGAGCGCATCATGGCGGTGGGCTCGGTGCCGTCGATCCAGATGTACTCAGCCTTGTAGCTCACGGCGGTCCTTTCGGGGTTCTTCTCAGCCACGCCGAGTCTTACGGACAGCCGTTTCCCGCTTTTTGCCCGAATGTGAACGCCGTGTTAATCACGTTTCCGTCCGTACGCTCCCATCAGGCATGACCGTAACAGTGGTGTTGGGCCCGCCGGCACCGCACTGGGGCCCGTTGGGGAAGCGCTCCTTCGGGGTGGCCCGCACCGTACGTTCGAGCAGCGGCTTCGCCTGCGCGTCCCGCAGCGTCAGCCTGACCTCCACCGGCCGCGCGGGCAGCCCGGCGACGCCGCCGAAGCCGTGCTTGTCGCCGGTCGGCACGGCCGTCACCGAGCAGGTGTCGCCGGAGCAGGTCTGCTCGCCCGCCCGCGTGGTGGGGAACAGCTCGGCGCGGGCCCGGCGGCAGGAGCCGTCCCAGCAGACCTCCAGGTCGGCCTCCTGGGCGCGGGCCGCGAGCGGCGCGCGTACGGCGAGGCTCACGCCGACGGGGGTGCCGATCGCCGTGCACTCCACCGTGGTCGAGCAGGCGGCGCAGGCGAGGAGGAGGGCGGCCAGGGGCGCGCGGAACCGGTGCACATCCGTAAGACGGAGGGCAGCGGGCGGCGGTTCACGGGGCCGTGCGAACATCGACTCGGGGGGATGGACATGCATGATCTGTGGTTCGGCGCGTTCCTGTCGCCGGAGGCCGAGGGGCGCGAGCGGCTGCTGCGCCACGTGACGCTGGCCGACCGGCTCGGCCTGGACCTGGTCGGGGTCCAGGACCATCCGTACCAGGCGGGGTTCCTGGACACCTGGACGCTGCTGTCGGTGATCGCGGCCCGCACCGAGCGGATCCGGCTGGTCCCCGACGTGGTCAACCTGCCGCTGCGGCCCCCGGCCGTGCTGGCGCGCGCCGCCGCCTCGCTCGACCTGCTCAGCGGCGGCCGGGTGGAGCTGGGGCTGGGCGCGGGGGCGTTCTGGGACGCGATCGCCGCGATGGGCGGGCGCCGCCTGTCGCCTGGCGAGTCGATCGAGGCGCTGGCCGAGGCCGTCACGGTGCTGCGGGCGCTCTGGACGCCGGGCGACCCCGTCGTGTTCGAGGGCAACCATCACCGGCTCGCCGGAGCAGCGCCCGGGCCGTTCCCCGCGCATCCGATCGGCATCTGGATCGGCGCGATCAAGCGCAGGATGCTGGAGCTGACCGGGCGGATGGGCGACGGCTGGCTGCCGTCCTCCTTCTACAGCCCGCCCGGCGCGGTGGCCCGCCAGGCGAAGGTGCTGGACGCCGCCGCCGAGGACGCGGGGCGCGACCCGGCCGGCATCCGCCGGATCTACAACGTGGGCGGGACGTTCTCGCCGCTGCCGGGGCGCGGGTTCCTCGACGGGCCCGCCGCGCTGTGGGCCGAGCAGCTGACGGAGCTGGTGTTCGAGGTGGGGATGACCGGGTTCGTGCTGGCGCCAGGCGAGGACGCCGAGCGTGACCTGCGCACGTTCGCCGAAGAGGTGGCGCCCGCCGTACGCGAGGCCGTGGCCAAGGAACGCGGCGAACCCGAGCCCGTCGCCGAGCGGCCCGTCACGCTCACCCCGCTCGACGACCTCGACGAGACGGGCCGGCCGCACGCGCCCAAGCAGGACCCGGCGGCGCTGACGCCCGAGCAGCTGCGTCTGGGCCGTCACCTCGTGCAGGTGCACGACGGCTACCGGCAGGAGCTGCGGCAGGTCCAGGACGCGGTGGAGCAGGTGGCCGCGGGCCACGCCGACACCGGCGCGCTGCGCTCGGCGATCAACCGGCTGAGCGTGCGGCAGAACCATTGGACGCTCGGCACGTTCTGCGCCACGTTCAACCGGCTGCTGACCGTGCACCACACGATCGAGGACGAGTCGATGTTCCCCGCCGTCCTGGAGCGCGACTCGACGCTGGCGCCGGTGGTCAAGAAGCTGGAGCAGGAGCACGAGGTGATCGCCGAGCTGCTCGACCGGCTCGACGCCGCGTGCGTGGCGCTGCTGGCGGACCAGGCCGCGATCGAGCAGGTCAGGGCCGAGGTGGACCGGCTGGTGCGGGTGCTGTCGTCGCATTTCGCGTACGAGGAGGAGGAGCTGGTCGAGCCGATCGCCCGGCTAGGCATCCGCATCTGAGCGCCGCTCAGGCGCGGTCGTGCTCCGCGTGCGCACGGCGCAGCAGCGCGACCAGCCGCTCGTCCGCGGCGAGGTCGCGGTGCTTGGGCGGCAGGTCGGCCAGCCTGGCCTCCTCGGCGAGCAGCCGCCGGTAGATCTCCTCGCGCACCTCGGGGTCGTGCTCGACGTCCAGGTACTGCTGGGCGTGCCGGCGCACCACCGACACCACGTTGCGGGCCCGGCCCCTGGGGCTGGCCAG
The DNA here is from genome assembly GCF_042428605.1 of Nonomuraea salmonea. Taxonomy (NCBI): domain Bacteria; kingdom Bacillati; phylum Actinomycetota; class Actinomycetes; order Streptosporangiales; family Streptosporangiaceae; genus Nonomuraea; species Nonomuraea salmonea. The sequence continues at coordinate 208,266 of NZ_JBHMCF010000029.1, forward strand.
CGAGGCGACCACGGTGACCAGCAGCACGCCGATGATCACCGTCAGGGACAGCCCGGTGCTGATCTCGACCACCTTCACCGGCTGCCCGTCGTTGACGAACGGCACGTTGTTCTCGTGCAGCGCGTGCAGGATCAGCTTGACGCCGATGAAACCGAGAATGGCGGCCAGGCCGTAGCTGAGGTAGATGAGCCGGTCGAGCAGGCCGTCGATGAGGAAGTAGAGCTGGCGCAGGCCCAGCAGGGAGAACGCGGTCGCGGTGAAGACGATGTAGACGTTCTGGGTGAGGCCGAAGATGGCGGGGATCGAGTCGAGCGCGAACAGGATGTCGGTGCCGCCGATGGCGATCATGACGAGCAGCATCGGGGTCATCACCCGGCGCCCGTCCCGTACGGTGAACAACTTGTCGCCGTCGTACTCGTCGCTCGTCCGCAGCAGCCTGCGGGCCACCCGCACCATGAGGTTGTCGGGCGAGTGGCTCTCCTCCCCCTCCGGCCTGAGCAGGTTGCCCGCCGTGAGCAGCAGGATGAGGCCGAAGACGTAGAACACCCAGGCGAACAGGTTGATCAGCGCGGCCCCGACCAGGATGAACCCCGTCCGCGCGAGCAGCGAGAACACGATGCCGAACAGCAGCGCCTTCTGCTGGTCGGCGCGCGGCACCTTGAAGCTGCCCATGATGACGAGGAAGACGAACAGGTTGTCCACCGAGAGCGCCTTCTCGGTGACGTAACCGGCGAAATACTCGGTGCCCGCGTCCGAGCCGCCGAACCACCACACGCCGACGCCGAACAGCAGCGCGATGCCGACGTACAGGGCGGACCAGACGGCCGCCTCGCGCAGGGTGGGCACGTGCGCCTGGCGGACGTGGAAGAAGAAGTCGAACGCCAGCAGCGCGACGATGCCCAGGATCGTCAGCCACCACACCGCTGCGGATACGTCCATCGGGCTCCCCCACGGGTGCCGGGCATCGTGAGGGCTTGCGCCGGCCTTGCGCGTACTGGTCGTCGCAGGTGGTACCCGGAACGGCGGGCTCCGAACTCGATAGCCTCGCGGATAAAGCCCACGGAGAGGACGTTTCGGGTGTCACACCACGTCATCGTCATCGGCGGCGGCATCGCCGGCGCGAGCGCCGCCTTCGCGCTGGCCCGGCGGGGAGCGGCCGTCACGGTCGTCGACTCGGGCCTGGCCGGGCAGGCCACCGCGGCGGGCGCGGGCATCATCTCGCCGTGGATCTCCACGGTCGAGGGCCCGTTCTACGACCTGTACGCCGCCGGCGCCGCCTACTACCCGGAACTCATCGAGCTGCTGGCGGAGGCGGGGGTGCGGCGTACCGACCACCGGCGGACCGGTTCGCTGCTCGTCCACGAGGACCCGGCGCGGCTGGCCGAGGCGCGGGCCCGCGTGGAGGCGCGCGCCCGCACGGCCGGCGCGATCGTCGGCGACGTGCGAAGTCTCGACAGCGACGAGGTACGCGCGCTGGTCCCCGTGCTCGCGCCCGGCCTCGAAGGCGTGCTCGTCACCGGCGGCGGCCGGGTGGACGGCCGCACCCTGCGGGACGCCCTGCTCCAGGGCGCGGCCCACTACGGCGCCCGCCGGGTGAGCGGCGAGGCCAGGCTGCTGCCCCGCCCGCAGGGGGCGCCGGAGGTCGAGGTGCGCTCAGAAGTGGGCTCAGGAGTGGGCTCAGAACGGCTGGCGGCCGACGACGTGCTGGTGGCCGCGGGCGCGTGGACGAACCGGCTGCTCGAACCGTACGGCGTGCGCGTGCCCGTCGAGCCGCAGCGCGGCCAGATCACCCACCTGCGCCTCGACGGCGTCGACACCGGTGGCTGGCCGTCGGTGCACCCGATGTCCCACCACTACCTGGTGGGCTTCGACGACTCGCGGGTGGCGGTGGGGGCGACCAGGGAGACCGGCAGCGGGTTCGACGCGCGGGTGACCGCGCAGGGCCAGTGGCAGGTCCTCTCGGACGCCCTCCGCCTCGCCCCCGGGCTCGCCGGCGCCACGCTCATCGAGACCCGGGTGGGGCTGCGCCCGCTCCCGTCGGAGGACCTCCCGATCGCGGGCGCGCTGCCGGGGTCTCCCGGGGTGCACGTCGTGACGGGCTTCGGGGCGGCGGGACTGACGATGGGCCCGTACGTGGGGGCCGCCATGGCCCGCGCCATCCTGGACGGCCGTCCCGCCCCCGAGCTCGCCGCCGTCGCGATGACCCGGTGACGGAGTGCCATGACCGAGCCGGCGTTCGACGCCGAAGGTCTCTTCGACGACGACTACCTCCACTTCTTCGCCGAGCAGCTCGACGCCCGCGCCGACGCCGACGCCGCCCTGATCTGGCGGCTGCTCGACCTGCGGCCTGACCAGGAGGCGGATCGCGATCGACCTCAACAACTACGCGGCCGTCGTCCGCGGCTACCAGGCGTCCACCGTGGTCGAGCGCGGCGGCGACCTGGTCGTCGAGCGGCACCGCCTCGATCTGGAGACCGGCAGGAACGTGGTCGAGCGGACGATCGTCCGCGACGGACACGTCAGGACGGTTCCCTCCTTCGTGCGGCTGTTCACCTTTCCCGAGGTGCGGGACCTGATGCTCGCCGCCGGGTTCACGAGCGTTCATGCCTTCGGCGCGGAGGGCGGGCCGCTGACGATCGACAGCCGGCGGATGATCGTGGTCGCCGGACGCTGACGCGCCGGGGCCGGGTGGTCCGCACGCTGACGCGCCGGGGCCGGGTGGCCCGCACGCTGACGCGCCGGGGCCGGGTGGCCCGGGCGCGTCGGGCCGTCAGGTACGGCGGCCGGGGTCGGTCCCGTCGTAGCCGAGCAGGCGCATGGCGGTGTCCGGGTCCATCGCGGCGGCCAGGAACTGGGCGCGGGCGTGCGCCTGGTCGCGTTCCCGCTCCGCCTTGGCCTGGGCCGTACGGATGCCCTTGACTGCCGCGTACGCCAGCCCGGCGCCCACGAGCACCCCGACGATCACCACGAACAGCAGGAGCAGCAGGCCCGGTGAGGCGATGCCGGGCGCGGTCACCGCGCCGCCCCCGCCGCCGGCCCCGCTGACGGCCGGGGTGGTGCCCGTGCGGTCCGCCACGGCGCCGGTCCTGCCGGTGGCGCCCGACAGCACGCCCGTGACGGCCAGCGCGGTGAGCAGGGACAGCGCCACGAGCGCCAGCAGGCTCCCGACGACCAGCCACACCCTCCGCCCACGTCCCGGCCCCCCGCTCACCGCGACGGGCGGCTGAGCGACGGGCACTTGGGCGACGGGCTGGGCGAGCGGCGGCCCCGCGGCGGCCCACGGCACGAACTGGGGCCGCTCCGACGGCTCCCCGCCGGACCCGGCGGGCGGCGCGATGGCCGGACCATATACGGCGGGCGTCACGACCGGCCCTTTCGAGCCGTCCAGATAGGGCGGGGCGATGGCAGGACCGGCCGGGCCGTGAGCGGCCGGCGGTGCGATGGCCGTGCCGTACGCGGTGGGCGGGGTGGCGGGCGGGGTGGCGGCGGGGCCGTACGCGGTGGGCGGGGTGGTGGCCGGGCCGTACGCGGTGGGCGGGGTGGTGGGGGTCGGTGGGGCCGCGTCCAGGGCGCCCACCGGGGTGGGGAGGGTGCGGGCGATCGGGCTGTGGTCCTTGTGGGCCTGGGCGGCGTCCCTGTGGTACTCCTCCAGCTCCTCGTAGAACGCGTCCGAGGCGTACACCGTGCCGTCGATCAGCGGGCCGCGCTCGCCGCGGACGACCGCCACGACGTCGTCACCGTTGAGCGTCCTGTGCGTCTCCAGCGCGTGCGCGAGGCACAGCACCTCGCGCCGGTGCCGCCGCAGCAGTTCCTCGGTCTGATCGAGCAGCCGCACGAGGGTGAACTCGATGCGCTCCCCCAGCACGTCGGGCGTCAGGTCGGGCGGACGCCCGGCCGGCTCGCGGTCGGTGATGCCGATGGCGCCGCCGCCCGGCCTGCGCACCGCCTTGCCGCCCATGATCTCCAGCTCCTGGAGCGCGGGCAGGGAGGTGACGCCGGAGCCCATCCCCCAGTACGACTCCATCATGGCCGTCAGGTACGTGGCGGAGTAGAGGTCGCCGGAGACCCCGGAGGAGTTGTCCTCGCCGAAGAACATCCGCTCGCCGGCCAGGGAGGCCAGGGAGACCATGATGTCGGCCTCGTGCTCGGACTTCCACCGGGTGAACTGGTCCTCGGGCTTGATCGAGGCGACCATCCCGAGGTAGTCGGCGCCCTTCTCGATGGTGGCGATGTCGATCTCGAGGTGGAAGCGGGTCACGTACGCGACGACGGCGTGGCACGCCTCGTGCACGGCCACGGCGTGCCGCTCGCGCTCGATGTACTCGACGTCCTCGGGCGGCCCGAGCTGCTTGAGCCGCTTGGCGCGCAGCACGTCGGACCAGGTGATGATCTCCCTGCCGTCCCTGATGGCGGTGATGAGCGACTCGTTGACCAGGTCCTTGATGGTGGCGCCGGTGGCGTACGGGGTGATGGTGGCGAGCTTGTCGATCTGCTCGGCGGTCAGCTCGTGCGACACCTTGTCGAAGTAGCCCTGGTACGTGCGCACCCGCCCGGCCTTGGACGGGTAGCCGACCTTGTAGATGCGGTCGATGCGGCCGGGCCGCAGCAGCGCCTCGTCGAGCGCGTCGGGCCGGTTCGTGGCCATCATGACGAGGATGCGGTATTTGGGCGGCGGCTTGGGGCGCATGCCGAGCAGCCGGCGTACCAGGCGGTTGAAGAAGCCGCGCGGTTTCTTCAGCCCGGACAGCTCGGTGAGCAGGGCCTGCAGGGTGCCGGGGTCGCCGCTGTTCATCATGCCGCCGCCCAGGAAGAACCGGCTGCTCCGCTCAGGCTCCGGGTCGGCATGGCGGCCGGGGCGGAACGCGAGCACTTGCCGGGTGGGCTCGGACAGATAGGTCATGCCGTGACAGGCGGAGAAGCCGCCGCCCTGCCCGGGCGGCCCCTGCTGGGCGAGGCGGCCGCGCTTGCCGAGCGATTCGGCCTCGTCGAAGAAGACGATGACGCCGCCGTAGCGCAGCGCGAGCTTGCGCAGCTTCCTGAACAGGCCCTTGACCTTGAGGATGCCGATGCCCATGAACATGTTCGTGAACGCGCCCGGGTCCACGAACACGTACGGCTTGCCGGTCTCCCCGGCCACGGCCTCGGCCATGAGGGTCTTGCCGGTGCCGGGCGGCCCCCACAGCAGCAGGCCGCTCGGCACGTACCCGCCGCGCCGTTCGATCTCGTCGGGCCGTTCGAGGAAGACGATGTTCTCGCGGACCCGCTCGACGACGTGGTCCTGCCCCCACACGTCGTGGAAGCGGGTCTTGATGTCGTCGGGGAAGTACGTCTCGACGCCGCCCCTGGACAGGAACCAGAACAGCCCGACGAACTGGATGATGATGAAGAAGAACAGGAAGAGGATCTGGAAGAAGAACGGCAGGGCCTGCCACACCAGCGCCGGCGCCTGTAGCAGCGCGGCGAACGGGCTGACGTCGAGCACCGCGCCGAGCACGAGCGCGACCAGCGTGACGAAGAACGCGATCTTCAGCGCCCTGGCGAGCCGGAAGCGCGTCCAGTCGTCGAGGCGGAGGTGCGTCCAGCGTTCGAACCCGCCGAAGACCGTCCTGCTCCAGAAGCGGTGGTAGCCGGGTGAGCGCTCACTGATGAGGAAGTGGGCCTGCCTGACGATCTCCGCGCCGAGCAGCCAGAAGATCCACTGGTACGGCCGCGCGACGCTCCGCGCCGCCTCGGGGAAGCTGATGATGCCCTCGAAGTCCGCCATCACCTTCCAGGTGAGGACGAGGTAGGCCAGCACGAGGACGATGAGGAACTTGCTCCGGTCCCAGAACTGCATCTTCTTCCTGGTCACGGAGTCCGGGTCGGTCGGGCCGCTGCCGGGCGCGCGCAGCCCTTCGTGGTGGGTGGTCGTCATGGACAGGCTCCCTCATCCAGGCAGCCGGAGCAGCTTGAAAGAACTCGCGATCTTGTCGAACTCGGCGGCGCGCTCGCGGTAGCAGGTCGAGCGGCAGCCGATGAGCATGACGGAGACCGTGGCGCCCTTCTCGTCGAGGATGGCGGTGTGGTCGAACGTCTGGACGTACGCGCCGATCTGGTAGTTGAAGCGGACGTGCACGCCTCTGGCGCCGCCGTCCAGGCTGAGGACGTCGTCGCCGATGGGTTCGAAGCGGTTGAACAGGGGCGCCTGGCCGGTCGCCATGGCCTGCCGCGCGTAGAGCGCGCGCGTCTGCTCGGTCACCGGCAGGATGAAGTCCCGCAGCAGGTTGAGGGAGATCGCGTCGCGCTGCTCGGCGGTGAGCCGGTGCACGGTGGCGTAGACGAACGGGTCGCCCGAGCCGAGCAGGTGGGCGACCGAGGGTTGAGCCGACTGGTCGAAGGCCGTCGACCAGACCCGCTGGGCCCGCAGCAGCGCCGCCTGCGAGTGGGGGTGGTCGCCCGACAGGTACAGCTCGATGGGGTACGCGTCGAGCTGCTTGAAGGAGGCCGGCACCTTGAAGTAGGTGGTGCCGCTCTTGTCCCTTACGTAGGTGAACTCCGGCTGCCCGCACGCGGACAGCGTCAGGATCGCGGCCAACAGCGCGATCAACCCCCGTGTCTTTTTCACCAGGGCTTACCTCCGCTTAGCGGACCGACGGAGTGGTTGTGCCCGCTTTCTGGTGAAATGAGGCCCGATGTACAGGAGTAAATCTTGACCAAATCTTGGCCGTAGATTGGCTTTACTTGTGACAGATCGGCCGGGGCCGCCCTCGAAGCCGGTTGCTCGGGGCTCCAACGTTCATGCAACCTCCCATTGGTTCATCTCGGGAAGTAGCGAAAGATATGAGGATCCCTTCCGACACCCGCGGAGTGAACAATGACAGAGCCCGCCATGGAGACCGTCGACTCCTTCGGCATGACGGCCGAGCGGCTGTTCGCCGAGGTCTGGTCGCGCCCGGTGCTGTCGGTCAGGGAGCGCCGGTTGCTCCTGCTCGGCCTGCTGGTCGGTCAGGGCCTGCACGAGGCTACCGAGATCCAGCTCGACGTGGCCCTGCGCGCCGGCGAGCTGAACGAGTCGGAGCTGCGCGAAGTCGTGGTCTTCCTCACCCACTACGCCGGATGGGCCCGTGGCGCGAAGCTGAACGACCAGGTGGAGTCGTTGATCGAGCGGGTCAGGCGGGATCGACGCGATAGAGCGGACCCCTCAGGCTGAGCGCGTAGAGCTCGCCGTCGGGGCCCTCGCCGAACGACGACAACTGCTCCACCTCGCCCACCCCGGCCGCGGCGTCGAGATCGTCCACGGGCGCGGCCTTCACCCATCCGGCGCAGAAGTCGCCGTACAGGAAGTGGCCGCGCAGCCACGGGATCTTCGTGCCGCGGTAGACGTGACCGGCGATGACCGAGCAGTTGCTGCCCTCCTGCAGCGAATAGACGATCACCGGCTCGACCAGATCGGCGGCCTCGCCGTCGCGGAACGGGCTCCTGCCCTCGCGCAGGTTCCAGCCGTAGTTGGCGCCGCCCTTCGAGCCGGCCGGCTCGCGGTCGACCTCCTCCCAGGCGTTCTGGCCGACGTCGCCGATCCACAGGTCGCCGCTCTCGCGGTCGAAGGTGAAGCGCCAGGGGTTGCGCAGCCCGTACGCCCAGATCTCCGGCCGCGCGCCGGACCTGCCGACGAACGGGTTGTCGCGCGGCACCGCGTACGGCTCGTCGCCGCGCGGGTCGATGCGCAGGATCTTGCCCAGCAGCGTGCCCAGGTCCTGGCCGTTGCCCTCGGGGTCGCCGCCGCTGCCGCCGTCGCCGAGCGCGATGTAGAGGTGGCCGTCAGGGCCGAAGGCGAGCTGGCCGCCGTTGTGGTTGGCGTAGGGCTGGTCGACCTTGAGGACGTCGCGCCTGGCGGTGGCCTTGGAGCCGTCGTAGGCCCACTCGGTGACGTGGGTGTCGCCCTGGGCGTCGGTCCAGTCGAGGTAGAGCCAGCGGCCCGAGGGGTGGAAGGCCACGCCGAGCAGGCCCTGCTCGTTGCCGGTGCTGACCTCGCGGGACAGGTCGACCACCGTCGCGCCGTCGGAGGTGCGCAGCCGGCCGGTCTGCTCGGCGACGTAGAGGCGGTCGTCGTCCTTGCGCACGGCCATCGCCACCGGCTGCTCCAGCGTGGCGATCTCGGTGAACCGCAGCTCGCCGCTGGACGACGGCGAGGACGACGGCGAGGGGGTGGCGGCCTCGGAGCTCGCGGAGCTCTGAGCCGCCGACGGCGTCACAGGGGCCGGGGCGGCCGGCGTGCAGGCCAGCAGGGCAGCGGGCAGGAGCGCGAACGAGAACACGGCCACGACGAGGCGCACGGCCCTCATCCTGCCACGAACGTTAGGGTTCAGACATGCCTACCGCACTGATCACCGGCGCCACCTCAGGAATCGGCGCCGCTTTCGCCCGGCGCCTGGCCGCCGACGCCTATTCGCTCGTCCTCGTGGCCCGCGACGAGCTCCGCCTGATCCGCACCGCCGACCAGCTCAAGCTGAGGTACGGCGTGCCGGTCGAGGTGCTGCCCGCCGACCTGGCGACGGACGAGGGCCTGGCCAAGGTCGAGTCGCGGCTGCGCGACGGCGTCGATCTGCTGATCAACAACGCCGGGTTCGGCAACCCCGGCCATTTCCCCGACGTGCCGGTCGAGCGCGAGGCGCGCATGCTCAAGGTGCACTGCGAGGCGGTGCTGAGGCTGACGCTGGCGGCGCTGCCCGGCATGCGCGAGCGCGAGCGCGGTGCGATCGTGAACGTGGCGTCGGTGGCGGCGTTCTTCACGCGGGGCACCTACAGCGCCTCGAAGGCGTGGGTGGTGAACTTCAGCGAGTCGGCCGCCGCCGAGCTGCGCGACCCGCGTATCAAGATCATGGCGTTGTGCCCGGGTTTCGTCAGGACGGAGTTCCACCAGCGGGCCTCGATGGACTCCTCGACCATCCCCGGCTTCATGTGGCTCAAGGCCGACGACGTGGTGCGCGACGCGATGCGCGACCTCGCGCTCGGCAAGCGGGTCTCGATCCCCGACCTGCGCTACAAGGCCGTCGTGGCGATCGGGCGGCTCATCCCGCGCAGCGTGCAGGCGATGGTGTCGCAGCGGATCGGCCGCTGACGATCGGACGCTGACAAAGCTGACGATCGGCCGCTGACAAAGCCGAAGATCGGACGCTGGCAAAAAGGCGGGCCCCCGCCGCGGGAGGGGGTCGCGGTGGGGGCCCGGACGGTCGCGGGCGTCGCCCGCGGCCGGGAATGGGAGGTCAGCGCCTCAGCGGTTGGCCTCGTGGCCGATGGCCAGACCCGAGGACGAGTCGAAGAAGTGCAGGTTGTGCGTGTCGACGACCAGGTCGATCTGCTGGCCGGGGCGCACGTGGCTGCGGGCGTTGACGCGGGCGGTCCACAGGGACTTGTCGCCCGCCAGCGGCAGCGTGCTGTCCTCGTCGTCACCGGCGTCGGCGGCGGCCACGGTGTCCTTGTGCTCGACCGGCGGGGCGTCGATCAGGAACAGGACGTTGATCTCGGAGCCCAGCTCCTCGGTGACCTCCGCCTTGACGGGCAGCGTGGCCCAGCCGTTGGCGTGGTTGCCGGCGGAGGCGGCGTCCTCGAAGTCGGAGGGGCGGATGCCGAGGATGATCTTCTTGCCGACGTACTGGTCGAGGCCCGGCTTCTCGGAGAAGGTCGACTCGGGGATCGACAGCTTGATGTCGGCGAAGGTCACCGCGGCGCCGCCGTCGCCGCGCACCAGCTCGGCGGTGACGAAGTTCATCGCGGGCGAGCCCATGAAGCCGGCCACGAACAGGTTGACGGGCTTGTCGAACAGGTTCTGCGGGGTGTCGACCTGCTGCAGGATGCCGTCGCGCAGCACGCAGACGCGGTCGCCGAGGGTCATGGCCTCGACCTGGTCGTGCGTGACGTAGACGGTGGTGACGCCGAGGCGCTCGTGCATCTGGTTGAGCGAGGCGCGCATGGAGACACGGAGCTTGGCGTCCAGGTTGGACAGCGGCTCGTCCATGAGGAACGCCTGCGGCTCACGCACGATGGCGCGGCCCATGGCGACACGCTGACGCTGACCACCGGAGAGAGCGGCCGGCTTGCGCTTGAGGTAGGTCTCCAGGCCGAGCATCTTGGCGGCCTCGTTGACCCGCTTCTGGATCTCCGGCTTCGGCATCTTGCGAAGCTTGAGGCCGAAGGCGAGGTTCTCCTCGACCGTCATGTGCGGGTAGAGCGCGTAGTTCTGGAAGACCATCGCGATGTCGCGGTCCTTCGGCGGAAGGTGGTTGACCACCTTGTCGCCGATGGCGATCTCGCCGCCGCTGATGTCCTCCAGGCCCGCGATCATCCGGAGCGCGGTCGACTTACCGCAACCGGACGGGCCGACGAGCACCATGAACTCGCCGTCCTTGATTTCAAGGTTGAGTCCGTTCACGGCCTTGACGCCACCGGCGTAGACCTTGTCGACGTTCGTCAGAACGATGGATGCCATGACATTCCTTCGCGCTCCAGGGCTGTAGCCCGGATGTTGGTCCCGTTTCCCACTCACGTGGATACGTTTTCAAGCATCTCACCCGAAACGGACATGAGTGTCAAGGGTTACGGCGTGACCAGCCCTTGTTCTTCGCACATCTTCCTCTTTACCGGAAACCATGATGGAATCGTTTCCATGGAGAAGCGGGCGACCATCAAGGATGTGGCCGAGGCGGCCGGCGTGGGCGTCGCCACCGTCTCCCGGGTGCTGTCCGGCGGCTCGGCCAGCCCGCAGACCCGCGAGCGCGTCCTGGCCGTCGCGGCGCAGCTCGACTACCGCCCCAGCGCGCTCGGGCGCAACCTGCGCCAGCGCCGCACCGGCGGCATGGGCCTGCTCGTGCCCGACCTGACCGACACCTTCCACGCCCAGCTCGCCGAGGGCGTGCTCGCCTGCGCCCGCTCGGCCGGCGAGCCGGTCGTGCTCGGCTCCACGGCGGGCGACCCCGAGCAGGAGTCCGAGCTGATCGGCATGCTGCTGGAGCAGAGCGTCGACCGGCTCATCGCGGTCCCGTCGGGCGACGAGGAGAGCTGGGCGCCGGCGCTCCGCGCGGGCATGACGGTGGTCTTCGCCGACCGGCTGCCCGCCGTGCCGTCCGCCGATGACGACGACCCGGCGGTGCGGGCGGTCAACGACCTCATGCTGCTCGACGGCGCCGCCCCCGCCCCCGCGCGGCCCCGGTCGCTGGACGTGCCGTCCGTGACGGCCGACGACCGGTCAGGCATCCGTACGGCGGTGCGCTACCTGCGCGGCCTCGGCCACCGGCGCATCGCGTTCATCGGCGGGCCCGGCCATGACCGGCGGGCCGCGGCGTTCAGGGAGGCGGTGGGCGAGCCGGTGGACGAGGAGCTGATCGTGTTCGGCACCGGCAGCCGCGACTCCGCCTACGCCGCCGCCTCCGGCCTGTTCCAGAGCCGTCCCGACCTGTCGGCCGTGGTCGCGGGCGGCAACGTGCTCGGCGAGGCGGCCGTGCTCGCGGCCAGGGAGCTCGACCTGCGGGTGCCGCGCGACGTCTCGCTCATCATGTACGACGACGTCCCCTGGGCCGAGCTGTGCTCACCACCGCTGACCGTCGTCGCCCAGCCGGGGCGCGACATGGGCTATCGGGCGGCCGAGCTGGTGCTGCGGTCGGGCGGCCGGCGTCCGCGCTCGGTGGTGCTGCCCACGCAGCTGATCGTGCGCGGCAGCTGCGGCCCCCGCCACTGAGCCCCTTTCGCCGCGCGGCCCCTTTCAGCTGCGGCCTCCGCCACTGAGCCCCTCTCATCTCGCGGCCCCTTTCAGCTGCGGCCTCCGCCACTGAGGCCCTTTCAGCTCGCGGCGCGCCATGGCCTTCTTACCCGGCGCCGCCCGTGTAGCGGCGGGGCAGGACCAGCACCGGGTTGTCGTCCAGGATCACCTCGGGCGGGCCGAACCTGGCCGCCGCCCGCCTGATCTCCGGCTCGTCGAGCAGCAGCAGCCGCCCGTGCTCGACGAACAGCTCGCCGTCCACCACCACGGTCGGCCGGTCCACCTGGCAGTCGCAGTGGGCGAAGCCGGGCCCGCTGGTCACCGGCAGGCCGCCGGTCAGCCCGTCGAGCCCGCAGTAGAAGGCGCCCGCGTGCTTCTCCCGCTCGAACTGGGTGCCGCCGGCCAGCCGCACCTTCGGGTTGAGCCCGAACAGCGCGTGCCGCATGTAGAAGCCCTCGGGCGCGTACCTGCGCAGCTGCGCGGCGGCGGCGCCGCCCTCGATCTTGCGGACCAGGTTGCCTTCGAGCGTGATGCGCAGCGGCTCCTCGGGGACGCCGGTGACGGTGGAGTCCTCGACGACGAGCATGCCCTCGGTCTCGGTGGGCCAGAAGTTGACGCCCCCGTACGGGAACGGCCGCCAGTCGCCCGGCCGCAGCCCGCCCGGCCCCGGGTCCTCGAAGGTGAACCCGGCGAACGTCAGGTCGGTGCCCCGCGCCGAGGTCACCCTGATCGAGGAGGCCGTGGCGAGCTGCCGCAGCGCCCTGGCCACGAGCGCGTAGAAGACCTCGACCGGCAGCCTGGCCCCGGTCAGCAGCGCGCCCGCCGTGGCCGTCATGTGCAGCGACACGAACCGGGCCGAGCGCGCCCTGATCTGGTCGAAGAACAGCGGCTCGCTGTGCACCTCGCCCCACCAGGTGCCGCCGATCACCACGTCCGCCTCGTGGAAGGCGGCCGTCTCGATCTGCAGCGGCGCCTCGCGGTCCCACCCGCCCGCGCTGAACGGCGGCACCGACAGGATGCGCACGTCCGCGTCGCGCATCGCGGCCGCGGCGGCGATGGCCTGCACGACCACCGGGTCCACCGTGTGCTCCATCATCAGCAGCACCCGGTCGCCCGGAGCGACCCGGGCGTATTCGCACAGGTTGCGCGCGCCGGGCATCAGCTCGACGATCGCGTACGGCGACACGGAGGGCTCGGCGGCGTAGGTGAAGGGCGATCCCGCGTACGGGTTGCCGGCGTACGGATTGATCGTCATCACGCTCCCCTGCGGGCCGGACCAGCGACAATGGGGATGACTACCCACCGGCCGGCGCGCGTAGCGTCATGACTTCGTAACGCTTGGCGACCGCCGCGTCAGAGCAGCTTCTCGATCGCCGCGACGACCGCCGGGTCGTCGGGCGTGATGCGGGGGCGGAAGCGGGCCACGACCCGGCCCTCGCCGTCCACGAGGAACTTCTCGAAGTTCCACTGCACGTCGCCGGCCTCGCCCTGCTCGTCGGCCGCCTGGGTCAGCTCGGCGTAGAGCGGGTGCCGGCCCGGGCCGTTGACGTCGGCCTTCTCCAGGAGCGGGAAGTCCACGCCGTACGTGGCGGAGCAGAACTGCTGGATCTCCTCGGCGGTGCCGGGCTCCTGGCCGGCGAACTGGTTGCAGGGCATGCCGACGACGGTGAAGCCGCGGGGGCCGTACTGGCGCTGGAGCTCGACGAGGGCGGCGTACTGAGGGGTCAGGCCGCAGCGGGAGGCCACGTTCACGATCAGGGCGGGGCCGCCGGAGGCGAGGGCGCCGAGCGTGGCGGGGGCGTCGTCGAGGGTGCGGAGCGGGATGTCACTGAGGCTCATGATCCGACCCTACAGAACGAGTCAGGGCCAGATTTGTGACACAGTCCTCATTTTTCGGACAAATCCCCTGAAGAAGGTATATATCGTGATCTTTACTGACGATCTTCGTTTTCTTGGTCAATTCGCTGTCAAGGGAAACGCTCGGGCACTGTGGCGCGGTCCATGAACCCCCTCGAAAGGGAACCCGCATGCCCATGCTCCGCCGTACCGGCGTCCTGGTGCTGACCGCCACGCTCGTGGCGGCCGGCGGCGCCTCGGCCGCACAGGCGCAGAGCTCCCAGACCAGCGGCAGGAACAAGTCCATCGCTCGGACCATGGTGGCCAAGCGAGGCTGGGACATCGGCCAGTACAGGTGCCTGGTGAAACTCTGGACCCGCGAGAGCGGCTGGAACCACCGCGCAGGCAACCGCAGCTCAGGCGCCTACGGCATCCCGCAGGCGCTGCCCGGCCACAAGATGGCCTCCTCCGGGCGCGACTGGCGCACCAACCCGCGCACGCAGATCCACTGGGGGCTCGGCTACATCAAGCAGCGCTACAAGTCGCCGTGCCGGGCCTGGGGCCACTTCCAGTCCCACCATTGGTACTGAGCCAAACCCCAGGCTCGCGCGCTTTTTTCGGCAAGCCCCGCCCAGCCGGGAGACGGGCCGGGCAATCCCGCTCCAGCGAGCGGGCCTTTTATCCGCAACGAACACACAAACACCCGTCCTTCGCGTGTCACTGTAAGTGACCGATGGTGACTGTGCGTAATAGGAATCGTGCTAAAGGACACGTCGCGGTGCCCTCCGGGCCGCCCAGCACGATCGGGCGGTAACAGGATCCCGGAGGGCCACGCGGACCCTCCGCGCCCGAGCCACGGGCGCGGGCAGGCAGGGCGCGCGCCGAGCGCGCCCGTCCGCACGCGGCCCGATGGCAAGGATCGAATTGGACAGCACACGCGTGCTCACGGGCACACTCATCACCGTCAGCGCATTCACCGTCATCGGCGCCACTCCGGCCAGGGCCGAGACCATGCCGATGCCGATCAAGACCAGGACCTGGACCACGTCGGCCCAGCCGAAGATCACGGCCGTCCGGCCGGAGAACAGGAACAAGAAGATCGCCCTGGGGCACGTCGTCCAGCGCTCGTGGAACCTGCGCGAGTTCCGCTGCCTCGACAACCTGTGGACCAGGGAGAGCGGCTGGAACCACCGGGCACGTAACAGCTCATCCGGCGCGTACGGCATCCCGCAGGCCCTCCCGGCCGGCAAGATGCGCGGCGCGGGCCGCGACTGGAAGCACAACCCGGAGACACAGATCCGGTGGGGCCTGGCCTACATCAAGGGGAGGTACGGCAGGCCTTGCGGCGCCTGGGGACACTTCAGATCGCACAACTGGTACTAGGAGGCCAGGAGGGCATCCGGTGCCGTACCACTACCGGGTGCCCTCCCTGCGCCCAGCCCGCTCCTCGACGGCCCTGATCAACATGTCCAGCCCGAACTCGAACTCCGCCTCGTGATCGCACTCCCCCAGCGGCCCCGCCAGTGACGTCACCTCGGGGAACAGCACGGGATCGACCCCGTCCGCGCTGATCGTCCTGGTCTGCGCCGGCGCGAACGTCGGCGTCACCCCCACCTCCCGCAGCAGCGAGCCCACGATGTAGGCGATGAACATGCGCAGCACCCGCACCGCGTCGGCCCCGTCGAACCCCGCCTCACGCAGCGTCGCCAGCGCCCGCTCGACCGGCAGCAGCCCGGCCGTGGAGTGCAGCTGCCTGCTGACCACCAGCATCGTGCAGCGCGGGTAGTGGTGGGCGATCTGCCGGAACGCCCGCGCCTGCCCGCGTACGCGCTCGCTCCACGGCGACTCGGGGTCGTCCGTGAACTCGATCTCGCTCAGCACCGCCTCGGCGACCCCGTCGAGCAAGGCGTCCTTGTTGGGCACATGGTTGTAGAGCGACATCACGCCGACCCCCAGCCCGGCCGCGACCCGCCGCATGGAGATCGCATCGGCGCCCTCCCGCTCGATCAGCTCGACGGCGGCGGCGACGATACGCGCTCGGGAAAGAGGCTCAGTGGGCATGACTCATTCTAGGAACGCGATCACCCCACACTCCGGCAGACTGTGACGAGTGCGGCACCTGCTGACCTATCGCGACGCCGTCGCCCTTCTGGGCGGCCCCACAGCGATCTCGGGTCTCCTCGACAAAGGCTCGTCCCTGGCGCTGTTCGGACTCGGCGAGATCGACCTGTTCGACGCCCGCGCCGAGGCGGTGCGGCTCGGCGACACTTTCCTGCGCCGCATGCGCGACAAGGTCAAGGGCCTGAGCCGGTACGACACCACGCAACGGCTGACGGCGGCCCACACGGTCATCGTGATGGTCGCCTATCTGGAAGCGCTAGCCGAGACGGACGTGCTCCGCGAACTGACCCTCGATGACCAACGCCGCGTCCTCGGCACGGATGGCCCGTTGCACCTCCTGGCCGACGACCTCGACCTGCTGGCCCCAGGTGTCGCCGACGCTTACGAGAACGTGGTGGGGGTCTTCCGTCTCTACTACCGCGCGGTCACCAACACGCTGCTCGACGTCCTGGCCGGGCTCGCGTGCTGGGACCGCTGGGACGAAACCACACGGCAACGGCTGCGTGACGAGACACCGGTCCGAGCGCTGCGCCGCTACGAGGAGCTGTTCCGCCGGATGGCCGCCGAGTTCCCCGAGGTGACCTGCTGGATCGACCGCACCGACCATCAGGCCACCAGGGCCGAGGTCAGGAAGCTGGGGCACGGCCTGGCCGGGATCGAGCGGCGGCTGGCCGCGCTCCCGCAGGTTCGTGGCTTGCCTGACCGCCTCACCGCGCTCATCACATCGAATCGGGCCGCACTACGCCGCCCGATGATGTCCTCCACCCGCACACCCCCGGGAATGACTCTCCCCTTGCTCGAACAGGGCTACGTCGACCCGAAATATCGTCTGCATCCGAACATCCCGTTCGTGTCCGCCGAGGAGGTATGGGCGCAGGTCGATCACCGCGACGACCTCACGTCCTTCTTGGCCGCCTACCTGACGCAACCTCTGGCCGCCGAGGCGCCGCTGCTCGTGCTGGGGCAGCCGGGTGCGGGCAAGTCCGTACTGACCCGCGTGCTTGCCGCCCGCCTCCCGGCGAGCGAGTTCCTCGCGCTCAGGGTCGAGTTGCGCGGCGTGCCGGCGGACGCCGACGTTCTCGCGCAGATCGAATACGGCATCAGGGCCGCGCTCGACGAGGACATGTCGTGGCCGGACTTCGTGCACGCGGGCGGAGGCGCGCTCCCGGTGGTCATGCTGGACGGCTTCGACGAACTGCTCCAGGCGACAGGTGTCAACCAGAGCGACTACCTGGAGCGGGTCGCCGAGTTCCAGCGCACCCAAGCCGAGAAGGGCCGGGCGCTCGCCGTCATCGTCACCTCAAGGACGGCGGTCGCGGATCGGGCCCGGGTGCCGGAGAACTCCTACGTCATTCGCCTGGAGCCGTTCGACGAGGACCAGATAGAGCAGTGGGTCACCGTCTGGAACAAGGCCAACCAGGCATATTTTCGCGACCGCGACCTGCAGCCCATGCCCCTCGAAAGAGTGCTCGCCGTGCCGAAGCTGGCCGGTCAGCCGCTCCTGCTGTCCTTGCTGGCCCTCTACGACGCCGACGCCAACGCGCTGCGTCTCATGCGCGAGGACCTGCCCGAGGCCGAGCTCTACGAGCGCCTCCTGCACGGTTTCGCGGCCCGGGAGGTCGCCAAGACCCGCCCAGGGCTGCCGGACGACGAGCTCGAACGGGCGGTGGAGGACGAGCTGCTGCGGCTGTCGGTGACGGCGTTCGCGATGTTCAACCGCGGCCGGCAGTGGATCGCGGACGCCGACCTGGACGCGGACCTGCACGTACTGCTGCCGGACTCACCAGAGAAGAGCGGAGGATCCGGTTTCCGCCGCCGGTTGACGCAGGCGGAAGGCGTGATCGGCGGGTTCTTCTTCATTCACACCACCCAGGCGCTGCGCGACCACGAACGCCTCAGGACGTACGAGTTCCTGCACGCCACCTTCGGCGAATACCTGGTGGCCCGCCTCGTGGCCAGGGAGCTGGCGGACATGGCGGAGCAGCTGGCCTTCGCCGAGTCGCGCCGCCGCCCGGCCACCCCCGACGACGGCTTCCTGCACGCCCTGCTGTCCTTCGCCGCGCTGGCGGGCCGCGCACCCACGGTGGACTTCCTGGCCCACCGCCTGACGAGCGACCTCACGGAGGACCGGCGCGAGATCCTCAAGAGGCACCTGTGCGAGCTGTTCGCGCGGGCGCTGCAGGCCAGGCCGGGTTCGGCGTACGACGCCTACCAGCCCACCCGAGCGGACGTGACCGCCCGCTGCGCCGCCCACGCCGCGAACCTGATGCTGCTCGCGGTCCTTACGGCCGACGGCCCGGTGACGGGGGCCGGGCTGTTCGGGAGCGCCCAGCCGGAGCAGGCGAACGAGCTGTGGCGCAGGATGACCCGCCTGTGGCACTCCCAGCTCACCAGGGCCGAGTGGGACGCGCTGATCCGCACGGTCAAGGTCCGCCACGAGCTGCGCGACGGGGTCAGGACGCTGGAGGTGACGTTCGAGCGGGACGCCGAGATCGACGTGGCGGACCTGGTCTTCTTCACCTGGCCGGGCGAGGGGCCGCAGCCGGCCCGCAGGATGCGGTCGAGCGGCTCGATCCCCATGCGCGAGATCGCCTTCCGCGACGACACGCTGCTCGGTCACCTGTACGCCGCCCTCCTCCCCTACGCGGCGGACGTCGATCCGACGCTGGAGTCGTACCCGCGCTCCCCCGTGGCGCTGCTGCTCGACCTCCTGCTGAGCGAGACGCCGGACACCGGACGGTACGCCGTCGCGCTGGCGGAGGGCCCGACCTGGAAGTACGTGGACCAGGTGCTGCGCAGGCTGGCGGAGGACGCCCGCGTGCTGCCCGGCCGCGACGTGCTCACCCTCATGCGGACGGCCGCCCGCCGCTGGTCGGGGCCGGACCGGCTGCAGCGGATCCACGAGGTGCTGAGCGCGCGCCCCGACGTCGACGAGCGCGTCAAGGTGCAGGCGGGCCTAATCGCGGGGCAAGCGGAGGACGAGCCGCGTCTGCGGCCCTTCGATGGTCAGCTCTCCGCCGTGCTCCCTCGCGATGTCCCGGGCGATCGGCAGCCCTAGGCCGCTGCCGCCGAGGTCGCGCGAGCGGGTCCCGTCGAGGCGGGTGAAGCGTTCGAACACCTGCTCCCGCTTCTCCTCGGGGATGCCGGGCCCGTCGTCCACCACTTCGAGCACCGCCTCGTCCCCGCTGCCCCGCACGTGCACCTCCACCTTGGAGTCGCCGTAGCGGTCGGCGTTGGACAGCAGGTTGGTCAGGACGCGGGCCAGCCGCAGCCGGTTGCCGCGCACGTGCACGCCGGGCTCGGCGCGTACGGTGACGGGCAGCCGGGAGGGTCGCCGCGCGACCTCGTCCTCGACCAGGCGGCCGAGGTCGAGGCGTTTCTTCTTGACCGGTGCCCTGGCGTCCAGGCGGGCCATGAGCAGCAGGTCCTGCACGATGTCGGCGAGCCGCTGCGCGTCGGCCAGCGCGGCCCGCCAGTCGTCCTCGCCACGCTCGTGCAGCCCGTCCTCCAGCCGCACCATCAGCCCGGCGATGGGGGTGCGCAGCTCGTGGGAGGCGTCGGAGACGAAGCGCCGGTGCCGCTCCACGGCGTCCT
Organism: Nonomuraea salmonea; assembly: GCF_042428605.1. Classification (NCBI taxonomy): domain Bacteria; kingdom Bacillati; phylum Actinomycetota; class Actinomycetes; order Streptosporangiales; family Streptosporangiaceae; genus Nonomuraea; species Nonomuraea salmonea. The sequence continues at coordinate 227,548 of NZ_JBHMCF010000029.1, forward strand.
CCAGCCGGTCGAGCGTCTCGTTGACGGTGGCGGCCAGCTCGGCCACCTCGTCGCGCGAATCGGGCACCGCGACGCGGGAGCTGAGGTCCTCGGCGCTGATCCTCTGCAGGCCCTGCCTGATCTGCTCGACGGGGGCGAGCACGCGGCCGACGCCGTACCAGGTGCCCCAGGCCATCAGCGCCAGCAGCAGCGCGGAGGAGCCGAAGAGCATGACCCGCAGGTACGGCGAGTGCAGCAGGAACGGCTCGCGGACGGCCGCGTAGGCGACGACGGGGCCGTAGACGGTGGCGCGGTTGCTGGTGCCGACGACGGCGAGGCAGCCCTCGGGCCGGCACTCCCGGGTCTCGACCTGCGAGTCACCGCCGGTGGGCCGAGCCCGGGTGATCGGTGGCTCGCCGAGCAGGCCCGCGCTGGCGGCGACCACGCGGCCCTTGTAGTCGACGATCTGCAGCAGCCCGATGCCGCCCGTCGGCGGGATGGGGTCCTCGAAGCGCTGGGTGTCGATGATCGTGGTGAGGTGCCTGCTGGCGGTGGCGGCCTGCGCGACCAGGTCGGCGCGGGCCCTGGACGGCCACGTCGCCGAGAGCAGGGCCGCTCCGCCCAGCAGGAGGACGCCGAACGACGCCACCGTCGCGAGCGTCATCCGAGCCCTGATGGAGCGGCCGTGCACCATGTGTCCGACTGTGCCACGCGGGCTGCAAACCGCAGGTCAAACGGATGTCGGCCGTCCGCTGTGGTAACTCCTGTGCAGCTCGCGCACCTCGTCGGCCAGCTCGGGCGCGGGGCCTTCGACGGTCACGCCCGGCGCGATCTCGTTGATCGGCAGCGGACGCACGGGCGGCGGCGGCACGCCCAGCTCGCCGAGCCAGGTGGTGAGCTGCGCCGAGGACGTGGCGTACACGATGCGGCCGAGCCCGACCCAGGCGTGCGCGGCGGCGCACATCGGGCAGTGCTCGCCCGAGGTGTAGACGGTGGCGGCGGAGCGCTCCTCCGGCGTGAGGTGCTCGGCCGACCAGCGGGCCAGCGCGAACTCAGGATGCCGGGTGCGGTCGCCGGACGCGACGTGGTTGTGGTCCTCGCCGAGCACGGCGCCGTCGCCGGAGACCAGCACGGAGCCGAACGGCTCGTCGCCCGCCTCGAGCGCCCTGCGGGCCAGGTCGACGCAGCGCCGCAGGTGTGCGAGCTCGGATTCGCCGATCATCGGCCGCCCTCCTTCCTGTCGTCAACTACGGCTTACGGACCGCCGAAAGTGCATGACTATTCACGTTTTCCCACGTCATGTACAGAAAACCCACCCTGAGGCCACAGAAAATCGGTTGATCCGACGTATTAGCCTAGGAGGGATGCCTCCCGATACGCACCAACCTCGCCCTGCCCTGCCGTCTTCCAGATCCAGGCTCTCCGCCAACTCCCTGTGGCGGATGCGGTCCTACCTCCGCCCCTACGTCTTACGGCTGGTCGTCATCTGGCTGACCGCACTCGTCGGCGTCGGCCTGGTGATCGTCTTCCCCCTCATCATCGAGCAAGTCATCGACGGGCCCGTGGCCGACAAGGACCCCGGTGCTCTGCTGCCACTCGGCCTGCTGGCGGTCGGCGTGGGCGCGCTCGAAGCGCTACTGATCTTCTTCCGGCGCTTCATCCAGGTCAAGCCGGTGCTCGGCCTGGAGACCGCCATCCGCGACGACCTCTACGCCCACCTGCAGCGGCTGCCCATGGCCTTCCACGGCGACTGGCAGTCGGGCCAGCTGCTGTCACGGGCGACGACGGACCTGTCGACCCTGCGGCGCTTCCTCGGCTTCGGCGCGCTGTTCCTGGTCATGAACGTGCTCCAGGTCGTCACCGTCACCGTGCTGCTGCTCAACAAGTACTGGCCGCTCGGCCTGCTGGTGCTGGCCTCGGTCGTGCCGATCGTGATGACCTCCCAGCGCTTCGAGCGGCGCTACATCAAGATCTCCCGCCAGGTCCAGGACGAGCAGGGCGACCTCGCCACGTTCGTCGAGGAGTCGGCGATCGGCATCCGCACGATCAAGGCGTTCGGCCGCCGCCACCACGTCTTCGACCGCTACGACGAGGCCGCGCTCAAGGTCTACGGCTCCTCGATGAGCAAGGTGCGGCTGTCGGCGAAGTTCTTCTCCTTCCTGGAGATCGTGCCCAACATCACGCTGGCGCTGGTGCTGCTGCTCGGCGCGCTGGCGGTCGGCTCCGGCGCGCTGACGCTGGGCGCGCTGGTCGCCTTCACCACGCTGATGCTGCAGCTCGTCTGGCCGGTGGCGAGCCTCGGCTACCTGCTGGTCATGGCGCAGGAGGCGATGACCTCCGCCGACCGGCTGATGGAGGTCATGGACACCGTTCCCGCCATCGAGAGCGGCTCGGACGTCATCGAGGAGCCGCACGGCCACCTGCGCTTCGAGGGCGTCGGCTTCCGCTTCGCCGACTCCGAGCAGCCCGTGCTCCAGGACGTCTGGCTGGACGTGCGGCCGGGCGAGACGGTCGCCATCGTCGGGGCCACCGGGTCGGGCAAGACCACCCTGACCGCGCTGGTGCCCCGCCTGCTCGACCCCACCTCGGGCCGGGTCACGATCGACGGTCACGACGTCCGCGACCTCGATCTCAAGCAGCTGCGCCAGGTGGTCGCCACCGCGTTCGAGGAGCCCACGCTGTTCTCGATGAGCGTGCGCGAGAACCTCATGCTGGGCCGGCTCGACGCCACCGAGGAGGAGCTGGAGCAGGCCATCCAGACCGCGCAGGCGATGTTCGTCCACGACCTGCCGTGGGGTCTCGACACCCGCATCGGCGAGCAGGGCCTGTCGCTGTCCGGCGGGCAGCGGCAGCGGCTCGCCCTGGCCAGGGCGGTGCTCAGCAAGCCGCGCATCCTCGTGCTCGACGACACGCTGTCCGCGCTCGACGCCGAGACCGAGGCCCTGGTCGAGGAGGCGCTGCGGCACGTGCTGCGCGACGCGACCGGCATCGTGGTCGCCCACCGCGCCTCCACGGTGCTGCTGGCCGACAAGGTCGCGCTGCTGCGCGACGGCACGATCACGCACGTCGGCCAGCACCGCGAGCTGCTGGCACAGGTGCCGGAGTACCGCGAGCTCCTGGCGCAGGACGCCGACTTCGACGACGCGGCGGAAGGAGCGCTGCGATGACCACGACGGCGACCACGACGGCGACCACGACGGCGACCACGACGGCTCCTGAGAAGAACGCCGCCTGGCGCGGCGTCGGCTCCGAGGACCAGGACGAGCTGTCGGAGAAGGTGTCGGTGCTGCTGCGGGCCCGCTCGCGGCGGCTGCTCGGCGATCTCCTGCGGCCGTACCGGAAGAAGATCGCGCTGCTCGTCCTGATCATCGTGGTCTCCAACGCGGCCGGGCTGTCGATCCCGTTCCTGGTCTCGGTCGGCATCGATCAGGGCATCCCGCCGATCACCGGCGGCCAGGCCCCGACGGTGCTGCTGACCGTGGTCGGGGTGATCCTGGCCGCCGCGGTCACCCAGGCGCTGGCCCGCCAGGCGTTCCTGCGGCTGATGGGGACGGTCGGCCAGAGCATCCTGCTGACGCTGCGCAGGAGGGTGTTCGACCACTTCCAGCGGCTGTCGCTGAGCTTCCACGAGAAGTACACCTCGGGCCGGGTGATCTCCCGGCTGACCTCCGACATCGAGGCCATCGCCGAGCTGGTGCAGTCGGGGTTCGACGCGCTGGTCAAGGCGGTGCTGACGCTGGTCGGCACGGCGGTGCTGCTGCTGGTGCTGGACGTGCACCTCGGCCTCGTGGCGCTGGTCCCGCTGCCGCTGCTGCTGCTGTTCACCAAGTGGTTCCAGCGGCAGTCGGCGGTCGTCTACCGGCGGACGAGGGAGACGGTCGCCCTGGTGATCGTGCACTTCGTGGAGTCGATGATCGGCATCCGGGCGGTGCAGGCGTTCCGCAGGGAGCCGCGTAACCAGGAGATCTTCGAGCAGCTCAACGACGACTACCGCGACGCGAACGCGCGCAGCATGATCCTCGGCGCGACGTTCATGACCGGCATCAAGTTGATCGGCAACATGACGATCGGCGCGGTGCTGCTCTACGGCGGCTACCTCGCCCTGCACGGCGAGGTGGAGGTCGGCGTGCTGGCCGGGTTCATGCTCTACCTGCGCCAGTTCTACGAGCCGATGCAGGAGATCAGCCAGTTCTACAACACACTGCAGTCGGCCGGCGCGGCGCTGGAGAAGCTGTCCGGCGTGCTGGAGGAGGAGCCCGGCGTGCCGGAGCCGCGCGAGCCCGCGGCGCTGCCGGGCGGCCGGGCGCAGGGCAAGGTGCGCTTCGACGGCGTCGAGTTCTCCTATGTCAAGGAGATGCCGATCCTGCCGCACCTCGACCTGACCATCCCGGCCGGGCAGAGCGTGGCGCTGGTCGGCGCGACCGGCGCGGGCAAGACCACGCTGGCCAAGCTGATCTCCCGCTTCTACGACCCGACCGAGGGCCGCGTGCTGCTCGACGGCGTGGACCTGCGCACGCTCGACGAACCGGCGCTGCGCCAGGCGGTGGTCATGGTGACGCAGGAGAACTTCCTGTTCGACGGCACAGTGGCCGACAACATCAGGTTCGGCCGCCCCGACGCCACCGACCACCAGGTACGCGAGGCGGCCAAGGCCATCGGCGCCCACGAGTTCATCTCGTCGCTGCCCGACGGCTACGACACCGAGGTGGGCAAGCGCGGCGGGCGCATGTCGGCCGGTCAGCGCCAGCTCGTCGCGTTCGCGCGGGCGTTCCTCGCCGACCCTGCCGTGCTCATCCTCGACGAGGCCACCTCCAGCCTCGACGTGCCGAGCGAGCGGCTGGTGCAGCGGGCGCTGCGGACGATCCTGGCCGAGCGCACCGCGCTGATCATCGCGCACCGGCTGTCCACGGTGGAGATCGCGGACCGGGTGCTGGTGATGGAGCACGGCCGCATCGTGGAGGACGGGCCGCCGGCCCAGCTCATCGCCGCGTCCGGCCGCTTCGCCGGGCTGCACCAGGCGTGGCTGGAGAGCCTCAGCTAGAGGGTTCCGGCTCCGGCGCTCCCCCAGGGGTGCCGGAGCCGGCTCTGCAGTGAGGGTCGGGGAGTTCAGTACAGCGGCGGGCGTACCGGGCTGATCAGCGGCGTCTCGTCGGGGACGGTGGGCTCCGCCGCTCTCCTCAGCTCCGGATGGCGTGACAGGTAGCCGTCCGGGAAGGTCGTGGCCCGCTGGCAGCCGCATCGCGGGCAGATGGCGCCCGACGAGGGCGGCGAGACGGGCAGCCCGGCGCGCAGCCAGATCTCACCCCCGTTGCCGTGACGGTCCTCCTGGTGCCTGACGACGTATTCCTCCTCCCACACGTGCCAGCAGCGCTGACACTCGAAAGGCACGATCCGCAGTTCTTCTTCCATGAGGTCACCCCCTGCTTCCGAGTGTCCGCCTCCCTCCCGGCGTGCCGCAACCCGGCCCTACCGAACGGTGAGCACAAAGGTCACGGCGCCCGCGACCACGCTCAGCGTGCCGAGCCAGGCGACGATCGCGTCGAGCCCGGCGTCGAGGGGGCGGCCGCCGTGCAGGGCGGCCTGCACGCGGCGGAAGCGCTGCCTGGTCCTGATCAGCAGCACGGCGCCGCAGAGCGCGGCCAGCGCGAACGCGGCGATGGCGGGCGCCGGCAGGCCGCTGCGCAGCGCGATGCCGGCGGCGCCGAGCCCGCCGGTGGACAGCGCCACGGCGGTGCGCACCCAGGCGAGCCGGGTGCGCTCGCTCTGCAGGCCCTCGTCCCAGATCTCCTCTTCCGGAGTGATGCCCACGGCGTCCTCGCCGTCAGCCCCGCGCCGACAGGATGATCAGGACGAGGGCGGCCACGGCGACGGCGGCGACGCCGTAACCGAAGACGGCCGCGAGCGCGGGCGGCGGGAGCGGCGCCTGCTTGCGCAGCGCGCGCTGGATGTTGCGCCAGCGGGGGTAGGCCATGCCGGCCGCCAGCGCGGACAGGGTGACGAGCGCGATGGCCAGGCACGTACGCAGCCACGGCACGAACACGTCGGACGGCACCGCCGCGATGGCCACCCCACCCGCGCTGAGCGCCAGCGCCGTGCTCAGCCAGGTGAGGAAGGTGCGTTCGTTGGCCAAGGTGAAACGCGGGTCGGGTTCCATGGAAAAACGGTAATTCGTCCCCATTTCCCCTAGAGATGCCGGGATTGTCCCTGGGGTCAGCTGCAGGCCTGCGCGACCTGGTTGACGTAGTCGGCGCTCTCGGTGGCGACCTTCTGGGCGGCGTCGACCGCGTCGTTGACGTCGTTGACCGTGATGCCGGTCAGCGTGGCGGCCAGGCTGTCGCTGGCCTCCTTGAGCGTGGTGTTGGCCGCCGAGTCGGCCACGTCGTTGAGCTTGGCCGCGGCGTCGTCGATCGCCTTGTCCATGGCCTGGGGGTCGTCGGTCAGCTTGGTGACCTGGGCGCCCAGCTCGGTGATGATCTTGGGTGCCTCGATGCAGGCCTGGGCCTTGTCGATGGTGTTGTTGACCTCACTGCAACCGGCCGCGAGCACGCACGAGGCGAAGAGGGCCAGGGGCACGAACCGGCTTTTGAGTGAACGCATACCTTGACCCTACCCAAGCAGTCGGCCACGTGGCGTGACCGAACGCTCAGGGCAGCGTGGCCAGCCAATCGGTCAGCAGCCGGTTGACCTCCTGCGGGCGCTCCTGCTGCACCCAGTGGCCGCAGCCGTCGATCAGGTGACTGCCCGACAGGCCGGGCATGGTCTGCGGGAACGCCTCGATGGCGCCCGCCAGCCACCGTACGCCGGCGTCCTGCGCGCCCGCGACGAACAGCGACGGCTGCAGGATGGGGGCGCCGTCCCAGGCCGCGAGGTCCTCCCAGTCGCGGTCCACGTTGCGGTAGCGGTTGAGCCCGCCGGTCAGGCCGGTGCGCTCGAACTCGTCCGCGTAGACCTCGAAGTCCTCCTCGCCGAGCCAGGACGGCAGCGCGTCCTTCGGCCAGCGGTCGCGCAACCGGCCGCCGGCGGGCAGGAAGAAGGCGCTCTCGCCCGGCCCGTCCGCCGACAGCGCGGCGTAGCAGCCCGCGAGCCAGCCCCGCACGTCGGACTCGATCTCCGCCTCGGCCCGCCCTGGCTCCTGGAAGTAGCTGACGTAGAACTCCTCCTCGCCGCCCATCGCGGCGAACGCGTCGGCGGGCCGGTGCGGGCCGCGCGGCGCGTACGGGACGCTGAACAGCGCGACCGCGCGGAACAGGTCGGGCCGCAGCAGCGCGCTGTGCGCGGCGACGCCCGACCCCCAGTCGTGCCCGGCGATCACCGCCGGCCCTCCGCCCAGCTCCCGCACCACGGCCACGCAGTCGGCGACGAGCTCCAGCATCCGGTACGCCGCCACCCTGGCCGGCTTGACCGAGCGCCCGTAGCCGCGCACGTCCATCGCCACCGCCCGGTATCCGGCGGCGGCCAGCGCGGGCAGCTGGTGGCGCCACGAGTACCACGACTCGGGGAAGCCGTGCACCAGCAACACCAGGGGCCCGTCGCCCTGCTCCGCCACGTGGATGCGCCCCGCGGGCCCCTCGATCAGCCGATGCGTGATGTCCTTCATGTCATTCCTCCTTTTCCCAGCACTATGGGCCGCTCGCGAGGGCGGCGGGTAACCACGTTGCCGTTCCGGCAAAACGGGCACTGAACTGCAAGGATATGGAAAGCGATATGAATGCTTTCGCGATATCGCTATTAGACATCGCGCTTTCGCATCTGCTTTGCTCCTGCCCTCTGATCTGATCGAACGACGGCAAGGACTTGGCATGCGACACCTTCGTGCCCGGCGGCTCTCGGCCGCGGTGCGGGCGACTACGTTGACCCTCACGCTGCTGGCCGGCGGGGCCGCGACCGCGAGCCCCGCCACCGCCTCGGCGGCCACCGCCTCGGTGATCACCGCCGAGCTCTCCGGCCAGGCGCTGGTCAGCAAGGAGCTGCGGGCGCTTGAGTCGTCCTTCAAGGGGCGCATCGGGGCGTACGCGATCGACACGGCGACGGGGAGGACGGTGGCCTACCGATCGGCTGAGCGGTTCCCGCTGCTGTCCACGTTCAAGGCGGTGGCGTGCGGGGCGGCGCTGCACAAGGCGCGCACGTCCGAGCCCGGCCTGATGAACAAGCGGGTGAAGTGGACGGAGGCCGAGGTGAAGCCGAACTCGCCCACCACGGAGAAGCACGTCAAGGACGGGCTGACGGTCGCGCAGCTCTGCAAGGCCGCCATCACGCTGAGCGACAACACCGCGGCCAACATGGTGCTCAAGCAGCTCGGCGGGCCCGCCGGGCTGACCAGGTACTTCCGCAGCCTCAAGGACCCGGTCTCGCGGCTGGACCGCTGGGAGACCGAGCTGAACGACTGGACGCCCAAGGAAAAGCGCGACACCACCACCCCCTCGGCACTCGCCCGCGACCTGCGCCTGCTCACCACGGGCAAGGCGCTGCACCCCAAGGACCGCGCGCAGCTCAACCGCTGGCTCATCGCGAACGAGACCGGTGACGCCCGCATCCGCGCCGGTCTGCCGAAGAAGTGGACCATCGGCGACAAGACCGGCACCAACCAGGAGATCGGCGCGGGCAACGACGTCGCGATCGCCTGGCCGTCCGGCCGCTCGGGCGCGCCGATCATCCTGGCCGTCTACACCAACCGCACGGCCGTAGGACAGCCCGCCGACGACAAGGTGATCGCTCAGACCGCCACCGTCCTGGCCCGCGGACTCGGCAGGCTCTGATGCGACGTCGGGGGACGAAGCTCCTGCGCCTCGCCGCGGCCGCCGCCGGGTCGGGCGTGCTCGTGGCCGCGATCGCGATCCCGGCCGTCGGGGGCATGGGGGCCGGGTTCGTGGCGGCGGCGGACGAGGTGAACCTCAAGCCGGTCGATCTCGCCGAGCCGCCGCCCGCCGAGGTGACGATCGTGCGGGACGCCAAGGGCGGCGAGATCGCCCGCTTCTACGAGGAGTACCGCGAGATCGTCGGCCTCGACGAGATCGCCGAGCAGATGCGGACCGCGATCGTGGCGATCGAGGACTTCCGCTTCTACGAGCACGGGGCGATCGACGTCGAGGGCACGCTGCGCGCCCTCGCCACGAACCTGCAGACGGGCCGCACCAGCCAGGGCGGCTCCTCCATCACGCAGCAGTACGTCAAGCAGGTGCTGCTCAACTCGGCAGGCACCGAGGCGGAGCGGAACGCGGCCATCGAGGCCAGCTACGCGCGCAAGCTCAACGAGCTGCGGTACGCGATGGGGATCGAGCAGAAGTACACCAAGGACCAGATTCTCGAGAAATATCTGAACATCGCGTACTTCGGGGCGAGCGCGTACGGCGTCGAGGCCGCCGCCAAGCGGTTCTTCGGCGTGCACGCGGCCGACCTGACACTGGCGCAGGCCGCCACGCTGGCCGGCGCCGTGCAGGACCCGAACGCCACCGACCCCAACCTCGGCCCTGAGCACCGGGAGCGGCTGCTGCACCGCCGCAACGTGGTGCTGAACCGGATGGCGGAGCTGGGCAAGATCACCGCTGCGGAGGCGGCCGCGGCCAAGGCCACGAAGCTGGGCTACAAGGGCACGCGCCTGCCCGGCGGCTGCGAGGCCAGCAAATATCCGTACTTCTGCCTTTATGTCCGGCACGAGATTCTGAGCAACCCCGACTTCGGCCGTACCGCCAAGGCCCGGCTGGCCATGCTCAACCGGGGCGGGCTCACCATCAGGACCACGCTCGACCCGGTCGCGCAGGCCGCCGCCGAACGCGCCATCAAGCGGTACGTGCACGCCTCCGACCGGCCCGTGGCCGCCGAGGCGCTGGTCCAGCCGGGCAGCGGGGCCATCAGGGCGATGGCGGCCAGCCGGCGGTACGGGCCCGACGCCCGCAAGAACGAGATCTCGTACAACGTGGTCGCCGACACCGCGCACGGGGGCGGTGTCGGATTGCAGCCGGGCTCGACGATGAAGACGTTCACGCTGATCACGGCGCTCAAGGAGGGCATGAAGCTGGACGACGGGCTGACCGCGGGGGCGGGCTATCGGGCGCCGGCGTACTCGACGTTCAAGAACTGCGCAGGTCAGAACATCGGCGACCCCACCCACACCGTCACCAACGACGAGGGCTCGCCCGGCTGGAAGACGCTGCGCACCGGCACGTGGAACTCCGTCAACACCTACTTCATGGAGCTGGAGCAGCGGGTCGGGCTCTGCGACACCGTCAAGACCGCGAAGTCGCTCGGCATCCGGCGTGCGGACGGCAAGAAGCTGCGCGAGTTCGAGACGTTCACCCTCGGCATCAACGAGACCGACCCGGTGACGGTGGCCGCCGCCTACGCGGCGATCGCCGCCCGGGGCACCTACTGCGCGCCGATGGCCATCACCCACATCACCGACAGGGACGGCTCGACCACCCGCTACCGCCCCAAGTGCCGCGAGGCGCTCGAACCCGCCATCGCCGACGCCACCGCCGAGGTGCTGTCGGGCGTGTTCACCGAGGGGACCATGCGGGGCTCGGGCGGCATCGGCCGGCCCGCCGCCGGGAAGACCGGCACCACCGACGGGTACGCCTCGGCCTGGTTCGCCGGCTTCACCCCCGACCTGGCCGGAGCCGTCAGCCTGGGCGATCCGCGGGGGTCGCAGCAGTACAAGCTGACCGGGGTGACGATCGGCGGGCGCTATTACGGGTCGGTACAGGGGGCGAGCGTCCCCGGGCCGATCTGGCGGGAGACCATGATCCAGGCGCTGCGCAAGGTCCGTCCCACGCCGTTCACCCCGATCCTCACCAGCCGCTTCGAGGGCTGCACGACGGGCTGCCCGCCGAAGAAGCCGGAGAAGGACGAGGACGAGGAAGCGACGGGCGCCACCCCCACGCCCACGACCTCGCTCTCCCCCACCCCCATCCCCACCACCGAACCGTGAGGACGGGGAGGCGGGGTCAGAACTCGTCGTGCCCGGTGACCTGGGTGACGGTGAAGACGTGGCGGGTGGCGGCGCAGATCGTCTCCAGGGCGTGGACGGGCACGTCGTCCGTGGAGTAGCCGGTGCGCAGCACCTGGACGACCCACTCCCCCTCCGCCAGCTCCAGCGTCTCGCGCTCGAACGCGGTCGGCGGGCGGGCGACCAGCGTCTCCTCGGCGCGCCCGAACTCGTGGCCCAGCGCCACCAGCGCCGACTGCAGCGACGGCCGGACGAACCCCGGCTCGGCGATGCGGGTGCCGGCGAAGAGGTCGGCGCGGAAGAAGCTGGTGGCGACGCGTACGGGGACGCCGGAGGCGGTCAGCAGCTTGCGCCGCGCGATGACGCCGGTGCCCGGTGGCACGCGCAGGCAGGCGGCGACGTGGTCGGGGGCGGGCTCCTCGCCGACGTACAGCATGCGGCGGCCCGCCTCCAGCCCCTGGCGCTCGGCCTCGGCCAGGAACAGGGACTTCGACGCGCGTACGGCGGGCTCGGTCGGCAGCGCCCGGCGGACCAGCACCCGCCGCGCCCCGGCGTTCGTGCCCTCTGTGACTTCCATGTCAGCCTCCTCGACGTGCGCAGGCATCCTACGCGCCCCGCCACCGGCCCCGGTCCGGGGGAGACCGCCGGGCGGAGCATAGGATCGCGTACATGGCAACGTGCGAACATCTGTCACAAACGGGCGACCCCGCCGCGAAGACGCCGGAGGGCTGCGAGGAGTGCCTGGCCCACGGGGGGCGGTGGGTGCACCTGCGGCGCTGCCTGGAGTGCGGCCACATCGGGTGCTGCGACTCGTCGCCGGCCAAGCACGCCACCGCGCACTTCCAGGAGACCGGCCACGCCGTCATGCAGTCGTACGAGCGGGGCGAGAACTGGCGCTGGTGCTTCGTCGACAGTCAGATGGGCTGACCCACCCCGGCACCGGACCCGAGCCCCGGGCGCGCGGCCCTGACGACCGGGCGCTCGGCCTCGGTCAGCGGTCGAGGATGGCCTCTTCGAAGTCGAGCTGCGCCATCACCTCGCGCAGCACCTCGTCGTCGAGCCGCCGCTCGTCGCGCATGCGGACGAAGACCTCCCGCTCGGCCTGCAACATCCGCCGCCGCAACCGCCGGTAGAGCGTGCTCGGCGTCTCGGCGCCGCCGGGCCCCGTGCCGCCGCCGAGGCGTTCCCAGGCGGTCAGCGAGCGCCGCCACGACTTCTCCCTGAGCTGGTCGATGACCTGTTTCTGGATCTCGTCCGGCTCGTGGCCCTGCTCGGCGATGAGCCGGTCGAGCTCGGCCAGGCCCGCCTCCAGCGCCGCCTGCTGGGCGGCCGCCTCGGCCAGCCGGTCCTCGTAGCGCTCCTGCTCGCTCGACACCCGCAGCCTCCTGATCAGCGCGGGGAACGTGGTGCCCTGGATGAGCAGCGTGCCGATCACCGTGGTGAACGTCAGGAACAGCAGCATCGCCCGATCGCGCTCGGGCACGGTCTCGGGGACGGCGAACGCCGCCGCCAGCGAGACGACGCCGCGCATGCCCGCCCAGCTGAGGATCGCCGTCTGCTGCCCGGTCGGCCGCGCCTCTCCCCCGCGGATCATTTGGATCAGGTACGAGTACGCGAACATCCAGACGAACCGGACGGCGATCGTCACCCCCAGCACCGCCGCCGCGTACCCCGCGACCTGCCACGGCCGATAGCCGGCGATGCCCTCGATCACGGGCACGAGCTGCAGCCCGATCAGCGCGAACACCACCGTCTCGAGGAAGAAGACGGTGACCCGCCACACGGCGTCGGACACCAGCCGGGTGCCGAACCCGCGCAGGTGCATGCGGTTGCCGAGATAGAGGCCCACGATCACCACGGAGATCACGCCGGAGGCGTGCACCGACTCGGCCCCGAGGTAGGCCGCGAACGGGACGAGCAGCATGACCGTGTTGTCGACGAGCGAGTCGCGGGTGCGTTCGAGCACCCACGCGCATCCGAACGCCAGCGCCAGCCCGATCGCCGCCCCGCCCACGGCGGCGAGCAGGAACTCGCCCAGCCCGTGCCAGAGGCTGATGGCGCCGCCGGTGGCCGCGCCGATGGCGACGCGGTAGAGCGTGAGCGCGGTGGCGTCGTTGAACAGGCTCTCGCCGACGAGGATGGTCAGCGGCCGGCGCGGCAACCCGAGACGGCGGCCGACCGCGACGGCCGCCACCGCGTCGGGCGGCGCGACGATCGCGCCGAGCGCGAACGCCAGCGCGAGCGGCAGGGTGGGCAGCAGGAGGTGGACGAGCAGCCCGACCACGACCGTGGTGAACAGCACCAGCCCCACCGACAGCAGCCCGACCGACTTCCTGACGTCACGCAGGCGCAGGTAGGAGCTGTCGAGGGCGGCGGAGTAGAGCAGCGGCGGCAGGAAGACGTAGAGCACGAGCTCGGGGTCGAGCGGCACCGCGGGCACCATCGGCGAGACCAGCAGGCCGGCCGCCACCAGCAGCAGCGGGGCCGGCCAGCCCCTGCGCCGCGCGAACGCCGCCACGGCGACCGCGCCACCGGCCAGCAACAGCAGTTGCGGGCCCATGCCGAACCCCACCAGCGCCCCCTCCACCAGGTCACGGCCGTGTCAGCCGATCGTCTCGCGGTGAAGAGTACCCGGCGGCGCGAGGGCGGCGGTCACCAGGCGGTCACCACTCCCTGCGGTCGCTTCTCTCGTGGTAATCGGGCTGGTCAGGGCGCAGGCGCTCGCCCGTGGAGAACATGGGGTCCCCGACGTAAGGGCGGGTCAGCTCGGCCTCGGACTGCGGGTACTGCTGCTGCTCCTGGCGGCCGAGCGCGAGCAGCGGATCGACCGGGTTGGCCTGACCGGCCGGCGGGTTCTGGTAGGAGCCGTAGTCGTCGGGGGCGGGCTGCGGCGGCTGCCTGCGGCGGCCCGCTCCCGGGATGCCGTGCATGGGCGTGCCCAGGCCCGCGGTGCTGGGCTGCGGCTCGGACCGCGGCCGCTGCTGAGGCTGAGGCTGAGGCTGCTGGGGCTGGGGCTGCTGCTGGTAGCCGTCGGCGCGCCGGCCCGCGTAGGGGTCGGAGGGGTAGGCGTCGGCGGCGTACTGGTCGTGGCGGGGCTGCGCCTGCTGGTACGGGTCGGCGGCCTGCGAGGGGAAGCCCAGCGGGTCGGTGCTCAGCGGCGACGGGCGGCGCTGCTCGCCGGGGAGCTGGTAGACGGGGTCCTGGTCGACGTACTGCGGGCCGGTGAAGGGCTCGGGCTGCCTGCCCTGCTGCTGGGCGTAGTGCGGGTCGCTGAGCGGGTCGCCGGTGTACTGCGGGCCGCTGTAGGGGTCGCCGGTGTACTTCGGCTGAGGGCCCGTCGACTCGACGTACTGCGGGCCCGTGAAGGGGTTGCGCTGGTCGCCGTACTGCTCGCGGGGCGCGGTGGTCTCGCCGTACGCCTCGCGCTGGGCGCCCGCGTCACCGTACGAGGCGACGAGCTTGTCCTGGTGGGGCGGGTTGCCCCGGGCCACGAGCACGTCGTTGGGCGACAGCGCCGCCGTGGGACGGTCGTCCAGGGGCGACGGCTGGCCCTGAGGCTGCTGCGCCTGGGGCTGCTGAGGCTGGGGCGGCCGGTGGTACTGGCCGGTGCCGGGGATGACCTCGGTGCCCGGCTCGTGCGCCGGCACGGCGGGCTGCTCGCCGGTCGCCTCTGCGAATCCCTCATCGAGGGTGTCGAGCAGCCGGCCGACATCCTCCATCGGCATGCGGAAGCTCGCTGTGCACATCTCCCCGCGCCACAGACTGAGGACGAGCGTGCCCTCATGCCACGTGACACGCAGGCACCGCTCCTGACCTCGCGCATCGAAGAAGACTTCGCCGAACGACGGCAACGGGACAACTTCCGACATGGCAGACATACTGCTTTAACCAGCCTTTATTCGTCCACTCAACCCCGGAAAACCCTACTGAACCGGCCTTCCCATCTACTCCCGGAACCCCTCTGGTCACATCCGGTGAACTCCCCCACCTGCCAGTCGGCGTTCCGATCGCCCAGTGTGCCACGCAACCCGCCGGGAGTTTCCTGGAACGCCGGGATGCGTCTGGCCGATCACACCGCGTTCGGCGCGGCGGCCCCGGAATGCGGGTAGCGTTTACTGCCGTGCCCGACTCCCATCTCCCGCCAGTGGACGAACTGCTCAGCATCGCGGTCAACGCTCTCGGAGGGAGCGAACGCCAGGGCCAGATCACCATGGTGCGGGCCGTGCAGAACGCCATCGACGCGGAAGAGCACCTGGCCGTCCAGGCGGGCACGGGCACGGGGAAGTCGCTGGCCTATCTGGTGCCGTCGATCCGCCACGCGATGGACAGCGACGCGCCCGTCGTGATCTCCACGGCCACCATCGCGCTGCAGCGCCAGCTCGTCGACCGTGACCTGCCCCGCCTGTCCGAGGCGCTGGGCAAGGAGCTGCCCCACGAGCCCACGTACGCGATCCTCAAAGGCCGCCGCAACTACCTGTGCCGCTACAAGGCGAGCGCGGGCTGGCCCGAGGACGACGAGCAGGACCAGCTGTTCGACCCGCGCGAGGTGAGCGCGACGGGGCGCATGGTGCAGCGCATCCAGGAGTGGGCCGAGGAGACCGAGACCGGCGACCGCGACGAGCTGGTGCCGGGCGTCAGCGAGCAGGCGTGGCGGCAGTTCTCGGTCAGCGCGCAGGAATGCCTGGGCGCGAGCCGCTGCCCGAGCGGCGCCGAGTGCTTCGCCGAGCTGGCCAGGGCCCGCGCCGGCGAGGTCGACGTCGTGGTGACCAACCACGCGCTGCTCGCCATCGACGCCATGGGCGAGCTGCCGGTGCTGCCCGAGCACCAGGTCGTCGTGGTCGACGAGGCGCACGAGCTGGTCGACAGGGTGACGTCCGTGGTGACGTCCGAGCTGTCGGAGGCGTCCGTCATGCTCGCCGTACGCCGGGTCGGCCGCCTCATCGACCAGCCCATCGCCGACCAGCTCATGGAGGCGGGCGAAGACCTCAAGGCGCTGCTGGCCGCCGCCCCGCCCGGCCGCATCGACGAGCTGCCCCAGGTGCTCGGGCTGACCCTGCAGCTCATCCGCGACTCCGCCTGGCGCTGCGTCACCGCCCTGGGGCCGCGCAACGCCGACAAGGACGACCCCGACAAGGCGGGCCAGCGCAAGGCCGCGTTCACGGCGCTCGACGAGGTGCACGACACCGCCGTGCGCATGCTCGACGCCTACGGCCACGCCTCCGAGACCGACAGGGCCGAGGTCGTCTGGCTCGACGGCGGCACCGACCGCCGCCCGCCCGCGCTGCGGGTGGCGCCGCTCAACGTCAGCGGCATGCTGCGCGACAAGCTGTTCGGCGAGCGCACGGTCGTGCTCACCTCGGCCACGCTCGCGCTCGGCGGCACGTTCGACGCGCTGGCCGCGCAGTGGGGGCTCGGCGAGGCGGGCAAAGACTGGCAGGGCATCGACGTCGGCTCCCCCTTCGACCACCCCCGCTCCGGCATCCTCTACGTCGCCAAGCACCTCCCCCAGCCCGGCCGCGACGGGCTGCCGCAGCAATACCTCGACGAGATCGCCGAGCTGATCGAGGCGGCCGGTGGGCGCACGCTGGGGTTGTTCTCCTCGATGCGGGCGGCCAAGGCGGCGACCGAGGCGCTGCGCGACCGGCTCGACGTGCCGCTGCTGTGCCAGGGCGACGACTCGACGATGCTGCTGGTCAAGCAGTTCGCCGAGGACGAGCCGACCTGCCTGTTCGGCACCCTGTCGCTGTGGCAGGGGGTCGACGTGCCGGGGCCGTCGCTGCGGCTGGTCATCATCGACCGCGTCCCGTTCCCCCGGCCCGACGACCCGCTGACCTCCGCCCGCCAGCGCCACGTGGCGGCCAAGGGCGGCAACGGCTTCATGGCCGTCGCCGCCAACCACGCCGCCCTGCTGCTGGCCCAGGGCGTCGGCCGGCTGCTGCGCTCGCAGGACGACAAGGGCGTCATCGCGGTCCTCGACCCCCGCCTGGTGACGGCCCGCTACAGCGGCTTCCTGCTGGGCTCACTGCCGCCGTTCTGGCGCACCACCGACCCGGCCGTCCCCCGCGCCGCCCTGAAGCGCCTCACCACCACCTGACCGGGGTCAGGCCCAGGAAGCCGCCAGCCCGGCCGGGCGCATGAGGCCCAGGAGCCTGGCATCGGGTCAGACCCGGGGAGCCTGAGGCCCAGGGAGCCTGAGGCCGGGTCAGGCCCAGGGGGCGAGGTCGGGGCGTTTCGCGGTGAGGCCGTCGCCCGAAGAGACGCCGCGCAGGCGGCGGGAGACCCACGGCACCAGGTGCTCCCGCATCCACTGGGCGTCCTCGCGACGCCGGGAGCGGGGATCGACGGTGCGGGCGGGCCACTCCTTGCGCCAGTCATCGAACGGCACGCCCAGCACGTCGAGCACCCGGGCGGCCACCAGCCGGTGACCGTCCTCGTTCATGTGCAGCCGGTCGGCGCTCCAGGCCCGCCAGTCGCGCAGCCCCTGCATCGACCACTGGTCGACGAGCCGGCAGCCGTAGAGGTCGGCGATGGAGCGCAGGTGCAGGTAGTAGATGGCGAACTTGCCGCGCATCCGCCGCATGATGGGCGTGTCACGCGGGTCGACCCCGGTGAACAGCAGCACGTCGGCCCCGCCGGAGCGCAGGTCGCGTACGGCCCGCGCGAGGGTCTTGGCCATGACGTCGGGATCGCTGCCCGGCCTGAGCAGGTCGTTGCCCCCCGCGCAGAAGCTGACCAGGTCGGGCGCCATCTCGACGGCCAGCGGCACCTGCTCGGCCACGACCTGGTCGAGCAGCTTGCCGCGCACGGCCAGGTTGGCGTAGCGGAAGGAGGGGTCGTCGGCGGCGAGCCGCTCGGCCACCCGGTCGGCCCAGCCACGGTAGTGCCCGTCCGGACCGGGATCGTTCAGTCCTTCTGTGAAGCTGTCGCCGAGCGCGACGAAGGACTTGTAGTGCCTCATGAGGTGGTGATCATCTCCGCGATAGCGTGCAGCGCAAGGACGTATGACTGTAGTCCGAAGCCGGCGATCGTGCCCGTCGCCACCCCGGCCACGACGGAGGTATGGCGAAACTCTTCCCTCGCCGCGGGATTGGAGATGTGGACCTCGACGAGCGGGGCGGTGCGCTGGGCGATGGCGTCCTTGAGCGCGTAGGAGTAGTGGGTGAAGGCGGCGGGGTTGAGCACGACGGGGATGCGTCCGTCGCACGCCTCGTGGATCCAGCCGATCATCTCGGCCTCGTCGTCGGTCTGGCGCACCTCGACGTGGTGGCCGAGCTTGCGGCCGGTGTCGCGGCAGAGGGCGGCGAGGTCGTCCAGGGTGTCGGCGCCGTAGACGTCGGGCTCGCGCACGCCGAGCCGGCCCAGGTTGGGGCCGTTGAGGACGAGGATCATGCGGAGATCTCCTTGTAGGCGGCTTCGAGCAGCTCTTCCGCCGGATCTTCGAGGCGGCCCGGCCTGGCGAGGTCGTCGAGCACGACGAACCGCTGCTTGGCGCCGCGGTTCTTCTTGTCGAGCCGCATGTGGTCGCGCAGCCGCGGCCAGGCGTCGGCGCGGTGGGTGATCGGCAGGCCCACGGCGGTGAGGATGGCGCGGGTGCGGGCGACGAGGTCGGCGCGGCCGGACAGCCTGGACAGCTCGGCGGCGTAGACCATGCCGACGGCGACCGCCTCGCCGTGGCGGATCGTGTAGCGCTCGTCGCGCTCGATGGCGTGGGCGAGCGTGTGGCCGTAGTTGAGGATCTCGCGCAGGCCGGCCTCGCGCAGGTCGGCGCCCACGACGTCGGCCTTGACCCGGATCTTGCGCTCGATCAGCTCACAGGTGTGGGGGCCGTCGGGACGGGTGGCGGCCTCGGGGTCGGACTCGACCAGCCGCAGGATCTCGGGGTCGGCGATGAAGCCGCCCTTGATGATCTCGGCCAGGCCCGCGACGTAGTCGGCCTTGGGCAGCCCGGCCAGCGTGGACAGCTCGCACAGCACGCCGGCGGGCGGCAGGAAGGTGCCGACGAGGTTCTTCCCCTCGGCGGTGTCGATGCCGTTCTTGCCGCCGACGGCGGCGTCGACCATGGCGAGCAGCGTGGTGGGCACGAGCACGACCTGGACGCCGCGCAGCCACGTGGCCGCCACGAACCCGGCGAGGTCGGTGGTCGCGCCGCCGCCGACGCCCACCACGGCGTCGGAGCGGGTCACGCCGTGGCGGCCCAGCTCGGACCAGAGCCGCGCGGCCACCTCGACGGCCTTGCACTGCTCGCCGTCGGGCACGGTCAGCTCGGCCACCTCGTAGCCGGCCGCGGCCAGCGCCTCGCGGACGGGCCTGGTGATCTCGGGCAGCGTCTCGGGAGCGATGACCGCGACCGTGCGCACGCCGGGCTTGAGCAGCGTGACCAGCTCGGCCAGGACACCGGTGCCGACCACGACGTCATAGGGGCTGTCGCCGCGTACGTGGATCCTGGTGGCGCTCACCCGGGCAGCCCCTTCACGATCTCGTCGGCCAGCTCTTCCGGCTCGCGCTTGTCGGTCACCACGGTCATCATGGCCAGCCGCTCGTAGATGGGCCGCCGCTCCTCCATCAGCGCCTTGAGGCGGCTGCGCGGGTTGAGCACCAGCAGCGGGCGGGCGCTGGCCAGGCCGACCCGCTGGACCGCGTCGGTCAGCCCGACCTGGAGGTAGACGACGGGCTGGCCGTCGAGCAGGGCCTGCGTCTCCTCGTGCAGCACGGCGCCGCCGCCGAGCGACAGGACGCCATCGTGCTCGGCGAGGGCGCGGCGCACGGCCTCGTGTTCGAGCTCGCGGAAGCGCTCCTCGCCGTCCTCGACGAAGATGTCGGAGACGGGCTTGCCCGCCACCGCCTCGACGTCGGAGTCGGTGTCGCGGAACCCGACGCCGAGCCGCTCGGCGAGCAGCCGCCCGAGCGTGGTCTTGCCGGATCCGGGCGGCCCGATGAGCACGGCCTTGGCTGTCATTTGATCACCATGGAAGAGAGGTAGCCGGACAGGTTGCGGGCGACTTCCTCCACGGAGTCGCCGCCGAACTTCTCGATCGCCGCGTCGGCCAGCACCAGCGCGACCATCGCCTCGGCCACGATGCCGGCCGCGGGCACGGCGCACACGTCGGAGCGCTCGTGGTGGGCCTTGGCCGCCTCGCCGGTCTTGACGTCGATCGTGGCCAGCGCCCGCGGCACCGTGGAGATGGGTTTCATGGCGGCGCTGACCCGCAGGATCTCGCCGTTGGTCATGCCGCCCTCGACGCCGCCCGCCCGGTTGGTGATGCGGCGCACGCCGTCTGCTGTGGTGTATTCGATCTCGTCGTGGGCGCGGGAGCCCGGCCTGCGGGCGGTCTCGAAGCCGTCGCCGACCGCGACGCCCTTGATCGCTTGGATGCCCATGAGCGCGCCCGCCAGCCGGGAGTCGAGCCTGCGGTCCCAGTGGGTGTAGCTGCCGAGGCCGGGCGGCAGGCCGTAGGCGAGGACCTCGACGACGCCGCCGAGGGTGTCGCCCTCTTTGTGTGCCTTGTCGATGACGGCGACCATCGCGGCGCTGCCCTCGGAGTCGGCGCACCTGACCGGGTCGTCGTCGATCCTGCCGAGGTCGCCCGGGCCGGGCAGCGTCTCGGCCGGGGTGCGGGCGCCGCCGATCTCGGTGACGTGGCTGACGATGTCGACGCCGAGCGCCTGCTTGAGAAAGCGCCGCGCGACCTCGCCCAGCGCGACGCGGGCCGCGGTCTCGCGGGCGCTGGCCCTGTCGAGGACGTTGCGGGCGTCGTCGAAGCCGTATTTCTGCATGCCGGCCAGGTCGGCGTGGCCGGGGCGCGGGCGGGACCTCGGCGCGTTGCGCGCCAGGCCCTCGAGCTCGGCCGGGTCGACCGGGTCGGCCGCCATGACCTTTTCCCACTTCGGCCACTCGGTGTTGCCGACGCGGATGGCGACCGGGCTGCCCATGGTGCGCCCGTGGCGTACGCCGCCGACGATCGTGACCTGGTCCTGCTCGAACTTCATCCGCGCGCCGCGGCCATAACCGAGCCTGCGGCGGTGCAGGGCCTCGTCGATGGCGGCCGTGGTCACCTCGACCCCGGCCGGCAGGCCCTCGAGGACGGCGACGAGTTCGGGCCCGTGGGACTCTCCGGCGGTCAACCAGCGCAACATGCGTACAAGTCTTCCACGTGCCGCCGAGTGGGATGTCCCTCCGCTCACCCAGCGAGACAGAGTGTCGTGAACGCGCCGAGCAGCATGAAGGGGCCGAACGGGAACTGGGTGTGCCTGGTGCCGCGACCGGTCAGCAGCAGGACGAGGGCGTACAGGGCGCCGAGCGCCTGCCCGGCGAGCGCGGCGGCGGCGACCGCCTCCCAGCCCAATGTGCCGCACGCCATGCCGATGAGCCCGGCCAGCTTCACGTCCCCGAACCCCATCGCATCCGGCCTGACCAGCCACAACACGCCGTAGACCGCGATGAGCGCCGCCCCTCCTGCCAGCGCGCCCGCCAGCTCGCCGGTCGGCAGGAGCGCGAGCGCCATGATCGGGTACGCGGGCAGCGTGATGGCGTCGGGCAACGTGCTGGTCCGCCAGTCGATCACCGCCAGCGCGGTGCCGATGACGGCGAAACACGCGTACGCCGGCCCCGCCCGCCACGCGATCACGGCCACCACGGCGGCACAGGTCAGCTCGACCGCCCCCGGGGCCGGCGCCCACGTCGGTCCGTCGTCGTAGGACCCCGCGAGCGCTCTGATCCGAGCCCCGCAGACCAGCCCTGCCACCGCCATGATCCCGAACATGCCGCAGAACCTAACCCGCTCCTCCGCGCGAGGAGTGCCGATACGCACAACCGGTATGACGCCGCCGCGCGGGCGCGAGAGGGGACCGACGCACAGGCACGGTCCGGGCTGGTTGGGTGGTCAGCTGGGCTTTCTGGAGAACCAGCGGCGTTTGGGCTTGGGCTGCGCGGGGGTCACCTTGGCGACCGTTACGCCGGTCAGTCGGTCCACTGTGCCGGATTCGACGGCGGCCAGGGCGGCCAGCACGTCGCCCTCGATCACGAACTGCACCGGGCCCGCCACGTCCACCACGACCGCCGCCGCCTGCTCCTGGACGGCTGCCCTGCACACCTGGAGCGTGGTGGCCTGGATGGGGCGGGCGTCGGGGCGCCACCGCGCCAGCGACTCCGTGCCGGTGAACGCGAGCACCGCCTGCCTGCCGTCCTGGCCGACGAGCTTGGGCAGCGCCATCTCGCTCTCCTTCTCCTGCCGCAGCCCGTGGGCGCCGACCTCGGTCTCGGTCAGCAGGGCGACCACGGGCACGAGCAGGCGTGCCGCGCCGAGCACGTTGAGCACCTCGGCGGGGCCTGCCGTGCCCGCCTCGTAGGCGGCCAGGGCCGCGGCCACGGCCGGTGCGGCGGAGCCGTCGTCTTGCGGGTCGAGTGGCTGCGGGATGTTCGGCACAACGCCCGAGCCTATCCGCCACCCACTCCGTGCCGTCCGACGACTGCACCGGGCCCGTCCGAACGCACCGGGCCATCCGGGGATCCGGCCGCGCCGAAGCACGTGACGGGGCCGGAGACCGGTCTGAGGCGCTAACCGAGGTCGGCGATGGCGGCGACGGGGCCGCCGCCCGACGGGCCCTGGTGGACGGCGGCCACCGAGACGAAGACGGCCGGGTCGCCCGTCACCGAGGCGGCTACGCCGCCCACCGCGGCCTTGATCTGGCGGTGCCAGTGGACGTCGGAGTCGTCCAGCATGATGTTGCGGCGGCCGCGGACGCGGCCCGAGGGATCGGCCTCGCATTTCATGAAGACGTTGACCAATCGTCCCCCGAGGTCCGACGGGTGGGGGCGGCCGGGGAGCGGGATGCCGGCGTCCTTGATGGCCTCCCAGATGCCGTCGGCGTCGAGCGCGTCCTTCATGACGCTGTGGCCGATGCGGTAGCGCCCGCCGATCCCGCGTACGTTGCCGACCAGCACGATCTGGGCCCGGTCCAGCTCGACGCCGGACGAGCAGGAGGCCACCGACGAGTACAGGGACAGGTCCTTGTGGATCTGGTCGGCGCTCGGCATCTCGATCTCGCCGAGCGCGACCGCGATGCCGAGCGCGGTGGTGGAGTTGGACAGGTCCATCGAGGGCCCGGTCTCCTCGATGGCGGTGTCCTGGCCGCGGCTCTTGGCGTCGGTGATGGTCGCGAGCGTGAGCAGGGGCGTCTTGGTCTGGACGTAGTGCACGTCGCGCGGGTCGTCGATGCCGGCGATCTTCATGGCCTCGCGTACGCCGGCCGCGACCTTCTCCACCATGGCCGGCCGCCCGATGTCCTCGGGCAGGATGACCTCGCTCATCGCGACGCCGACCGACAGCCGCGGCTCGTCGGACGGCGGCGCGTCGGCCGTGGTGGCGAAGATGGTGGCGTGGGGGCTGAGGATGCCGTCGGTGCCGCCGGACCACACGAGCGGCACGCTCTCCGGCGACGGGTGCCCGTTCTCGGCGAGCACCTGGCGGAAGGCGCGGTCGGCGAGGATGCGGGTGTAGTCGTTGACGCCGCCGTTGCCCTCGGTCTTGCCGATGACGGCCAGGACCCGTTCGGCCTCGATCACCCCGTCGGCGATGAGACGTGACAGGCCGGAGGCGTCGGTGACGCTCTCGATCGGCACCTTGCGCACTTCGATCGGGTCCGGCATGCGTTGCCCTCCTCTGCCCGGTTTCCGCTGACGCTACCGAGCCGGCCAGCGGGGTTCATGGTCAATGTCTGCCCACGTAGACCGGCGGTGATGTCAACGTGTGGCGGCGGTAGGGTCCCGGATGTGATTCGGGACGCGCACGTCAACGGCATCAGGCTCCGCTATCGGGAGGAGGGCGGCCCTGACGACCGGCCGCTCGTGCTGCTGCACGGCCGCACCGCCGACCACAACGACTGGAACGGCATCACCCAGCACTTCGCCAGGAGGGGCCGCCACGTCCTCGTGCCGGATCTGCGGGGGCACGGCGAGAGCGAGCATCCGGGCGCGTACGCCCTGCACGAGATGGCCGACGACGTCGCCGCGCTGCTCGACCACCTGAGGACCGGGCCCGTGGAGCTGATAGGGCACTCGCTGGGCGCGCTGGTGGCGACGCGGGTGACGCTCGCGCGGCCGGACCTGGTGTCGCGGCTGGTGCTGGAGGACCCGCCGCAGGCGTACGCGATCACCGGGCGGCCGCCGATCGTGGAGGACGGCCCCGCGAGCTTCGACTGGCGGATGATGCACCAGACGGAAGCCCAGCTCATCGACCCCGACCCGGCCTGGGCGGCGGGGCTCGCGGCGATCGGGACGCCGGCGCTGGTGCTGTCGGGCGGGACGGCCAGCCCGCTCGACGCGGCGGACATCGCGCGACGCATCCCGGGAGCGCGGCTGGTGACGGTCGAGGCGGGGCACCTGATCCACGTGACGGCGCGCCAGGAGTTCCTGCGAATAGTGGACGCGTTCCTCGACGAAGACCCTCGGTAAAAGCGGGCTTCATGGGGCAAACGTGACCTTACTGTCATAAAGATCCGCCATCCTAGGATGGGTGCGCACCCGGCTCAGCGATCTCGTCAAGGAACGGCTGGGCACGTTCGGCCTCACAGCCCCCTCCATCGCGCAGTGCGCGGTCGGCTCGGCCCTCGCCTGGGTCATCGCCATCGAGCTGCTCGGCCACCCCCGCCCCTTCTTCGCCCCCATCTCCGTGCTGATCTGCGTCGGCGTCGGCCTCGGCCAGCGCCTGCGCCGGCTGGTCGAGCTGGTCGTCGGGGTCAGCCTCGGCGTCGGCGTGGGCGACCTGCTGGTGTCCTGGATCGGCTCCGGCGCCTGGCAGCTCGCGCTCGTCGTGGCGCTGGCGATGACCGTGGCGGTGCTGCTGAACAGCGGGGCGCTGTTCGTTGCCCAGGCGGGCTCGTCGGCGGTGCTGGTGGCCACGCTGGTGCCGGGCGAGGACGTGGGCGGCCTCGACCGGATGGCCGACGCGCTCACCGGCGGCATCGTGGGCATCGTGGCGGTGGCGTTGCTGCCCGCGAGCCCGTTCTCGATCGCGGCGAAACACCTGTCGGGGGTGCTCGACGCGCTGTCCACGGTGATGGAGCGGGCCGCGGAGGCCATCGAGAAGCGTGACGTGGAGCTGGCGGCCGAGGCGCTGGAGGAGGCGCGTGAGACGCAGGCCGCGGTGGAGGAGTTCGGGGCCGCGCTGGAGACCAGCAAGGAGATCACCATGATCTCCCCGCTGCACTGGCACCGCCGCGCCCGCCTGGCCCGCTACGAGACCGCGGCCGTGCCGGTCGACCTCGCGCTGCGCAACGTCCGGGTGCTGGTCAGGCGCACGCTGGCGTCGCTCGGCGAGGCGAGCCCGCCCCCTGCGGCGCTGGCCGAGGCGATGCGCGAGGTGTCGGAGGCGGCGCTGCTGCTCCAGCTGGAGCTGGGCGCGGGACGGGACCCGACGCTGGCCCGCCAGGCGCTGCTCGCGGTGGCCGCCAGGGAGCGCCCGCGCGGCCTGGGCTTCTCCGCGCACGTCATCATCGCCCAGCTGCGCTCGGTGGTGGTGGACCTGCTGCAGGCCACGGGCATGGAGCACGAGGAGGCCACGGCGGCGCTGACCCCGCTGGACGGCGAGCCGTCGCACCGCCGCTAGCGGAGCCTGGGTGTGGCGCTCCCAGGAAGATCCCGCCTCTCGTGCGGCCCGCCGCGCCCCGGCAGACTCCCTGGTCAGGGGGCGGGAGGTCCGTCTCCGCTGATCGAGGGAGTGCGTACATGATCGGCAGAGTGCTGCTCACGCTGGGCGTCATGACCGCGATGGCGGCCTGCGCCGACGCGGGGACGCGCGGAAAGTCGACCGCGACGGCGCCGCACCCGCACGTCGGCATGTGGGTGACCGCCGACGGGCGGATCCGCCAGGAGCTGCGGGCCGACGGCCGGTACGAGGAGGAGCGCGACGGCCGCCCCAAGGCCTACACCGGCAGGTACACCGTCACGGGCGACCACATCGACTATTTCGACGACCTGGGCTTCACCGCGACGGGCGACGTGCGCGACGGCGTGCTCTACCACGAGCACCTGGTGCTCTATCGGGAGTGGTGACCCGCTCAGGCGGACAGCCGCTTGAGCCTGGCCACCGCCTCGTCGATCACCTCTTCCTTCTTGCAGAAGGCGAAGCGCACGAAGTGGCGGCCGCGCTCGGGGTGATCGTAGAAGACCTGGGTGGGGATGGCGACCACGCCGGCCAGCTCGGGCAGGCGCCGGGTCAGCTCGAGCCCGTCGGTGAAGCCCAGCGGCCTGATGTCGGTCTGGACGAAGTAGGTGCCGGCCGGCCGCAGCACGGAGAACCCGGCCGCCGACAGCCCCTCCATGAGCCGGTCGCGCTTGTCCTGGAGGCCGGAGGCGAGCGCCGAGACCCAGTCCATCTCGTGCCGCAGCCCGTAGGCGACCGCGAGCTGCCACGGCGCGCTCGCCGTGAACGTGAGGAACTGCTTGACCGTCGAGACCGCCGTGACCAGGGCGGGCGGCGCGCAGACCCAGCCGGTCTTCCAGCCGGTGACCGAGAACGTCTTGCCCGCCGAGGAGATCATCACCGTGCGCTCGCGCATGCCGGGCAGCGTCGCCATGGGGATGTGCTCGACCCCGTCGAACGTGAGGTGCTCGTAGACCTCGTCGGTGATGGCGATGAGGTCGTGCTCCTGGCACAGCTCGGCGATGGCGGTCAGCTCGGCGCGGGTGAAGACGGTGCCGGTGGGGTTGTGCGGGGAGTTGACCAGGATCGCGCGGGTGCGCGGCGTGACGGCGGCCCGCAGCTCGTCGGGGTCGAAGGTGAAGCGGCCCTCGGCCGGGCGCAGGGTGACGGCCACCAGCTTGGCCTGGGCCAGGGCGATCGAGGCGGCGTAGGAGTCGTAGTAGGGCTCGAAGGCGATCACCTCGTCGCCGGGCTCGCAGAGCGCGAGCACGCTCGCCGCCACCGCCTCCGTGGCGCCCACCGTGACCAGGACCTCGCTGACCGGGTCGTACGGGAGCCCGTAGTGGGCCGCCCGGTGCTCGCTGACCGCCTGCCGCAGCTCCAGCACGCCGGGCCCCGGCGGGTATTGGTTGGCGCCGGCCCCGATGGCCTGCACCGCCCTGTCGAGCATCGCCGCTGGGCCGTCGGTGTCGGGGAAGCCCTGCCCGAGGTTGATCGATCCGGTCTGGACGGCGAGCGCGCTCATCTCCGCGAAAATCGTCGTGCCGAAGGCGCGCATCCTGGCAACAAGTGGTTCGGTCACGGCTCCACACTATTAGTCTCGTGCCGTGTTCATTCGGGTCGTGCTCGCCCTCGCCCTGTCCGCGCCGCCCGTCGTGACACCGGACCAGGCCGATCCCGGGCCCTGCCAGGTCCCCGTGCCCGCCGGCACGGTCTGCGGCTTCCTGGAGGTGCCCGAGCGCAGGGACTCCCCCGGCCGCACGATCCAGGTCGCGTACGCGGTGCGCCACTCCCTCGCCCCCGGCCGGCGGCCCGACCCGGTGGTGTTCATGGGCGGCACGCCGGCGATCCCGCTCATGAAAGAGCTGGCCGGGATGTTCCCCGAGCGTGACGTGGTGGCGGTCGACCAGCGCGGCGGCGGGGCGTCGCAGCCCGGCGTGGCCTGCCCCGAGACGGCGCAGGCGCTGCTCGGGCGGTTGCGCGTGCCGCCGTCCGACGTGGGCGCCGCCGCCGTACGCTGCCGCGACCGGCTCGCCGCCCAGGGCGTGGACCTGCGGGGCTACCGGACGGGCGAGATGGTGGCCGACGTGGTGGCGCTGCGCGGCCTGCTCGGGTACGACGCATGGAACCTCGTCGGCGCCGGCCACGCCGCGCGCGTGATGGCGGCGGTGGCCGCGGCCGACCCGGCGGGGACGCGCTCCGTGGTGCTGGAGGAGCCGCCCGAGGACCCCGGGGCCGAGCCGGCCCGGCTGGGGGACGCGTACGAGAGGGCGGTCGCCCGGCTGAACGCGCGGCCCGCCCGGGTGACGGCGCTCGACCCGCTGCTCGGCAGGGAGTTCGCGGCCCGGGTGAGCGGCCACGACCTGACCGCGCTGCTGGGCGCGGCGCCACGGGACGCGGGCACGCCCTCGCTGGTGGACGCCCTGGCCCAGGGGCGCGAGGAGCTGCTGCGCCCGCTCGTGGAGCGGCTGGGCGAGGAGCTGGCGGGGCGCGCGTCGGGGCCGTACCACGCCGTACGCTGCCAGGACGCGCCTCCCCCGGCCGGGTCGCCGCTCTTCACGGTCAGCGGCGACCAGGCGGTGTGCGACGCCTGGAACCTGCCCAGGGCCCCGGAGCCCGTCACCCTGGCGAGCACCGCGCCCGCGGCGCCCGTCCACGTCCTGCCCGCCGCCTTCCCCGGGGACGCCTGCGCCCGGCGCGCGGCCGCCGCGTTCGTGGCGGACCTCAGGCCGGCCGGTCCCTGCCCCGGAGCGCGGCCGGTCGAGCTGCACGTGACGGCGGCCCCGTACGCGATCGCGCACACTCCCTGGCTGGCCGCGCCGTTCGGGCTCTTCGCGCTGGCCTGCCTGATCCAGCTCGTCACGGCCGCGCTCAAGGGCCGGGCGCTGCCGGCGTACGGCGGCCTGGCAGGGGTGGCGTTCGCGGGGCTGACCGGCCAGTCCGTCTACGAGCTCGCCAAGGAGCCCGGCGGCGCGCTGACCGTCGGCGTGCCGGCGATCACCGAGTGGTACGCGTCGCTCGCGGTCGTCTCCACCGCGCTCACCGTGGCGGCACTTTTGCACAACCGCAGGTGGCCGCAGACGACCGCGGCCGCCATCTCAGGCGTATTCCTCGTATGGTGGTTCACCTGGTTCCTGTGACACGCATCCGTGAGCTCGACGCCCTACGCGGCTTCGCGGTGGGCGGCATCATGCTGGTCAACACGTGGCAGCACACCGACAAACAGGTGCGCGTCCCACTCGACTGGACGATCGAGACGCTGTTCCAGAGCCGCTTCTACCCGATCTTCTCGATGCTGTTCGGCATCAGCTTCCTGCTGTTCCTGCGCGGCAACAGCCGGTGGGCGCTGCTCAGCCGGTTGTTCTGGCTGTTCTGCCTCGGCAAGGTGCAGCACGCCTTCTACGAGGGCGAGGTGCTGACCGACTACGCCTTCTTCGGGGCGCTGGTGCTGCTGCCCGCCTCGTTCCTGCCGGGCGGGCTGCCGGTGCTGCTGCTCGGCCTGGTCGTCACGGTCTGGGGGCTGATGGTGGGCGGCGGGGTGCTGCTGATCCCCGGGTTGTTCCTGCTCGGCATGGCGCTGTGGCGGTTGCGGCCGCCGCGCGAGCTGCTGCTGCCGGGGTTCGCGGTCGCGGCACTGGCGACGGCGCTGCTGACGGCGGCCGGGCGGATGACCGGCGACGGCCTGGTCTACAACCTGGCGGCGGTGACGGGGGCGGCGGCGTACTCGCTGGGACTGCTGCTCGTGCTGCGCCCGCGCCTGTCGGCGGTGCTGGAGCCGCTCGGGAAGATGGCGCTGACCAACTACGTCACCGGCACCGCCGTGATCGTGCTGGCCCTGCCGCTGCTGAACGCCGACCCGACCCGCTGGTCGGTGCTCGCGCTGACGGCGGTGACGCTGGTCGTGCAGGTGCTGGTCAGCCGGTGGTGGCTGGGCCGATACCGGTACGGCCCGCTGGAGTGGGTCTGGCGGTGCCTGACCTTCTTCCGTCCCGTGCCCAACCGGCTAGAGTCGAATCGTGACCACCATCGCCCTCTGCCAGATCCCGGTCTCCCCTGACCCGTCCACCAATCTCAAGAGGGCCAGGGAGGCGCTGGCCGCCGCCGAAGGCGCCGACCTGGCGATCTTCCCCGAGGCCACGCTCACCCGCTACGGCCGGCGCATCACGAGTCTTGCCGAGCCGCTCGACGGCCCCTTCGTGACGGGTCTCGCCGAGTCGGCGCGCGCCCACGGGCTGGCGGTGATCGCCGGCACGTTCGAGACCGGCGGCGACCGCGTCCGCAACACGGCCGTGGCCATCGACGCGCAGGGGGCGATCACGGCGGCGTACCGGAAGATCCATCTGTTCGACTCGTTCGGCGCGAAGGAGTCCGATCTGGTCGAGCCGGGTGCCGAGCCGGTCGTGACCGAGCTGGCCGGGCTCAAGGTGGGGCTCGTCACCTGCTACGACGTGCGCTTCCCCGAGCTGGCCAGGGCGCTGGTCGACAAGGGCGCCGAGATGTTCGCGGTGATCGCCGCCTGGGGTTCCGGGCCGCTCAAGGAAGACCACTGGATCACCCTGGTCAGGGCCCGCGCGCTGGAGAACACGATGTGGACCGCCGCCGTCGGCCAGGCGCCCAACCCGGCCGAGTCGTCCGACGGCTACGGCGTGGGCCGCAGCATGCTGGTCGACCCGCTCGGCGTGGTGCGCGCCGACCTCGGCACCGGCCCTGCCACCCGCCTGGTCGAGATCGACCACGAGTGGACCGCGACCGCCCGCGCCACCCTCCCTTGCCTCGAACATCGCGTCCTGTAATCGGGGAGTGGTCCATCCGGGGGTCAAGCGATCGTAAAGTAGACCCGTGAGCGGAACGCAGATGCAGAAGGTCGTCCCGCCGCGTCTGCTCGTGCCATATCTGTCGGGCAAGCGCACGGTCATATCGGGCTACGTCTACCGGGTGCAGGACTGCGTCCGGCTGACCACTCCCGAGGCGCTCTTCTACGGGCTCGACCTGTCCTTCGACGGCTCGGAGCTGTTCGCCGAGGTGCCGGAGCTCTATGTCATGCGCTGGCACGCGCGCGACGTCGACACCTACGCGGTGCCCTACGGGCCCCACATGGGCGGCGACTGGAGCGATGCGCCACCGTTCGCGGGCAACGGGTTCACCACGTCGTCCGAGCACGTCGTGCCCCAGTTCCACACCGTCCCGATGCCGATCCCGGCCGGGGCGCAGATCGTCCACGTGACCGTCGAGGGCGAGCGGCCCTTCGCCGACTACGACGGGCTGACCTGGCGGCGCGCCGCATGAGCGACGAGATCACGCCCATCGCCTCGGGCTTCGTGGCCCGCTACGGCGAGCACACGCTGCCCGCCGCGCTCGGCCCCGACGGCGACCAGGTGGTGCTGTTCAGCGAGGCCGAGCTGGAGGGCTTCGAGCCCGCGTCCGGCTACTGGCGGCGGGTGGTGCCGCGCTCGAAGGTGGAGTGGCTGGTGCTGATTCGCACCGTCGGCGCGTTCGGCGGCGAGCCGTGCATCGTGCTCGACGAGGACGACGACGGCCTGCACATCGCCTACACCGGCCACAGCGGGATGAAGGCCGAGGCGCTGGGCTACTGGATGGTCGATCACGGCGCCTACGAGGTCGTGGTGCCGCGCGAGGAGGTCTTCTCCATCCGCGTCGAGCGCATCCCGGTGCCCTGACGCCGGGCGGTCAGCGCGGGGTCAGCGGAGGTTGCGGTAGCGGGCGTGGCGGGCGGCCAGCCGCTCCTCCGGGCTCAGCCGCAGCAGGCCGGCGATCTCATACTCCAGCGCCCGCCCCACCCGCTCACAGAACTGGCGCGGCTCGTACGCGGCGTCGGGCAGCTCGGGCACGACCCGGTCCACGATGCCGTCGCCGCGCAGGTCGGTGGCGCGGATGCGCTGCGCCTGGGCGATCTCCGGGGCGAAGTCGACCGAGCGGTAGAGGATGGCGGAGGCGCCCTCGGGCGGCAGCGGCGACAACCACGCGTGCTGCGCGCACAGCACCCGGTCGGCGGGCAGCAGCGCCAGCGCGGCCCCGCCGGCGCCCTCGCCGAGCAGCAGGCAGACCGTGGGCGCGTCGAGCATGACCAGCTCGGCCAGGCAGCGCGCGATCTCGGCGGCCAGCCCGCCCTCCTCGGCCGTCTTCGACAGGTCGGCGCCCGCGGTGTCGATCACGGTGATGAGCGGCAGGCCCAGCTCGGCGGCCAGCCGCATGCCGCGCCTGGCCGCCCGCAGCCCGGCCGGGCCGAGCGGCGAGGTGGTGCGCTGGAAGCGGCGGTCCTGGCCGAGCACCACGGCCGGCGCGGTGCCGAACCTGGCCAGCGCGAGCAGCAGCCCCGGCTCGTTCTCGCCCTCGCCGGTGCCGCTGAGCGGGGTGACGTCGGTGGCGGCGAGCTTGAGCAGCGCGCGTACGCCTGGACGATCGTCACGCCGTGACCTGGTGATGGCCTCCCACGCCTCGACCGGCCGCAGGTCCTCCTCGGGCGGCTCGCCCGCCACCACGCCGGTACGGTCGTCGGCCAGCACCGACAGCGCCCTGATCGCCACCTCCCGCGCCTCCTCCGCCGAGACGACGGCGTCGAGCAGGCCCTTGCGGTGGAGGTTCTCGGCGACCTGCACCCCTTCGGGGAAGGGGTAGCCGTGCAGCGACTCGAACACCCGCGGCCCGAGGAACCCGATCAGCGCCCCCGGCTCGGCCGCCGTGACGTGCCCGAGCGACCCCCACGAGGCGAACACCCCGCCGGTCGTCGGATGCCGCAGGTAGACGACGTACGGCAGGCCGACCGCGCGGTGAGCCTGGATCGCCACGGTGATCTTCACCATCTGGACGAACGCCAGCGCGCCCTCCTGCATGCGCGTGCCGCCGGAGGCGGGCGCCGCCAGCAGCGGCAGCCGCTCGCGGGTGGCCCGCTCGATGGCGGCCACGAAACGCTCGGCGGCGGCCACCCCGATCGAGCCCGCCATGAACGAGAACTCGCACGCCGCGACCGCCACCCTGCGGCCGTCGAGCAGTCCTTCGCCGGTGATCACGGCCTCGTCGTAGCCGGACTTGACCCGGGCCGCGGCCAGCTCGTCGGCGTAGGAGGAGCCGGGCTCGGCCGGATCGGCGGGCGGCGCATCCCATGACTTCCACGACCCCCGGTCGAGGACCGTGTCAATCAGCGTGCGCGCGTCCGGTCGGCTCACTATCGCTCCCTAGATGTCTGCCAACGATGCAATGGTGACGCACGAGCGCCCCCGCCGGTGCCACAGCCGGTGCCACAGCCGGTGCCACAGAACGCCGCTCATCGTTCGCGCTCCTCGAGCCAGGCCAGCACGGCGGGGCCGTCCTGGCCGAGCGCGGGCGGTGCGGTGTGCGTCGTCGGGGGCTCGCCGTCGAAGCGCAGCGGCGGTCCCGGCAGCTCGATGGGGCCGAGCACCGGGTGATCGACCTGGACGACCAGGCCCTGCGAACGGGTCTGCTCCCACGTGTAGACCTCGTCGAGCGTCCTGATCGCGCCCGCGGGCACGCCGGCCGCGCTCAGCTCGGCCAGCCAGTGGGCGCGGTCGTGGGCGGCCAGCGCCTTCTCCATGTCGGCGATCAGCTCGTCGCGGTGCAGGAACCGGTCGCGGTTGGTGGCGTAGCGTGGCTGCTCGGCGTCGATGCCGAGGAGCGCGGCGACCTTGCGCCAGTGGGCCTCGTTGCCGGCGGCGATCTGCAGCATGCCGTCGGCGCAGCGGAAGGCGCCGTACGGGGTGATCGAGGAGTGGTGGTTGCCCGTGGGGGCGGCCACCTTCCCGCCGACCGTCCAGGCGGTGCCGTGGTAGGAGTGCACGCCGGTGACGGCGGCGAGCAGCGAGGTGCGCACGACCCTGCCCGCGCCGGTCCGCTCGCGCTCGTAGAGCGCGGCGGCCACGCCGTACGCGCCGTGGATGCCGGCCAGCAGGTCCGCGATGGACGCGCCCACGCGGTAGGGCTCGTCGGCCGACGGGCCGGTCAGCGACATCAGGCCGGCCTCGCCCTGGGCGATCTGGTCGTAGCCAGGGCGGCCGCCCTCGGGGCCGTCGTGGCCGAAGCCGGTGATCGACAGGACGACCAGGCGGGGGTTGAGCTCGTGCAGCCGCTCGACGGGGAAGCCGAGGCGGTCGAGTACGCCGGTGCGGAAGTTCTCGACCAGGACGTCGCTGTGGCGGACGAGCCGTTCGATGAGCTTTTTGCCCTCGTCGGACTTCAGGTCGACCGCGATGGACTGCTTGTTGCGGTTGGCCGCCAGGAAGTACGTGGATATGTCGTGATCCGGCCCGACGAAGGGCGGGCCCCACCCGCGTGACTCGTCGCCGCCGTCCGGATGCTCGACCTTGATCACCCGGGCGCCCAGGTCGCCGAGCAGCTGTGCGGCGTGCGGCCCCGCCAGCGCTCTGGACAGATCGAGCACGACGATGCCACCGAAAGGCCCACCGAGGGGTCCGAGCACGATCCCAACCTCCCATTGCGCGTTATGGGGCGAATGAACATTCTCGCAGGCGTCCACCCCCCTTCCTCTACCCTGGGTGCGATGATCGGTCTGCCTGCCCGCATCGCCGCCCTGCCGCCGTCCTGCGGTCCCGTGCGGCTGGTCGCCGTCGACGGGCCCGCCGGGTCGGGCAAGACGACGTACGCGGGGCGGCTCGGGGGCGAGCTGGGCTGCCAGGTGATCGGCAGCGACGACTTCCCCGTGCCGTGGGAGGAAGGACCCGGCGGCTGGTTCCACCTGCTGGAGTCGCAGGTGCTGCGGCCGCTCCAGCGCGGCCTGCCGGGCGGTTTCCGCAGGTACGACTGGGTGCGCGGGGTCTATGCCGAGCAGGTGTCCGTGCCGCCCGCGCCGGTGCTGGTGATCGAAGGGGTCGGTACGGCGCGGGCGTCGGCGGCCGGGATGCTGGCGTACACGGTGTGGATGGAGGCCGACGAGGCCGAGCGGCTGCGGCGGGTGCTGGAGCGCGACGGGCCTGAGCTGGAGCCGCGCTGGCGCGAATGGTTCGCGGCCGAACGCGCCTGGTTCGCGGCCGACCGTACGAAGGAACGCGCCGACCTCGTCGTCAGGACGTGAGATGGGCGACGTCGTTGAAGCGGACCAGCTCGCCCGCCCGCCACACCGACACCGACCCGTTCAGCACCGGCGCGAACGCCAGCACCGCCGACAGCTCCGTGTCGGGCCGCCCGCCGAGCACGTGACGCAGCCCCAGCACCACGGAGTCGTGCGCGACGATCAGCACCCGCCGCCCGTCGGCGCGCCCGCCCAGGTCATCGGCCAGGAACGCGCGGAGCCTGACCGTCACGTCGGCGAGTGACTCCCCGCCGGGCGGGCGGAAGGCGTAGGCTCCGGCGGCCTCCCGTCGCGCCGGCTCGTCAGGGAACCGCTCGCGCAGCGCGGCCAGGTTGCGCCCGGCGAACGCGCCCTGCTCCTGGTCCCTCAGCCGGTCGTCCACGACCACGGGCAGCGGCTCCGCGCCCCACGTCTCCTGGGCGATCCGCCAGGTGTCGCGTGCCCGCCGGTAGGGCGAGCAGCACACCAGCTCGGGCGCCTCGTTCTGAGGCAGCGCCGCCAGCAGCCGCCCGAACGCCGCCGCCTGGGCCCGCCCCAGCTCGGTCACCGTCACCTCGTCGTCGCCGCGCTCGTAGACCAGCGGCCGGTCGCCCGCGAGCCGATGGGCGAGATTGGCCTCGCTCTCGCCGTGCCGCACGGCCATGATGACGGACGGTCGCATACCGCCATCCTCACACGAGCCGGCTCCGGGGGTGATCGTATGGTGATCTCATGGTTTCTGTCGCAGTTCTCGGAACGGGGCTCATGGGGCTGCCCATGGCCCGCAACCTCGTCAAGGCCGGCCTGCGGGTCACGGTGTGGAACCGCACGCCCGACAAGGCCAGGCCGCTGGAGGCGGACGGCGCCACGGTGGCGGAGACGCCGGCGGAGGCGGTCGAGGGCGCCGACGTGATCGTGACCATGCTGAGCGACGGCGACGCAGTGCACGAGGCCGTCACCGCCGCCGCGCCCGGGCTGCGGGCCGGTCAGGTGTGGGCGCAGATGAGCACGGTCGGCGTCGCGGCCGTCGGGCGGCTGGCGGCGCTGGCCGGGCGGCACGGGCTGACGTTCGTCGACGCACCGGTGCAGGGCACCAGGCAGCCCGCCGAGCAGGGCAAGCTGGTCATCCTCGCGGCCGGTCCCGAGCCGGCCAGGCAGGTCCTGGAGCCGGTGTTCGGCGCGGTCGGGCAGCGTACGCTCTGGCTCTCCGGCGACGGCGCGGACGGCGCGGGCACCAGGCTCAAGATGGCCACGGTCAGCGTCGGCATCTCCATGACCGCCGTCGTGGCCGAGGCGCTCGCCCTGGCCAAGGGGCTCGGGCTGGACCCCGACCTGGTCAGGCAGGTGATCTCGGGCGGGCCGATGGACAGCCCGTACTTCCAGGCCAAGTCGAAGGCCATCCTGGAGGGCGACTTCGCGCCGTCGTTCTCGGTGCGCAACGCCGAGAAGGACACCCGCCTCATCGTCGAGGCGGGCGAGTCCGCCGGGGTGCGGCTCGACGTGGTGGCCGCCTCTGGCGAGCGCTTCCGCCGCGCCGAGGCGCAGGGCCACGGCGACGAGGACATGGCCGCCACCTACTTCGCCAGTTCCTGAGCCCCGGCCAGCGCGATCGGCCGGGGCGCGGCGTCAGAGGTCGTCCACCTCGGCGTGGCTGCGGCCGCCGGAAAGCTTGGCGTAGCCGGGCCCGCGGTCGAAGAACCGGTCGGCCGGAGGACGCAGGCGGGCCCGCAGCTCGGCCGTGGCCTGCTCGTCGATGCGGTCGCCGTCGAGCACCACGCCGTAGTCGCCGAGCGCGCCCGCGATCGACACCTTCCCGTCGCGCACGTCGGCCGCCACCGCCCGCGGGTCCCTGTCATACGGGGAGCCCCATCCGCCGCCGCCTGTGGTGCGGATCCTGATCAGCTCGCCGGCGAGCACGGGATGGTCGTCCACCAGCCCCTCCATCTCCCGGCCCGCGATCTCGACGCGGAACGGCCGCCCGGCCAGGCCGCCGTTGACGCCCCAGCAGGACAGGATCGACCGGTCGGCGATCGACATGTACGAGGCGTTGCGCAGCATCCTGATGTGCTTGTCGTAGCCGAGCCCGCCCCTGAACATGCCGGGCCCGCCGGAGTCGCAGGCCAGCCCGAGCCGTTCGACCCGCAGCGGCCAGCGGGCCTCGGCGAACTCGACGGGGATGTTGCGCGAGTCGGGCACCACGTGGATGGTGTCCTCGCCGTCGGCGTACCAGCGCCCGCCGGACCCGCCGCCGAGCACCTCGCGCATCAGGTAGGGGACGCCGTCGGCGTCCACGCCGTGCACGCCGGTGTAGCGGATGGTCTCCTGGTCGGCCGGCATGCGCCCGCCGGTGGCCTTGGCCAGCACGCCGGCCAGCACGCCGAGCAGGCGCAGGATGACGAAGGTGCGGGCGTTGGTCGGGGCCGGGAAGATCGGGGTGAGCAGCGTGCCCTTCTCGGGGAAGACCATCGTGATCAGCGGCACGACGCCCTCGTTGACCTCCAGCTCGGCCATGCGCTCTGGGGTGTCGGCGAGGTTGCGCAGCACGGGCGCGAGCCACTTCTTCAGGAACACGCCGTCGGCGTAGTCGCCCGCGTGGTTGATGGGGCCCTTGGCCTGGGGCGAGGTGCCGGTGAAGTCGATGGTGAGCGGGGACTCGGCGGCGTGGTCCACGGTGAGCGTGATGCGCTGGGCGTGCAGGCGCGGCTCGTCCACGCCGTCGTGCTCGGCGTAGTCCTCCCACACGTACGTGCCCTCGGGGATCTTCGCCAGCAGCTCCCTGCGGAACGTCTCGGTGGTCTTGCCGATGATGGCGTCGAAGCACTCCTCGACGGCCTCCCGGCCGTAGCGCTCGAACAGCTCGCCGAGCCTGCGCGCGCCCATCAGGCAGGCCGAGCACTCGGCGTCGAGGTCGCCGGCCAGCGAGTCGGGCATGCGGGAGTTGCGGGTCATGATGCGCAGCGCGGCCTCGTTGGGCACGCCCTGGTCGCGCAGCTTGATCGGCGGCACCATGAGGCCCTCTTCGTACACCGAGCGGGCGTGGGAGGGCATGGAGCCCGGCACCGCGCCGCCGATGTCGTCGTGGTGGCCGAACGCCTGCACGAACGCGACCACCTCGCCCTCGTGGAAGACGGGCACGGTGACGCACAGGTCGGGCAGATGGCCGATGCCGCCTTCCGACAGGTAGACGTCGTTGTGGAAGTAGACGTCGCCGGGCTTCATCGTCTCGATCGGGAAGTCGCGGACGACAGGCTGGACGAGCGCGCTGTAGGAGCGGCCGGTGAGCTTGCGCAGCCGGGCGTCGTGGATGCCGGCGCGGAAGTCGTGGGCGTCGCGGATCATCGGCGAGCGGGCCGTCCGCGCGATCGCGGTCTCGACCTCCTTCTCGACGGAGGCGAGCGTGCCCTCGACGATCTCCACCAGGATCGGATCAGTCACGACTTATCTCCACATTTCCGTATTCGTCGACCTTGGCGGTGAAGCCCGGGTGGACGGGGATCGTGGAGCCGTACTCCTCGATCACCGCCGGGCCCGAGACGGTCGCGCCGGGGCCGAGCGCGGCGCGCTGGTGGATCGGGGTGTCGCGGGTCTCCTCGAAGTGCACGGGACGCACCGACGTGGCCCCGGGGCCCGGCTTGTCCAGGCGCGGGATGACCGGGCGGTTGATGGGCCCGATGCCGGAGACGCGCAGATTGACCCATTCGACGCCGTGGCGGGGGTCGTCGCGGTAGGCGTAGCCGTACAGCTTCTCGTGGGCGTCGTGGAAGCGGGAGACGACCTCTTCGTGCCAGGACTCGTCGATCTCGCCGGCCGGGGCGGGCACCCGCACCTCGTACGCCTGACCGAAGTAGCGCAGGTCGGCGCTGCGCTGGTGGACCGGCTCGGAGAAGCCCTCGCGGTCGAGGGCCTCGGCGGCCTGATGCTCCAGGTCGTGGAAGATCTCGACGGCCTTGCCGAGCGAGAGGTCGCGGGTGACGTACGTACGGACGTAGTCGTTCTTGACGTCCACCGTGAGCAGCCCGAACGCCGAGACGTTGCCCGGGTCGCGAGGCACGACGACCGACGGAAGACCGAGGATGTCGATCAGCCGGCACGCCAGCAGCGGCCCGGACCCGCCGAACGTCACCAGCGGGAAGTCCCGCACGTCCAGCCCCCGCTTGACGGTGAGCCTGCGGATCGCGTTGCTCTGGTTGAACGC
This sequence comes from Nonomuraea salmonea, assembly GCF_042428605.1. NCBI lineage: Bacteria > Bacillati > Actinomycetota > Actinomycetes > Streptosporangiales > Streptosporangiaceae > Nonomuraea > Nonomuraea salmonea. The sequence continues at coordinate 266,343 of NZ_JBHMCF010000029.1, forward strand.
GCTGATCTCCAGGATCCCGGTCGCGGTGCGCTCGGGCGTGAGCCCCAGCTTGTCGGCCAGCGCCTCGATGCCGCCGCGCGCCGCGTCCACGTCGAGCGGGATCTCCCCGCCCAGCAGGTGCGGCGGGATGCGGCCGAGGAAGACGTGCGCGTCGGTGACCGTCACCTCGGTGCCGCCCTTGCCGTAGCAGAGGGGGCCGGGGTCGGCGCCGGCCGAGCGGGGGCCGACCTTCAGCGTGCCCTCGGGCGAGATCCAGGCGATCGAGCCGCCGCCCGCGCCGACGGTGACGATGTCGATCATCGGGATCTTGCAGGGGTAACGCCCGATCGTGCCCTCGGTCGTGATGGACGGCTCACCGTCGATCACCACCGCCACGTCGGTCGAGGTGCCGCCGCCGTCGAGGGTGATCACCGAGGTGTGGCCCGCCGTGCCGGCGAGCAGCGCCGCGCCCAGCGCGCCGGCCGCCGGGCCCGAAAGGACCGTGGTGATGGGCTGGTTGACGACCTCGCGGGCCGACAGCACGCCTCCGTTCGACTTCATCACGGAGAACGACCTGCCGAGGCGGCCGGACAGGTTCGCGAGGTAGCCGCGCATGGCCGGCTTGACGGCGGCGTCCACGAGCGTGGTGACCGAGCGCTCGTACTCGCGGTATTCGCGCAGCACGTCGCTGGAGAGCGAGACCACCGCCTCGGGGTGCTCGCGGGCCAGCACCTCGCGCATCCGCCGCTCGTGCTCGGGGTTGGCGTAGGAGTGCAGGAAGCAGACCCCGATCGCGGTGATGCCCTTGGCGCGGAACCAGCGGGCCACCTCCACGGCCTGCTCCTCCGAGAACGGCCGCACCTCCTCGCCCAGGTGGTCGAGCCGCCCGCCGACGGTCTTGACCAGGTGCACGGGCACGATCCTGGGCGGCTTGACCCAGAAGTAGGAGTTGCCGTAACCGTCGGGAACGCTCTGCCTGGCGATCTCCAGGACGAACTCGAAGCCCTCGGTCGTGATGAAGCCGAGGCTCTCGATGCGGTCTTCGAGCAGCCGGTTCGTGGCCACCGTGGTGCCGTGGACGATCGAGGCGACCTCCGGCTCACCCAGCTTGCCGAGCCCGGCCATGAAGCCGTCGGCCGGGTTCGCCGGGGTCGAGGGGGTCTTCGTGGTGAGGATCTCACCGGTCTGCTCGTCCACCGCCACGACGTCGGTGAAGGTGCCTCCGGTGTCCACTCCGATACGGACGCTACGCATGGGCTCCTCAGCTCCGGCGCCGGCCGAGCACTTCGTCGATCACTCGTGGCGCGTTCTCCGTGCCGACGTACGCGGCCAGGCGCACCACCATCTCCTGGGACCTGGCGAGTTCCGCCTCGACCCTGGCCTTCCCCGACTGGCCCGCCTGAACGCCGAAATAAGCGCCGATGATGGTGCCGATCACCCCCGCCACGCCGGCGAACAGCACACCGAACTCGGCACTGGCGAACACGGCCGCGGCGAAGGCCGCGAGGACCGCGACGATGCCCGCCACGACGACGAGGAAACCATAGCGCCAGCGGGTGGCGTCGGCTTGGGCCGGTGAGAGGTCGTCCTGCGTCATCATGGCGTCGAGCGAGGCTGGTTTGTCGGTGACCACAGATTTTCCTCCTGTAACTCGTGGGGAGAAATGTCCCACGAGGTCATGGAACAAGCCAAGCCACTAAGCTGACGGCCCGTGACTGATCTGTCTGCCTTGTCGCCAGCGCCGTCGGGCGCCAGAGATGCCGTGCTGAAGTTCTACTTCGGGCCCATGGACTGCGGGAAGTCCACTCTGGCGCTGCAGATGAACTACAACCACGCGCGGCAGGGCAGGCGGGGCCTGGTGCTGACCAAGCACGACCGCTCGGGCGAGCCGCAGGTCACCAGCAGGATCGGGCTCGGGCGCGAGGCGATCGAGGTGGAGGACGGCCTCGACCTGGTCGCGCTGGTCACCGCGTACGACCGCGTCGACTACCTCATCTGCGACGAGGCCTGCTTCTACACCGTCGAGCAGATCGAGCAGCTCGCCGACCTCGTGGACGAGCACGGCGTGGACGTCTACGCGTTCGGGCTGGCGTCGGACTTCCGCTCGGTCATGTTCCCCGCCGCGCAGCGGCTGTTCGAGCTGGCCGACGAGGTGTCGCGGCTCCAGGTCGAGGTGCTGTGCTGGTGCGGGCGTCCCGGGCAGCTCAACGCCCGCGTCGTGGGCGGGACGATGGTGCGTACGGGCGAGCAGGTCGTCATCGGCGACACCGACGACGCGCCGGTGCGCTATCAGGTGCTCTGCCGCCGCCACCACCGCGCGGGCCGGCTCGGGGAGGGCTCTCATGTCGCCCGCCACGGCGCACGGCCCGCACTGGGCGGTCAGACCGCGCAGGTCCCGTCGTCGCAGCCGTCGGCGGGCGCGGCGAGCTGAGTGATCGGGGTCTGCCCGGTCCGCTCGGCCACCTCGTCGATCGCGGCGGCGAAGGCGTCCTCAGGCTGCGCGCCCGACACGGCGTACTTGCCCTCGAACAGGAACAGCGGCACCCCGCTGATGCCCAGCGAGCGCGCCCTGGCGAGCTGCTCGCGCACCTCGCCCTCGCCCTCGCCGGTGTCGGTGACGCCCGCGTCGGCCGCCAGCTCGGCCAGCACGGCGGGGTCGCCGACGTTGCGGCCCTCGGTGAAGTACGCGCGGAACAGCCGCTCGGCCATCTCCTTGCCGCGTCCCTGCCGGGTGGCGACCTCGATGAGCCGGTGCGCCTCGAACGTGCCGGCGCTGATGGCCTGGTCGTAGCGGAGCTCGAGCCCGTCCTCCGCGGCGACGCCGACGACGCGGTCGATCATCTGCGTGGCGTTGGGGCCGAACTTGCGCTGCATCGCCGGGATCACCGGCTCGCCGTCGCTGGAGGCGTCGGGGTCGAGCTGGAACGGGCGCATCGTCACCTCGATGGTGCCGCCCTTGGCGCGGAACCGCTCGGCGGCCCTGTCGAACCTGGTGTGCCCGATGTAGCACCAGGGGCACACGACATCAGAAAAGATCTCGACCTTCATGTCGGTCCACAACCGCCTGCGGACCTGCCTGATTCCTGATTCATCCGGCGGCCAGCTCCTCCAGCCGGTACGTCAGGTACGCCGAGTCGTCCACCAGCGCCGACGCCCCCCGCCACCAGCCGAACCACTCGCCGCTGCGCCACATCCAGTCGACCCGCTCGATGGCGGCCACCACGTCGCCGACCGTCCGCCACTGCTCGCCGAGCTGCTCGCGGGTGGCGCCGTGGCGCACCGCCCAGGCCCGCAGGATGCCGGCCGCCGAGGCGGCGACCTCGCGCGCGTAGGGGTCGGGGTCCTCGCCGGGCAGCCGGTGCGGCCCGAGCCCGGCCGCGACGCCCCAGCTCCACTGCGCCTCGGCGGGCCGGGAGTAGCGCAGGGAGTGGAAGTCGAGGTTGGAGCCGAGGTCGCCGTCGGCGCGCCGGGTGACGACCGCGTCGAGCCTGCCGCCGGCGTCGAAGTGCACGACGAGCCGCTGCCCCGGCTTGACGCCGGGCGGCAGCGCGAAGCGGTCCTCGGCCTGCCAGGAGTTGAGGTCGACCTGCGCGACGGGCGCGCCCCACAGGTGGTCGGCGGCGTCGTCGGCGATCCAGGCGGCGAGCATCTCCAGGGCGGTCAGGTCGGTCCACGGCTCGATGGCGACGGCGGTGCGCACGACCTCGTCGGGCGGCGGCAGCTTCCCCCCGCGCGGTCTGCTCCACCACTGCTCGCCCAGCTCGCGGGTGCCGACCAGCAGCGCCGCCAGGGCGGCCAGCTCGGCCGAGCGCCGGGTGAGCTGGGCGCCACGGGCCAGCTCGAGCGTGCGCTCGGTGCGCTCGGCACCGAGCACGGGACTCACGTCGCCGATGAGCCGTTCGGCCGTGGGCCGCTCCTCGCCGAGCAGGTTGCGTACGACTCGCCTGGCCTCGGTACGTGCGTCTTCAGCGTGTGCCTGCCGCATACTCGCCACGCTACGCCGGGAGATCCTTTTCCGCGAGAGTCCAGGAGGCAGGCGCCGTCAGGCGCGGCGCCTGGTGCCCCGCCCGAGGAGCCAGCCGAGCGTCACGCCGGCCAGCGCCACACCGGCACCGGTGCCGAACGCGGCCAGCATGACCCACGGCCGCGTCTCGGTGCGCGGCGCGCGGGGCCGCTCGTAGACGGCGGCGGGAGCGGCGTCGGTAAGGCTCCGCGCGTCCGTAAGGGTCCCCGCGTCCGTAAGGGCCGCGGCGTCCGTGAGGGCCGCGGCGTCCGTGAGGGCCGCGGCGTCCGTGAGGGCCGCGGCGTCCGTGAGGGGCGCGGCGTCCGTGAGGGGCGCGGCGTCCTGCGCGGGCGCGACGGCCGGGACCGGGGCGCACAGGTGCTGCTCGACGGCGGTGAAGAACTCCTGGGCGGTGCGCTTGGCCACCGAGCCCAGCATGCGCTGCCCGACGCCGCCGATCATGCCGCCGATGACCGCCTCGGCGTCGTAGTCGACCCTGGTGCCGCCGTCGGCCTCGCTGAGCCGGACCTGCACGGTCGCGTCCACGGTGCCGGGCGCGCCCTGCCCGCGCGCCTTGAGCGTGAAGCGCTCGGGCGGCAGCGGGTCGGACAGCGCCACCTCGCCCTGGTAGACGCCCTTGACGGAGGCCACGCCCGCGTTGACCGTCATCCGGTACGTGTCAGGACCGCACTCCTCCAGCCGCTCGCACCCAGGGATGGTCCGCACCAGCACGGCGGGGTCGCGGAACGCCGCCCACAGCCGGTCCCTGTCCACCCCGATCACGACACTGCCCGCCACGTTCATGTCGCCACTCTAAGCAGCCGGAGCCTCCCGGCTTAAGGGCAACACCTGCCAGACGCGGACCGGCCGGTCGATCATGCCTGGCAAGATTCTGTGGTTATGGTGGGAAAGCGACGGGCGTACGTGACGGTGGGTGTGGTGTGCGCCCTGGCGCTGGCCGCCTGCGGGCCGGGTGACGTGCCCAAGGAGTCCGCCGCGCCGAAGGAGCGGCCCACGGCGTCCGTGACGCCGAGCCCGACCGCGCCGCAGGGCCCGCCCGGGGTCAGGCCGCGCAGGGGCGAGGTACGCCCGATCACCCGCACCGGCGACCTGCCACCGGTGATCAGCTCCATCCCCACCAGGCGCAAGGTCGTCTTCCTCACCATCGACGACGGCTGGGAGCAGGACCCTGGCTTCGTCCAGCAGATCCGCGACGAGCGCATCCCCATCACGGCCTTCGCCATGCGCGACGCGGTGGAGGCCAAGGGCACCCCGGACCAGGCGGGTGGCGAGGCGCGCTACGTCGGCGCCGGCAAGTGGGGATATTTCCGTCAATTGCGTGACGCCGGGGTGGCCGTCGAGAACCACACCCTCACCCACCCCAACCTCCGCCTCCTCGGCCGCGCCGCCCAGCGCAAGGAGATCTGCGGCACGGCCCAGCTGATCAAGAAGGAGGTCGGGACGCGGCCGGCGTTGTTCCGCCCGCCGTTCGGCAACTACAACACCGACACGCTGCTGGCGGCCAAGAGCTGCGGCGTACGGGCCGTACTCCTGTGGACCGCGACCGTGCAACCGGGCGGCAAGATCGCCTACCAGGTGCCCGACAAGCGGCTGCGCCCCGGCGACATCCTGCTGCTGCACTTCCGCCCCAACCTGGCCAGGGACTTCCGCATCCTGGTGAAGAAGATCAAGCGCCGCGGTTACGCCCTGGGCAACCTCCAGGCGTACCTGGACGCCGCCGACCCGCGCTGAGGTCCGCCTCGGGACGTACGGGACGATCCGTCGCGCGGGTGACGCGCATCCCCGCCCCAGCAGGGCATTCTCGAAGCTCGGCAACCAGCACACCCGGGATGTGACGAACGTCGCACCCCATTGCTCTACAGCTTGTAGTACTACTGCAAGTAGATGTACTACAGCTTGTAGAGCAACGACTTTCGGCGGGGATGATGGACGCACTAGACCTGGCGCGGTGGCAGTTCGGGGTGACCACCGTGTACCACTTCCTGTTCGTGCCCCTGACCATCGGTCTCGGGATCTTCGTGGCCGGCCTGCAGACGGCCTGGCACCGCACGGGCAAGGAGCACTACCTCAAGCTGACCAAGTTCTTCGGCAAGCTGTTTCTGATCAACTTCGCCATGGGCGTGGTCACCGGCATCGTGCAGGAGTTCCAGTTCGGGATGAACTGGAGTGAGTACTCCACCTTCGTGGGCGACGTCTTCGGCGCCCCGCTGGCCATGGAGGCGCTGCTGGCCTTCTTCATGGAGTCCACGTTCCTCGGCCTGTGGATCTTCGGCTGGGACCGGCTGCCGAAGAAGGCGCACCTGGCCTGCATCTGGGCGGCGGCCATCGGCTCGAACATCTCCGCCTACTTCATCCTCGCCGCCAACGCCTGGATGAAGCACCCGGTCGGCTACGAGGTCGTGGACGGCAAGGCCAGGATGACGGACCTGTGGGCGGTGCTCACCAACTCCACGGCGCTGGCCCAGGTGCCGCACGTGATCGGCGGGGCGTTCGTGGTGGCGGGCGGCTTCGTGCTGGCGGTCTGCGGCTACTGGCTGCTGCGCACGCGTGGCACGCGGGCCGCCGCCATGTGGCGCGGCGCCGCCCGCGCCGCGCTGCTGATGACCGCGCTCGCGGGCGCGGTGGTCGCGGGCACCGGCGACATGTCCGCCAAGCTCATGTACGAGCAGCAGCCGATGAAGCTGGCCGCCGCCGAGGGTCTGGAGCGCGACACGGCGGGCGCGGCGTTCAGCGTCGCCCCCGGCATCGAGATCCCCAAGGTGCTGAGCTTCCTCGCCACCAACGACCCCGACGCCGTCGTCGCCGGCACCGAGGACCTGCAGCGCCGCTTCGAGGAGCAGTTCGGCCCCGGCGACTACCGCCCCAACGGCCCCGTCGTGTTCTGGTCGTTCCGCGTGATGATCGCCTTCGGCATGGCCACCGTCGGCCTGTCGGTGCTCGGGCTGTGGCTGACCAGGCGCCGCCGGGCCTTCCCCGCGTGGCTGTCGAAGGCGCTGCTGCTCGCGCTGCCGCTGCCGCTGGCCGCGGTGATCGCCGGCTGGCTGCTCAGCGAGATCGGCCGCCAGCCGTGGACGGTCGCCGGCGAACTGCTGACCGCCGCGAGCGTCTCACCCGGCGTGACGCTGGCCGAGGTGGCCACCTCCCTGGCGATCTTCACCCTCGTGTACGGCGTCTTCACCGTGGCCGAGGCCGTGCTGCTGGCCAGGCACGTACGCAAGGGCGTCGAGGAGCCCGCCCCCGAGCCCGCGGCCGAGCGGCGCGAACCGCAGCTCATGTACTGAGCCCATGTGACGAGTTGAGGAGCTTCCCGTGATCGAGTTGTGGTTCGCCATCATCGCCTTCCTGTGGACCGGCTACTTCGTCCTCGAAGGCTTCGACTTCGGCGTCGGCATGCTGGCCCCGGTGGTCAGCAGGAACGCCGCCGAGCAGCGCGCCAGCCTGCAGACCATCGGCCCGGTGTGGGACGGCAACGAGGTGTGGCTGATCACCGCGGTCGGCGCCATGTTCGCCGCGTTCCCCGCCTGGTACGCCGGCGTGTTCAGCACGTTCTACCTGCCCGTGACGCTGATCCTGGTCGGGCTGATCCTGCGCGGGCTCGGCCTGGAGTGGCGGAGCAAGGTCGCGAACCCGGCCTGGTGCGACCTCGCGGTCGTGGCGGGCAGCGCGCTGCCGGCGTTCCTGTGGGGCACGGTCTTCGCCCACCTGCTGTTCGGCGGCCTGCTCGCGGCCCTGCTCGGCGGCGCGTTCACGCTGGCCGTGTGCGTCCTGCACGGCGCGGTGTTCCTGGCGCTGAAGACCACCGGCCAGGTGCGCCGCCGCGCCAGGACCGCCGCGCTCGCCGCCGCAGGGGTGACGCTGCCGGTGGCGGTGTTCGCCCTGTCGGGCCTCGGCACCGGCCCCGCCCTGGCCGCGATGGCGGCGCTGGCCGCGGCCACGGCGCTGATCTGGCGGCGCAGGGAGGGATGGGCGTTCGGCGCGACGGCCGGCGCGATCGTGCTGACCACGCTGGCGGTCTTCATGGAGCTGCGGCTGCGCCCGCTGCCGGGTCTCACGCTGGCCGAGGCGGCGTCGGGGCCGTACACGCTGACCATGCTGAGCTGGATCGGGCTGATCGCCCTGCCGTTCGTGCTGGTCTACCAGGGGTGGACGTACTGGGTGTTCAGGAAGCGGGTCCTGGTGCCTGCCGGCTGACCCGCGCCTCCTTCGTCAGGTGCAGGTCGCCGCCGAGCCGCTCGTGCAGCAGGTCGAGCACCTGCCGGCCGGCCAGCACCGTCCACCTGGGTCCCACCAGGTACGGGTTCTTCTCCGGCGCGGCGTCCATCCAGGCGTCCTTCCCGGCCTGGCTGGCGAAGGTCGTGACGAAGAACTCGCCGTCGGGGGTCTTGCAGTAGCCGGTACGGATCTCCGGCGCGTCCACCTGCATCCGGGGCGCACAGCCGACCTTGGCGGCCAGTTGCTCGACGGTGACGGGGGCGGCGCCGGCCCGCTGCGCGCTCGCCGTGACGTAGCCGCCGACGCTCCCGGAGGAGCAGCCGGCGACCAGTCCGGCCAGCAGCGCGAAAGCGGCCAGACGTGGAAATGTCGTCATGTGCAGAGGTACGCACCTGCGGGAGGCCAGGTTCAGGACCCGCCGACCCCTTGACCGGTCACTGGGGGGCGGGGGTCTGGGAGACGCGGTGGTCGGTCAGGTGGAGGTCGCCGTTGAGCGGGCCCTTGAGCACCTCCAGCACCTTCAGCGGCCCGAGCACCGTCCACTTGGGCCCCACCAGGTGCGGGTTGTACTCGGGCGCCTCGTTCATCCAGGCGTCCTTGAGCTTCTCGGTCTTGAAGGTGTTGACGAAGAACTCGCCGGCGTCCGTCTTGCAGAACGCGGTCCTGACGTCCTCGGCCTCGACCTGCATCTTGGGCTTGCAGCCGACCTTCTCCGAGATCTGCTCGACGGTCATCGGCTTGGGAGTGGCCGGCTCCGCCCCGTCCGCTGCGACGTAGTCGTTCCAGCCGCCTCCTGAGGAGCAGCCGGCGACCAGTCCGGCCAGCAGCGCGAAAGCGGCCAGACGTGGAAATGTCGTCATGTGCGAGGGTACGCAGCCCCGCCGCCTCCGGTTCACCCGGATCGGCCGCCCCTTGCGGTGCGCAGCGTGTGGAGGTCGGACGGGGAGATCGGCATGCGGTCGATCGGGATGCCCTCGGCGTCCTCGACGGCCGAGGCGATGACCGCCGACACCGGGATCACGCCCGCCTCCCCCGCCCCCTTGACGCCGAGCGGGTTGAGCGGCGACGGCGTCTCCAGGTGGCCGGTCTCGACGCGGGGGATCTCGGTCGCGTACGGCATGAGGAAGTCCATGAAGGAGGCGTTCACCAGCTGGCCGTGCTGGTCGTAGACCATCCGCTCGTACAGCGCGCCGCCGATGCCCTGGGCGACGCCGCCGTGGATCTGCCCCTCGACGATCATCGGGTTGATGAGCCGCCCGCAGTCGTGCACCACGGCGTACCTGACGACCTTGATCTCGGCGGTGTCGGGGTCGGTCTCCACGATGGCGGCGTGCATCCCGGCCGCGAACGTGGAGCGGATCGGCGAGTAGTAGTCACGCCCCTCCAGGCCGGGCTCCTCGCCCTCGGCGACAGGCGGCTTGTCCGGATCGGCGGCGCCGGAGAACTGGGTGGCCTTGGCGGCCTCCTCGTCGAAGGCGTACCTGAGCGGGTTGGCGAGCACGGCCACCGTGGACAGCGGGATCGACGCCGACGGCGTGCCCGCCACGTGCACGAGCCCGTCGGTGACGGTCAGATCCGCGGGGTCGGCCTCCAGGGCGTCGGCGGCGATGCGCAGCGCCTTCTCGCGGACCTTCCTGCACGCCAGGGCGATGGCGTTGCCGCTGACGACGGCGGCCCTGGAGGCGAAGGTGCCGACCGCGTACCCGAAACGGCGGGTGTCGCCGGTGACCACGCTGACCCGCTCGATGGGCACGCCCAGCTCGGCGGCGGCGATCTGGGCGAAAGCCGTCTCGTGGCCCTGCCCCTGCGAGGTGAGGCCGGTGGAGACGTGCACCCGGCCGTCGGAGGTGATCTGCACGTGCCCGCCCTCGTACGGGCCGACTCCGGTGCCCTCGACGTAGCAGCCGATGCCGATGCCGCGCCCAGGACGCCGCTCGAAGGAGTCCCAGCCGATCAGCTCCTTGATCATGCGGAGCATCTCGGGATAGTTCCCGCTGTCGTAGATGAGCGGCCGGCCGTCCTGGAAGATCATCCCCTGGTCGTACGGGAACTCGTCGGGCTGGATGAAGTTGGCCGCCCGCACCTCCGTGCGGTCCTTGCCGAGGTGCCGCGCGATCTTGTCGAGCGTGCGCTCCATGCAGAACACGCCCTGCGGCCTGCCCGCCCCACGATAGGGCGTGACCTGCACGGTGTTGGTGTAGACGGCGGTGAACTCGACCCGGTACGCCCCCGGCTTGTACGGCCCGAGCAGCTGCGTCGAGGTGACGATCGGGACGATGATCCCGTACGGCGTGTAGGCCCCGTGGTCGTGCAGGATGCTCACGTCGAGGCCCAGCACGCGCCCGTCGTCGTCGAACCCGACCCGCACGTGCTGCACCTGCGCCCGCTCGTGCGCCGACGACACGAAGTGCTCGCGGCGGTCCTCGGCCCACTTGATCTCGCGGTTCAGCGTCATGGCCGCCCACGGCACCAGGATCTCCTCGGGCCACGGGTGCACGATCTTGACGCCGAAGCCGCCGCCCACGTCGGGCGCGATCACCTCGACCTGCGGCAGCGGCAGGCCGAGCGCGGCGGCCACGGCCATCCTGACGCTGGTCGAGGTCTGGGTGCTGGAGTAGACGCGCAGGTCGCGGCCGTCCCAGCGGGCGTACACGCCGCGGCCCTCCAGCGGCATGCTGGCGCTGCGCTCGATGTCGAGCCGGAAGGACAGGGTGTGCGGCGCGCCCTCGATCGCCTCTCCTGCGCCCCGGCCGTCGGTGGCCGGGACCTCCTGGACGAGGTGGGCGCCGACGTTGCCCGGCACGTCCTCGTGCACGAGCTGCGCCCCCTGCACGGCCTCCGCCAGGCCGACGACGGGCTTCAGCGGCTCGTAGTCGACCTCGATGAGCGCGCAGGCGTCCTCGGCGGCGTAACGGTCGGCGGCCACCACCATGACCACCGGCTCGCCGACGTGCCTGACGACGTCCCTGGCCAGCGGGTAGGCGGTGCGGCCGTGGGTGAGCGCCGGGTGCGGGATGAGCAGCGGCAGCGGCCGTCCGACGCGCTCCGGCAGGTCCTCCCAGGTGTGGATGGCGACCAGCCCGTCCACGTCGAGCGCCGCCGAGACGTCGATGTCGCGGATGCGGGCGTGCGCGTGCGGGGAACGCACGAACGCCGCCGCCAGCGCCTCCTGCCCGAGGTCGTCGAGGTAGCGGCCCTGGCCGGTGAGCAGCCGCGGGTCCTCCCTGCGCGCCACCGGCTCCCCGAGCCACCGCGTCGTCATGCCTCCTCCGCCAGCAGCTCGGCGGCCCGGTGGACGGCCTTGACGATGTTCTGGTAGCCGGTGCAGCGGCACAGGTTGCCCGAGATGCCCTCGACCACCTTCTCGTCCGTCGGCGCCGGGTTGTCGCGCAGCAGCGCCGTCACCGTGCACAGGAAGCCCGGCGTGCAGAAGCCGCACTGCAGGCCGTGGCACTCGGCGAAGGCCCGCTGCACCGCCGACAGCCGCCCGTCCTCCCCTGCCAGGCCCTCCACGGTGGTCAGCTCGGCGCCGTCCACGGTCACCGCGAACGTCAGGCACGAGCGCACCGGGCGGCCGTCGAGCAGCACCGTGCAGCAGCCGCAGACGCCGTGCTCGCAGCCGACGTGCGTCCCGGTCAGGCCCAGGTCGTGGCGCAGGCAGTCGGACAGCAACCGCCGCGCGGGCACGCGCGCCCGCCTCGCCGTCCCGTTCACGACCAGCGTGATCTCGTGGAGCACGTTCCCCCGGCTCATGTTCTCGCGGCTCGTGGTTCCGTGGCTGGTGGTTTCGTAGCTCTTGTTTTCGTGGCTCGTGGTTTCGTGGCTCGTTGTCTCGTGCCGGGTGGTCTCATGGCCCATGGGCCGCCGCCCCCTCCCGCGCCGCGTCGTGCAGCGCCCGTTCGGCCAGGACACCCACCAGGTGCCGCCGGTAGGCGGCGGTGGCGTGCAGGTCGTCGTCCGGATCGGCCGCGGCGCGTACGGCGTCGGCCGCCCCCGCGAGCTTGTCGAGCTCCACGACGACCGGCACGGGCCCGACCCCGATGCACGCCACCCGCGCCCGCCCGTCCGGCGTGACCAGCGCGCACACCCCGGCCAGCGCGTAGTCGCCGTGCCGCCGCGCCACCTCGTGGAACGCCACCCCCACGCCCTCCTCCACCGCGGGGAAGAACGCCGAGACGGCCAGCTCGCCGGGCCGCGCCGCCGACTCCATGGGCCCGACGAAGAACTCGGCGGCCGGCACGTCACGCATCACCGCCACACCGCCGGCCGAGCGCTCGGCCGCACCACCGGCCGAGCCGCCATCCGGGGAGCCACCGGCCGGGCCGCCGTCCCATCGGGCCAGCCGAACGGAGCCGCCCAGCACCGCCAGCACCGCGGGCAACTCGGCCGCCGGATCGGCGTGCACGAGGCTGCCCACCACCGTGCCGCGATTCCTGATCACGGGGTGGGCGACCAGCTTGAGCGCCTGCGTCAGCAGCGGGTGCGCGCCCGCCCGCTCGGCGTCGGAGTGCCGGACCAGCGCCCCCACCCGGACGCCCTCCGGCGTCACCTCCAGGCCGTCGAGCCCCGCCACCCGGTTGATGTCCACCAGGTGGCCGGGCGCGGCCAGCCGCATGTTCAGCATGGGGATGAGGCTCTGCCCGCCCGCCAGCACCTTGCCGCCCTCGGCCCCCACCTCGGCCAGCGTCCGCAGCGCCGCGCCGAGGTCGCGGGGAGCGTGGTAGGCGAAGGGCGGCGGCTTCAAGCCTCACTCCGTACGGGCTCCGGGCTGCGTCCCGCGATGGCGCGCAGCAGGTGGTAGCCGCCCAGCACCACGATCGTGCCGAGCGCGATGCCCTCCAGGGTGAAGTCGCCTCCGATGGCGTGCTGCACGGGTCCGATGGCCAGGATCATGCCCGCCCCGATCGGAACCATGTTCACGGGATCGGCGAAGTTCACCCGGTTCTCGATCCAGATCTTCGCGCCGAGCAGGCCGATCATGCCGTACAGGATGACCGTGACGCCGCCCAGCACGCCGCCCGGCGTGGCCGCGACCAGCGCGCCGAACTTCGGGCACAGCCCGAACGCGATCGCGATGACGCCGGCGATGTAGTAGGCGGCCGTCGAGTAGACCTTGGTGGCCGCCATGACGCCGATGTTCTCCGCGTACGTCGTGGTCGGCGAGCCGCCCACCGCGCTGGTGACCACGGTCGCGACGCCGTCGGCCGTCACGGCGCGGCCCACGTACGGGTCGACGTCCGTGCCCGTCATCTCCCCCACGGCCTTGACGTGCCCGATGTTCTCCGCGATCAACGCGATCACGGCCGGCAGCACCAGGAGCACCGCCGAGGTCTTGAAGTCGGGGGCGTGGAAGTTCGGCAGCCCGAACCAGGGCGCCGCCGCCACCGCGTCGAAGCTCACCCGGTCGTGCGGGAACGCCGTGGCCACGCAGTACGTGCCCTCGACCGGGCAGGCCGCGCCCGCCGCGTCGCGCAGGTTCGCGCCGGGCAGCACCGACGTGACGGGCCCCACCGCCAGGTCGAGCAGCCACGACAGCACGAACCCGGACACCAGCCCGATCAGCACCCCGATCCGCCCGATGAACCCCTTGAACAGCACGATCACCACGAACGTGATGAGCATCGTGATGAGCGCCACCCAGTGGTCCTGCGGCCAGTAGACGTCCGCGACCACGAACGCCAGCCCGAACCCGATGAGCATCACCACCGCGCCGGTCACCACCGGCGGGAAGATCTTGTGGATGATGGACACGCCGAGGAAGTGGATCGCCAGCCCGGCCAGCGCCAGCACGAACCCGGCCACCAGGATCGCGCCCGTCACGATCGCGTCGGCGCCCGCGGTGTCGCCGCCCGCCGCCGCCCTGATGGCGAACACGCCGCCGACGAACGACGCGCTCGTGCCCAGGTAGCTGGGCACCTTTCCCTTGACGATCAGCAGGAACAGGATCGTCGCGACGCCCGACATCATCACCGCGACGTTGGGGTCGAGCCCCATCACCAGCGGGAAGACGAACGTCGCCCCGAACATCGCGATCACGTGCTGTGCCCCGAACCCCACCATCCGGGGCCAGCTCAGCCGTTCGTCCGGCCTGACCACCTCGCCGGGGGCCAGATGCCTGCCGTCACCGTGTTTGGTCCATCCCACAACCATGGCAAGCCCCTCTTGTACTGGGCGCTGGGCCGGCGTCACGTACCGTTGCGGGCACATTAGGCCCGACGGCACGCGCTCACACGGGCATGATCTGCCAAATCTGGCCCGCCGACCAGAGCCAACCTCGCGCACATGAGCAGACCCGCCCTGTGAGGGGTGTCATGTGAGGGATGTTCGGTGAGTGCGGGGGGCTATGAGGCCGCGGGCTCCTCGCGCCGGACGGCGCGCAGCAGGTGGTAGCCGAGCAGCAGGACGATCGTGCCGAGCGCGATGCCGCTCAGCGCGAACGTGTCGGTGATCGGGAACGCGACCGGGCCGATCGCGCAGATGATGCCCGCCCCCGTGGGCACCAGGTTGCCCGGGTCCGACAGGTTCACCCGGTTCTCGATCCAGATCTTGGCGCCGAGCAGGCCGATCATGCCGTACAGGATGGTCGTCACGCCGCCCAGCACGCCGCCGGGCGTGGCCGCGATGAGCGCGCCGAACTTGGGGCACAGGCCGAACAGGATCGCGATCACCGCCGCGATGTAGTAGGCGGCCGTCGAGTAGACCTTGGTGGCCGCCATGACGCCGATGTTCTCCGCGTACGTGGTCGTCGCCGGCCCGCCGACCGCCGTCGCCACCACCGTGCCGACGCCGTCGGCCATCACCGCGCGGCCCATGTAGGCGTCCACGTCCGTGCCGGTCATCTCGCCCACGGCCTTGACGTGCCCGACGTTCTCCGCGATGAGCGCGATCACCACCGGCAGCACCAGCACGATCGCCGAAGCCTCGAACACCGGCCCGTGGAACGACGGCAGGCCCACCCAGTCGGCCTGCGCGACCGCGTCGAGGTTGACCCGGAAGTGCTCGGTCACCTGGCCGCTGTCGTCGGGTGCGGTGATCTTGCCGCCGACGACGTCCCATCCCCACGACAACAGGAACCCGAACACCAGCCCCAGCAGCACCCCGATCCGGCCGAGGAAGCCGCGGAACACGCCGATGAACACGAACGTCGCCGCCATCGTCAGCAGCGCCACCCAGGGGTCCTTCGGCCAGTAGACGTCGGCCGCCACGTACGCCATGCCGAACCCGATGAGCATGACCACGCCGCCGGTGACGATGGGCGGGAACACCCGGTGCAGGACGCCGACGCCCAGCTTGTGGATCGCGAACCCGCAGACGGCCAGCACCACCCCGACCGCCAGCAGCGCCCCCGTGACGGTCGCGTCGCCGCCGCCCGCCGCCCTGATCGCGACGACCGCGCCGACGAACGACGCGCTGGACCCGACGTAACTCGGGATCCTCCCCTTCACGATGAGCAGGAAGAGGATCGTCGCGACCCCGGACATCATCACGGCCAGGTTCGCATCCAGCCCCATGACCAGCGGGAACACGAACGTCGCCCCGAACATCGCGATGACGTGCTGCGCGCCGATGCCCACCATCCTGGGCCAGCTCAGCCGCTCGTCCGGCTTGACCACCTCACCCGGCGTCAGGCGCTTCCCATCGCCGTGCACCTTCCACCCCAACGCCACGCCCGCACCTCAATCTCCCGCCTGACCAGCGGGTACGACCACGAAATATGTCGCAGAGCACAATAGAGGGTGCCCCCTAATTCCAGTACGCCGGGCGCCGATATTCGACGCCGTCCGGCCCGCACACCACCTCGGGGAACTGGCTCTGGCGGACGATCGCGTCGCCCAACGGCAACCACGCGTCGCTCACCTGCCGCAGGCTCTCCGAGCGCCGTCGCGGCGGGAACGCGGTGACCACCCTGGTCTTGGTGCCGCGCACCGCGTCGATCCTCCTGATGACGTGCACGGCGGCGCACAGGTCGGAGTCGGCCGACACGACCATGACCGCGTCGACCCGTCCGGTCGCCACGTCGTCCACCATGGCCGCGGCCAGCGCCACGTCGGACTGCTTCTCGGCGTAGGTCCGCCACTTGTGACCGCAGGCGCGGCAGCGGCACTTCTGCTCCTGGAACCGGCCCAGGACCACCCGCGCCCCGCTGCACTCCAGCGCCGCGAGGTAGACCTGCTGGCGGGCCGTGGCCGGCGGGTCGTCGCGGATGGGGGCCGAGAAGTAGTTGAGCCCGACGAGCCGCTGGTGCGGGCGGAGCACCCGCGTCGCCATGCCGAGGAGGTCGAGCCAGAGGAAGCGCCTGCCGCCGAGTTCGCGCAGTCCGTAGTACATGTTGAAGCCGTCCACGTAGACGCCTACGCGCTGACCTTCGGGATTCGACTTGTCGCGCACCGCTATCACGTCCTAACATGTAGTGACCCGCCCGGGGCTACGATCCCGGGTACTACGGCCCCCGTCAGGGGGCCGTTTCTTTTGCGGCACTGATGCTAGTAAACAGTACGTAATGACGTGATGACTTTTCGTGAACGCCCGCCGCGTTACTCCACGCGGATCGAGAACCCCTCGCCGCTGACCACCTGGCCCGACCGGATCTTGGCGCGTTTGCGCAGCTCGACCTCGCCGTCGACCATCACCATGCCCTCGGCGACGAGCTGTTTGGCCATGCCGCCCGTCTCGGTGATGCCGCAGTATTTGAGCAGGTCGCACAGCGGGATGTAGTCGGAGCGCAGTTCGAAGTCCACGAGCGACCAGCCTAGATGCAGCTCAGATGCCGCGCATGCGCAGCACGTGCAGCGCCAGCGTGAGGTTGAGCCGCAGGTGGGGGTCGTCGGTGAAGTTGCCGAGCAGGCGTTCGAGCTTGCCGATGCGGTAGCGCAGCGTGTTGTAGTGGAAGTGCAGCCGGCGCGCGGTCTCGGCGACGTTGAGGTTGGTCTCCAGGAGCACCTGGAGGGTGCGGCGCAGGTCGGCGTTCTCGGCGTCGTCATCGGAGGCGAGCGGGCCGAGCGTCTCGCGGACGAACGCGTGCAGCTCGTCGGTGTCGTTGACCAGCGACAGCAGCCGGTAGACGCCGAGCTGGTCGAAGTGCGCGACCGCGCCGGGCCCGTGGAGCTGGCGTCCGACGCGGGCCGCCTTCAGGGCCTGCGAGTACGCCTCGGGCAGCGTCTCCGCCCCGGGGCTCGGCCGGGAGGTGCCGGTGGAGAAGGTGGCGGGCGGCAGGTCGGCGAAGGCGGAGGCGGCGTCCTTGGCGACTCGGGCGGCGTCGAGCGAGGCGTCCACGACGGCCACGACCTCGTGGGAGAACCCGGCGACCGCGCCCTGCGGGTCGTGCCGCCTGATGGCGGCGGTCCAGCAGGCGACGAGCCGGTCCTGGGCGCTGCGCTCGTCGCCGTCGGGGTCGAGCTCGGCGACGAGCACGGTGACGGGCCTGGCGAGGTTCCAGCCGAAGGCGCGCGCCCTTGAGGTGACCCGCTCGGCGGTGCCGGCCCGTCCGGTGAGCACGTCGCGCAGGAAGTCGGCGCGGTATTTGCTCTCGACGGCGTTGACCGCCTCCTGCCGGGTGACGACGAGCGCGGCGACGGTGGCGGCGCGTTCGAGTATGCCGACGTCGCTGTCCCTGATCGCGCCCGACGGGCTGTAGGCCACGATACGGCCGTGGTGGTGCCCGCCGGCCAGCACGGGCACGGCCGCGAACGAGCGCACCAGGCCGGGCGAAGGTGATGCGGGCGGGCCCTCGTGGGCGATCGACTCGCGCAGGACGGCCACGTGCTCGGCCGGCCCGGCGGTGGCGAGGACGCGGCCCGTGCCGTCGACGGCCGCCACCGACACGTCGAGCAGCTGGGCCACCTCGGCGGTGACCTCGTTGAGCCCGCCCCCGGCCAGCACGACCTGGACGAGCGCCCGGTGCGCCTCCTCGGCGCGGGCGAGCACGGCGGCCTGCCGGTTGAGTATGTCGGTCAGCACCTGGTTGAGGATGTCGTCGAAGCCGACGTCGTTGGGCAGCAGGATGAGCGGGAAGCCGAGCCGGTCGGCCTGCTCGACCATCTCGTCGGGCAGCTCGTCGACGTAGCGGCCGAGCTTGATGGCCAGCGCGGCCAGCCCCCGCTCGTCGAGGTCGGCGACCAGCCGGCCGAGCGACTGGGGCGTGTTGCGCAGCGGGTAGCCGGTGGTCAGCAGCAGCTCGTGCGGTTTGACCCAGGCGAGGATGTCGGGCACTTCCATGACGTTGAGCCGCTGCACGATGCGGCCGAGCCCGCTCTCCCCCGCGATCAGCCGCGCGCCGGCGAGGGTGGACACGCCGAGCACCTCTCCGACGGACACGCCGTGGATGATCGTGCCGGTGCTGGCGAGACGGACGGGGGGCTCCATAGAGCGATTGTGACCCCGGCGACCGTCTGTCAGGAAGAGCCAACCATCGCGCTGACTGTTGGCAAATTTACCCGTACGGAGGGTTCGTCGGCCGTTCTACGGTCAGGTCCAAGGTCGGTTGGGAGGTCCGGTGACCGTCAGTACTCATGCGCGGCGTACCCGCGTGCACGTCACGGGTGCGGCCAGCACGGCGGTGCGCGCGTTGCTGGAGGCACAGCGGCGTCCGGCGCGGGTGCTCGCGGCGTTCCCTCAGGGCGTGTATCTGGAGGTCAGGACCGAGGTGGAGCCGTCGGTGATCGCGGTGATCACCGGCGAGGCCACCCGGCTGCCCAACTCCGTGCTACTGGCCGCCCCGCTGCCGCACCTCACGGTGGGTGACGACGCGGCGGTGGGTGACCGGGCGATCGAGCTGGGCCCGCTGAGCCTGACCGTACGCCGGTGGTGGGATCCCGCGCCGCCGCTCGGCGCGGTGGACAGGGACCTGCTGGCGCGGGCCGTGGACGAGCTGACCGAGCCGCCCGGCGCTGGGCTGTCCGGTGACGCCTCGGTGGAGTTGCTCGCGGACAGTTGCGCGAAGGGGTGGCTGCTGGGCGCCGTGACGGCGGCCGAGCGGCTGGTCGGGCTGGGCCCAGGGCTCACGCCGAGCGGGGACGACGTGCTGGCTGGGCTGCTGGTGGCGCTGCGGCATCTCGGCAGGGCCGCCGGCGCGGGGCGGGCCGTGTGGCTGGCCGACTGGCTGGCGGCGACCGTGACGTACGACGCCCGCACCCGGACGACGCCGATCTCCGCGACCCTCCTGCACTGCGCGGCCAGGGGCGAGGCCAGCCCCGAGGTGCTCGGCGTGCTGCGCGGCCTGGCCGGGCGCCAGGCGCTGGCCCCGGCGCTGCGCCGCCTGCACCGGCTCGGCCACACCTCGGGCAGCGACCTCGCCCAGGGCGTCGCGATCGGCGCGCGTACGGTCCTGTCGCTGGGGGCGGCCGGATGAGCGAGCCGCTGGTGCTGGCGCGGCGGGGGGCGTACCACGACTCGGTGACGCTCATGCGGGTCAGCCGGGCGCTGTCGGAGCTGCCCGGCGTGACGGCCGCGATGGTCGCGATGGGCACCGATCTCAACGTCTCGATCCTGCGCGACATGGGTTTCGACGTGCCGGCGGCGGGGCCGTCCGACCTGCTGATCGCGGTACGCGCCGCGGACGCGGACGCGGCTGTGGCGGAGGCTGATCGGCTGCTCGCGGGCACGCACGGGGCCGAGTCCTCGGCGGCGGAGCAGCCGCCGCTGACCACCCGTTCGGCCGCCGCCCGCGACGCGGCGAACCTGGTGCTGGTCTCGACGCCCGGCGAGTACGCCTTCTTCGAGGCCCTGGACGCCGTCGAGGCCGGCCTGCCCGTCATGATCTTCAGCGACGGCGTCACGGTCGCGCAGGAGCGGCGGCTGAAGGAGCTGGCCGAGGCGAAGGACGTGCTGGTCATGGGCCCCGACTGCGGCACCGCCGCGATCGGCGGCGCCGGGCTCGGCTTCGCGAACGTGCTGTCGCCCGGCCCGGTCGGCGTGGTGGCCGCGTCGGGCACGGGGGCGCAGCAGGTGACGTCGCTGCTCGACTGGGCGGGCGTGGGGGTCAGCCACGTGCTCGGGGTGGGCGGAAGGGACCTGTCGGCCGAGGTGGGCGGCCTGTCCACGCGGCGCGCCCTGCGCATGCTGGACGACGACCCGGCCAGCGAGCTGATCGTGCTGGTCTCCAAGCCGCCGTCCCCCGGGGTGGCGCGCGAGGTGGCGGCAGAACGCCTGCGCACCCCCGTGGTGCACGCCCTGCTCGGCACGTCCGGCGGCGATCTGACCACGGCGGCCGAGCAGGTGCTGCGGGTGCTCGGCAGGGCCGTCCCCGAGTGGCCGTCCTGGCCGGCCGCGCCCGGCTCGCGTCCGGCCGCCAAAGCGCTCAAGGGCCTGTACGCCGGCGGCACGCTGTGCGCCGAGTCCGCCCTGCTGGCCGGTTCAGGCGACTTCGTGGACTTCGGCGACGACACCTACACCAGGGGCCGCGCCCACCCGATGATCGACCCGGCCCTGCGCGTCGAGGCCCTGTCCCGGGCCGTGGAGACGGACGTGGTGCTCATGGACGTCGTGCTCGGCCACGGCGCCGACCCCGACCCGGCCGCCGCGCTGGCCCCCGCGATCGCCCGTACGCCGGCCACGGTGGTCGTCGCCCTGGTCGGCACCGAGGGCGACCCGCAGGACCTGCACCGGCAGGCCGCCGCGTTCCGCGAGGCGGGCGCGTCGGTCTTCGTCTCCAACGCCCAGGCCGCCCGCCACGCCAGGAGCCTGATGTGACCGGGCGGGAGTTCGCTCTGATCGCCCAGGCCGTTCGCCCTGCCAGGAGCCCGATGTGACCGCTCAGCCCGAGACCGTGCCCGGCCTGCTCGACGGGCCGCCCCGCGTGATCACCGTCGGGGCCGGGCTGCTCGACGAGGCGCTGCGGGAGCAGGCCGTGGCGACGGTCCCGGTCGCCTGGCGCCCGCCGCTGCCCGGCACCGAGCAGGCGCTGGCCCGGGTGCTGGCCGATCCGCGCAGGCAGGAGGCCAACGCGGTGGCCGTCGGCCGGCTGACGGCGGCCAGGCCGCACCTGGCAGGCGTGCGGCGGGCCTCGGAGATCCTCGAACCCGGCGTGTTCCTGCACGCGGGCCCGCCCATCACGTGGGAGCGGGCGTCGGGCCCGATGCGCGGCGCGCTGATCGGCGCGATGCTGCTGGAGAGCCTGGCCGCCGACGAGGAGGACGCCGCCGACCGGCTGGCGGCGGGCGCGGTCGAGCTGCGCCCCTGCCACGAGCACGGGGCGGTGGGCCCGATGGCGGGCGTGGTGAGCCCGTCGATGTGGCTGTTCGAGGTGCACGACGCCGAGCACGGCGGCACCGCGTACTGCTCGCTGAACGAGGGCCTGGGCAAGGTGCTGCGGTACGGCGCGTACGGGCCCGAGGTGCTCGACCGGCTGCGCTGGATGGACCAGGTGCTCGGCCCGGCGCTGGCGGGGGCGCTGGAGCGTACGGGGCCGATCGACCTGCGCGCGCTGATCGCGCAGGCCCTGCAGATGGGCGACGAGCTGCACAACCGCAACCGCGCGGCCACCTCGCTGCTGCTGCGCGAGCTGGCTCCCGCGATCGTGGAGGCGGCGCCGGGCGACGCGGCGCAGGTGCTGCGCTTCATCAACGGCAACGACCACTTCTTCCTGAACGCGGGCATGGCCGCGGCCAAGGTCAGCACCGACGCGGCGCGCGACGTGCCTGGCTCGTCGCTGGTGGTGGCGATGGCGCGCAACGGCACCGATTTCGGGGTGCAGGTGTCGGGGCTGGGCGGGCGCTGGTTCACCGGGCCCGCCGGGGTGCCGCACGGGCTCTATCTGGGCGCGTACGGGCCGGACGACGCGAACCCGGACATCGGCGACTCGACGATCACGGAGACGTCGGGGCTCGGCGGTTTCGCGATGGCGGCGGCGCCGGCGATCGTGCGGTTCGTGGGCGGCGAGGTGGCGGACGCGGTGCGGGCCACCCGGTCGATGTACGAGATCACGCTGGCCGAGCATCCCGCCTACCAGATTCCCGGCCTCGGCTTCCGCGGCACGCCGGTGGGGATCGATGTGGCGCTGGTGGCGCGGACGGGGCTGCTGCCGGTGGTCAACACGGGGATCGCGGGCCGGGTCGCGGGCACCGGTCAGGTCGGTGCCGGCCTGGTGGAGCCGCCGGTGGAGGCGTTCACGAGCGCCCTCCAAGCCCTGTCCGTTTTGGGTAAGTGATCCATTTTAATCCCTATATATCTGCACGTCAGGATTGTTGTCAGACAATGTCACCTTCCCTTGTGCATTCCCCGCCGATATCGTGACGATCCTCCATAATCTGCAAGTAGCGTGAGAACGCACGTGACGGATGAGGCGAGATGGGGGCGGGAACATGGCAGCCGACCGCTTGCTCAGCGGACCCGGCCCAGAGGGGGGTGCCGCGGGGGGCTCTTCGCAGAGCCAGGGGCGCCTGATCGGCAGACGCTACCGGCTGATGTCGCCCGTGGGCAGGGGCGGCATGGGCATGGTGTGGCACGCGCACGACGTGCTGCTCGACCGTGACGTGGCGGTCAAGGAGCTGATCCTGCCGTACGGGCTGGACGACGCGGGCAAGCAGGTGGCGCACCGGCGCATGCTGCGCGAGGCCAGGTCTGCCGGGCGGCTGACACACCCGGGCATCGTGACCGTGCACGACGTGGTCGAGGAGGACGGCCGGCCCTGGATCGTGATGGAGCTGGTCCGCGCGTGGTCGCTGGAGCAGGCCGTACGCCAGAGCGGCCCGCTGCCGGTGGTCCAGGCGGCCGAGATCGGCATCCGCGTGCTCGACGCGCTCAGGCACGCGCACGCGCACGGCATCCTGCACCGCGACATCAAGCCCGGCAACGTGCTGCTGACCTCGGACCGAGTGGTGCTGACCGACTTCGGCATCGCCGCCATAGAGGGCGACGTGACGATCACGCAGACCGGGCTGCTGATGGGCTCGCCGGCGTACATCCCGCCCGAGCGCCTGTCCGGCCAGCTGATCGGGCAGGCCGCCGACCTGTGGTCGTTCGGCGCCACCCTGTACGCCGCCGTCGAGGGGCGGCCCCCGTACGAGGGGCCCGACCCGGTGGCGGTGCTCGGCTCGGTGCTGACCCAGGAGCCGATCAGGCCGCAGCGGGCCGGCTCGCTGCTGCCGGTGATCGAGGGCCTGCTGCACAAGAACCCGAACGAGCGGCTGACCTCCGAGCAGGTCATGGAGATGCTGGAGGCGGTGCTGCGGGCGCACGGCGCGCCCAGGCCGCGCACCCCCGAGACGCTGCCGAGCCCGACCGACTCGACGCCCGCCAACCTGCTGCCGCCGCTGGAGCCGCCGTCGGGGCCGATGCCGTCGCGCATCGTGGAGACGCCGTCGGGGCCGGTGCGGGTGCCGTACGACCCGATCACGAGCCCGTCGGGCGGCCATTCGATGCCGTACGAGGGCATGTCGAGCCCTTCGGGCAGCCACCGCACCGACCAGCTGCCCCCACTCCCCCGCGCCGACGAACCGGCCGGCGGCGCCTCTGGCCCGTACGACTCGCTGGCGAGCACCTCGGGCCCGTACGACTCGTTCGCGAGTTCGTCAGGCCCGTACGACTCCCTGGCCGGTTCGTCCGGCCCCTACGACTCCCTGGCCAGCTCGTCGAACCCGTACGACGCGCTGCGCAGCTCGTCCGGCCCGCAGCCGCCCTTCGGCGCGCCGCCTCCCGGCCGCGGCATCGACGACGACCTGGACACCGGCACGGGCCCCAGGCCGCAGCCGATCCTCCCCCTCACCACCGACAGCCGCACCTCGGCCGCCACCCCGTGGCCCCTGGCCACCCCCGACGACCTGCGCGAGCAGTCGCGCAGCCTGTCCAGGGACGTCGGCAGGGGCAGCCTGACCTCGCTGCCTCCTGCGGGGCCGCGTACCGGGAAGAGCCGGCGCAGGCCGGAGGAGGACGAGGGGCCGTGGGTGCGCGGCGGCCGCCCGACGCCGCTGACGATCGTCAGCGCGCTGGTGGCGGTGGCCGTCGTGGCGGGCGCGGTGGTGCTCATCCTGACCAGCGGCTCAGGCGAGACGCCGCCGGCCGCCGCGCCGTCACCGGCGAGCGCCGCGGCCGAGCAGGCGAGCGAGCCTTCGCCGGTGCCGAGCGGGTTCGAGGAGCTGACGGGGCCCGGGTTCACCGCCGCCCTGCCGAAGGGCTGGAAGCTCGCGGTCGCGGGCGACGTGGCGACGTTCAACGGGCCGAAGGACTCGAACATGCGGATCGTGGTCGAGAAGGCCGCACCGCAGGACGACGGCGGGCTGGCCGAGCTGGGCGAGCAGGAGGCCCAGGGCGGCAGGGAGAACTACATCCAGGTACGGCTGCAGGCCGTGAAGTACCGGGGCACGCAGGCGGCCGACTGGGAGTACACCTACACCACGCCCAACGGCATCCCCATGCACGCCCTGACCAGGTACGCCGCGCTCGGCGGCACGTCCGCGTACAAGATCGTCTTCGACCTGCCCGACCTGCACTGGGACGACCAGGCGGAGACGAGGAAGGTGTTCCTGGACACGTTCCAGCCGAACGCCTGACGTATTGCATCGGTCGTTCCAAAACGGTAGCGTGCCGGTCATGGCACGGCCGAGGAAGTTCGAGGAGGACAGGGCGGTCGAGGCGGCCATGCGCGCGTTCTGGGACGCGGGCTACGAGGCCACCTCGACGCAGGACCTGTGCGCCGCGACCGGCCTCGGCCGCAGCAGCATCTACAACACGTTCGCGAGCAAGCACGACCTGTTCGAGCGGGCGCTGCGCCACTACATGGACGTGCACAACGGCTCGCTCGCCGAGCTGATGGACGCCGACCTGCCCATCAAGGAGAAGGTCAGGACCGTCCTGTGGTGGGCGGTCGAGCCCGATCCTGAAGAACCGGCCGGCTGCATGGTGGTCAACGCCAGCATCGAGCTGGCGCCCCACGACTCGGTGATCGCCGAGGTGCTCCGCCGCGACGAGGCGAAACGCATCGAGCTGCTGAGGACCGGCATCGAGGCCGCGCGCATCCGGGGCGAGCTCGGCCCTGAGCACGACCCGCTGGCCCTGGCCAGGTTCGTCGCCGCCACGGTCAACGGCCTGCGGGTGGCCGAGCGAGGCGGCGCGGACCGGGGGGCGCTCGAGTCGATCGCGAACGTCGCGCTGACCGTCTTCTGATCTCTTCATGCCCGCATTTTGTACTGATCAATCTAAAACAAGGAGGCCCGCCATGCCCTTGGCGGTCTACATCCTCGGCCTGTCGATCTTCGCGCAGGGCACGTCGGAGCTGATGCTGGCCGGGCTGCTGCCCGGCATGGCCGCCGACCTCGGCGTGTCCATCCCCGACGCGGGCCTGCTGATCTCCGCGTTCGCCCTGGGCATGCTGGTGGGCGCGCCCCTGCTGGCCGTCGCGACGATCCGGCTGCCCCGGCGTACGGTGTTGCTGTCGTTCCTGGCGATCTTCGCGTTGTCGCACGTGGCGGGCGCGCTGACGGCCGACTATGCCGTGTTGTTCGCCACCCGCGTGGTGGGCGCCTTCGTGTACGCGGGCTTCTGGGCCGTGGCCGCCGCCACCGCGATCGGCCTGGTGCCCGTCAACGCCCGCGCCAAGGCGATGAGCGTGCTGGCGGGCGGTCTCACCGTGGCCACCATCCTCGGCCTGGCCGCCGGCACGGTGATCGGCCAGCACCTGGGCTGGCGGGCGGCGTTCTGGGCGGTCGCCGGGCTGTCGGCGCTGTCGGCGATCGGCGTGCTCGCCACCATCCCCGGCGGCCGTCCCAAGACGGAGGGCGCGCCGAGCGTGACCACCGAGCTGCGGGCGATCGCCAGGCCGCGGCTGTGGCTCGCGTACGGCGTCACCGCGCTGACCACGGGCGCGCTGCTCGCCACCTTCAGCTACCTGAGCCCGCTGCTGACCGGCGTCACCGGCATCGACGAGCCCTGGGTGCCCGCCGTCCTCGCCCTGTACGGCGCCGGCTCCCTCATCGGCATCACCATCGGCGGCAGGATCGGCGACGCCCGGCCGTTCCCGCTGCTGTTCACCGGCGTCGTCGGTCTCGTGCTGACCTCGGCCGCCCTCGCCCTGTCGGCCGAGGTCGCCGTGCTGGCCATCCCGCTGATCTTCCTGCTCGGCGCGTTCGGCTTCGGCACCAACCCGGCGCTGAACGCCCGCCCCTTCGCCCTCGCCAAGAACGCCCCGACGCTGGCCGCCGCCTTCAACGTGGCCGCCTTCAACGTCGGCATCACGGTCGGCCCCTGGGTGGGCGGCCTGATGATCAGTGCCGATCTCGGCTACGCCTCCGTGGCCTGGACCGGCGTCGCGATCGGGGTCGTCGCGCTGGCCGCCGCTGCGCTGTCGGCGGCCCTGGAGCGCGGCGGAAATCCCCTTCGGAAAACCCACGAAGTGGAGATACGGTCTGCCGCATGAAGCTGGCGAGCATCTCGTACTATCCGGTCAAATCCACCACTGGCCATGAGGTGAGCGAGGCCGACGTGCTGCCGTGGGGGCTGGCCGGCGACCGCCGCTACCTCGTGGCCGACGAGCAGGGCCGCACCTTGACCGCCCGCGTCGAGCCCCGGCTGCTGGCCGTCGTCCCCATGCTCGACGGCGACGCGCTGACGCTGACCGGCCCGCACGCCGAGCCGCTGCGGGTGGCCCCCTCCGCCCGGCTGTCCCCCGTCACCTTGTGGGGCAGCGACATCGAGCTCACCGACTGCGGCGACGCCGCCGCCGCGTGGCTGACCTCGCTGGTGGGGCGGCCGGTGCGGCTGAAGTGGCTGGACGACCCCAGGCGGCGGCCCGTCGATCCCGCGTACGGGCGGCCTGCCGACCGGGTCAGCCTGGCCGACGGCTACCCGCTGCTGCTGACCTCGGCGGCCTCGCTCGCCCGGCTCAACGACTGGATCGCCGAGGACGCGCTCGAACGCGGCGCCGAACCGCCCGCGCCGCTGCCCATGCGCAGGTTCCGGCCGAACGTGGTGGTCGACGGCGTGCCGTCGGAGCCGTTCGCCGAGGACGGGTGGAAGCGGCTGCGGATCGGTGAGGTGGAGTTCAGGGTCGCCAAGGGGTGCGCGCGGTGCGTGCTGACGACCATCGACCCCGACACGTACGAGAAGGGCAAGGAGCCCATCAGGACGCTGTCGCGCTACCGCAAGCGCGAGGGGAAGACCTGGTTCGGCGTCAACCTCATCCCCGACGCCCCCGGCCGCATCGCCGTGGGCGACCGCGTCGCCATCCTCTGACCCCGGCTCACCCCGCAAGAGACGCGTGGCCCCCATCCCCGACGGCCCCATCCCCGACGGCCCTGGACGCGACCGCCGTCGGGGATCGGCCCGATCAAGGCGCAGTGTCCTCTATGGGGTGTTGTTAGGGGTTATGCGAGACTTCACGGGTGACCAGTGCCCCCACACAGTCCGCCTCGTCCCCTCCTGACCGGATCGCCCGCGTCCAGCGCCGTACGCTCGCGGTGCTGTCCGCGGCGCAGATCGTGGGCGGCGTGGGCGTCGCCGTCGGGCTGGCGCTCAGCTCCGTCGTCGTGGACGAGCTGTCCAAGTCGACGGTGATCAGCGGCTTCGCCGGCACGGCCACGGTGCTCGGCGCGGCGCTGCTCGCACTGCCCACCGCCAGGGCAGCGGGCCGCGGCGGG
Source organism: Nonomuraea salmonea (assembly GCF_042428605.1). Lineage (NCBI taxonomy): Bacteria > Bacillati > Actinomycetota > Actinomycetes > Streptosporangiales > Streptosporangiaceae > Nonomuraea > Nonomuraea salmonea. The sequence continues at coordinate 294,123 of NZ_JBHMCF010000029.1, forward strand.
CGGCGGGCCGGCCTGTCGCTGGCGTACGTCGCCGCCCTGGCCGGCTGCCTGGTCTCCGTGCTGGCGATCAGCCTGGGCACGTGGCCGCTGCTGCTGGCCGGGCTCGTCCTGGTCGGCGGCGGCAGCGCGGGCAGCCTGGCGGCCCGCTACTCGGCCACCGACCTGTCGCCGCGCGACCGCTCGGCCCGGCACCTGTCGCTCGTCGTGTGGGCCTCCACGATCGGCTCCGTCGCGGGCCCCAACCTCGCCAAACCCGCCGACCAGATCGGCATGCGGCTCGGGCTGGTGGAGAAGGCGGGGCCGTTCGCGTTCGCGGCGCTCGCCTTCGGCCTGGCGCTGCTCGTCATCCTCGTCCTGCTGCGGCCCGACCCGCTCGTACTGGCCCGCGAGGTGCACGGCACCCGCGAGGAGAGCAGGGGACGCCGGGGCACGATCCGCACCGCCCTGCAGACCCTGCGCACCACCCCGATGGCCCGCCACGCCCTCGTCATGATCGCGGTCAGCCACACGGCCATGGTGTCGGTCATGTCCATGACCCCGGTCAAGCTGCACCACGACGGCTCGAACCTCGACGTCATCGGCCTGGTCATCAGCCTGCACATCGCCGGCATGTACGTGCTGTCGCCGGTCGTCGGCTGGCTGGCCGACAAGGCGGGCAAACTGCCGGTGCTGGTGCTCGGCATGGGCCTGCTGCTGAGCGCCGCCGCGCTGGCCGGCACCGCGGGGCACCGGGTGTGGCAGGTGACGGCGGCGCTGGTGCTGCTCGGCCTCGGCTGGTCGTGCGGCCTCGTGGCCGGCTCGGCGCTGGTCACCGAGTCGGTGCCGCTGGAGCGGCGGACCGCCGTCCAGGGCCTGTCCGACCTGCTGATGAACGTCTGCGGGGCCACTGGCACCATCATCGCGGGCGCCATCGTCGGCCTGCTCGGCTACGGCGTGCTCGGCCTGGTGGTCGGCATCATGGTCGCGGTGTCCGGCCTCTGGCTGGTCACCGTCTGGCGCCGCTCCACAGGCGAGCGGCGATCACGGTGAGCCCCGCTGCGGCGGCGGTCACCAGCCAGATCATGAACGTCGGGTAGAGGTAGGCGAGCTGGACGAACGCGGCGTCGCGCCCCCGGGCCAGGAAGCGGTGCACCGGCTCCAGCGTCGCGCACAGCACGAGCGGGGCCAGGTAGGGCACCAGCCGCCACCGCTGCCACCCCGTGCGGCGCGCGGCCCAGCGCCGGGCGCGCACGGTGCCGCGTGCCGCCAGCGCGACGGTCGCCAGGGTCAGCAGCGCGAAGAGCGCGTCGGTGACGAGCATCGGCCGGCCGCCGGGCACCCGCGGGGTGCCGCCCTCGACGATGGTGACCAGGCCCCTCATCAGGGTCTCCGCGTCGGAGAAGGCCATGCCGGTGTTGGCCATGACGGCGATGCCGTATCCCGGGCCGGGCATCACCACCTGGTAGGCGGTGGAGGTGAACAGGTCTCCCCCGTGTTCGAGCACGGGGGTGCCTTCGTCCGTCGTGCCGAGCTGCCAGCCGAGCGCGTAGTCCGTGTTCTGCTCGGAGCCCGTACGCATCTCCTCGACGCCCTGCGGGGACAGCAGGCCGGGGAGACCGGCGTTCTGCGCGATCAGCCACCTGGCCATGTCGTCGGCGGTGCTGATGACGCCGCCTGAGCCGTTGCCGAAGGCCGTGGGCTCCGGCAGGGCGACGGCCCGGCCGAGGACGTACAGGTGGCCGCGAGCGGTGCCGGGCAGGCCCCGGTCGGTGTCGATCGTCGTGGTGCGGCGCATGCCGAGGGGCTCGAAGACGTGCGCGGCGAGATGATCCGCGAACGGCCGGCCGCCGACCACTTCCACGAGCCGGGCGGCGACCTGGTAGTTGGTGTTGTGGTAGCTGAAGGCGGTGCCGGGGTCCGCGGCGAGCTTGGCCGTCCTGAGCCGGGCCACCGCGCCTCGCAGGGTGTCCGGCTGGGGCAGGCTCTTCTCGCGGAAGGCCGTGTCGGCCATGCCCGAGGTCTGGTCGAGCAGCATCCGTACGGTGATCTTCCCGGCCCTGGGATCGGCCATCGTGAACTCGGGCAGATAGCGGCGCACCGGCTGGTCGAGGGCCAGCTTGCCCTGCTCGGCCAGCCGCAGGACGGCCAGGGCGGTGAAGGACTTGCTGACCGAGGCCACCGCCATGGGGGTGGCGGCGGTGACGGGCTCGCCCGTGGCGGTCTCCCCGTACCCGGCGGTGTGGACGACCTCGCCCTTCCTGGTGATCGCCACCGCGACGCCAGGCAGGCCGGTGGCCGCCCGGTGACGCTCGACGTAGGCGTCGACCGGCGCTGGGACCGATGCTGGGACCGGCGCTGGGACCGGCGCTGGGACCGAGGTGACGGGGACGAAGGTGAGGCATAGGGCGGCAAGCACGGTTTTGAGCACCTGCCGACGCTACGGAGGCCCCTTGTCCCCCGCCATGGTGAGAAACCGCCGCGTTCGTTACGGGAAACCGTAGCCGTGTCACGGGAAACCGTAGCCGTGCTATTTGGCGTCGGCGTAGCAGCCGACCGCGACCGTCTCCATCGGGAAGCGCACCGGCGTGTGCCCGAACAGCAGCCGGGTCGCCTCGGCCGCCGCGGCGGCGATCGCCGCCGTCACCTCCTCGGCCTGCTCGGCGGGGCAGTGCACCATCACCTCGTCGTGCTGGAAGAACACCAGGCCGGCCGGCTCGGGCAGCCGCCCGCGCAGCACGGCGAGCAGCGCGAGCGCCCACTCGGCGGCCGTGCCCTGCACCACGAAGTTGCGGGTGAAGCGGCCGCGGTCGCGGGCGGCCCGCACGCCCTCGGGCCCGGACACCAGCTCCTTCCACCGCTCGGACGGCGGCGGGCTGGTGCGGCCCAGCCAGGTGCGTACGGTCCGCCCTTCCTCCCCCGCCTTGGCCGCGTCTTCGACGAACTGGTACGCCTTGGGGAAGCGCTGCCGCAGCACGGCCAAGAGGCGCGAGGCGTCGCCGCTGGTGCCGCCGTACATGGCGGACAGCATCGCGATCTTGGCGTTGGCCCGCTCGCCGCCGAACGACCGCGCGAGCGCGGAGTAGAGGTCGATCTCCCCCGCCGCCTCGGCCAGCCGCCCGTCACCGGCCATCGCGGCGAGCACCCGCGGCTCGAGCTGGGCGGCGTCGGCCACGACCAGCACCCACCCGTCGTCGGCCAGCACGGCCTGCCGCATCACCTTCGGGATCTGCAGCGCGCCGCCGCCGTTGGTGGCCCACCGCCCCGACACCACGCCGCCGACCACATATTCGGGACGGAACCGCCCGCCGTGCACCCACTGGTCGGCCCACGCCCACCCGTGGGCGCTGTGCAGCCGCGCCAGCTCCTTGTACGCCAGCAGCGGCGCCACGGCCGGATGCTCGATCTGCTTCAGCTCCCACTGCCGGGTCGTCTTCAGCGACACCCCCGCGCCCTTGAACGCCTTGACGATCTGCTGCGCGGAGTCGGGATTGACCGGATGGCCGAACGCCGCCGCCACCTCGTCGGCCAGCGCCTGCAGCTTGGCCGGCCGCATGCCGTGGACGGGACGCGGCCCGAGCAGCTCGGTCAGCAGCGCGTCGTGCACGTCTTTGCGCCACGGCATGCCCTCGTGCGTCATCTCGGCCGCCACCAGCGCGCCCGCCGACTCGGCCGCCACCAGCAGCCGGAAGCGGCCCGGCTCGGGCAGCGCGGCGATGCGGCGCAGCTGGTCGTCGAGCACCTCGGCGACCAGCTCGGCGGAGGGCGGCTCGGGCGCGAACAGCGTGCCGGGCTCGTTCGGCCGCTCGTCGGGCACCGGCAGGCCGTGCAGCCTGGCGTGGGCGGCCCTGGCCGAGCGCGGCTCGCGGTGGCGGCCCTCGTAGGCGAGCAGCAGGCCCTCGGTCAGCGCGAGGTCGTGGCAGCGCGCGACCCGCACGCCCTCCTCGACCAGCGGAGGGTACGCCTCACGCGTGTCGGCCCACACCCACCGGGGCGCCTGGCCGGCCTCCAGCTCGCGCACCGCCTCCGCCAGGCCGGCCGGACGGCTCGGCGCGCCGCCGACCGGCAGCACCCTCTCGCCCGCGACCACCACGTACACGTGACCAAGGGTGCCAAACGGCTCCGACAATTACCGCGTCAGGTCGATGCGGACCTCGTCCTCGAGCGGCGGGTTCAGCTCCTGGCCCAGGCAGCCGGTGGCGGCGAAGCAGCGCAGCGTCAGCTCCTGCGGCGTCACCGTGGCGTGCAGGAACTGCTTGAAGAACGGCGGCGTGTCCCAGTCGGACAGCTCCGACAGGTAACGGTGGAACACCCGGTCGACCGGCAGCCGCAGCGGCCACGGCCAGGCGCCGAGCAGCCGCGCCGCCCAGCGCATCCGCAGGGTGATGCGCACCGGCCCGGCCGGCGTCCTGACCGGCTCGTTCTTGATGCGCTCCGTCATGATGCAGGCGGCCTCGGCCGGCGTGAGGCAGAGCCAGCGCATGCGCAGCCGCTTGGCGTAGAGCTGGCTGTAGAACGACAGCGAGTCGCCGCGCAGCGGGTAGCACTTGAAGGCGTCCTCGTGCACGCCCTGCACGTCGACCCGCTCGATGGTGTGCGTGGCGTGCATGAACGCGCCGCCGCCGCCCGAGACGACGTACTGGATCACCCGGCCGTCGTCCAGCTCGACCGGGTAGCGCTGGTAGTTGTGCACGTCGCCGCCGATGGCCGCGACGTAGCGGTGCGCCGGGTCGCGCACGATGTCGTCGATCGTGCCGCCCTCCTCCAGCGGCGACGGCTTGTACTCGTTGCCGGTGTAGATGGGTTTGCCGGTCACCAGGATCTTCGGCCGGGGGTCGAGCGAGACGCGGCGCAGCCACGCGGTCTGGTCGCGGTCGATGACGTTCCTGATGCCGGTGTCCACGCCCACGATGAGCAGGCTCTCGCTCTCGATCGCCCAGTAGGGGCCCGGCTGCGCGGCCGGCCCCTTGGCCTGCTGCGACGGCCTGCCGCGCAGCGCGCGAGCCTCGGCCAGGCGGTCCTCGTCGATGGTCTCCGGCCTGCGCCACAGCAGGCCGCGCAGCCCTCGGTCGGGGGTGGGCTTGAGCGGCGGAGCGTCGCAGAAGACCCGCATGAAGCCGCCGAGCCCGTCGTACCAGTCGTGGTTGCCGGGGATCGCGTAGATCGGGGCGTCGTACTCCTGGTACGGGCGGAAGAACTTGTCGCCGTACTCGTTGCCCGATCCGGTGGGATAGATCACGTCACTGGCGATGACGGCGAACGCCGTGCCCTCGCCGAGTTTCAGCATGCCCGGAACAACGGCGTACTGGGACGCGTCCCCCTCACCGGTATCGCCCAGTAACAGGAAACTGAAATTTCCCCCGACAGGCGGCTTGATGCGAAATTCGCGATCAATCCCGCGGGCTTCCTGCGCCTTCACCCACCGCTCGCGGACCTGCCCGGAAGGATCACCGAACAACGTCGCCAGCACCTCGTTACGCGAGCGCCACAACGTCGCCGGATTGAGCCAGCTGAACCCCTTGCGATGGGGTCTGAGCTGGTCGAACGTCCCGATCTGCGCACATGCCCAGCCCGCGCCCTCCTCCGACACCCGTGACGAAAGCTGCTTTCCCCGCTCAGCCGCTACTTCCACCATGACAACATCTTTACCGCGATCTACCTTTCATGCATCCTGAACGCTCCGTACCGTGAGGAACACAGAAGGTTCGCAATGGTGTAGCCTCCTCCCCCAAGCAAGCGGTTGGGATCGCCCGAGGGGAGGCTCCCATGAGCCGTAACGGCCCGGATGACGCGACCCGAAAAGGCACTTCCGAAGTGGGGGCCATCGAGGGTTTGCTGGCATTCGCCCAGACCCGGCCGCGCTGGAGCAGAAGTGCCGCGCTGAACGGTTTCATGGAGGCGATCGCGCGCAGCAGGGTCCTGGCCGAGCGGGCGCCGCGCGAGCACACCGAACTGCTGGCCCGCTGCCTGCGCACGACCGCCAGGCACCTGCTCGCGTGGGGCCGGTCCACGGAGGCGCTGTCCCTGGCCCAGGAGGCGGTGGCGGTCAGCCGGTCGATCGGCGGCGGGTCCCTGGTGGTCTGCCTGCACACGCTCGCCTCCGTCCAGGAGGCCCTGCACCGCTACAGCGACGCCGCGGCCGCCCTGGCCGAGGCCGACGCGGTCCCTCCGGACGAGGACTGACCCCTCGGAGCCGGGCTCAGGGGATCAGCACGCCGGGGTTGAGCACGCCCTCCGGATCGACCGACGCCTTCACCGCGCGCAGGATGCCCACCCCGACGGGGCCGATCTCCCGCCCGTACGCCTCCAGGTGGTCACGCCCGACCCCATGGTGGTGCGTGATCGTGCCGCCGGCCTCGACGACGGCCGCGTTCACCGCCTCCTTGGCCCGCTCCCACTGCGCCACCGGCTCACCGTCCTGCGCGACCACGACGGTGAAGTAGAGGCTGGCGCCGGTCTCGTACACGTGGGAGATGTGGCACAGCACCAGCGGCGAGCCGAGCGCGCCGAGCAGGGCGAGCCTGACGGCGTCATAGAGGCGCGGCAGGTTCGCCCAGAAGCCGGCCGTCTCCAGCGTCTCGACGGTGGCGCCGGCCGCGAGCAGCGAGTCGCGCAGGTACGGCGCCGAGAACCGCCCGTGCTCCCACGCCTGCCCCGGCCCTTCGCCCAGGGGCTCGCCGCCGAGCCGCGCGAGCACGGCGGACGCGTCCGTCCGGCGCGGCTCCACGCGGGCGCCCTCGTACCCGGTGATCATCAGGCAGCCGCCGGGGCCGCCGGATCCGATGGCGCCGGGGTCGGCCAGGCCGATCATCGTCTCGGTCTCGTCCGACAGCCGCAGCACGGCCGGCAGCGGCCCCTCCTGGGCCAGCGCCCGCGCGGCGGCCGACCCGGCCGCGAACGTCGGGAAGCGCCACCCCTCGTAGCGCCGCTCCGCGGGCGCGCGGCGCACCCGCAGCCGCAGCGCGGTGATGACCCCGAACGCGCCCTCCGAGCCGAGCACGAGCTGGCGCAGGTCGGGCCCGGCGGCCGACTTGGGGGCGCGGCCGAGTTCGAGGTCGCCGGCGGGCGTGGCCAGGGTCAGGCCGGCGACCATGTCGTCGAAGCGGCCGTACCCGGCGGAGGCCTGGCCGCTGGAGCGGGCCGCGGCGAAGCCGCCGAGCGTGGCGTACTCGAAGGACTGGGGGAAGTGCCCGAGCGTCAGCCCGTGCGCGGCGAGCAGCCGCTCGGCGTCGGGTGCGCGCACGCCCGGCTCGAACTCGGCGATCATCGACTCGGTGTCCACCGAGCGCAGCCGGTCGAGCCGCCGCAGGTCCAGCGCGACGACGCCGGCGAAGCGGGCCCGGCCGTGCGCGCGGCCGACCGGGGCGAGCCCGCCGACGACGGAGGTGCCGCCGCCGAAGGGCACGACCGCGACGCGTTCGCGTGAGCACAGCCGCAGCAGCTCGGCCACCTCGTCGTGCGAGCCGGGCAGCACGACGGCGTCGGGCGCGTCGGAGCCGTCGCCCGCGCGCATCCGCAGCAGGTCAGGGGTGGACTTGCCGCGCGTGTGGCGGACGCGGTCCTCGTGCCCGGTCAGCACGTGAGCCTCGCCGACCACGCCGGCGAGCGCCGCTCGCAGGGGCGCGGGCAGCGCGACCGGCGGCAGCCGCACCTCGTCAAGAGTGGCGGCGGGGGTGGCGGGGTCGCGGACGCCGAGCAGGTCGTGCAGCAGCTTCCTGACCTGCTCGGGCAGCTCGCGGGCTCGGGCGGGGTCGCCCCAGCCCGACCACAGCATGGGTTCTCCAGTCACGTTTACACTGTGACACATGACGTCGAATCGTCACAATGACGACGTGCTGGATGCGGCCCGCGACTGCGTGCTCGCTTATGGGGTGCGCAGGACGACGCTCACCGACGTGGCACGCCGGGCGGGCGTCTCGCGGATGACGATCTACCGTCGCTGGCCCGACGTGCGCACGCTGGTCGCCGATCTCATGACCAGGGAGTGGGTACGGGTGGTGTCGGAGCTCGACCTGTCCGACCCGGTGCGCGCGGTGGTGTCGGGGGTCAGGGGGCTGCGCGAGCACCCGCTGTGGCGCAAGATCGTGGAAGCGGACCCCGAGCTCCTGCTGCCGTACCTGCTCGACCGGCGCGGCGCCAGCCACGAGGCCGTGCTGGAGGTGCTCGAGCCGGTGGCCGGCGGCCCGCGCAGGGCGCGCGCGGTGCTGCTGGTGGCGCAGTCGTTCCTGCTGTCCGCGCCGACCATGCTCGACCCCGTGACCATGGACGAGCTCGACGCCGAGCTCGCCGCGCTGCTGGAGGCCTACTTTGGATAGCTCGCTGAACGCCGCCAGACGCTCCCGCGAGTTGCGCGAGGTCGCGGAGGAACGGCTGGACGTGCTGGTCGTGGGACTGGGCGCGACGGGCGCGGGCGCCGCGCTGGACGCCGCGTCCCGGGGGTTGAGCGTAGCGGCGATCGACGCGCACGACCTCGCTTTCGGCACCTCCAGGTGGAGCTCCAAGATGGTGCACGGCGGCCTGCGCTACCTGGCCAAGGGGCAGGTGGACGTCGCGTACGAGAGCGCGGTCGAGCGCGGCATCCTGCTCAGGAGGACCGCCCCGCACCTGGCCAGGGCGCACCCGTACGTGCTGCCGCTGACCAAGGACGTCTCCCGCCGGCAGGCCGCGCTGGTGATGACCGGCTACCGGCTCGGCGACGCGCTGCGCGCCGCCGCCCGCACGCCCCGCCGCCTGCTCCCCGGCCCCGCCCGGCTCAGCGCGGCCCGCGCCCACACGCTCGCGCCGGTCCTGCGCGACGACGGCGGGCTGCGCGGCGGCCTGCTGTCGTGGGACGGGCGGCTGCTCGACGACGCCCGCCTGGTCGTGGCCATCGCGCGGACCGCCGCAGGCCACGGGGCGCGCGTGCTGACCCGCTGCCGCGCCCTGCGCCTCACCGGCAGCGGCGCGGAGGTGCGCGACGAGCTGACCGGCGAGGAGTTCACGATCCGCGCGCGGGTGGTGGTCAACGCCACCGGCGTGTGGGCGGGCGGCCTCGACGACCGCGTCCGCCTGCGCCCGTCGCGCGGCACCCACCTCGTGCTCGCGCCCGGCGCCCTGCCTGGCCTGATCGCGGGCCTGCACCTGCCGCTGCCCGGCGAGAGCAACCGGTTCGCGCTGGTGCTCCCCCAGCCCGACGGCCGCACGTACGTCGGGCTCACCGACGAGCCGGTGGACGGGCCGGTGCCCGACGTCCCCGAGGCGCCCGAGGAGGACGTCAGAACGCTGCTGAGCGTGCTCAACGGGGCGCTTGAGACTCCGGTGACCAGAGAGGCGGTCGCGGGCGCGTACGCGGGCCTCAGGCCCCTTCTGGCGGCCGACGGCAGGACGTCCGACCTGTCGCGCCGGCACGCGGTGGTCACCGGCGACGGCGTGGTGACCGTCGTGGGTGGGAAGCTGACGACATATCGGCGGATGGCGGAGGACGCGGTGGATGAGGCGGTCTCGCACGCGAACCTGAAGGCCCGCCGGTGCCGTACGCGGCGGATCCCCCTCGTGGGCGCCGGGGCACGACCGCAGAAGGTGCCGCCCCGGCTGGCCGAGCGGTACGGCGCCGAGGCGGGGGCCGCGTATGAGCTGGTCAAGACGCACCCGGAGGAGGTCGGGCTGGGCCTGACGGCCGGCGACCTGCTCTGGTCGGTGCTGCACGAGGGCGCGCTCGACGAGGGCGACCTGCTCGACCGCCGCACCAGGATCGGCCTCGTGGCACAGGACAGAGAACGGGCACTGCCGACGACACGGGAGATAGCGGACCGGGCCTCCCGCGGATAGCCCCTTCGAACCGTTAGGTTAGTCTTACCTAAGTCGGTTCGGAAGGGGTAGGGAAGTTGGCAAGGGGCTGCGAGCATCCGGCCGGGTGCCACACCGGGGAGGTGCCCACTCTGGCCAGTGCCACGGTGGGCGCCAGACTGTGGCTGCTCGTCGAATACACCGGAACCTGGCCCTCGCGCCTGGAAAACTTCGAACTTCCTCAAGAAATCTCGGAACTCGTCCGCAGAGCGCTCGAACGCGGTATCAGGCCCCAGCTGATCCGCCGCCCCGGGAGGCGGACCCGCCAGCGGGAGCAGGGAATCCGTGTGCTAGTGGGCTACGCCGCAGGCGAGCGCCCATGGCTCGCGTCAGGCGTCATCGCAGGTCCTGACGATCTTGACCTGGACGCGCTGGTGGCCGGAGTGGTCCCCGAGTCCTGCATACTTGAAGACGAGCCGGTATTTCTGGTCTGCACGCACGCCAAGCGCAATGCGTGCTGCGCCCGCATTGGACTACCCCTCGCTCGGTCCCTGGCCGAAAAACTGCCGGACAGAGTGTGGGAAACGTCACACGTTGGCGGCGATCGCTACGCCGCCAACCTCGTGTGCTTGCCACACGGAATTTTCTACGGCAGCATGTCTCAGGCTGCTGCACTGGCAGCGGCTAACGCGTACCGGTCGGGCGAGGTCATCCTCGACCGTTTCCGGGGACGCGCAGGCATCCCTGAGCCATTGCAGGCCGTCGAGCACTTCGCCCGAGCCCATACGGGAGAGCGCTCCGTCGGCGCGGTGGCCGTGGAATCCTCCAGGATGGACGGCGACGTCACTGAAGCCATCGTGCGCTGCGGTGACGTCCGGCTCCAGGTTGTGATCGAACCATCGGCGTTCACCGCGCCGTGTGGTACGGCTTGTGCCGAGACGATCACCACCTACCGGCTGGTTTCGCTGGACAGGCTCACGCCTGTACGGTACGCCACGCTCGCCCTCGCCTGATCAGGGAACATCACGGCCCAAGGTTGCGTTGGAACAGTGACGCCAAAAGCGTCCAATGCGGCTCAAATCCCGAAATACCTCTCACGAAGGTGGTTTTCTCATGTCTCAGGTACGTCGGCAGCTCGCCCGCCCGCGCCCCAGCTGGGGTTGGCAGGATGATGCCGCGTGCCGGGGTGAGGACCTCGTGCTCTTCTTCGGCCCCGATGGGGAGCGGCAGCCCGAGCGTGACGTACGAGAGCGGAAGGCCAAGGCGATCTGCGCCCAGTGCCCTGTCCGCAACGAGTGCCTTGACTACGCGCTGTCCCGGCCCGAGAAGTACGGCACGTGGGGCGGTCTCAACGAAGACGAGCGCGCGAGCGAGCGTCGCCGTCGTATGCGCCGCGCGGCCAGCGCCGGCATCTCCGCCGCCTGACACACACCCGGCAGCCATCATCGCGTGATCACGCAGTTGTCCCGATGAACCGGAGCCTGGCATCCCATGCCCAGGCTCTGGCGAACCCGGTCGGGACAACTGCCTGATCAGGCCACCAGCATCCCTTCGCCATCGGGCGGGGGGATGTCCTCTTTCCTGACCGCGGATGCCAGCCGCGGCAGGAGACGCCTCATGTCCGCCGGTCCCGCCCTGCGCGCAGGAGCGGGGTCTCCGTGGTGCACGGCCCCTGCGGACTCTCATGCGTGTCGGCGCCCCTCTCGTGTCCCTGTCCTCACGGATGGCACGTTAGCCGACGCTTCCGACATTTTTCGTCACTGCCCCAATCCAGCATCTTCCCCCGCATAACCCTGCCTGCTCATGGCATCATCCGCCGTGCGTCACCGATACTCTCGCGGCCATGCCGACTTCGCATAACGCCTCCGCCTGGGCCGACGATCTGCAAGACGTCGTGGCGCAGGCCGTCCATACGCTCGCGCACGCCGACGAGCCCGCCGCCTGGGAGGGCAGAGCGGGCTCGCTCGAATGGACGTGCTGGGAGACGGCCGAGCACCTGGCCGACGATCTGTTCGCCTACGCCGTGCAGCTCGGGCTGACCGTGCCGCCGCTCGACGTCTATGTGCCGTTCACCGGCGAGAGCCGCAGGCCCGGCGGCCCGCGCAACAGCGTGCACGCCGACCGCGCGGCCGGCGTCACCGGGCTGCTTCAGGTGGTGCAGAGCAGCGGCGCGCTGCTCGTCGCGGTGGTGCGCACCGCGCCGCCACAGGCCCGCGCGCATCACATCTTCGGCCCCGCCGACGCTTCGGCGGCGGCCGCGATGGGCTTGGTGGAGACCCTCGTGCACGTGCACGACCTCGCGCAGGGGCTGGGCCTGGCATGGACACCGCCCGCCGATGTCTGCGCGCGCGTTCTCGACCGCCTCTTCCCCGACGCCCCGGCCGGCGGCGACTCCTGGGCCACCCTGCTCTGGGCGACGGGACGCGGCGACCTTCCCGGTCGGCCGCGCCTGACGCGGTGGCGCTGGCACAACGTGCCGCCCTCAGAAACCGCCTGACCGAAAAGCGGCTGTGACGGCCGGAGGTGTCAGACGATCAGGTCGTCGAACTCGCCGTCCTTGGCTCCCAGGACGAACGCGGTGATCTCGGCCGGCGTGTAGACAAGCGCGGGACCGTCGGGAAAGCGCGAGTTGCGCATGGCGATCTCCCCCGTGGGCAGGTTCGCGACCTCGACGCAGTTGCCGTTGGGGTTGCTCCGCCTGCTCTTGCGCCAGACAACGGGAAGGCGGCCGGCGGGCGTTCCGTTCCGGAACTCTTGCATGGGGGCAGCTCCTCGCGATCTTACGGATGCACGTGCATCCGCGTTTGCGAGGTGACAATACGGCAACACGAGAAGCTCCATATAGCGGACGACCAAAAATCCCTATATGGAGTGGATCACAGGGATATGTGAGTCAGTCGGAGAGCAGCCGCTCCAGGAAGCGCCTGGTGGCCCTCGGCTCCTCGGCCTGGATGCTCAGCCGGTCCATGACCTCCATGTAGTGGTCGGAGTCCTGCGGCTTGTCCAGGTAGAGGGCGCTGGTGAGCTGCTCCATGTAGACGACGTCGGGCAGCTCGCGCTCGGGGAAGCGCAGGATGCTGAACGCGCCGCCGGCCGCGGCGTGCCCGCCCCGCTCGAACGGCATCACCTGCACGGTGACGTTGCGCTCGGCGGTGATGTCGAGCAGGTGGGCGATCTGCGCGCACATGACCTCGCGCCCGCCCAGCATGCGGCGCACGACGGCCTCGTCGATCACCGCCCAGAGGGTCAGCCCGCTCTCCAGCCGCTTCTGCCGGGTCATCCGCAGCGTCACCCGGCGGTCGAGCTCGTGCCTCGGCGCCTTCTCGTGCGCCAGCTCGATCACCGCCCTGGCGTACTCGGGGGTCTGCAGCAGGCCGGGGACGAACTGGTTCTCGTAGGTGCGGATGCTGGAGGCGGCGCCCTCCAGGCCGATGTAGACCTCGAACCAGGCGGGCAGCAAGTCGCCGTACTTGTGCCACCAGCCGGGGGCGTTGGCCTGCTTGGCCAGGGCCAGCAGCGGCTCGCGTTCGGCCGGGTCGGTGACGCCGTACAGGGTGAGCAGGTCGGCCACGTCACGCTGCTTGAAACTGACCTGTCCCAGCTCCAATCGGCTGATCTTTGCATGAGATGCGCGAATCGAGTACCCGGCGTCCTCCCGCGAGATACCCTGCTGCGTGCGGAGCCTGCGCAGCTGGGTCCCCAGCAGGATCCGCAGCACCGTAGGGCTTCCCGGCGCATGGCTGAGAAGCTTCCCCTCTGTGCTCTCCGCGCTCACTCCACCGCTCCTCGGACTCTCCTGCACGTGCAGATGCGATTCGCATCCGTAAACTACGAAAAGTCTTGCATCGGTAAGCACTGGCCGTAAAGATGGGTATTGGATCACCAGACCGCGCTTCGGGGGCCAGGATGACGACTTTCGACGCTCGGCCGCAAGCCGCCATCGGTTCCCGGCCGCCGGCATGGCTCTCGTCCATCCTGGTCGAGGGGCGGCCCGGCGCGTGCGACGCCGTCTTCCCCTTTCAGCATCGCTCGGCGGTGGAGCCCGCGTGCGTGGCCACCGCCCGGCGCTTCGTCGACCAGACGCTCGGCACCTGGGGCGCGCTCGAAGCCGCCTTCGACATGCAGCTGGTGGTGTCGGAGCTGGTGACCAACGCGATCCGTCATGGCGGCGGCGCCGCGCAGCTCCGGTTGCTGTCCCACGAGGCCGAGCTCGCCTGCGTCGTCACCGACCACAGCCGTACGGTGCCGGTCGCGGCGGCGCCCGACGTCTTCTCCGAGTACGGGCGAGGGCTTCGGCTCGTCGACGCCCTCTGCTCGGCGTGGGGCTGGTTGTCGGCCGGCGGCTCACGCAAGCTCGTCTGGGCCGTCATCACCAGCTGACGCGGCGTCGAGCAGGTCCAGCACGTCGTCGTCGTCGAGCTGCTCGAAATGCTCGTACCACTGGCCGACCGCGCGGAAGTCGACCGGCGTCGCCAGCACCACCACCTCGTCGGCCTCGCCGCGCATCGACGCCACCGTGTCCGGCGACCCCACCGGGACCGCCAGGGTGACCTTGGCGGGCTTGGCCGCATTGACCGCCCTGAGCGCGGCCCGCGCGGTGCCGCCGGTGGCCAGGCCGTCGTCCACCACGATCACCTCACGGCCCGCCAGCTCGGGCAGCGGCCGGTCGCCCCGGTAGGCGCTTACCCTCCTGGCCAGCTCCCGCCGCTCCCGCTCCACCACGTCCGCGACCGACTCGGGTGTCATGCCGAGCCGCCGCAGCAGCTCGCGGTGGAACACCGGCTCGCCGCCCTCGGCCACCGCGCCCACCCCCAGCTCGGGAGACGGCGGATAGCCGATCTTCCTGGTCACCAGCACGTCGAGCGGCGCACGCAGGCGGCGCGCGATCGGCGCCGCCACGGCCACCCCGCCCCGGGGCAGCGCGAGGATCACGGGATCACGCGCGCCCTGCAGCCGCTCCGCGAGCAGCTCCCCCGCCTGCGCCCGATCTGCGAACACCATGCCCTGCCCCTACCCCCTCCCCGCCACCCCTCCCCTTGAGGAGAGATGACGGGAAGAGACCGCACACGCAGGGGCGGGGGTGCGGCGCGACGCTCCGCCGCCCCAGCCGACGACCAGCGCATGGGCGGCGGGTGTGTTGCGGTCAGGGGCGGTTGCGGCCGGAGCGGCGCATCTCCTTGTGGATGATCTTCCACTTGTTCTGCTGCTCCTTGCGCAGCCGCGCGTCCGTCCTCGACGCCATCCACACCGCCTCGCGCTGCAGTTTGCGCCAGCTCTGCAGGCGGCGTTCCGGCAGGTCGCCGCGTTCCAGGGCGGCCAGGACGGCGCAGCCGGGCTCGCCGTCGTGGCCGCAGTCGCCGAAGCGGCACTCGGCGGCCAGGTCCTCGATGTCGGAGAAGACGCGATCGACGCCCTCCCCGATGTCGTAGAGGCCGACCCGCCGGATGCCCGGCGTGTCGATGACCAGCCCGCCGCCGGGCAGCGGGATCAGCTCGCGGTGGACGGTGGTGTGCCGGCCGCGGCCGTCGGCGGCGCGTACCTGCTGGGTCTCCATGACCCCGTCACCCGCCAGCGCGTTGACGAGCGTGGACTTGCCGGCTCCTGAAGGCCCGAGGATGACGGCGGTGCGCGAGCCTTCGAGGTAACCGCGGGCCAGCTCGACGCCGTCGCCCAGCAGGGAGGACACGGCGTGCACGGCCACCCCCGGCGCGGCCGCCCGGACGTCGGCGACCAGGTCGTCGAGGCCGTCCTCGAACAGGTCGGACTTGGTGACGAGCACGACGGGCGTGCCGCCCGACTCCCACGCCAGCGCGACCAGGCGCTCGATGCGGCCGAGGTCGGCGAAGTCGGTGGAGTGCATGGACGGCTCGGCCACGAAGACGATGTCGACGTTGGCGGCGAGCACCTGGCCCTGACCGTCGCCGGACAGGCCGCCGACGGAGTCGCGGCTGACGCCGCCCCGCACGAACGCGGTCGTGCGCGGCAGCACCTCGTCGAGCTCGTAGCGGCCCTCGGGCAGCCAGGTGAGCGCCACCCAGTCGCCGACGCAGGGCAGCGCGACGGGGTCGGCGGCCGAGGCGCGGCGGACACGGGCGCCGTAGCGGACGTGGTGCTGCCCGTCGGCGGCGATCACCTCGGCGGCGCCGCGGTCGACCCGGGAGACCCGGGCAGGGACGGTGCCGTCAGGCAGATCGGCGGCGCGCAGGTCGGTCCAGCCGAAGGAAGAAAGATCGTAAGACAACGCAGTGAAACCTTTGATCGAGAAGGTGAAAGAGAGAACGGGGCTGCTCAGGCGAGCGCCCGGAGGTGGACTGAAGGCAGGCGGAAGACGGTGACCCGCATAGTCCTCACCTCCTCGATCGGTTGCCGAGCTGACTCTACGCACGTGCTCCCCGGCCATGCAATCGCATTATCTTCCGGCGTTCGTTGAACCGTGTCAGGGCGGCCGGCCGTACCACCTGCCGACGGACTGAGAAAGGGGAAGCATGCGAACCAGCACGTATCCCCCGCCCTCGGCCGAGGGAGCCGCCCCGTTGGGCAAGCCGCGCTTACGCCACTGGATCGGGCGCGTACGCCCGGACGACGAGGTGGTCGTGTCCGCGCTCTACCGGGAATACCACAGGCCGCTGCTGGCCTTCGTGATCCGGCTGACCGCGGGCGATCGGCAGTGGGCGGAAGACGTGGTGCAGGAAACGATGATCAGGGCGTGGCGCAGTGCGGAGCGGCTCGATCCCGACGCGGTCTCGCTGATGCCCTGGCTCGCCACGGTCGCCAGACGTATCGTGATCGATGACCGGCGGCGGAGGGACGCCCGCCCCCAGGAGTCGGGCGCCGCACCGCTGGAGAGCCTGCCCGTGCCCGACGAGATGGAGGGACTGCTGCATCAGGTGGTCGTGTCCGAGGCGCTGAAGGCGTTGTCGCCGGCACATCGCGAGATCCTCAACGAGACGATCCTGCGGGACCGGTCGGTCAACGACGCGGCCGCCGCCCTCGGCATCCCCGTGGGCACCGTGAAGTCCCGCGTCTACTACGCCGTCCGCGCGCTCCGCATCGCACTGGAGGAGAGGGGGGTGACGGCGTGACTTCGAGAGTCGAGCACACCGACGTCGGCGCGTACGCGCTCGGGCTGCTGGACGAGGACGACCGGCTGGCGTTCGAGGCCCACCTGCTGGGCTGCAACTCCTGCCGGTACGAGCTGCACGAGCTGTCCGGCGTGGCGAACGTGCTCAACGGCATCGGCCCCGTCGAGGACCCCTACCCCCCTTCCGGTGACCGCCAGGACGACGTGGTGGGCCTGCTGCGGCGCAAGAAGGCGGCCGACCGGCGGGCGCGCAGGGGGACGTTCCTGATCGGCATGGCGGCGGCGGTCACGCTGGTCGCCGGGGGGCTGACGATCGGCACCCAGCTCGACGCGGGCGACGCGGCGCCGCTCGCGCAGGGCCAGGGCGGTCGCATGGGCACCAACATGGGCCCGGCGGAGCAGTTCTACGCCGAGGGCCGGCCGATGCAGGGCGAGGGGGTCGACGGCGTCACCGGGGGGCTGGTGGTGGAGTCGAAGGGGTGGGGCACGCACGCGGCGCTGAAGCTCGCGGGGGTGAAGGGGCCGCTGCAGTGCGAGCTGGTCTCGGTCGCCAAGTCGGGCGAGCGCAGGGTGATGACCGGGTGGTCCGTACCTCCAGCCGGGTACGGAGTGCCGGGGTCACCGGACCCGCTCTACATGCACGGGGGCAGCGCTACGCAGCTCAAGGACATCGACCACTTCGAGGTGGTCACCTCGGGGGGCAAGCGGTTGCTCACCATCCCGGCCTGAACGGCCGCGCCACAAGCCGTACGTACCACCCATGATCGACGGGGCACTCCGGCCGGCCCCGCTCGCGACAGCGCCCCGCCGCGCACGGAGCCCGTGCGGCGGGGCGCTTCGCCGTCCGGCCGGTCTTACAGGCCGGGGGCGGGGAACTGCGAGGTCAGCTCGGTGACCTCGTGGTGCACGCGGGTGATGACGTCTTCGGCGTCGCCCTTGGCCACGGCCGTGACGACCTCGTCGATCCAGGCGCCGATCTGCCGCATCTCGTGCTCGCCCATGCCGCGCGAGGTGACGGACGGGGTGCCGATGCGGATGCCGGACGGGTCGAACGGCTTGCGCGGGTCGAACGGCACCGTGTTGTAGTTGGTCTCGAGGCCGGCGCGGTCGAGCGCCTGCGCGGCCGGCTTGCCGCCGATGCCCTTGGGCGTCAGGTCGAGCAGGATGAGGTGGTTGTCGGTGCCGCCGGAGACGAGGTCGAAGCCGCGCGAGGACAGCTCTTCCGCGAGCGCCTTGGCGTTGCGCACGATCTGGTGCGCGTAGTCGCGGAAGGCGGGCTGGGCGGCCTCGTGCAGCGCGACCGCGATGGCGGCGGTGGTGTGGTTGTGGGGGCCGCCCTGCAGGCCGGGGAAGACGGCCTTGTTGAGCGCGGTGGCGTGCTCGTCGGTCGTGGCCATGAGCATCGCGCCGCGCGGGCCGCGCAGCGTCTTGTGCGTGGTCGTGGAGATCACGTCGGCGTGGCCGACCGGCGACGGGTGGGCGCCGCCCGCGACCAGGCCCGCGATGTGGGCGATGTCGGCCGCGAGCACGGCGCCGACCTCGCGGGCGATCGAGGCGAAGCCCTCGAAGTCGATGGTGCGCGGGATGGCGGTGCCGCCGCAGAAGATCAGCTTCGGCCGGTGCTCGAGCGCGAGCTGCCGGACCTCGTCGAGGTCGATGCGGCCGGTGTCCTGGCGCACGCCGTAGCGGACCGGGTTGAACCACTTGCCGGTGGCCGAGACCGACCAGCCGTGGGTGAGGTGGCCGCCGAACGGCAGGCCCATGCCCATCACGGTGTCGCCGGGCTGCAGGAAGGCCATGTAGACGGCGAGGTTGGCGGGCGAGCCTGAGTAGGGCTGGACGTTGGCGTGGTTGACGCCGAAGAGCGACTTGGCGCGCTCGATGGCCAGGGTCTCGACCTGGTCGATGACCTGCTGGCCCTCGTAGTAGCGCTTGCCGGCGTAGCCCTCGGAGTATTTGTTGGTCAGCACCGTGCCGGTGGCCTCGAGCACGGCCTTGGACACGTAGTTCTCGGACGCGATCAGCTTGACGGTGTCGGCCTGGCGCCGCTCCTCCGCCTGGATGAGCTGGGCGATCTGCGGGTCGACGCTAGCGAGAGAACCCATGACTCTCCTGTCATCTTGACGATCTGCGAAGACCCAGGCGCACGGCCTCCGCTCCTTTCGCTCCCTGGTGGTCGTTCCCACCTGATGCGCCAGTCGCGTCTCGCCCTAGACGATAGCGGATGTGACGAGGGCTTATTCCTTCGTGATCATCACGTTGGCGTCGTGCCCGAAGGTTCTGCATGTCCAGGTCGGCCGTGGTGGCGGTCTTGGGCACGCTGCGGAAGACGGCGAAGGTGCCCTCCAGGCTGTAGGCGTTGGACTCGGTGAGCTCCCCCACGCCGAGCGCGACCGGATCCCTGACCGCGGAACGCGGGATCATGCCTGCTCGACCGCCACGTCCTTGATGAGGCCGAGCGGCCCCAGGCTGACGTCCACCCGGTCGGCGTCCTCGGGCAGGCCCTCGTAGACGGCCCACAGCTGGAGCCGGTCGCCGCCGTTGAACGGCGCCGTCGGGAGCGAGGCGCACCTGCACGCGCCGCCGTCCACGGCCGGATAGAGCGCGTCGCCGACGCCCGGCGGGATGAGGCTCACCTGCGACACCGTGCGGTCGAGCGCGCCCCTGCCGAACTTGTTGTAGAGGGGCGCGTTCTCCTTCCCCACGTTCCTGACCGTCCACTGCAGGCGGGCGGCGCGGCCCTGGCGCACCAGGGAGTCGATCCTGACCTCGAACGTGGTGCCGAGCGCCTCGACCGTGGTGACCGTCTCCCGGCCGTCAGGGCGCTCCCAGGGACGTACGA
Source organism: Nonomuraea salmonea (assembly GCF_042428605.1). Lineage (NCBI taxonomy): Bacteria > Bacillati > Actinomycetota > Actinomycetes > Streptosporangiales > Streptosporangiaceae > Nonomuraea > Nonomuraea salmonea. The sequence goes on from NZ_JBHMCF010000029.1 coordinate 313,787, forward strand.
CGGCGAGCGTGACGGCCGCGCCCAGGACGGCCGCGAGCACGCCCACGGCGACCGTCGCCCAGAGCCGCCTTGAGGCGGCCGGTTCGCGCGGCTGAGGCGGTCCCGCGGGCGGGACGACCACCGGCGTCCAGGTCTCCGACACGGCCTGGGTGGCCGCGGCCACCGGCACCTGCGGGCGGCCGAGCAGCGTGTCGATGAGCTGCTGGGCGGTCGGGCGGCGGGCCGGGTCCTTGGCCAGCGCCCGCTCGACCAGCGGGCGGACCCGCTCGTCGAGCCCGTCCAGCACGGGCGCGTGGTTGATCACCCGGTAGACGACCTCGGGGACGCCGCCGGTGCCGAAGGGCGGCCTGCCGGTGCCCGCGTACGCGACCAGCGAGCCCCAGGAGAACACGTCGCTCGCGGGCGTGACGTGCTCGCCCCTGGCCTGCTCGGGAGACATGTACGCGGGCGTCCCCATCGACCGCGCGACCGTCGCCACCGCGCCCGGCGCGTCGGCGAGCTGCGCGATGCCGAAGTCGATGACCCGCGGCCCGAGCGGGCTGAGCAGCACGTTGGACGGCTTGAGGTCGCGGTGCACGACCCCGGCGGCGTGGATGGCGGCCAGCGCGGTGGCCACGCCCACAGCCAGCGCCTCCAGGTTCGAGCCGGCCAGCGGGGCCCGCGCGACCACGGACGACAGGTCGGGACCCTCGACGTATTCGGTGACCAGGCAGGCGACGCCGTCGTGGAACCCGGCGTCGAGCACGGGCGCGGTGCAGAACCTCGCGACCCGCCGCGCCGCCTCGCTCTCCTTGCCGAACCTGCGCCTGAACTCCTCCTGCCCGGCGAGGTCCGCGCGCATCGTCTTGAGCGCGACAGGACGGCCCGCCGGATCATGGGCGAGGTGCACGACGCCCATGCCGCCCTCGCCGAGCTTCCTGATGAGGGTGTAGGGACCGACCCGCTGTGGCGACTCCATCGAGGGGATTATTCCGGACGGATCAAGGGGAGGGAACGGCTATTTCGCCCGGCCCACGCCCGGCCAGAGCCGGTCGACCTCCGCGTTCAGGATGGCGCCGATGAGCACGGCCAGCGCGGTGATGTAGAGCCACAGCAGCAGCGCGATGGGCGCGGCCAGCGAGCCGTAGACCGAGACGGGCGAGAACCAGGCGGCCAGCACCTCGCGCAGCACGGCCGCGCAGACGATCCACAGGAACAACGCCAGGATGGCCCCGGGCAGCTCGCGGTACCACTTCGTCCGCACCGGCACGCTGACGTGGTAGAGCACGGTCAGGAACAGCACCGAGCCGGCGATGACGACCGGCCAGTAGAGCACGTCGATGAGCACGCCGTAGTCGGCGGGCAGCGCGTCCCTGATGAGGGTCGGGCCGACGACGAGGATCGGCATGACGATGATGCCGATGATGAGGCCCACGACGTAGAGGCCGAACGACATGAGGCGGGTGCGGATGATGCCGCGCTCCTCCCCCAGCCCGTACGCCACCGAGATGAGATCGACGTAGACGTAGAGCGCCCGCGAGCCCGACCACAGCGACAGCAGGAAGCCCAGCGAGATGATCGACACCTTGCCCGCGTCGTCGCTGAGCACGTCGGTGATGAGCGGGTTGATGACCTTTTTGACCGCGTCGTCGGTGAACAGCAGGCCGGCCTGCTGGATCACCCACGCCTTCACCTCGCCCACGACGCCGGGGCCGAGCCACGTGCCGAGCTTGCCCAGCACGCCGATCAGCCCCAGCACGAACGGCGGCAGCGACAGCAGCGCGAAGAACGCGGCCTCGCCCGCCAAGCCGGTGACGCGGTAGGTGACGCCGGCGTTCGTGGCGGCGCGCACGATCGCCCACGACTTGGTGTCGAGCACCCAGCTCAGCCTGGCCCTGGCATGGGTGACGAGCCCTCGTTTGGGCCGGGGAGGGGCTTCGGTGGACGTCATGGCACCCAACGGTATTCGCAGTGACTCTGTGGGACAGCTTACGTCCCCGCCCCTGCTCTAGGCCCCATACACGATGTCCCTGATCGGGCCCCTAGTCGTTGTCGACGATGCGCGCCCCCAGCGGGAGAAGGGAGACCGGGATGAGCTTGATGTTCGCGACGCCCAGCGGGATGCCGATGATGGAGATGAACAGCGGGATCGACGTCACCACGTGACCGATGGCCAGCCAGATGCCCGCGAAGATGAGCCAGATGACGTTGCCGATGGTCGAGAACGCGCCCGCGTCAGGGTCGCGCACGACCGTCCTGCCGAACGGCCACAACGCGTACGCGGCGATCCTGAACGAGGCGATGCCGAACGGGATCGTGACGATGAGGATGCAGCAGATGATCCCGGCCGCGACATAGCCGAGCGCCAGCCAGAGGCCCGCGAACACCAGCCAGATGACGTTCAAGATTGTGCGCATGCTCACAGGATGTCATCGATCATGCGGGTCGCGTATCCGGAATGACCCTGACTCATCCCCTGGGCGCGCGGCCCTTCCCCGGAGATCCCGCGAACGCCTGGGCGATCTCCATCCAGGCCCGCGCCGACTCGCCGGCCAGTTCCAGGCCGGTGTCGGACAGGTGGGCGCGCTGGGTGACGGCCAGGCAGAAGCCGAGCAGCGTCCCGCGTACGGACGAGGGCGCGTCCTCGGGGCCCGCCGTCCAGATGCCGCCGCCTGGCATCGCCAGCTCCACGCGTACGGGCTCGTCGGGCACGGGCAGGCCGCGTACGGCGAAGCTGAACGGCCTGGCGCGGAAGCCCAGCATGGCGACGTGCCGCAGCCGGTCGGTCGGCTCCCTGACGACGCCCAGCGCGTCGGCGACGTCCTGGCCGTGCGCCCACGTCTCCATCAGCCGCGCGGTCACGAACGAGGCGGCCGACATCGGCGGCCCGAACCACGGCACCCGCTCGCGCGCCCCCAGCCCCGCGAACACCTCGAGCGACCGCCCCCTGGCCGCGTCGAACCAGGCCAGCAGCTCGGCGGGCGGCATGCCCCGCGACTCGGCGGCCAGGTCGTCCACCGAGCCGGCGCCCACCGGCAGCGCGGCGAAGGCGCCGGGATCGGTGACGGCCAGCACCGCCGCGTCGTCGAACCACGCCAGGTGGCTCACTTGGTCGCGCACCGCCCACCCCTCCGCGGGGGTGGGCCGCTCCCAGTCCGCGTCGTCAGGCGAGGGCAGCAGCGCGCGCAGCGCGTCGGTCTCGGCACGCAGGTCACCGATCAGCTCGGCCATGAGGTCCATAATGCAAGCGTGATCTGTGACAGCTGCAAGGACAAGCGCCACGGCGACTGCCGGGGCGGCTCCTGGTGCGACTGCCAGCATCGGGTCACGTCCCGCCCTGATCAGGACGCGACGGAGGACCTCGGCGAGAACGCCCCTGAGCCGTCCGTCAACTGGCAGCGGCAGGGATGAGACGGAGGGATGCGACAGGGCGCGGGACGAGGGGACACTATCCCACACTCTGGACCCCGTCTTGGACATCTCGGACAGCGAGAGTACTCTCGAACCATGCCAGCGGACCCCATGCTCGTCGGTCGACGCCACGTCGATCTTCAGCGTGTCCGCAGTGCCATCTGTTGCGACGCCCGCTAACCGACATCTGTATTTTCCGCTGAGCGCGTCGCACTTCTCCTCTCCAGTCCTGCCCTCGCCGACGAGGCAGGAGGAACGTTGCGCGCGCCCATGATCAGAAGGACGCGCAATGAGCACCCCTGCCAGCCGCACTCCTGCCAGCCGGCACCACAAACGCCCGCGCGGCGAAGGCCAGTGGGCCCTCGGTTACCGTGAGCCGCTCAACAAGAACGAAGAGAGCAAGAAGAACGACGACGGGCTCAACGTCCGGCAGCGGATCATCGACATCTACTCCAAGCGGGGCTTCGACTCGATCGACCCGGCCGACCTGCGCGGACGCATGCGCTGGTACGGCCTCTACACCCAGCGCAAGCCCGGCATCGACGGCGGCAAGACCGCCATCCTGGAGCCGGAGGAGCTGGACGACCGCTACTTCATGCTCCGCGTGCGCATCGACGGCGGCCAGCTCGACCTGGCCCAGCTGCGGACGATCGCCGACATCTCCAACGAGTACGCCCGCGGCACCGCCGACATCACCGACCGCCAGAACATCCAGCTGCACTGGGTGGAGATCGAGTCGGTGCCCGACATCTGGGAGCGGCTGGAGGCCGTCGGCCTGTCCACCACCGAGGCGTGCGGCGACACCCCGCGCGTGATCATGGGCTGTCCGCTGGCGGGCATCGACACCGACGAGGTGCTCGACGCCAGCGACCAGATCAAGGAGATCTACGACCGGGTCGTCGGCAACCCGGCCTACTCCAACCTGCCGCGCAAGTTCAAGACCGCGCTCAGCGGCTGCCCGGCCCACTGCACCGTGCACGAGATCAACGACGTGGCGTTCGTCGGCGTGGTCAACGAGCGCGGCGAGGCCGGCTATGACCTGTGGGTCGGCGGCGGCCTGTCCACCAACCCGATGCTGGGCAAGCGGCTCGGCGTGTTCGTCAGCCCCGAGAAGGCGGCCGACGTGCACGAGGGCGTCGTCGGCATCTTCCGCGACTACGGCTACCGGCGGCTACGCCACAGGGCCAGGATCAAGTTCCTGGTCAACGACTGGGGGCCGGAGAAGTTCAGGGAGATCCTGGAGACCGAATACCTCAAAGAGGCGCTGCCCGACGGGCCCGCGCCCGAGCAGCCGCGCGACAGCCGGCGCGACCACGTCGGCGTCTTCCCGCAGAAGGACGGCAACTTCTACGTCGGCTTCGCGCCCAAGGTGGGCCGGGTCGACGGCGACAAGCTGCGGGTCATCGCCGACATCGCCGAGCGCCACGGCTCCGACCGGGTGCGCACCACCGTCGAGCAGAAGATGGTCATCCTCGACGTCGCGCCCGAGCGGGTCGAGTCCGTCGTGGCCGAGCTGGAGGCCAACGACCTGCAGGTCAACCCGTCCACGTTCCGCCGCCAGACGATGGCCTGCACCGGCATCGAATACTGCAAGCTCGCCATCGTCGAGACCAAGGCCACCGCGATGGACCTGATCGACGAGCTGGAGCGGCGCCTGCCCGACTTCGACCAGCCGCTGACCATCAACGTCAACGGCTGCCCCAACTCCTGCGCCCGCATCCAGGTCGCCGACATCGGCCTGAAGGGCCAGCTCGTCGTGGACGAGAACGGCGACCAGGTCGAGGGCTTCCAGATCCACCTGGGGGGCTCGCTCGGCGTCAACGCGGGCTTCGGCAGGAAGGTACGCGGGCTCAAGACCACCGCCAAGGCACTGCCCGACTACGTGACACGCGTCGTGTCCAACTACGACAGCCAGAAGAAGGAAGGCGAGTCGTTCGCCGACTGGGTCCAGCGAGCAGACGAGGCCGACCTGAAATGACCGAACGAGCGGTTCCCTTCCACTGCCCCTACTGCGGTGACGAGGACCTCGAGCCCTATGAGCCCACTGAATCCCACGCGGAATCCCACGCGGAATCCCACGCGGGCGAGCGCGGGGCGTCCGGGGCGGGAACGGGCGGCGGCTGGTACTGCCGCGCCTGCGCTCGTGCCTTCAAGCTCAAATTCCTGGGGATCGGAGTGAAGATATGACGCTCGTCGACATCGAGGTGGGGCTGAGAGATCAGCGCGGCGTGCTCGACCTGCAGGACATCGTCGAGTCCGCCGCCAAGTTCCTCGAAGGCGCACCCGCGCGGGAGATCATCCGGTGGGCGGCGGCGACGTTCGGCGACCGGCTGTGCCTGACCTCTTCGATGAGCGACGCGCTGCTCATCGACCTGGTGAGCAGGGTCAAGCCCGGCGTCGACGTCCTGTTCATCGACACCGGCTACCACTTCGCCGAGACCATCGGCACCCGCGACGCGGTGCGCCAGGTCTACGACGTCAACGTGATCGACATCAAGCCGTCGCGCACGGTCGAGGAGCAGGACCGCGACCTCGGGCCGCGGCTGTTCGGCCGCAACCCCGACCTGTGCTGCTACCTGCGCAAGGTCGAGCCGCTCAACCGGGCGCTCGAGCCGTATCTGGCGTGGATCTCCGGCATCCGCCGCGACGAGTCGCCCAGCAGGACCGGCACCAAGGTCGTGGAGTGGGACGCCAAGCGGCAGATGGTGAAGGTCAACCCGATCGCCGCCTGGACGCAGGAGGACGTCGACAATTACATCGCCGACAACGGGGTGCTGATCAACCCGTTGCACTACGACAACTACCCCTCGATCGGCTGCGCGCCGTGCACGCGGCAGGTCGCGGAGGGAGAGGATCCGCGCAGCGGACGCTGGGCGGGCCTGGGGAAGGTCGAATGCGGCATTCACCTGTGATCCCCAGCGGGGGACCCGTCCCGTTGGCAGGCGGGGCGGCCCCCGGCCGCGTGCCACTGGTGGCGGTGGCCCACGGGTCTCGTGACCCGCGCGCCGCCGCCACCGTGGCCGCGTTGCTCGACCAGGTGCCGCTGGACGTGCGGGTGGCGTACCTCGATCACTGCGCGCCCTCGCTCGGGCAGGCGCTCAGCGGGCTGCGGGCGGCCGTGGTGCTGCCGCTGCTGCTCACCGAGGCGTACCACAGCCGGGTGGACCTGCCCGCGGCGCTCAACGAGGCCCGGGCGCGCGATCCGCTGCTGCGGGTCAGCTACGGGAGCACGCTCGGCCCGCATCCGCTGCTGCTGTCCGCGCTGGAGCGGCGGCTCGGCGAGGCGGGCGTGCCTGCGGGCGACCCCGGGACGGCGGTGGTGCTGGTGTCGGCCGGCTCCAGCGACGCCAGGGCCAACGGCGTGGTGGCGGAGACGGCGCGGGTGTGGCGGCGGTCCGGCTGGTGGACCGTGACACCCGCATACGCCTCCGCGGCGCGCCCCACTCCGGCGCAGGCGGTGACCGCCCTCAGACGGGCCGGCGCCCCGCGCGTGGTCGTGGCCCCGTACCTGCTGGCCCCCGGCTTCTTCGCCGACAAGGTCCGCCACGAAACCCTGAGGGCCGGCGCCGACGCGGTGGCCGACGTCCTGGGCCCAGCCCCGGAACTGGTCGACATCCTCCTCGAACGCTACAAAACCGCCCTAACCCAACCAACCGCCCTGGCCGTCTGACGACAGGTTCAGCAGCCGAGGCCACCCCCTCCCTCGGGCGGGAGTCAGTTACCGAGGCAACCCCCTCCAAAGGACGCCAACCCCCTACGACGGGGAGGTAGCCGGGACGGGGGCCACCCCTCCCTCAAAGGACACCAGCCACCTACCACCGGAACCTGACACAGGTGGGGGCAGTGGCCGAGGCCACCCCTCCCAAAGGACGTCAGCCCCCACGGACGGCTGGGGGCAGCGGCCAAGGTCGCCCCCTCCTCCAAAGGACGTCGGCCAGCTGCCGCCGGAAAGGGACAGGGCAGGGGTCAGTAGCCGGGGTGGCGGTTGTCGTTGCGGAGTTGGCGGCGGAGTTCGCGGCCCTCGGCGCGGACCTGGCGGCTCAGCTCGCGCCAGTCCTCGCCGTGGAGCTGGCGCCAGTGCTCGCGCCAGGCCGAGAAGCCACGCTTGAGCGGCTTGGCCTGCGAGTCGCCGACCACCTTGACGTCGCCCATCACGGCGTACGCCTGCACGCGCACCACGGGGGCGTTCGCCCCGGACAACGCCTGGTCGACCTTGACCTTCTTGTCGCCCATGATGGCCATGCCGTCGAGGTCCACGCTCACGCCGTCGGGGACGATGATCTTCACGTCGCCCATCACCGCGACGGCCATGATCTCGACCTTGTCGGTGCGCACCTCGGCCTCGCGCAGGTCGAGCACGACGTCGCCCATCACCGCGACAGCGCCGAGCTCCTGGTCGATGCGCCAGGTGCCATGCCGCTTGGAGTCGCCCATGACGGCCACGAACCAGCGCCGCTTCCTGCCTTGGGGCTGCACGGGAGCGGGCGCGGGCGCGGCGGTGCCCGACGGCAGATCCTGGGTGAGCAGGGCCAGCTCGGCGTGCGTGGTGGCCGTATAGGCCGCTTCGGTACGGTCGGTCAGCTCGGCGAGGGTGAGACGCCCCTCGACCGAGGCGACGCGCAGCTGCTCGACGACGGCCTCGCGCTCGGCATCGGACGCACGGAGCTCACCGGGATCAGTCATACTCGCAACATATCGCGTCTTGCCCCCGATGCTCCTCCTCCCTGCGGAGGAATACCTTGATACCCCAAAACATGCACATTTCGGATGAGAAGTGAACCGGTCCATGGGTGGGGCACGTATCACGCGATGACACGGACCCCGGTCTGGTCCGGGGCGCGGCCGGACCAGGCTAGGGTCCCTGTCATGCATGAGGAACAGCTCTACCGCGCGGCGTTGAACGGCGAGACCGAGACCGTCGGCAAGCTGCTCGCCAGTGGCGCCGATCCCAACAGGCCCAGCGAGGGCGAGGACGCGGGCCTGCCGCTGTGCGCGGCCGCCGCCTGGGACCGCACCGAGGTGGCCGGCGCGCTGCTGGCGGCCGGCGCCGAGGTCGGCGCCAGGGAGGCGGGCGGCTGGACGGCGCTGCTCTGGGCCGCCGCCAACGGCCACGCCAACGTCGCCAGGATGCTGATCGAGGCAGGCGCCGAGGTCGACGTCACCAACGACGACGGCGACACCCCACTCACCCTGGCCGCCAGGCGCGGCGCGCTGGGCGTCGTGCAGGTGCTGCTGGAGGCGGGCGCCGACCACCGGAAGTACGACGGCGACGGCGACACGCCGCTGGAGATCGCCCTCGACTGGGTCGGCGTGCACCTGGAGAGCGCGCTGCTCGACCAGGTGGAGCAGGAGGGCTGGGAATACGTCGTCGCCCGCCAGTACGCCAAGGACGGCACCGAGCTGGTCACCGTGGCGGGCCGCTCGGCCGACGGCGCCGAGAGCGAGCAGGTGCAGGCCCAGCGCGGCCACGCGGCCATCGCGACCCTGCTGGAGGACGCGGCGGGCGTCGAGACGCCGGTGGATCAGCTGGTGGCGCGGGCGCTGGCGCACCGCGACGTCGACGAGGACGCCGAGACCTGGTGGATCGTGGCCGACACGCTGGGCAAGCGGGCCGACGACGACACCTACGAGGCGCTGGCCAGGCTGTGCGTGAGCGAGGACGCCAGGGAGCGCGAGTTCGGCGTGGACGCCATCGCGCAGTTCGGGTTCTCCGACGGCGACAAGCCGTACCTCGAAAGGACGCTGCCGCTGCTGGAGAAGATGGTCACGACCGAGGGCAACCCGCAGGTGCTGCGCTCGGTGCTGGCCGCGCTCGGCCACCAGGGCGACCCGCGGGCGCTGCCGTACGTGCTGGACGTCATCGGGCGTCCCGATCACAAGCGCACGATCACCGACCCCATCGCGCTGGCCGACGTGCTGCCGCCCGACCACGAGGAAGGGCTGGCGCTGCTCATCTCGATGAGCGAGGACGACGACTCCGAGATCCGCGACTGGGCGACCGCCGGGCTCGCGGGGCTGTCGGCCGACACGCCGCAGATCAGGGAGGCGCTGGCGGCCCGGCTGACCGACGCCGACCTGCGTACGGTGGCCGAGGCCACGCGTGGGCTGGCGGTGCGCGGCGACGAGCGGGCCGCCCAGGGCGCTCAGCGGGTGCTGGCGGAGAGCGACGACGAGTACGCCAGGGATCTCGTCTCCAAGCCCGCCTGAGCCCGCACAGGCCCTCACAGCCCCGCCCGGGCCCCTGGGCCGGGCGGGAACCGCACCTGGGGTGTCGCCCCGGGTGGTCGGCCGCTGTCCATGCAGGAGATGCGGCCGGATCTGTCAGCCGCCGTTGAGCACGCGGGTCACCCAGTCCAGGGTGCCCGTGCTCAGCGCCTCCTCCGCCAGGCGCTTGCCCGTCGTCGTGGTGATGGCCGCGAGCGAGCTGTCGATCCACCCCTGCACGTTCTGGTGTCCCTGCTCGCGGTACTCCACGGCCTGGATGAGGCACTCCAGCTTGTCGGCGTCGCGCGCGCAGACGGCTTCGAGGCTGGCCTTCTCCTCGTACTCGCCCACGGCGTCGCGCAGCATGCCGGCCACCTCGGCGGGCACGTGGCGCACCTGGTCGGCGGTGACCTCCTCGTTGGGGGCCGGCTTGAGGTAGAGCTTGCCGACGTACGGGATGTCGGTGATGCGGGTTTCCTGCGTGTCGTGGAAGAGGCTCATGAAGGCGGCCCGCTCGGGGTTCGCCCCTTCGAGCCTGGCGATCACGGCGGCGAGCACGGCCGCGCGGAACGAGTGCTCGGCGATGCTCTCGGGATCGCGTACGCCCGCGACCAGCCAGCCGGTCCGCTTGTAGCGTTTGAGCAGCCCGAACTCGTACATCAGGTCGGCCAGACCGGTCGTGTCGTCACCCGTCATGGGAGACCCCCTCTCGTCTCGTGCTGCCGTCCGGGGGACGCCGTGACCAGCGGTCACGGCGTCCCCCGGCGACCTGGTCGAGGATTGGCAAGCCTACGTCGCCGCTCCCCGGTTCCTGCGTCGGCCCCGGCGATCAGCCCGGTGATCGGCCCGTTGGTCGGTCCGATGGCCGGTCCGGTGGCCGGTGCGCCGTCAGTCCCAGTCGGAGGCGCGCCAGTCGTTGCCGTAGTCGCTCTTCAGGCCGTTGCGCCAGCTGTCCCACGGCGCCCACTCGCCGCCGCGGTCGTCGTAGCGCGGCTTGAACTTGATGGGCCGCTCCTTGACCGGCTTGTACGGCTTATATGGCTTGTGCGGCTTCTGGTGCTTGTGCGGTGGCCGGTTCGGCGGCTGGTTGGGCGGCTGCTCGGGCTGCTCGGGCTGCTCGGGCTCTTCCGGCTCTTCCGGCTCCTCGACCTCCGGCTCCTCCTGCTCGGGCAGCTCGCGAATGGGCTCGTGGCGCCTGTCGTCGTGGTGGCGGTGGCCACGGAAGTGGTGCTCGTCGTGGAAGTCGTGGTGGTGGTGATGGTGGTGCCCGCCCCACCAGCGGCGGCCCCACCAGTACGGGCCGCAGCGGCGGTGACCGCATCCCAGCACCGGCTTCTCGCCGGAGGTGTAGGCGACGGCGGCGGGGACGGCGGGCGCGCCTGCGCTCGCGCCGGCGATCCCCTGGCCGACGGGAAGGAGCACCACGCCGGCCGCGGTGGCGGCGAGCGCAAGGCCAGCGATACGCCGGCGCACCGCTGGCCTATGTGGCTTATCGAAATGAACGTGCATCTATTACCGCCCTGGGTAGAACGACCCGAAATCCGAGCCCCCATTTCTCGGAGTACTCGGACAAGGGCAGACGTACCCGCGCACAGAATCCCGTTTACCCGTACTGATCCAAACAACCCGTCAAATCCTTAAGGTTCCGGCGAAGGGGTCGTTGTACCAGAATTTTGGGAGACCGCTGCGCACTTCCCGGGCGCCCGTACGGTAAAAGACGCACGCTCCGCGCCTTTTCCTCTACCGGATAAGTGAGAAGTGCGGAATTAGTCCGATTTCGCGGGTTAAGGGCCGGAAAGAGCGGGGGCGGTGGTGAGCACGTCCCTGGCCAAGGACAGGTCGCCCTCCAGGTCGGCGGGGAAGTCGGCGGGGTCGCCCCGGCCGCCCAGCAGGAAGCAGAAGGCCACGACGTCCGCCGTGATGTGCGCGTCAGGCTCCCCCGGCCCGGCGTCCTCGACGCCCAGTGCGACCCGCCACTCGCCGCCGCCGGGACCCGTCAGCGTCAGCAGCAGCGTGCGGCCGGAGCCGTCCAGCCCCGACAGCAGCATCGTCCACGGCAGCAGGCGCGCGCACAGGTCGGCCGTCGGATGGATGTGCTCGGGGAGGGGGTCGGGCAGGCGCACCCGCGCCGTCCGCGCTGCGTCGGCCGTGTGGATCCACGTCTCCAGGCCCCTGGCCAGGATGTGGTCCCTGACCGCGATCTCCATGCCGTCGAGCGTGGCGGGGGTGGCGGGCGGCAGCTCGGCCAGGTGCCGGCAGAGCGCGTCGGCCTGCGCCCGCCAGTCCCGCCGCGTCTGCTCGGGGCTGCGGGCCCGCTCGTACGCCTGGACGTCGTGCGTACGCCCCAGCGAGTCGGCCGCCTCGATCGGCGGGCCCAGCACGGGAGCGCCCACGGAGGCCGCCACCAGGCCGTCCTTGGCCGCCAGGTGGGCCACGAGCTCCTGCAGCGTCCAGCCCTCGACGATGACGCGCGACCAGTCGTCGTCCACGGCGGAGGCCAGCAGGGCGTCCATGGCGGCCACGCGGGCCGCGTACGGCTGCGCCCAGCCGGCGGTGGGGGCCGCGGGGCGGCGCCGCGCGCGGGCCCCGGCCAGGAGCTGGGGCCGCAACGAGTGGGCCGGCACCGCCGGGTCCTCCATCATCGCGTCCAGATAGAGACGCTCGACGGGGTCCATCACACCTCTTCCTGCGCGTACGCGGCGGCCAGGCCCGTGTGCGGCGGCCCTGGTTCCGGCACGCTTGCTCCATGTCCGCCCGATCTGTGCCGCGACCGGACGTTCATCAGGTCTTCTCCGCTCGCGCCCGACCCGTGCGGGGACCCGGCGCTCATCAGACTTCCTCCTCGGCCAGCGCGTCCGCCAGGCGGCGTAACGCCTGGCGGATGCGGGACTTGGCGGTGCCCTCGGGGACGCCGAGCTCCTCGCCGACCTGCCGGTAGGTGCGCCCGCCGAAGTACGCCAGCTCGACGGCCTGGCGTAACGCCTCGGGCAGGGACGTCACCGCCCTGCGCACCCGGTCGGCCTCGGCGGCGGCCAGCACGGTGTCCTCCAGGCGGGCCGGCTCCCGTTCGAACAGCCGTGGCCCGAGCACCGACACCCGCCTGCGCTCCTCTGCGCGCACGTGGTCCACCGCCCTGCGGTGGGCGATGGTGGCCAGCCAGGCGCGCAGCGTGCCCCGGTCGGGGTCGTAGGCCAGCGGCCGCTCCCAGAAGACCAGGAACACCTCCTGCGTGATGTCCTCGGCGATCACCCGGTCCCTGGTGACCCGCAGGGAGAGACCGAAGATCAGCGAGGAGAGCCGATCGTAGACCTCCCCCAGCGCGGACTCATCGCCGCCGACCACCCGCTGGTGCAGCAGGCGGTCGTCGTACGGTGCCTCCACTGGCACCACACTCCCGTGTAATCCGGACCAAGGCGGCACAGGCGCCGCGACCCGAGCATGACATTATTCGCGGCAAATGTAGAGCGGGATGACCCGCACCGCGAGACTCTTTCGCCCCGCGATAGTGTCGTCTTCAGAAAGCGACGAAGCACACACGGAGGGAACACGGAGGGACCACCCATGGCCACCACCCGCACCGCGACGACCCAGTGGAAAGGCGCCCTGCTCGACGGCTCGGGCACCGTCTCTCTCGACACCTCGGGCGTCGGCACGTTCGAGGTCTCCTGGCCGTCCAGGGCCGAGTCCGCCAACGGCAAGACCTCCCCCGAGGAGCTCATCGCCGCCGCCCACTCCTCCTGCTTCTCCATGGCGCTCTCCCACGGCCTGGCCGGCGCCGGCACCCCGCCCGAGTCGCTGACCACCAGCGCCGACGTGACGTTCCAGCCGGGCGAGGGCATCACCGGCATCGTGCTGACCGTCCAGGGCCGCGTGCCCGGCATCAGCGCCGAGCAGTTCCAGCAGGCGGCCGAGGCCGCCAAGGCCGGCTGCCCGGTCAGCAAGGCGCTCGCGGGCACGACGATCACGCTCAAGGCCGAGCTGCTCTGACGAGCGAACGCCCTTACCGAACGGCGATCGGAGCATTGCGCGACCAAGACCGCTTTCGCGTGCGACAATCGGGTCACATGCGCGAGGTCTGGCCGGGCGAGCCCTATCCACTCGGCGGCACCTGGGACGGCGTTGGCACCAGCTTTGCGGTGTTCTCCGAGGTCGCCGAGCGGGTCGAGCTGTGCCTTTTCCACGATGACGGCTCCGAGGAGCGCGTCGATCTGCCCGAGGTCGACGGCTTCGTCTGGCATGGCTATCTTCCGGGCATCCAGCCGGGGCAACGCTACGGCTATCGCGTGCACGGGCCCTACGACCCGCCGCGGGGCCACCGGTGCAACCCGGCCAAGCTGCTGCTCGACCCCTACGCCAAGGCCATCGACGGCGAGCTGACCTGGAACCAGGCGCTGTTCCCCTACTACTTCACCGACCCGAGCCGGCGCAACACCGAGGACAGCGCCCCCTACATGCCGAAGAACGTGGTGATCAACCCGTTCTTCGAGTGGGGCAACGACCGGCCGCCGCGCATCCCGTACCACGAGACCGTGATCTACGAGGCCCACGTGCGCGGGCTCACGATGCGCCACCCCGACGTGCCGCCCGACCTGCGGGGCACGTACGCGGGGGTCGGGCATCCGGCGATCATCGAGCATCTGCTGTCGCTCGGGGTGACGGCGGTCGAGCTGATGCCGGTGCACCACTACGTCCCCGAGCACTTCCTGGTCGCCCGCGGGCTGACCAACTACTGGGGCTACAACACCATGGCCTACCTCGCCCCGCACGGCGGCTACTCCAGCGCGGGCACGCGGGGGCAGCAGGTGCTGGAGTTCAAGGCCATGGTGCGGGCGCTGCACGAGGCGGGCATCGAGGTCATCCTCGACGTGGTCTACAACCACACCGCCGAGGGCGACCACATGGGGCCGACGCTCGGGTTCAGGGGCATCGACAACGCCGCCTACTACCGCCTGCACGACGGCGACCGGCGCTATTACCTCGACTACACCGGCTGCGGCAACTCGCTCAACGTGCGCTCGCCGCACGCCCTGCAGCTCATCATGGACTCCCTGCGCTACTGGGTGCTCGAGATGCACGTCGACGGGTTCCGCTTCGACCTGGCCTCGGCGCTGGCCAGGGAGCTGCACGACGTCGACCGGCTGAGCGCGTTCTTCGACCTCATCCAGCAGGATCCGGTGATCTCTCAGGTCAAGCTGATCGCGGAGCCGTGGGATGTGGGGCCGGGCGGGTATCAGGTCGGAAATTTCCCGCCTTTGTGGACGGAATGGAACGGGAAATACCGCGATATCGTACGAGATTTCTGGAGGGGCACCCATTCAGCCCTTCCTGAGTTCGCGTCCCGGCTGACCGGCTCCGCCGACCTCTACGAGTCGTCCGGCCGCCGTCCCGTCGCCTCCATCAACTTCGTCACCTGCCACGACGGCTTCACCCTCGCCGACCTCGTCTCCTACGACCACAAGCACAACGAGGCCAACGGCGAGGACAACCGCGACGGCACCAACGACAACCGCTCCTGGAACTGCGGCGCCGAGGGCCCGGTCGAGGACCCCCACATCGTGACCCTGCGCCGCCGCCAGCGCCGCAACTTCCTCGCCACCCTGTTCCTGTCCCAGGGCGTGCCGATGCTGTCCCACGGCGACGAGATCGGGCGCACCCAGCGGGGCAACAACAACGCCTACTGCCAGGACAACGAGCTGGCCTGGATCGACTGGTCCACCGTCCACACCGAGTCCGACCTGCTGGAGTTCGTGCGCGCACTGTCGAAGCTGCGCCGCGAGCACCCCGTCTTCCAGCGGCGCCGCTTCTTCCACGGCCGCCACCCCGACGACGGCCGGCGCGACCTCGTGTGGCTGACGCCGGGCGGGCGCGAGATGACGGCCGGCGACTGGCACATCAGCTACGCCAAGTCGCTCATGGTCTATCTGAACGGCGACGCCATCACCGAGCCCGGCCCCAGGGGCGAGCGCATCGTGGACGACTCGTTCCTGCTGCTCATCAACGCCCACCACGAGAACATGTCGTTCACGCTGCCCGGCGAGGAGTTCGGCAGCGGCTGGCTGCCGGTGCTCGACACCAACCACGACACGATCGAGGACGCGTACGCCGACGAGCGCTGGTCGGCCGGCGATCTCGTCGCGGTCACCGCCCGCTCGCTGCAGGTGCTGCGCCTGCCCCGCCAGGACGTCAGAACGCCCTGAGCCGCGTCACCCCTGAGCCCCGTCAGCCCTGAGCCGCGTCAGCCCTGAGCCGCGTCAGAAGAGCCGGGCGGCGCTCGCGCTCAGGAGGACGAGCGTGAACGCGGTGACGCCGGCCAGGCCGTGCAGGGTGACGGCGAGCGCGGGGAAGCCGCGCGCGGCGGTGGTGGTGTGGCGGCCGGTGCCGAGCCAGCGGGTGAACATCACGAAGCCGAGCAGCGTGGCGGCGGCGAGGCCGGCGAACGCGGCCCAGACCAGCACCCGGTTGCCGGTGATCAGCCCGCCCGCCCAGCAGATCAGCGCCGTCACGGCCAGGGCCGGGTGCGAGACGACGAGCGCGGCGGGGAACCGGGTGATCTTGGTCGGGCGCTTGGCGCCGGTGAGCCAGAACGACAGCAGATAGACGCCGGCGGCTGCGGCGATCGTCCACGCCACGGCGGTGGCCAGGCTCACGGCGGCCCCTCTCCCTGTTATCCCTATCGTCACGTTAAGCAAAGAAACGGTAAGAAGTCCGCCGTTACGCGAAAGTACTATCCGTCCCAAAACCGGGGCGGGACCGATTGTCGGTGCGCTGTGCCAAGGTAGAGGAGTGCGGCGCATCTATCCCGACATTCAGGACAACCCGGACATCGTTCAGGCGTACGCCTACCCCGAAGACCGGCCATGGCTGCGGCTCAACATGGTCGCCAGCGTCGACGGCGCCGCCTGGCTCAACGGGCGCTCGGGGCCGCTGTCCAGCAAGGGTGACCGGCGGGTCTTCCAGACGCTGCGCGGGCTGGCCGACGTGATCCTCGCGGGCGCCGCCACCGTGCGCAAAGAGGGCTACGGCCCGGTCCCGCCGCGCGACTCATGGGCCGAGATCCGCGAGGGCAGGCCCGAGGTGCCGCCCATCGCGGTCGTCACCCGCAGCCTGTCGCTCGACCTCGACGGCGAGCTGTTCACCGATGCGCCGAGCAGGACCATCGTCATCACCTGCGAGTCCGCGCCCCAGGAGCGGCGCAGGCTGGCGGCCAAATACGCCGACCTCGTGGTGGCCGGTGACGACGGCGTCGACATGCCCCTCGCCGTGGCCGCGCTGCGCGAGCGGGGGCTGACCCGGGTGCTGTGCGAGGGCGGGCCGCGCATCAACGCCCAGCTCTCGGCGTGCGGGCAGGTCGACGAGCTGTGCCTGACGATCAGCCCGCTGCTGGTCGGGGGCGGTGCCGCCCGCATCCAGAACGGCACGCCCGCGCAGGTCGGGCTGCGGCTCGGCCACGTGCTGGAGGAGGACGGGGTGCTCTTCTGCAAGTACACGAGGGAGCAGAGCGATGACTGACGACCCGACCACGGGGCCGACCACCGGGCCGACCACCGGGCCGACCACCGGGCCGACCACCGGGCCGACCACCGGGCCGACCACCGGGCCGACCACCGGGCCGACCACCGGGCCGACCACGGAGCCGACCGCTTCGGCGGCCACTTCGCCGGCGACTGATCCGGCCGCGGAGCCCGGCGGGGTGCCCGCCGCGGAGCCCGGCGCGGAGCCCGGCGCGGAGCCGGTGGCCGAGGAGGAGCCGCAGCCGGTGCCCAATCTGCCGGTGCGGCCGCCCGTTCCGCCGATGCTGGCCAAGCCGGTCAAGGCCATGCCGAAGCAGGACGGCACGCTGTTCTACGAGCCGAAATGGGACGGTTTCCGGTGCATCATCTTCCGCGACGGTGACGAGGTCTACCTGGGCAGCCGCAACGAGCGGCCGTTCACGCGCTACTTCCCCGAGCTGGTCGAGGCGGCGCGGGCCGAGCTGCCCGACAAGGTCGTCATCGACGGCGAGATCGTGCTGCCCATGGGCAGCCAGCTCGACTTCGACGCGCTCCAGCAGCGCATCCATCCGGCCAAGTCGCGGGTGACGATGCTGTCCGAGCGCACGCCTGCCCAGTTCGTCGCGTTCGACCTGCTGGCGCTGGGCGACGAGTCGCTCATGGAGGTGCCGTTCGCGCAGCGGCGGGCGCGGCTCGAGACGCTGTTCCCCGAGAAGGGCGGCTCCATCAGGCTCACCCCGGTCACCACTGACCAGGGGCAGGCGGGCGAGTGGTTCGAGATGTTCGAGGGCGCCGGGCTCGACGGCATCATCGTCAAGCCGGGCGACCAGCCTTACGTGCCCGACAAGCGCACGATGTTCAAGGTCAAGCACGAGCGTACGGCCGACGTCGTGGTGTGCGGCTACCGCGAGCACAAGTCGGGGCCGATCGTCGGGTCGCTGCTGCTCGGCCTCTACGGCGACGACGGGCGGCTGCACCACGTGGGGGTGGCGGCGTCGTTCCCGATGAAGCGAAGGGCCGAGCTGGTCGAGGAGATCAAGCCGTACCTCGCCGAGCTGAGCGAGCACCCGTGGGGTCACTGGGCCGAGCAGGCGGCGGCCAACGTCGGCCAGCCGGCGGCCGGGCCGTCCAGGGGCGGGCAGCGGGTGCCCGGCGCGGTGTCGCGGTGGAACGCGAAGAAGGACCTGTCGTTCATCCCGCTCCGGCCTGAGCTGGTGATGGAGGTGGCCTACGACCAGATGGAAGGCGACCGGTTCCGGCACACCGCGCAGTTCCGTCGGTGGCGGCCCGACCGCACTCCTGAGTCATGCACGTACGAGCAGCTCGAACGTCCCGTGCATTACAACCTCGACGACATCCTTGCCCGATAGTCATTGTCCCGATATATCTCGTTCTATGACTACAGGGGATGAGCTCAGAGCCGCCGTGTCCGCACGCCGCGATTTAGGGCCCGACTACGAAGACGCCGTCGTGGACTCGTTCCTCGACAAGATGGGCCAGGAGATCGACCGGCGGGTGGACGAGCGGCTGAGCCACGTCGCACCCAAAGGCCGCCAGGTGGCCCGCCAAGGCCCGCCCGACGGCCAACGCCTGGCCCTCGCCATCGTGTCGGTGGCCCTCGGCACCGTGTCGACCGTCGTGTTCATGGTGCTTGGAGAGGGCCGGTTCTGGCCGATCCTGGCGGTGTGGATGGGCATCATCGCCGTCAACTCCATCTTCAACGGCTCCAACTCCTCCAAAGACAAGAAGGACTAACCCCACCCACCACCGTGACAGTGGCCCTGGGGGCCGTCAGGGGGTTCTGTGGGGGTGTCACATCGGGGGTGCAGGTTGTGGGGGTCGGCGGGAAGGCCGGTGCGGGGCCGCCGGGGGGTCTGCGGCGATGTCGGCGGAGGTCTACGACGGTTGCAACGAAGTGCCCGTGGGGTTCGGCGAGCCGCCGGTGCGAGGCCGCCTATGTGGGGTCTGCGGCAGCGTCGGCGCGGGTCCTGCGAGGACTACAACGAAGTGCCAGTGGGGTCCGCGAGGCCGCCCGCTTGAGCTGTCGGTGCGGGGCAGTGGCCGCCCCGGTGCGGAGCCCGCGGCAACGTCGGCGAAGGCCCTGCGGGCGGTCCAACGAGGCGCCAGTGAGGTGTTCGGGACAACCGCTGGCGAGAGCCCGTGAGGCCGCTGGTGGGGCCTGACGTGGGGCGTTCGGGTGGCTAGGTGAGCCAGATGAGGCCGGCGAAGCGGCCTGTCGGCTGGTCGCGGCGGTGGGAGTAGAGCTCCGCCGACTCGATCGTGCAGCGGGTGTCGTGGCGGATGTCGGGGACGCCTGCTGCTCTCAGCTGTGACGCGATGCCGGCGCGCAGGTCCAGGGCGGGGGTGTTCCAGGACGTGGTGGACCAGGTGGCGGGGACCTTTTCGGCCACCTGGGCGCGGAGGGCGGCGGGGACCTCGTAGCAGCGGCCGCAGGCGCCGGGGCCGATGAGCGCGACCATTCTGCCTGGCTCGGCGCCCTTGGCCGCCATCGCGGTCACCAGGGCGGTGGCGATGCCGGCCTCGGTGCCGGGGCGGCCGGAGTGGGCGGCGCCGACCATGCGGGCCACCGGGTCGGCCACCAGCACGGCCGGGCAGTCGGCGCCGAGCGACGCCAGCGCCAGCCGGGGCTCGGTGGTGAACACGCCGTCGAGCGGCGGCGGGTCGTCGCCGTACGGCTCGCTCACGTACGCCACCTCGGCGCTGTGCACCTGGCGCATGAAGACCACCGCCCGCACCCCCAGCTCGGCCACCAGGCCCGCGCGGTTGGCGCGGACGGTCACCGGGTCGTCACCGACCATGCCGCCGAGGTTGCGCGAACCGTAAGGCGGGGCGCCGACGCCGCCGTCGCGGTCGGTGATGGCCACGTGGACGCCGGGGGCGAGCTGCATGCCCCCGATCCTAGGCGACGCCTGACACCTGCAGCGGGCACCCCGGTATTCGATGGTGATAGAACACTTCCTACAGTTGTTCCATGGCTATCGAACATCGTCGAGGTGTCATCGTACTGGCGCTGGTCGCGTCCTTCATGGTCTTCGTGGACGGGACGATCGTGCACCTCACCCTCGCCCAGCTCGCCTCCCACCTCGGCGCCTCGCGCGCCGAGCTGGAGTGGGCCGTCAACGCCTACACGCTCTCGTTCGCGGCGGTGATGCTGGGCGCGGGCGCGATCACCGACACCTTCGGCGCCAAGCGGGCCTTCGTGGCGGGGCTGCTGGTGTTCACGGTCTCGTCGGCGGCGTGCGCGGCGGCGCCCACGATGGCGGTGCTCAACGGGGCGCGGCTGGTGCAGGGCGCGGGGGCGGCGCTGCTGCTGCCCAGCGCGCTCGTGCTCGCCACCGCCGCGGCCGGTGACGAGCACGCGCGGCACCGGCTGGTCGGCTGGTGGTCCGCGGCCGGCGGTGTCGGGATGGCGGCGGGGCCGCTGCTGGGCGGCGCGCTCGTGGCGGTCGCGGACTGGCGTACCGTGTTCGGCGTCAACGTGCTCATCGGGGTCCCCGCGATGATCTGGAGCGTGCGGTCGATGCCGGCCGTGCCGCGCGGCGAGCGTCGTCTGGACGTCGCCGGCCTGGTCACCGCGACCCTGCTGATCGGCGGCCTGGTCTTCACCCTCGTCGAGACCCCCGTCCAGGGCCTCCTGAGCACGCCGGTCGTCACCGCCATGGTGCTGGGGGTGGCCGGACTCGCCGGTTTCGTCCTGGCCACTCGCGCCGCCTACACCCGCCAGGCACCCGGCGGCCGGGCCAGGCGCATGCCGTTGGTGCCGGCGGCGCTCTACCGGGATCGGGTGTTCGTCGTGACGGCGGCGCAGGGGGCGCTGTTCAATCTCGCCTTCTACGGGCTGCTGTTCGCGATGAGCCTCATGCTCCAGCAAGGGCGCGGGCTGGGAGCGCTGAGCAGTGGGCTGCTGTTCCTGCCGTTGACCGGGCTCATCGCGATCGCCAACCTGTGTGCGGCCCGGCTGGCGCGGCGGTTCGGGCGGCCGGCCGTGGTGGGCACGGCGCAGGCGGTGCTGGCCGGGACGTTCCTGCTGGTGGCGTGGGCGGGCACGGCGGAGGAGCTGTGGCCGCTGGTGCTCGCGCTGGTGCCCGCCGGGTTCAGCTCGGGGCTGCTGGTGCCGTCCATGACCTCGCAGGCGATCGCCGCCGTCGGGCCCGAGCTGCACGGGGCGGCATCGGCGGCGTTCAACACCGCGCGGCAGGTCGGCGGGGCCGTGGGCGTGGCCGCGTTCGGGCCGCTGCTCGGCACCGCGCAGGGGCTGCGGGACGGGTTCGTCGTGTGCGTGCTCGCCTGTGCCGCCGCCGTCGCCGTGGGCCTGCTGCTCACCCCACTCACCCGCGAGCGGGCGCGCGCCACCGTGGCGGCGGCTACGACGTGAGGCGGTGCACGGTGAGCGGGCCGCCGCCGTACCGGCCGATGGCCTCCTCGTCGGCGAAGGCGAGCACCCGCATCATGTTGCCGCCGTCGCTGAGCCGCACGTTCCTGCGCAGCCGGCTGACCAGGCCGGCGGGCAGCCTGGTGGTGCCGGCCTCGATCGTGTCGCCGTAGTGCGGGGCGAACGCGACGCCCGCGAAGCCCGTACGCCGCAGCAGCGTGCGCACGGTCCGGGGCGAGTAGAACATCAGGTGGTTCTTGGTGAAGCCGCTCCACTGCGACCCGTACGCCTTGAGCAGCAGGGAGTTGGCGTTCACGGTGAGGATCAGCAGCACACCGCCCGGCCCCAGCAGGCTCCTGAACAGCCGGAAGTCGTCCAGCGGCCGGGGCAGGTGGGCAAGCACCGACCAGAGCGTGATGACGTCGAAGCCGCCGGCTGCGATCTCGGGCACGTCCTGCGGGGCGCCGAAGAACGTGCGGGCCCGGCTGAGCCGCTCGTTGGCCTGCGCGACCGACTCGGGCGACAGGTCCACGCCGTACGCGTCGAAGCCGCGCTGCTCGGCCAGCTCCAGGAAGAGGCCGACGCCGGAGCCGAAGTCGAGCAGGCGGCGTTCCTTGCCCTCGTCGAAGACCGGGGAGAACGCCCGCATCGTCAGGTCGTAGCGGCGCTGCCGGTTGGCGGCGTACTTGCCGGTCAGGAAATTGCTGTAGCCGGTGGCGTACAGGTCGCCGAGGCGCTCGGGGCGGACGTTCGGGTTGCGGTAGAGGAAGCCGCAGGACGGGCAGCGGACGACGTGGTAGCGCCAGCCCTTGCCGCCGTTCGGCTCGAACAGCGGCTGCTGGCGCGACTCGCCGCACATCATGCAGTCGAGGAACTCCTCGATCTCGCCCAGGGAGCGGGTCCGCTCGTACGCGGCCCGGGACACGATCGGTGCACGCCTGGTGAGCAGGCGCCACTGCGCCTCCCTGGCGAGCCGCTCCCCCGGCCGTACGTAGACCCGCTGCCCCCACGGCACGTCGTCATAGCGCGATCCGTACGCCAGCCGCCCGAGCCATCGCTTCACCATCGCCACCACCCACCCTCGCGACCGGTTGTGCCCCGCGATACCGCGACTATGCGTCCACTTTCGGGCGCTTTACAGGGTCTTTCCGGCCCCTGGTCAGAGATCTTGAGCAAGCATATGCTTGGTCGCGTGCCTGACTACCGCAACCTCATCGGCGGCGAGCTGGTGCCCGCGCCGCGCATGATGGACACGGTCAACCCCGCCACCGGCGAGCCCTGGGCCCGCATCCCCGCGTCGGGCGCCGCAGAGGCCGCCGCCGCGGTCGAGGCCGCCGAGCGCGCGTTCCCCTCCTGGTCGGCACTGCCCGCCCTGGCGAGGGCGGGTTACCTGCGCAAGGTCTCCGAGGTGTTCGGCGAGCACGCCGAGGAGCTGGCCAGGCTGGAGACCCGCGACAACGGTCGCATCCTGCGCGACACGCTCAAGCGGGACCTGCCGGGCATGGCGTACCTGTGGCAGATCGCCGCCGGGCAGTGCCTCGACGCGGTCAGGGGCGACACCGTGCAGCTCGGGCCGGACGCGCTCGGGCTGACCAGGCGCGAGCCGTACGGGGTGGCCGTCTGCATCATCCCGTGGAACTCCCCCATCTCGACCTTCTCCGCGAAGGCCGCGTACGCGCTGGCCGCCGGGAACACGGTCGTCCTCAAGCCCGCCGAGCAGGCGAGCGCGTCGGTGCTGCGGCTGGGCGAGCTGCTGGCCGAGGTGTTCCCGCCCGGCGTGCTCAACATCGTCAGCGGCCTGGGCGAGGAGGTCGGCGACGCGCTCGTCCGGCATCCGGGCGTCGGCAAGGTCAGCCTCACCGGCTCCACCGAGACCGGCCAGGCCATCACCAGGGCCTCGGCGGACGCGCTCAAGCCGATGACGTTCGAGCTGGGCGGCAAGTCGCCGAACATCGTCTTCCCCGACGCCGACCTGGACGCCGCCACCCTCGGCGTCACCGTGAACTCCGTCTACACCGGCAACGCGGGCCAGGTGTGCGTGGCGGGCTCGCGCATCCTCATCCACCGCTCGATCTGGGACGAGATGCTCGGCCGCATCGAGCGCGCCTGCGCGGAGCTGGTGCTGGGCGACCCGCTCGACCTCGCGACGACGATGGGGCCGATCGTGTCGGCGGCCCAGTACGAGCGCGTCACGTCGTACCTGGAACTGGCCGAGAAGGAGGGCGCGCGGCTGGTCTTCGGCGGCCGGGCGGGCGCGGAGGTGGTGCCGGACCTGCCGGGCGGCTACTGGGTGGCGCCCACGCTCTACACGAGCGAGGACAACGGGCTGCGGGTGTGCCAGGAGGAGATCTTCGGCCCGGTCGCGGTGGCCATCCCGTTCGAGACCGACGACGAGGCGCTGACGATCGCGAACGACTCCCGCTACGGGCTGGCGGCCGGCGTGTGGACGCGTGACCTGGGACGGGCGCACCGGTTCGTCCGTGATCTGCGGACCGGCACGGTCTGGGTGAACACCTTCCGCCAGATGCCTCCCGGGCTGCCGTTCGGCGGGGTCAAGGACAGCGGATACGGCCACGACGCGGTCCTCGAGTACACCCGGGAAAAGGCCGCCATCATCAAGATTTAGTCGGATAGATTTACCCCCCATGGACGAGGGGATCATGGACCATTCCGGGCTGTCCGACGCGGCCGCGCAGTCCCGGGCCTCCGTGCTGCGCAGCCGGGCGGAGTCGTACATCGCCCTGTCGCGGCACGACGCCGCGATAGCGGACCTGACCGAGGCGATCGCGCTGGTCCCGGAGAACGCGCGCGCCTGGCGGCTGCGCGGTGAGAGCCATCGGGTGATCGAGCGCTACCAGGCCGCGCTCGACGACTTCGACGAGGCGCTGAAGCTGGAGCCGGACAGCGCGTACGCGCTGGGCTCGCGCGGCCAGACCTACGCCGGGATGGGACGCCTGGAAGAGGCCATGGCGGACTTCGAGCACGCACTCACCCTCACCCCGGACTCGTTGTGGATCCTCGAGGCGAAGGCGGACGCGCTGGTGGACCTGGACCGGCTGGACGAGGCACTGGCGGAGCACACCAAGATCATCTCCTTGAACACGGACCTGGCGTACTCCTGGCTCGCCCGCGGCGAGCTCTACCAGCGCATGAACCTCTACACCGAGGCCATCGACGACTACACCAAGGCCCTTGAGGCGGACCCCGACCACGTACGGGCCCTCAGCCGCCGCGGCGAGGCGCTGCGCATGATCGACCGCTACGACGAGGCGCTCGCCGACCTCAGCCGTGCGCTGGAGCTGGACCCGGGCAACGACCGCGCGCTCGGCAGCCGGGGCGCGGTGCTGAGCGAGCTGGGCGACAACGAGGCCGCGCTGAGGGACCTGGACGCCGCCATCGAGCTGGACCCCGAGTACGTCTGGGCGTTCCGCGTGCGCGGCGAGATCTACCAGGAGCTGGACCGGCACGAGGAGGCCATCGCCGACTTCACCCAGGCCCTGCACCTGGAGTTCGGCGACTGACCAGGCTCGGCGGCCGGGGCCGCGCGAAGCGGTCCCGGCCACCCCGTCACAGCGCGAGCAGGGCGTTGACCGGCAGGCGGGCGTCCGACAGCGGCCGCATGGCGATGCGCAGCAGCGCCAGCGCGTTGTCGTCGCCCGCGATGCGGTTGGCGCTCAGCTCGCCGCACGACTGGCAACTGTGGATGATCAGCCACTCGCCGTCACCCCGGACGGAGACGCTGAGCGCCGCCATCCGGCCCCGGCAGCCCGCCCTGCGGTCACCGGGCACGCGGCGATCGACGTGCAGGCTGGTCAGGCAGTTCGGGCAGTGGTTGCGGTGCGCGGTGCCGGGCGCCGTCATGGGCACGTCGAGCCGGCAGCCGACGCAGCGGAACGCGTCCGCCGGCTCCGCGTGATGGATCTTCTTGCGTTGCTGCGGCCGCCGGCCGCCGGGTTTCCTGCGCGGCATGTCACAGATCACCGAACGCTTCGAGCGGGAACGGAGGCTGCGCCAGCGGCCTGACGGCCATGCGCATGAGGATGAGCTGGTTGTCGTCCCCGCAGATCGGGTTCGAGGTCAGCTCACCGCACCGGGTGCAGCGGTGGATGATCATCCACTCCCCGGTGCGCAGCACGGCGATCGAGATGGGGATCATCCGTGACCGGCACTCGTCCTGCAGGTGCAGCGAGTGCAGGCAGCTCGGGCAGTGGTTGCGCCGGGTGCCGTCGGGGGCGTTCGCGGTGACCGTGAGGCCGCAGCGTACGCAGGCGAAGGTGTTGAGCAGTGGTGAATTGCCGTTGGTGGACAACCTGGGTACTCCTTGCCGGAATGGTCTTCGAAATCACGCAGCAAGGAAGCGCCCAGCGGGCCTCGCGGGGCACGCTGGTCATACGGCCTGTCCGGTTATGAGGTCATCGCTCGGTCAGAGGCGGGATCCGCCGGAGGCACGACTGCGAGGCGCGCTGGGCGCGGTGCCAGGCATCAAACCCTCCCCACGTGTGGCACGAGGCCACGGACACGGCATTTCACGGACGGATGGGAGCGTAACGGGGGGCGCCGCCGGATCGCCAGCCATTTTTCCCGCGCGACCATCGCTGGCGGGTTTGGCTCCGGGCGGCCGTGGCAGAGGACGTACGGAACAAAGGGGGACGAAAGCCATGAGTAACCCGCAACAGCCGGAACTTCGCAGGTCAGGAAGGTCCGGCGCCAACGCGAAAGCGGCCGACGTCATACCCGAGACCAAGAAGCGCTCCGGGCACCCGCACGGCACGGACAAGGGCCGCAAGGGCGGCGGCAAGGGCGGCGGCGTGCCTCCGGAGCAGCGACCACGACACCCGGAGTGATCCGACGTGACAGGCAGCCTGCAGTTCATCGGGAACGCGACCACGCTCATCCGCTACAACGGCTTCACGCTCCTGACGGACCCGAACTTCCTGCACCGGGGCCAGCTCGCCCACCTCGGCTACGGGCTGGCCGCGCGGCGGCTCACGGACCCGGCCCTGCGCGTCGAGGACCTGCCGCCGCTCGACGCGGTCGTGCTCTCCCACATGCACGGTGACCACTGGGACCGCGTCGCCCGCAAGAAGCTCGACCGCGACACCACGATCGTGACCACCCCGTCCGCCGCCCGCGTCCTGCACCGGCAGGGCTTCGGCCAGGCCGTCGGGCTGTCGAACTGGTCGGAGTACCGGCTGCACGGCCCCGGCGGCAGCGTGCGGATCACCGCGCTGCCGGGCAAGCACGCGCCGGGCTTCGCCGAGTCGCTGCTGCCGCCCGTGATGGGCACGATGCTGGAGTTCTGCGGTCAGGACGAACGGGTCCAGCTGCGCCTGCACATCAGCGGCGACACGCTGCTCGACCGGCGGCTCGACGCCATCCCGCGCCGCTTCCCCGACATCGACCTGGCCCTCGTCCACCTGGGCGGCACCAAACTGCTCGGCACGCTCATGGTCACCATGGACGGCGAGCAGGGGGCGTCGTGGGTGGATCTGATCAATCCGCACACCGTCGTACCGATCCACTACGACGACTACACGGTCTTCAGCTCGCCGCTCGACGACTTCAAGCACCACATCGAGCAGGCCGGGCTCGCCGACCGCGTGGTCTACCTGAAGCGGGGCGAGACCCGCGAGCTGGCCCCGCACCGCCTCGTCCGGCAGTGAGCGCGGCAGTGAGCGCGGCAGTGAGTCAGGTGTCGGAGCGCGCCTTGCTCGGCTGGACCCGCTTGGGCTCGCCCGGCATCTTCGGATAGTTCGGCGGATAGGGCAGATCGCCGCGGTCGTCCCCGGCATAGAGGTCGAGCAGCGTCTCGATCGAGTACGCCGCGTCGTCGATGGCCGCGTGCACGTCGCCCACCTTCGCGAACCGGGCCGGCACCGTGCGGATGTCGAAGTCGCGCGGGTCGGCGTCGGCCAGCTCGTCCCAGGTCAGCGGGGTCGAGACGGGCGCGTGCGGCTTCGCCCTGACCGAGTAGGCGCTGGCCACCGTGCGGTCTCTGGCGTTCTGGTTGAAGTCGATGAACACCCGCTCGCCGCGCTCCTCCTTCCACCACGCCGTGGTGACCAGGCTCGGGTCGCGCGCCTCGACGGCCCTGGCCAGGGCGATGCCGGCGTGACGTACTTGGACGAAGTCCCAGCGGGGCTCGATGCGCACGGCGATGTGCACGCCGCGGTTGCCCGAGGTCTTCACGAAGCCGGTCATGCCGAGCTCGGCCAGCACGTCCCTGGTCAGGAACGCCGCCTTGCGCGCCGCGTCGAACTCGAGACCAGGCTGCGGGTCGAGGTCGACGCGCAGCTCGTCGGGGTGCTCGACGTCGGTGGCGCGCACCTGCCACGGGTGGAAGTCGATGGTGCCGAGGTTGGCGCAGTAGGCGATGGCCGCGACCTCGGTGACGCGCAGCGAGTGGGCCTTCCTGCCGCTCGGGAACGTCACCTCCACCGACTGCAGCCACTCGGGATGCTTCGGGGGCATGCGCTTCTGGTAGATCGCCTCGGTCTGCACGCCGTCGGGGTGGCGCTTGAGGTTGGTCGGGCGGTCCTTGAGCGCCCGCAGGGCGCCCTCACCCACGCTCACGTAGTATTCGACCAGCTCGCGCTTGGTGGCGCCGATCTCCGGAAAGTAGACCTTGTCGGGATTGGTGACCTTGACGGTCCGCTCCCCCACCTCGAGCTCGATAAACGGCGATGCCATGCCCCCGAACCTACCCCTTGCCGTCGAAGAGGGGCCTCAGGTGCCCTCACAGGTTTCTCCCGGCCGCTGGACGCAGCCCTCGGGCAGCCGGGGCCCTTCGCCGGTCCACCCGATCGCCTCGACCACCCGTGCGTACCACGGGTCGCCGTGACCGTTCCACGGCTGACGCCCATCGCCTGAGCGATCTCCGCCTCCGACGACTCGAGGTAGTAGCGCAGCACCAGCACCTCACGCTGGCGTCGCGGCAGCCCCCGCACGGCCAGGAACACCTGCCTGCGGGGTCGCGCTCGGACAGCGCGCCCCACCGGCGATGGACCGCGGCGAACGCGTCCTGGACCACGTCCTCGGCGCTCTCCCGGTCGCCGAGCAGCAGGAACGCCAGCCGCACCAGCGACAGGCGGTGCACCTCGAACAAGGCCGCCACGGTCGCGCCGCCCGCTTCCGTGGGCGGCGGATGGATGATCTCGGATTGCATGTCTTCTCCATGCGCGAGGCCCCGGGGAGGTTGCTTCGCGCCGGCGATCGCTTAAGGGCGTCCCGGGCAGTATGGCGGTGGGACGGGGTGGGCCCGTCCCGGAGCCTCCTCGGTGGCGGGACCGAGGGCTCGACGGGACGGGCCGCCAGATCACCCTCCGCCGTTCCGGGCGCTGGCGCGCCACCCGGCCGGCCGTTCCGATCCCCAGCGGCGCCAGCACGGGCGTGGGCTGTGCCGCTCGGCGGGATCTGCGGATGATCTCACCCCTTGGCAGGGGGTGATGACACCCCCTTGCCGAGAAAGACGCGAAATTCCCTGAGAACGGATGCTTCAGCCTGCGGAGATCTCTTTTTGCCGCATCTCGTACTCTGGAGGTATGGACAAGGTGGTCAAGAGCGAGGCCGAATGGCGGACCCAGCTATCTCCTGAGGAGTTCCGTGTCCTCAGGGAGGCCGGGACCGAGCGCCCGTTCACGGGGGAATACGTCGACACCAAGACCGAGGGGGTCTACTCGTGCCGCGCCTGCGGGGCCGAGTTGTTCCGCTCGGACACGAAGTTCGAGTCGCACTGCGGGTGGCCGAGCTTCTTCGAGCCGTCCGAGAGCGAGGCGGTCCGGCTCATCGAGGATCGCA
The DNA here is from genome assembly GCF_042428605.1 of Nonomuraea salmonea. Classification (NCBI taxonomy): domain Bacteria; kingdom Bacillati; phylum Actinomycetota; class Actinomycetes; order Streptosporangiales; family Streptosporangiaceae; genus Nonomuraea; species Nonomuraea salmonea. The sequence goes on from NZ_JBHMCF010000029.1 coordinate 343,061, forward strand.
GCCTCGGCATGGTCCGCACGGAGGTCCGCTGCGCGCGCTGCGACTCCCACCTCGGGCACGTCTTCCACGGGGAGGGCTACCCGACGCCGACGGACGACCGCTACTGCATCAACTCGATCTCCCTGCGGCTCGAACCCAAGGGGTGATCAGGTAACGACAGGGCGTATCGATCGCCGGCCACGGGTACGAGCACCGCGTGCGGTTTGTCCATCTTCGCCACCGGTGGGTGACGGTTGAGACCATCGGGCGGGTGGTCACTCAGCGCTGCGAGGTGTGCTCGAAGACACGGGTCCGGGTCCGCTGACCCGGGCCCCCTCCTTCCGCTGGTCAGCGGGGGTTCGGGTAGGTGACGCGGCAGCTGCGGTCGGAGGGGCCGAGGATGTTGGCGAGCACCGGGTTGCCGTTCTCGCCGAACTCGGAGTGCACGAACACCACGGGGTTCTGGACGCCCTGCTCATGGAGGTAGGCCAGGCCGCGCTCACACAGCTTGATCGCGGTGAGGGAGTTGTCCGCGCTCTCCGGCAGGTCGGTGTAGATGCGCAGGTAGCCGCCCACCGTGCGGACATCTTTCAGGCGTTTGAACGCTTTGTCCTTCACGCCCCAGTTCGTGCGGAAGTACTCGGCCGCCAGGACGTCGGTGTGCCGGGAGGGGCCGTCCGCCTTGTAGTCCTTGCCGTCCTCAGCGGCCGGGCCCTCGGCCAGCACGTCATCCGGGGTCGTGACGCCAGGCACCAGCCCGGAACTCCTGCTCGGGGCCTGCTGCCGTGGCTTGGGCGGCTCCAGCCGGCGCTCTCCCCTGCTCACCGCCTCCGCTCCCTTCGCCCCCGGTGGTCTCGGGCCCGGTCGCGCCGCGCCGGTCCTGCCCTCATGTGGCTCGCCACCGTCCGCGGGCGGGCTCGCGGCGGGGGCGACGATCGTGCCGAGCAGCCCGTACGTGGCCGGCGCGCCGAACATCCCGTTCACCGCCAGCGCCACCACCGCGCCGCCCACGACCACGCCGGCCGCGGCTGCCGTCCGGCCCCTGGCCGCGCGCTTGAGCAGCCCCCGCCGCCACCCGGAGCGCCCCGCATGACGTCCTGCCGCGTGCCGCCCCCGCCGCCTTCCGGACCTGTCCACCAGCCCTCCAAGCCCCACCGCTGGAACGTGCCACCCCGGTCACGCCCCGCCGAGCGGAGATCTCCCTGATTGTGACAAAGGGGATAGAGCACTGCAGCGAGATCGCCGATTTGGGTCTGGTTCTCGTCCCAGAGCCTGTGGAGGGTGGGCGCTGGGAAGAGCCCGCGCCCACCCGCCGGACTACGGCAGAGCGGCGACGAGCTCCTGCACCGGCTTGCGGGCGCCGGTGTAGAAGGGAATCTCGACGCGGGTGTGGCGGCGGGCCTGGGCGCCGCGCAGCGTCCGCATGAGGTCGACGATCCTGTGCAGCTCGTCGGCCTCGAACGCCAGCATCCACTCGTAGTCGTTGAGCGAGAAGCAGGCCACCGTGTTGGCCCGCACGTCGGGGTAGTCGCGCGCCATCCTGCCGTGCTCGGCCAGCATCGCCCGCCGCTCGGAGTCGTCGAGGAGATACCACTCGTAGGAGCGTACGAACGGATAGACGCTCACGTAGGCACGCGGCTCCTCCTCGGCGAGGAACGCCGGGATGTGCGACTTGTTGAACTCGGCCGGCCGGTGCAGCGCCATCGCCGACCAGACGGGCCTGCTGTGCCGGCCCAGCCGGGTGCGGCGGAACCTGGCGTAGACGTCCTGGAGGTCCTCGGGGGTGGGAGCGTGCCACCAGAACATGAAGTCGGCGTCGGCCCTGAACCCGGCGACGTCGTAGACCCCCCTGGTCACGACGTCCTTGCCGGCCGCCTGGTCGAGCAGCTCCTGCACCTCGGCCGCCAGGCCGTCGCGGTCGCCTGGGCACGGCTCGGTCGCCTGGAAGACCGACCACATCGTGTAACGGATCACCTGGTTGAGATCGCGGGCTTTGAGCCGCGGAGCGCCCTCTGTCATGCTGCCTATTCTGCTCTCAGGGACAGGTGGTCCAGAATCCGGGCGGCGGCCGTGCGGGCGGTGCCGATGCAGGCGGGAATGCCGATGCCGTCGTAAGCCGCCCCGCACACCGCGAGACCCGGCTCCATCGCGACGGCCGCCCGCACCCTGGCCACCCGGTCGAGGTGGCCCACGTTGTACTGCGGCAGCCCGCCGCCCCAGCGCGTCACCCTGCTGTCCACGGGCAGGCCGCGGGCGCCCATCACGTCGGCCATCTCGGCGGTGGCCAGCGCGACCAGCTCCACGTCGTCGCGCTGCAGCAGGTGCTCCTCACCGACCCGGCCGATCGAGCAGCGCAGGATCACCAGGTCCTTCGACAGGTGCGGCCACTTCACCGAGCTGAACGTCACCGCCTTCACCGCCCGCCGCTCCACGGGCGGCACCAGGTAGCCGCTGGTGGCGGGCGGCTCTGGGAAGGCGTCGATCGGGTAGGCCAGCGTGACGACGGCCATGCTGGCGTATTGGATGCGGGCCAGCTCGGCCGCCGCCTTGGGCGCCTCGGCCTTGAGCAGCCGGCTCGCCGCCGGGCCGGGCGTGGCCACGATGACCGCGTCCACCTCCAGCGTCTCGGGGCGCGGCACGGGGCCGGCCACCAGACGCCAGCCGGACTCGGTGCGGTGCAGCTCCCGTACGGTGACGCCGGTCCTGATGTCGGCCTCCGACGCCTTCGCCACCGCCTCGGGCAGGCCGCCGACGCCGTTGCGCAGGGTCGTGAAGACCGGGCCGGCGTCCTTGGGCGCGTCCTCGACGAGGTGGCGGGTGGCGTTGAGCAGCGAACGCTCGGAACGTGCCACCGCCGCCACCCGCGGCATCGTCGCCTCCAGCGACAACATGTCGGCGCGGCCCGCGTAGACGCCGCCCAGCAGCGGCTCCACCAGCCGGTCGACCACCTCGGCGCCCATCCTGGCGCGGATGTAGGAGGCCACGGAGACGTCGGTGCGGACGAGCGTCGGGGGCAGGATCTGGTCGAGCGGCACGCGCAGCAGCCCGCCGGGCGAGACGATGCCGGACTTCGCCAGCTCGGCCAGATCGGCGGGCACGCCCATGACCTGGCCCTTCGGCAGGTGGCGGATGGCGCCGCGGCTGTAGACGGCGGAGCGGGTGGTGCCGGGGAAGACCAGGTCGTCGCCGAGGCCGACCGCTCTGGCCAGCTCCTTGCCCTCGGGACGGCGGGCCAGCATGGCCTCGGCGCCCGCGTCGACGCTCACCCCGGCGACCTCGGAGGCGTAGAGCTTGCCGCCGATGCGGGGCGAACCCTCCAGGACCGTCACCTTGACGCGCTCGCGCGCGCCCTGGCGGAGATACCACGCCGCGGCGAGTCCGGAGATCCCCGCGCCGACGACGACCACGTGCGCCCGTTTCCCTTCCACGCCTCCAGACGCTACCGCCTCATGCCCCCGCTCACTTTCCCGGGGCAGAAGCACCCGGCCCCGGGCAGGGGCTCCCGCTTCCTGCCGCGCGCACGCGCACGCGCATGCGTCAGGCGTGTTCGTGGACCAGGTCTGTGAGGCGCTTGAGCTGGTCGGGGTCGGTGGAGGGGAGGACGCCGTGGCCGAGGTTGAAGACGTGGCCCTCGGCGGAGGCGCCGCGGCGGAGGACCTCGCGGGCCTTCTTCTCCACGACCTCCCACGGCGCGAGCAGGATGGCCGGGTCGAGGTTGCCCTGCAGGGCCTTGCCGGGGCCGACGCGGCGGGCGGCCTCGTCGAGGGGGACGCGCCAGTCGACGCCCACGACGTCGGCCCCCGCCTCGCCGAGCACGCCGAGCAGCTCGCCGGTGCCGACGCCGAAGTGGATGCGGGGCACCCCGGCGACGCCTTCGAAGATGCGCCTGGTGTGGGGCAGGATGAACTCGCGGTAGTCGTCGGGCGCGACGGCCCCCACCCACGAGTCGAACAGCTGCACGGCGGAGGCGCCCGCGGCGATCTGGATGCGCAGGTGCTCCAGCACGATGTCGGTCAGCTTCTCCATGAGCGCGTGCCACAGCTCGGGCGCCCCGTACATCATGGCCTTGGTGCGGTCGTGGTTCTTGGAGGGGCCGCCCTCGATGAGGTAGGAGCCGAGGGTGAAGGGCGCGCCGGCGAATCCGATGAGCGGGGTGGAGCCGAGCTCGGCGGTGAGCGCCTTGATGGCCTCGGTGACGTAGGGGACGTCGCCGGGCTCGAGGGGGCGCAGCGCGCCGAGGCCCTTGGCGTCGCGGATGGGGTCGGCGACGACGGGCCCGACGCCCGGTTTGATGTCGAGGTCGATGCCGATGGCCTTGAGCGGCACGACGATGTCGCTGAAGAAGATGGCCGCGTCGACGCCGTAGCGGCGGACGGGCTGCATGGTGATCTCGACGATCAGCTCGGGGGTGGCGCACGCCGTCAGCATGGGCACGCCCTCGCGGACCTTGTGATACTCCGGCAGCGCACGTCCGGCCTGGCGCATGTACCAGACGGGGGTGTGCGGGACGGGCTGGCGGCGGCAGGCGCGCAGGAAGGCTGACTCGGCGAGGTTCACCTCACCAGGGTGCCATGTGGGGGGCGCGGTCAGGACACGGGTCCGAGGTGTCGGAAAAAGATGCATTGGACACCCCAAATCATGATCAGATAGCCAGATGAAGGTTTACCGGTCTGCTCGGCATCGGCATCCCCCACGGGTCCACCACACCCCATGCCCGCCCAGAGAGCCGGTCTCGACTGGGCCAAATGTTCCCCAAGCCACCGCGCGGCACCGATTCATCGACCACTTTCAGGACACGCCGAGCGCGTTGCGGGGAATTGTCAGCGGCTCATGCCAACGTCGGAGCCACGACCCGAAGAAAGGCCCCGGTTCGATGACTCGTGCGATGACCGCGTTGTGGAGTTCCCCAGAGCGCCGCAGTGAGCGCTGCCCGACCTGCGCCGGTGAGCGGCCGTTCGAGCAGCCGCCGTGCCTCGACGGGCACGAGCCAGGCCAGTGCCCCGAGTGGGCCTGCGTCGAGTGTGGTCACGCCCTCGTCTTCGGCGCCGCTGAGACCATCCGCCCGGTTCGCCAGCTGGTTACGGCAGCCACTTGATCACGAAGGATGAGCACCCCCGTGGTCCCCTTCCGCCCGTCTTCGACCTACGCTTCGGCTATGACGCTCGGTGACCAGCCGCCGCCTCCCGCCGTGTTCGCACGGGCCGCGGAGAGCATGCGGCTGGCCGAGGTGCGGCCGGAGATCGAGCTCGAGGACCTGCCCGCTCCCCAGCGGCTGGCCCCCTACTCGGCGGCCATCGGCGCGTCGGTCTACCGCGACGACGACGAGCTGGCGGTCGGCCGGCTGATCCTGCTCTACGACCCCGACGGCCAGCGCGGCTGGGAGGGGCCGTTCCGGCTGGTGGCCTACGTCAGGGCCGACATGGAGCCGGAGATCACCTCCGACCCGCTGCTCGGGCCGGTCGCGTGGAGCTGGCTGACCGAGGCGCTCGACGCCCACCAAGCCGACTACTCCGCCGCTGGCGGTACCGTGACTAGAGCCGTGTCCGAGGGGTTCGGCAACAAGGCCGACGATCCGGTCACGACCGAGCTGGAGTTGCGGGCGTCCTGGTCACCCGCACAGGAAGATCTGTCCGGCCATGTCGCCGCTTGGTGTGATCTGATGTGTCTGGCTGCGGGCATCCCGCCGCTCCCGCCCGACGTGGCCGCCCTGCCCCGTCGACGTGATGATCCGGAGAGTGACCGAACGAAGTGAGGGCACCAGTCAACACAGCACCTACGTCATGAGGTCGGTGAACTCATGACAGAAGAACGCACCGTGGAGCCACTGCTGGAGCCGCGGGAAGGCATCCCTCCCGTCATCGCCGACGCGGCCGGGCTGGCCGAGGTGGTGGAGAGGTTCGCGGCGGGCAGCGGCCCCGTCGCCGTCGACGCCGAGCGCGCCTCCGGCTACCGCTACGGCAACCGCGCCTACCTCGTGCAGCTGCGCAGGACGGGCGCCGGCACCGCGCTGATCGACCCGATCGGCTGCCCCGACCTGTCCGCGCTCGACGAGGCCGTGTCCGGGGCCGAGATCGTGCTGCACGCCGCCTCGCAGGACCTGCCGTGCCTGCTGGAGGTCGGGTTCAGGCCGCGGACGATGTTCGACACCGAGCTGGCCGGCCGGCTGCTCGGCTATGAACGGGTGGGCCTCGGCACGATGGTCGAGACCGTGCTCGGCCTGCGGCTGGAGAAGGGCCATTCGGCGGCCGACTGGTCCACCAGGCCGCTGCCCGAAGACTGGCTGCGCTACGCCGCGCTCGACGTGGAGGTCCTCGTCGAGCTGCGCGACGTGCTGCACCAGGAGCTGTCCGAGACGGGGAAGCTGGAGTGGGCGCGCGAGGAGTTCTCCGCCGTGCTCAACACCCCGCCGCCGGCGCCGCGCGCCGATCCCTGGCGCCGTACGTCGGGGATTCACAAGGTGCGCAACGTGCGTGCGCTGGCGATCGTGCGCGAGTTGTGGACCATGCGCGACCGCATCGCCCGTGAGGCGGACCTGGCGCCCGGCCGCGTGCTGCCGGACGCGGCGATCGTGACGGCGGCGCTTGAGGGCCCGCGCACCAAGAAGGCATTGACCGAAATTTCGGCATTCACCGGGCGCAGTGCCCGCCGGCACATGAGTGACTGGCTCGCCGCGGTCGCCCGCGCCCGCAACCTGCCCGACAGCCAGCTCCCCCAGCCCAGCACCCCGGGCGACGGCCCGCCGCCGCCCAACCGCTGGGCCGACCGCGACCCGGCCGCCGCCAAGCGGCTGGCCGCCGCCAGGGCCGTGGTCGCCGCGCTGGCCGACGAGCACCACATGCCCACGGAGAACCTGCTGCAGCCCGACGCCGTACGCAGGCTCACGTGGGAGCCGCCCGACGTGATCACCGACGAGAGCGTGACCGAGCGGCTGCGCGGGCTCGGAGCCCGCGAGTGGCAGCTCTCCCTCACCGCCCACCCCATCGCCAAGGCCCTGGCCCGGCTGGACGCCCGCGGCGAGGCGTAACCCCGGCCCCCGGGTGGAAACCCCACCCGGGCCCGAGGCCCGTCACGTGCGCGGCGGGGGCGGGGCTCTTGACGCCTTCGGTGGGACGGCCGTACCGTTCGGGAAAGCGCTTTCCACCCGTTGTGCCTGAAGGGATCCTCATGAGCGTGCGCACCATCGGCGTCGTGATGAACGGCGTCACCGGACGGATGGGCTACCGCCAGCATCTGGTCCGTTCCGTCCTGGCCATCAACGAGCAGGGCGGCGTCACGCTCTCTGACGGCTCCAGGGTCGCCCTCAAGCCCGTCCTGGTCGGCCGTAATGCCGACAAGCTTGCAGATATCGCTACGAAGCACGATATTTCCGATTTCACGACTGACCTCGACGCCGCACTCGCCGACGACGCCAACCTCATCTACTTCGACGCCCAGGTCACCAGCGCCCGCGTCAAGGCCGTGCTGAAGGCCATCGAGGCAGGCAAGCACATCTACGCCGAGAAGCCCACCGCCGAGTCCACCCAGGAGGCGCTCGCGCTGGCCGAGGCCGCCGCCGCCAAGGGCATCAAGAACGGCGTCGTCCAGGACAAGCTCTTCCTTCCCGGCCTGCTCAAGCTGAAGCGGCTGATCGACGGCGGCTTCTTCGGCCGCATCCTGTCGGTGCGGGGCGAGTTCGGCTACTGGGTGTTCGAGGGCGACTGGCAGGAGGCGCAGCGCCCGTCCTGGAACTACCGCTCCGAGGACGGCGGCGGCATCGTGCTCGACATGTTCCCGCACTGGCACTACGTGATGGAGAACCTGTTCGGCCGGGTGCAGTCGGTCTATGCGCGGGCGGTCACGCACATCCCCTCGCGCGTGGACGAGCAGGGCAACGCCTACCAGGCGACCGCCGACGACGCCGCGTACGGGATCTTCGACCTGGAGGGCGGCATCGTCGCCCAGATCAACTCCTCCTGGGCGGTCAGGGTGAACCGGGACGAGCTGGTCGAGTTCCAGGTGGACGGCACGCACGGCAGCGCCGTGGCGGGCCTGCGCAACTGCCGCGTCCAGCACCGCTCGGCCACGCCCAAGCCGGTCTGGAACCCCGACCTGCCCGCCACCGCGCGCTTCCGCGACGGCTGGCAGGAGGTGCCGGACAACGCCGAGTTCGACAACGGGTTCAAGGTGCAGTGGGAGCGGTTCATCCGGCACGTGCTGGAGGACGCGCCCTTCCCGAACGACTTCGCCTCGGGCGCGAGGGGCGTGCAGCTGGCCGAGCTGGGGCTGCGTTCCAACGCCGAGGGCCGCAGGATCGAGGTGCCGCAGCTGTGAGGATCGAACTTCCCGGATTCGGGTCCTATCCCCTGCGCGAGCAGAGGACCTGGCCGGTCGAGAGCGCGCCGGCGCGCGGCCGCATCGCGTACGCCGCCGCGCACGTCGTCGCCGACCCCCTCGGTGACAACACGCCGGGCTCACCGGCCGCCGTCGACTGGGACGCGACCCTGCGCTTCCGCCGCCACCTGTGGTCGCACGGGCTGCGGGTAGCCGACGCCATGGACACCGCGCAGCGCAACATGGGTCTCGACTGGGCTGCCACCCAGCAGCTGATCAGGCGCAGCGCCGCCGAGGCCCGCGCGTTCGGCGACCCGGCCACGCTCGTCTCGTGCGGGGCGGGCACCGACCACGCGCCGGGCGCCGCGGACCTGGACGCGATCACGCAGGCGTATGCCGAGCAGATCGAGACCGTGCAGTCGGCGGGCGCCGGCGTGATCATCATGGCCTCCCGCCAGCTCGCCGCGGCCGCCTCGGGCCCGCAGGACTACCACAGGGTGTACGGCAAGCTGTTCGGCCTGGCCGACCGCCCGGTGATCCTGCACTGGCTGGGCGAGATGTTCGACCCGAACCTGGCCGGCTACTGGGGCTCGCCCGACGTGGACGCGGCCACGAACTCGTTCCTGGAGCTGATCCACGCGCACGCCGCGCAGGTGGACGGCGTGAAGGTGTCGCTGCTGGACGAGGACCACGAGGTGCGGCTGCGCGCCGCGCTGCCCGAGGGCGTCAAGCTCTACACCGGCGACGACTTCAACTACCCGTCGCTGATCAAGAGCGGCTCCCACGCGCTGCTCGGCATCTTCGACGCGATCGCCCCGGCCGCGGCGGCGGCGCTGCGGACCCTGGACGCCGCCGAGTCGGCCGATGACGCGGCCGAGCGGGAGCGGCTGCTGACCGCGTACGACGAGATCCTGGCCCCGACCGTCACCCTGTCGCGCAAGATCTTCGAGGCGCCGACCTACCACTACAAGACCGGCATCGTCTTCCTGGCCTGGCTGAACGGCCACCAGGACGCGTTCGCCATGGTGAACGGAGCCCAGTCGGCGCGCTCGCTGCTGCACCTGTCGGAGGTGTTCCGCCTGGCCGACCAGGCAGGGCTGCTGGCCGACCAGGAGCTGGCCGTGCGCAGGATGCGGGCGCTGCTGGCGGTGAACGGACTGTGAGCCTGTCGCTGAACCAGTGGACGACCCGGCGCTGGTCGCTGGCCGAGGCGGTGGACGGCTGCGTCCGTCACGGCCTGGAGGCGATCGGGCTGTGGCGGGAGAAGGTCGAGGAGCAGGGCCTCGCGCAGAGCGTCAAGCTGGTACGCGCGGCCGGGCTGCGCGTGTCGTCGCTGTGCCGGGGCGGCTTCCTGACCGCGGGCGGCCTGCCCGGCGAGGAGGGCAGGACGGCCTTCGCCCACGCCCTGGACGACAACCGGCGGGCCATCGACGAGGCAGCTGAGCTGGAGGCGGCCTGCCTGGTGATGGTCGTGGGCGGCCTGCCGGGCGTGCGACCCGGTGAGGCGCTGCCCGAGGGATTCACCCGTGACCTGGCGGGCGCCCGGGAACGGGTGGCCGAGGCGCTGGCGGAGCTGGCCCCGTACGCCGGCGAACGCGGGGTCAAGCTGGCGCTGGAGCCGCTGCACCCGATCTACTGCCCCGACCGGGCGGTGCTGTCCACGCTAGGTCAGGCGCTGGAGCTGAGCCTGCCCTACCCCGAGGAGCAGGTCGGGGTGGTCGTGGACACCTTCCACGTGTGGTGGGACCCGCGCCTGGCGGCGGACATCGCGCGGGCGGGCAGCAGGATCGCGAGCTACCAGGTGTGCGACTACCTGCATCCGCTGCCGGCGGACGTGCTGCTCGGGCGGGGGATGATGGGCGACGGCGTGATCGACTTCCCGCCGATCACGCGCGCCGTCCAGGCCGCCGGGTACGCGGGCGACGTCGAGGTCGAGATCTTCAACGCCGACGTCTGGGCCGCCGACCCCGACGAGGTGGTGGCCACGATGAAGGCCCGCTACGAGGAGCTGGTGCTCCTCTAGAAGTCAGGGAAGCGTGACGGTGCCGGCGGCGCCGTTCACGGTGATCTCCTGTCCGCTGCCGACGCGGTGGGTGGCGTCGGGGACGCCGACGACGGCGGGGATGCCGTACTCCCTGGCCACCACCGCGCCGTGCGACATCGCGCCGCCCATCTCCATCACCAGCCCGCCCGCCGTCAGGAACAGCGGCGTCCAGCCGGGGTCGGTGGAGGGGCAGATGAGGATCTCGCCCGGCTCCAGGTGGGCGCCGTGCGGGTCGAGGACGACGCGGGCGGTGCCGGTGACCGTGCCGGGGGAGGCGGGCGTACCGGTGAGCGCGCCGGGGTCGGCGGTGGCGGCGGCGAGCGCCTCGGGCTCGGTGCCGTCGGAGAGCAGCACCCTGGGCACGTGCCTGCGGCGCCGCTCCCGCTCGTGCGTCGCCCGCCGCTCGGCCACCAGCTCCCGCAGGTCGCCGCCCTTCAGCGCGGCCCTGGTCTCGCGCAGGTCGAGGAAGAACACGTCGTCGGCCCGTTCGAGCACGCCCAGGCCCACGAGGTGCTCCCCCACCGCGAACAGGCTTCGCCGGACCGCCGCGAGCGTCTTGACCAGGTAGAACTTGGGCAGTTCGCGCAGCCCGGCGTAGTGGCGGGTGCGGCCGAGCGCCCACCGCACGAAGGGGGCGCGCCACCGCGCGCGCCGTCCGGCCCGCGCGGCCAGCTCGCCGATCCTCCGCTTCGCCTCCCGCGTGCCCTTCTCGAACAGCTCGCCCGGAGTGAGCCCGCCGTCCATGCGCAGGTAGTTGGCCAGCACGCCGAGGAGGTGGCCTGGCTCCTCGGACCAGCGCGGCACCCCGACATCGATCTCGGCGACGCCGCGATGGCCGTATTTAGCGAGGAACGCGGTGACCTCGCGCTGGGCGACCGGCGGCAGCTCGCCCTCCTGGAAGCGGCGGACCAGCTCGGGCACCGGCAGCTCGCGGAACGGCTCAGGCTCGACGCGGGTGGCGAGGTGCCACAGCTCCAGGTCCATCTCGGTGGTCGGGTTGTGGGGCACGCTGCGCAGGACGTCGCTCATCTCGTCCAGCGGGACGCCCGACAGCCGGGCCGACAGCGCGTAGAGGGCGTAGCCGGTGATCGCGGTCGGCATGATCCTGATGATCAGCGGGAACAGCCGGGCGAGCACGTGCTGGGCGTGGTCGAGGCGCTGGGCGGGGGTGGCGGAGGAGGGCACGTGCAGGCGCCGGTCCAGCTCGGCGCCGATGGCCACGCTGTGGGCCAGGGCCCGGCGCGGGCTGGTCAGCGCCACCCAGAAGCGCACGGGCAGCCGCAGATTGGCGGCGAAGCGCAGGAACCCCCGCAGGAACGGCCGCACGGAGCCGCGTGCGGGCGCCAGGCGCGGGTCCTCGAACAGGCCCTGCATGATGCTCACGGCCCTGGCCTCGCCGAGCGTCAGCGCGCGCGGCAGGATGGCGCGGCCCGGCCTGCTGCGTACGGCGGCGGTGATGTCGAGCCAGGCCCGCTCGCCCGAGACCGCGAAGAACCCCGCGCCGTCGATGGGGTCGGCGGGCGCGTTCCCGGCCAACCCGGCCCCGCCCGCGCTGATCAGCCGGAACGCCGCCACGCCCATCGGCGTCAGCGGCCCCATGACGCCCTGCAGGACGTTGACCGACAGGTAGACCCGCAGCCCAGGCCGCGTGGTCTCGGGCAGGGGGTAGAGCGTGGTGATGGGCCTGGCCTGGGTGAGCCGGAGCGTGCCCGCGGCGTCGATGGCCCACTCGGTGTCCTGGGGCGCGCCGTAGTGGTCCTCGACGCGGGCGCCGAGCTCGGCCAGGCGGCGTACCTCGTCGTCGGTCAGGCACAGCTCGCCCTGAGCGGTCTCGACGCGCTCGGTGCCGCCGCCGGGGACCGCCCTGATGGCCAGCGCCTTGTCCCCTGCGCTGCGTTCGAGGACGCGGCCGTCGCGGAAGCGGAAGCGGTCGGGGTTGACCGCGCCGGAGACCACCGCCTCGCCGAGCCCGGGGCTCGCGTCGATGACGATCTCGCGCCGCCGCCCGGTGACGGGGTTGGCGGTGAACATCACGCCCGCCACGCGGGCGTCCACCATCTCCTGGACGACCACCGCGAGCCGGACGGCGGCGTGGTCGATGCCGTTGGACTCGCGGTAGGAGACCGCGCGGTCGGTCCACAGCGAGGCCCAGCACCGGCGTACGGCCGCTAAGAGCGCCTCCTCCCCCACCACGTTGAGGAAGGTGTCCTGCTGGCCGGCGAAGCTGGCGAACGGCAGGTCCTCGGCGGTGGCGGAGGAGCGCACCGCCACCGGCACGTCGTCCCCGAGCTCCCGGTACGCCCCCACGATCGCCGCCCGCATGTCCTCCGGCATCGGCGCCTCCAGCAGGTGCCGCCTGGCCCGCTCGGCCGGCGCGGGCCCGCCGGTGTCGAGCCCTTCCGCGACCCGCCGGTACGCCTCCGTCGTGAGCACCCACCCGGGCGGCACCGGCAGGCCCGCCCCGGTCAGCTCGCCGAGGTTGGCCGCCTTGCCGCCCACCTCGGCGAGCATCCCCGCGTCGATCTCGGCGAAGCTCAGGATCGTCTTCATCGCGTGTCCCCCTGCCGTCGGGCGTCCTGCCCCCAGTGTCACGCTTCCCGGGGAAGAATTCAACACGCGATGAATCTAGATCTCCAAGGGAGCCCCGTCCAGGTTCCAGGAGGGGTCCACGGGCACGCCCAGCGCGGCCAGCGCCGTTGGGGCCACGTCCACCAGCCGGGGCCCCTCGAGGGCGCGTCCGCCCAGGTCGTGGCCCAGCCGGTGGAGCACCACGAAGACCGTGCGCTCCTCGTCGGAGGTGCCGCCGTGGCCGCCCGAGTCCACGTGACCGTGGTCGGTGGTGACCAGCACCGTCCAGCTCTCGCGGGCGTAGGAGGAGCGGGCGCGGATCGTGTCGAGCAGCCGGCCGAGCTGGGCGTCCTGGGTGTGCAGGGCGGCGGCGTACTCGGGGCAGTGGGGGCCGAGGGCGTGGGCGACCTCGTCGGTGTCGCCGAGGTAGACGAAGACGGCGCCCGGGTCGCCGTCCGCCAGATGGCGTACGGCCGCCGCGGTGACCTGGGCGTCGGCCTCCGACCAGCCGACGGCGTAGCCGTCGAGCACGAAGCGGTGGCCGATGGCGGGGCCGAACGCGCCGTGCTCGGCGAGCGCATCCCAGGAGAAGAAGGCGGCGGTGGCCAGGCCGGGGCGGGCGGTGGCGGCGCGCGTCAAGAAGTCCGGATATTTCAGGAAACGGGGGTCGGTGAACGCGTTGTCCACCACGCCGTGCTTGTCCGGCCAGACGCCGGTGGCGATCGACGACCAGCCCGGCCCCGAGTCCGTACGCGACGCGATCACCCGCCCGGCCTCCCCAGGCTCGGGACTCTTGGGGACGACCTCGCCGGGCGACTCCGTACGCGGCGTGCCGGCCTCGCCGTACGGGAGCTTGCTGGTGCCGTACGCACCGGAGGACATCAGGCCGGCCAGGACGGGGGCGCCGAGCGCGACCAGCCGGTCGTAGCGGAGCCCGTCCATGCCGACGACGAGCACCTTGTTGTTCAGAGCGGACATGCCCCTAACTCAACACCACCGACATGTCCGGCATGCCACCGGAAGGCGGTCAGGAGGAGAAGCGGCGCACCCAGCCCGCCGCGCCCGGCAGGATCTCCTCGACCGGCGCCACCTGCGGATACCAGGTGCGCTCCCACTCCAGCGACACCCATCCGTCGTAGCCGGCCGCGCGCAGCAGCTCGCCCGCCTCCTCCAGCGGCACCGTGCCCGTGCCCATGGGCACCGGAGTCGTGTCCTGCTCGGAGACCGCGTCCTTGACCTGCACGTATGCGAGGTAAGGGCCCAGCTCGGCCAGCGTGCGCGCGGGCGGCTCGCCGTGCCGCCACGGGTGCAGCAGGTCCCAGATCGCGCCGGTCGTGCCGGGGCGGTCCGCCTCGGCGAGCAGCGCGGCCACGGCGGCGCCGGTCGCCATCGCGTCGTGCGTCTCGACCAGCACGCGGCGGCCCAGCTCGGCGGCCGTACCGGAGACCGCCCTGAGCCGGCGGGCGCCCACGGACGGATCGCCGCCGCGCGGGAACACCCGCACGCCGGGCGCTCCGAGGTCGGCGGCGAGGCGCAGGTCGGCGAGGAGCGCCTCGACCACCGGCTGGTCCGGCCCCGGCTCGCAGACGCCCGCATATCCGGCGAGCGCCGAGATTTCCAGCCCGGCCGCCTCGATCCGCTCCCGTACGGACGCCCGCTCCCGCGCGTCCAGCCCCGCGTGCACCCCCGTGTCGGGATGCAGCCGCAGCTCCAGCCCCTGGCACCCATGCCCCGCGGCGAGCTCGATCGCCCTGCCGAGGTCCTCGCCCGGCATGCCCAGCGTGCTGACCGCCAGCCTCACGCCATCCTCCTGACGCTCTCGCGGAGCACGACCTCGCCGGCGACCTCCTCGACCACCACCGGGTCGGTCTCGTTGAGCGCCAGTTCGAGTGCGCGCGCCCCCATGTCCTGCAACGGCAGCCGTACGGTCGACAGCGCGGGCACATGGTCACGCAGTGTCACGATGTCGTCGAACCCGGCCACCGACACGTCCTCAGGCACCCGCACCCCACGCTCCCTGCAGGCCGCGAGCGCGCCCACCGCCATCACGTCGTTGACCGCGAACACGCAGGTGGCGTCGCCGACCTGCTGGGCCGCGGTGTAGCCGCCGTCGCGGTCGAAGGGCCCGTGGATGATCTGCGGCGCGGGCAGCCCCAGCTCGGCGAGCGCCGCGGCGAACCCGGCGCTGCGGTCGGCGGCGGTCACCAGGTGCGGCGGCCCGGCCAGCACCGCGAACCTGGTGTGGCCCAGCCCCGCCAGCGCCCTGGCGAGCTCGGCGGCGCCCTGCCGGTTGGCGGGCGCGACGGTGTCGACGCCGAGGAGGTCCTGTCCGACGCAGGCCGCCCGGCCGCCGCCCGCCTGGTAACGGGCCAGCTCGTCGCGCAGCCGGCCGGTGACGGCGGGGTCGGCGACCCGGGAGCCGACGAGCAGCACGGCGCGCACCCGCTGGGCGTGCAGCGTGGAGAGGTAGGCGATCTCCTGCTCGGGGTCGCGGTGCGTGGTGCCGACCATGACCAGCAGGCCGTGGGTGGCCGCCGCGCGCATCGCGCCGTCGGCCAGGGCCGCGAAGTAGGGGTCGGTCAGGTCGTGCACGACGATGCCGATGACGTTGCTCGCCCCTCTGGCCAGTGTCTGGGCGGCGATGTTGGCCCGGTAGCCGAGCTCGTCCGCGGCCCGCTCGACGCGTGCCCGGAGTGTCGCGCCCACCTGGCGGGTGCTGCCGTTGAGCACCCGCGAGGCGGTCGCGAGCGAGACGCCCGCCTGCTTGGCGACGTCCTCAAGCGTGACCACGAGACCTCCCGGTAAGCGGTTTCCCTAGCTGCCTGGCCGACACCTGGACCCGCATACTGCCATGTCCTGGGCCGGCGGCAACAGGATGCCCCACCGGGAAGGCGGCTCTCCACTCCGGCTCTCCGCTCCGGGCCCGCCCTCCGGGGAGGAGGCGGGCGGACTGGTCAGAACCAGGGGAAGAGGATGTCGAGCAGGCCGCCGCCCTTGTCCTCCTGCACCGGCGCCTCGGTCGCCGTCTCCACCGGGTTGTCGGAGGTCGACTCCTGCGCGTTGTCCTGCTGCTGGGAGCTGGAGTCGTTCCTGTTCGTGGTCGTGTTGTCGTCGATGCGCGACGGGCCGTCGTCCGACTGGCGCTCGGGCTCGCGGGTGGGCCGCTCGGTCTTCTCCTGAGTGTCCTGCTCCCCGCGCTGCGCCCTGGTCGGGGTGGCCGACGGCTCGCGGGTCGGCCGCTCGCGCGACTGCTGCTGGGCGGGCGGGGTGCTCGCGGTGGGCCGGTTCGGCTGGCCGGCCGTGTCGCCCGTGTCGCCGGTGTCACCGGTGTCGGCCGTGTCGCCGGTGTCGTCGGTGGCCTCGTCCGTGGGCTCGGTCTCCTCCTCGGCCGGAGCCTCCTCCTCTTCCTCGGGGGCGGCGGCGTCGGTCGGCGAGGACACCTCGCCGGCGCTGGCGCAGGAGGCGCCCGCGCACGGGTCGTCAGAGGAGGTGCCGGTGAGCATCCAGCCGGCGCCGACGCCGAGCAGCACCACCGCGGCCGCCGCGACCAGCAGCAGCCTGGTACGGCGGCGCACCTCGCCCTCGCCGTCACCGGAGTGCCCGTCGTAGGAGCCGCGCGAGCTCCTGGGCTCGCGGGGCTCGCGGGCGTCGTCGGAGTCGTCGGTCCAGCCGGAGCCGAGGAAGCCGCGCTTGGGCCGGTCGTCGTCGGCGGCGTCGTCGCGCGTGGGGTCGTAGCCGCGGTCGAGCGGCAGGTACGCGTTGTCGTCCTCGATCGCGTGCGGCCCGCTGTAGTCGTCCACGCGGTTGTAGTCGTCCACGCGGTGCGGCCCGCTGTAGTCGTCCACGCGGTGCGGCCCGCTGTAACCGTCGATGGGCTGCGGTCCGCTGTAGTCGTCGGCAGCCAGGTCGTACGGTCCGCTCGGCCCGCCGAAGTCACGCCCGCCGAGCACGTCGTCGGCCGCGCCGTAGCCGGCGTAGTCGCGCGAGCCCGTGTCGCGGCCGTCCTGGTCGTAGCCGCTCAGCACATCGTTGCCCCCGCCGAGCACGTCGTGCCGGTCACCGCCGGAGCCGAGCACGTCGTGCGGGTCGTCCAGCACGTCGCGCGGCGGGTCGTCGAGCACGTCACGCCTGCTCGTGTCCGGCAGGATGTAGGTCTCGTTGCCGCTGACCTGGATGGCGGGCTGCTCGTCGGTGTCATCGGTGCTCCACCGCGGAGACAGCACGTCACCCGTCATCAACTCCGGGTTCAACGACCTACCCTGCCCATCGTCGTACGGCCTGTCGTTCTCGTCGCGCGCCACGGGGAACCTCTCTAGTGCGTATTCGGACCGCGCCCCTTCCTACCACTACTTGTCCGGAAATTTCACTTGTTTCACTAAAACTACTCTCCGTAACATTCGCCCCAAAGGTGTTTTGGCGTCCCACTGCACGGGTATGGCAATCTGATCGTCCGACCAATCCCTGTTGCCCGCCGAGCGTTTTGGAACGAGCTCAAAGGCAGGGATTCGTACTGGTGTCGACGACCTTGTCCTTGAGCGAGTCGGGAATCGCCGACAGCACGCGGACCCCCGGCCAGTCCTTGCCGATGACGAGCTGAATGACCGGCCCCTTCGGCATCTTGGCCGGCGGCGTCTTGGCGGTGTACGGCTGCGAGACCGTCGCCTTGACCTTGCCCTCCACGGGCGTGCGCTTGTCCTTCGAGAGCCGGGCCGCCACCGCTTCACCGTAGGCCGGGCCGTCGGCGGCGTCCTTCTTGGCGTACCTGATGGCGGTGGTCGGGGTGGGGGTGGCGTTGCCGACCTGCGTCACCACGAACCCCTGCGCGGCGAGCGCGTCGGCCACCTGCAGCGCCTTACCCTCCTCGCCGGTGGCGTTGAGCACCTGCAGCCGCACCTGCTCGCGCTTGACCGCGGGCGCGCTGGACTTGCCCGGCGTGGGCGCCTTGGTGACCTCGACGTCGTTGCGCACGTTCTCGAAGAAGTCGCGGGCGGCCGGCTGGGCGAACTGCACGCGGTTCTTGTCCTGCGGCCACGGCTCCGTCGGCACGGTGATGCCCTTGAGCTCCTTGGCCGTCATGCCGCGCACGCTGTTGGCGATCTCCAGCATGCGCTCAAGGGTGAGCCCCTCGTCCACGGTCACGGACTTGGTGGCGGCGCGCAGGAAGTCGTTGAGCCCGCCGGGGTCGGTGAGCAGGCCGCCGTCGGTGATCTTCTTCATGACCTGCTGCAGGAACACCTGCTGGCGCTGGATGCGGCTCAGGTCGCTGCCGTCGCCGAGCGCGTAGCGGGTCCGTACGTACCCCAGCGCCTGCTCGCCCTTCACCACGTGCTTGCCGGCGTCGAGCACCAGCTTGGCCTTGGGGTCGTTGACCGGCTTGGGCAGGCAGATCTCGATGCCGCCGATGGCGTCCACGATGCCCTTGAAGCCGGTGAAGTCGACCTTCACGAAGTGATTGATCTTGATGTTGGTGAGGGACTCGAGAGTCCGCGCCGTGCACTCGATGCCGCCCTCGTTGAAGGCCGCGTTGATCTGCTTGATCCCGGCGGGCAGCACGCCGCCGTTGTGTCCCTGACACTCCGGGACGAGCACCATGGAGTCACGCGGGAAGCTGATCATGGTGGCGTTGTCCCGGTTCGGGGAGATGTGCAGCAGCATGATCGTGTCGGTGCGCTCGCCGAGGTGCTGCGACTGGGGACCGTACTTCTTGTTGTCGCCCTCGCGCGAGTCGGAGCCCACCAGCAGCACGTTGAGCGCACCGGTCTCGGGCGGGCGGCTCTTGCCCACGTTGAAGGGCCGGCGGTCGATGCCGCTGTCGAGGTAGCGGTAATAGGCGTAGCCGCCGATCGTGGCGATCACCAGCACGAGGGTCAGCGCCACGCTGACCCAGCCGAGCGGCGTGAGCGGGTTCTTGCGGGGCTGCGACCTGCGCCTCCCGCCCGATGGCTGAGGCGGCGGCGGGGGTGGCGGTTGCGGGGGCGGCGGAGCGACCCGCCGACCCAGAACCGCTTCGTCGTGCCGGTCCCTCATGCGGTTCACCCCTCGCGCCATGATCGCGAAGCATAGTCACAAATGCCGAGCGACGAGTATGACTCCTCGCATCATGTCAAGGTTCGTACGCCGCCATGGGGAAGAGTGTGACCCGAAGGCCAGTCCTGCGTTACCTCAGCGAGGGCTCCATCCAAAGCTCCCGAACACCGGGCGGCACCACGCACGGTGACGCCATCATGACGTCATGCTTCTGACCGAGATGGCTCCTCCTCCCGGCGCCCAGGAGCTGGCCGGGCTGCGTGCCCGTGCCAGATCCGCGCGGCGCGGCGCCCTCGTGGCGCTCACCGCCTCGATCGCGCTGCTCACCACCGCCCAGCTGCTCGCCGACCGGGCCGCGACGCGAGAGCAGACGCTCCCGCTCGCGGTGCTGTCGCTCGCCGTCTTCGCCGCCGCCCTGCCCGCGATGGCGATCACCCAGTACGTCTGGGGCTCCCGCGCCCGCCGGGTCCGCGAGCGCGAGCACGAGCTGTACGCCGCCGTCTTCTCCGGCCGCGCCCGCCCGCTGGCCCGGCTGGCGGTGGCCGGCTGCTGGGCGGTGACGCTGTTACTCGGCTGGACCGTTCCCCGGCTGTTCGGCCAGGCCGCCCAGTACGGCCTGGCCGACGCGCTGAGCGCCGCCACCGACGCGATGGCCTGGGCCTCGATCGGCGCCGGCGCGCTGTTCCTGCTGTGGTGGGCCCGCGACGCCGCCCTGACGGTGACCCGCGCCCTGCGGGCGGGCGGATCGCCCGGCGACCCCTGGGACCCCGGACGGAGCGCCCGCCGGCGCGAGGGCGCGATGCTCTGGACGGGCGCGGCCGTGGCGATCGCCGCCCTGCTCGGAGCCCGCGCCCACCTCTGGGAGCCGGCCACGGGCATCGTCTACGGCCTGCTCACCACCGCCCTCGTCTGCGGCGTGGTTACTGACGAGTAGCATAAGGCACGGAACCCCTGCTAACTACGAGGAGCGAATCCGTGCCTTCCTCTCGTGACGTCGTGTTCGTCGACGGCGTGCGCACGCCTTTCGGCAGGTCAGGGCCGAAAGGCCTGTACGCGGAGACCCGCGCCGACGACCTGGTCGTCCGCGTCATCCGCGAGCTGATCCGGCGTAACCCCGGCCTGCCGCCCGAGCGCGTGGACGAGGTCGCCATCGCCGCGACCACCCAGACCGGCGACCAGGGCCTGACCATCGGCCGCTCGGCCGCCGTGCTGGCCGGCCTGCCCAAGAGCGTGCCGGGCTACGCGATCGACCGCATGTGCGCGGGCGCGATGACCGCGGTGACCACGGTCGCCGGCGGCATCGCGTTCGGCGCGTACGACGTCGCGATCGCCGGCGGCGTCGAGCACATGGGCCGCCACCCGATGGGCGAGGGCGTCGATCCCAACCCGCGGTTCCTGTCGGAGCGGCTGGTCGACCCGAGCGCCCTGGTCATGGGCATGACCGCGGAGAACCTGCACGACCGTTACCCCTCCATCTCCAAGGAGCGCGCCGACGCGTACGCGGTGCTCTCGCAGGAGAAGGCGGCCAAGGCGTACGCCGACGGCAAGATCCAGCCCGACCTCGTGCCGACCGCGATCAGAACCGCCGAGAAGGGCTGGGGCCTGGCCGTCGAGGACGAGGCGCCCCGCCCCGGCACCACCATGGAGGGGCTGAGCGGGCTCAAGACGCCGTTCAGGCCGCACGGGCACGTCACGGCGGGCAACTCCTCCGGCATCAACGACGGCGCCACCGGGTGCGTGGTCGCCGCCCGCGAGGTCGCCGAGGAGCTGGGGCTGACGCCGAAGATGCGGCTGGTGTCGTACGCGTTCGCGGGCGTCGACCCCGAGGTCATGGGCGTCGGACCGATCCCGTCCACCGAGCGGGCGCTGCGCCTGGCGGGGCTGGACATCTCCGACATCGGGCTGTTCGAGATCAATGAGGCGTTCGCCGTCCAGGTGCTGGCCTTCCTCGAGCACTTCGGCATCGCCGACGACGATCCGCGCGTCAACCCGTACGGCGGCGCGATCGCCTACGGCCACCCGCTCGCCTCCTCGGGCGTGCGGCTGATGACGCAGCTCGCCCGGCAGTTCGGCGAGCGTCCCGACGTGCGTTACGGCATCACCACCATGTGCGTCGGCATGGGCATGGGCGGCACCGTGATCTGGGAGAACCTGGCATGAGCGAGTTCGAGACCTGGCGGTCGCTGCTGAGCGAGCGCAACACCGACGAAGTCGTCACCAAGGCGCTGGTCCGCGACGTGCGGCTGCCGTACGGCGCGGGCACGATGGCGCTGATCACCCTCGACAACGGCTTCGACCACACCAAGCCCAACACCTTCGGCCCGCACGGCCTGTTCGCGCTCAACGGCGCCCTGTCGGAGATCGCCGCGCGCACCGACCTGGTGGCCGTGGGCGTGACGGGCAAGCCGTTCATCTTCGCCGTCGGCGCCGACCTCAAGGGCGCCGCCTCGGTGACCTCCCGCGAGGAGGCCAAGGCCATCGGCGCGCTCGGCCACCACGTGTTCCGGCGGCTCGGCGAGCTGGGCATCCCGTCGTTCGCGTTCGTCAACGGCGCGGCCATGGGCGGCGGCCTGGAGATCGCGCTGCACTGCTCCTACCGGACGATCTCCGCGGGCGTGCCCGCGGTGGCGCTGCCGGAGTGCTTCCTCGGGCTGGTGCCGGGCTGGGGCGGCACGCAGCTGCTGCCCCGCCTCATCGGGCCGCAGAAGGCGGTCAAGCTCATCATCGAGAACCCGCTGTCCAACAACCGCATGATCAAGGGCAGGGAGGCGTACGAGCTGGGCGTCGCCGACGCGATGTTCGAGCCCGCCGACTTCCTGGAGGAGTCGCTGCGCTGGGCCGCCCGCGTCGTCAAGGGCGAGGTGACGGTGCAGCGGCCGGCCCACGACGGCTGGGAGAAGGCCGTGGCCGACGCGCGGTTCCTGGTGGACATGAAGCTGCGGGGCGCCGCGCCCGCGCCGTACCGGGCGCTCGACCTGATCGCGCTGGCCGAGACCGCCTCCAGGGACGAAGGCTTCGCCGCCGAGGACGAGGCGCTGGCCGACCTGCTCATGAGCGACGAGCTGCGGGCCGGGCTCTACTCCTTCGACCTCGTGCAGCGCCGCGCCAAGCGGCCTGCGGGCGCGCCCGACCCGTCGCTGGCCCGCAAGGTCACCAAGGTCGGCGTGGTCGGCGCGGGGCTGATGGCCTCGCAGATGGCGCTGCTGTTCGCCCGCCGCCTGGAGGTGCCGGTCGTGCTGACCGACCTCGACCAGGCCCGCCTGGACAAGGGCGTGGGCTACGTGCACGGCGAGGTGGACAAACTGCTCGCCAAGGGCCGCGTCTCGGCCGACCAGGCCAACCGCCTCAAGGCGCTGGTCAGCGGCTCGCTCACCAAGGACGCCTTCGCCGACGCCGACTTCGTCATCGAGGCCGTCTTCGAGGACCTGGCGGTCAAGAAGCAGGTGTTCGCCGAGGTCGAGGCCGTCGTCCCAGCGGAGTGCGTGCTGGCCACCAACACCTCGTCGCTGTCGCTGACCGCCATGGGCGCCGACCTCAAGCACCCCGAGCGGCTGGTCGGCTTCCACTTCTTCAACCCGGTCGCCGTCATGCCGCTGCTGGAGATCATCAGGGGCGCGGCCACCGACGACGCCACGCTGGCCACCGCCTTCGCCGTCGGCAAGACGCTGAAGAAGTCGTCGGTGCTGGTCAAGGACGCCCCGGCGTTCGTGGTCAACCGGCTGCTCACCTGCTTCATGGGAGAGGTCGTCGCGGCCGTGGACGAGGGCACGCCGCTGGAGACCGCCGAGCACGCGCTCGACGGCCTCGGGCTGCCGATGACGCCGTTCGCGCTGCTGCAGCTCGTCGGCCCGGCCGTCGGCCTGCACGTGGCCGAGACGCTGCACGAGGCGTTCCCCGACCGGTTCGGCGTCTCGGAGAACATGGCCAAGCTCGTCGAGTCGGGCAAGCCGGGCGTCTACCTGCCCGACTTCACGCTCGACCCCGAGGCGGTCGCGCTGTTCGCCGGCGGCGCCTCGCCGTCCACCGCCGAGCAGGTGCGCGAGCGGGTACTGGCCGCGCTGGCCCGCGAGATCCGCATCATGCTGGACGAAGGCGTGGTGGCCGCGCCGCAGGACATCGACCTGTGCATGATCCTCGGCGCGGGCTGGCCGTTCCACCTCGGCGGCATCACGCCGTATCTCGACCGCACCGGCGTCGCGAAGCCCCGTTTCCTCGCGCCGGGCGTGGCGTCCGTACCGGCCCGATTTTAAGCTCGCTTGAGGAGGTCCGTACGCGGACCTCCTCTCCTCTTCACCGGATCCGTCGTAGCGTTTGGTGCCGTCCTACGAACGGAGAGTAACCATGATGAGAGCAGCAGGCACCCTCATGCTCTGCGCCGCCCTCCTGGCCACGTCGTCCTCCCCCGTGCTGGCCGCGGCAGCCCCCAAGGCTCGTCTCAAGGTCGTCTACGGGGTCAAGGGCGGCGGCGCCAAGTCGGCCTACCTCAACTGCGCCCCCACCGGCGGCACCCACCCCAACGCGCGGGCCGCCTGCCGCCTGCTCAAGCAGGCCGGCGGCGACCCCGCCAAGCTCAACGTCAAGCCCGACGCCGCCTGCACCCGCGAGTTCCAGCCGCACGCCGCCGTGATCGTCGGCACCTGGTACGGCAAGAACGTGCGCTGGGGCAAGGTCTACGTCAACGGCTGCCACATGCGCGCGGCCACCGGAGCGGTCCTCGCGCTCTGACCACCCTTGGCCCTCTGGCCGCTCCTCACTCACCCGAGGAGCGCCAGGGGGCCGCCGCGGTCCTGCTGTGCCGGTAGCCGTAGGCGAAGTAGAGCACGATCCCGATGGCCATCCAGACCAGGAACCGCAGCCACGTCTGCACCGGCAGGTTGAGCATCAGGTAGAGGCAGGCCAGCACCGACAGGATCGGCAGCCAGGGCACCAGCGGCGCGCGGAAGGCCCGCGGCAGGTCGGGTCGCGTCCGCCGCAGGATGATCACCCCCAGCGAGACGACCACGAACGCGAACAGCGTGCCGATGTTGACCAGCTCGGCCAGCTCCCCGAACGAGACGAACCCGGCCAGCGCCATCGTGACGAGCCCGATGATGATCGTCAGCCGCGCCGGGGTGCCGAACGTGGGGTGCACCACCGCCAGGGAGCGCGGCAGCAGCCCGTCGCGGCACATCGCGAACAGCACCCGGGTCTGGCCCAGCAGCAGCACCAGCACCACGGTCGTCAGGCCGGCGATCGCGCCCACGCTGATGATCGTGGCCAGCCACGGCTGGCCCACCGAGATGAACGCGTCCGACAGCGGCGCCGCCTCGCTCAACTGGCTGTACTTCTGCATGCCGACGACGACGAGCGAGACCGCGACGTACAGGACCGTGCAGATGGCCAGCGAGCCGATGATGCCGCGCGGCACGTCGTGCTGCGGCTCGATGGTCTCCTCCGCGGCGGTGGCGACGATGTCGAAGCCGATGAAGGCGAAGAACACGATCGCCGCGGCCGAGAAGATGCCGATCACGCCGAACGCCACCGGCTCGATGCCGAACAGCACCTGCACGAGCGGCGCCTGCAGCCCCTCCACGCGCGGCGTGGAGATCGGATCGGGGATGAACGGCGTGTAGTTCGCGCCGTTGACGAAGAACAGGCCCGCCACGATCACCAGCAGCACCACCGCGATCTTGGTGATCACCAGGATGAGGTTGACCCGTGAGGACAGCTTGATCCCGGCCACCAGCACCGCCGTGAGGATGAGCACGATCAGCACGGCCGGCACGTTGACCACCGGATCGGCACCCGCGATCGAGGCCGGCAGCTCCAGGCCGAGCGAGGCCAGCAGCGAGGCGAAATAGCCCGACCAGCCGACCGACACCACGGCGGCGGCCAGCGCCAGCTCCAGGATCAGGTCCCACCCGATCACCCAGGCGGGGAACTCGCCCAGGGTCGCGAAGGAGAAGGTGTAGGCCGACCCGGCGACCGGGATGGTGGAGGCGAACTCCGCGTAGCACAGCGCGGCGAGCCCGCACACGATGCCCGCGACGACGAACGAGACCGCCACGGCGGGGCCCGCCACGTCTCTGGCGACCTGTCCGGTCAGCACGAAGATCCCGGTGCCGACGATCACGCCGATGCCGAAGACGGTGAGGTCCGTGGCGGTCAGGCGCTTGCGCAGCTGGTGCTCGGGGGCTTCGGTGTCGCGGATCGACTGTTCGACGCTCTTCGTGCGAAAGATGTCCACCGGGTGATCCTTCCCCCACCCAGAGTGATCATTCTCGAGAACGCCTGCTCCGCTGGAGCTCCTGATGCGCGGCGGTGATCGCGCCCGATCACCGCCACGACAGGCGTTCCAGCGGCCGGCTGAGCGTCGAACTCAGCAGGTTCTCAGCGGCGGGCCGGCTCGGCGGCCGAGGTGCGGCGCGCGACCGCCTCGGTGATCTGGCGGGCGAGGTCCTGCCCGGTCAGGCCGATCTTGCCGAGGATGGCGGCCCGCTTGGCGTGGTCGAGGAAGCGCTGCGGGATGCCGTAGGTGCGTACGGGCACGTCGACGTCGGCGTCGCGCAGCAGCCGCGCCACCGCGTCGCCCACGGCGCCGACCCGGCCGTTGTCCTCGACGACGGCCACCAGCTTGTGCGCGGCGGCGGCCGTCACGAGCGCCTCGTCGAGCGGCTTGACCCAGCGCGGGTCGACCACGGTCGCGGCGATGCCCTGCGCGTCGAGCAGCTTGGCGGCGTCCATGCAGACCTGCGTCATCGGGCCCACACCCACCAGCAGCACGTCGGGCTCGCTCTCGGGAGCGCGCAGCAGGTCCATCTCGCCCAGCTTGCCGACCGCCTCCAGCGACTCGGCGACCGGGCCCTTGGGGAAGCGCAGCACGGTGGGGCCGTCGGAGACCTCGACGGCCTCGCGCAACAGCTCGGTCAGGCGGTCGCCGTCGCGCGGCACCGCGACCTTGAGCCCGGGGACGACCTGGAGGATCGACAGGTCCCACATGCCGTTGTGGCTGGCGCCGTCGTCGCCCGTGACGCCCGCCCGGTCGAGCACCACGGTGACCGGCAGGCGGTGCAGGGCGACGTCCATGAGGAGCTGGTCGAAGGCGCGGTTGAGGAACGTGGCGTAGACGGCCACCACCGGGTGCATGCCGCCGAGCGCGAGCCCGGCCGCGCTGGTGAGCGCGTGCTGCTCGGCGATGCCGACGTCGTAGATGCGCTCGGGGAAGGCCTCGGCGAAGGCGTTGAGGCCGGTCGGGTGGAGCATGGCGGCGGTGATCGCGACCAGGTCGTCGCGCTCCTTGCCGAGCCTGACCAGCTCTTCGCTGAAGACGTTGGTCCAGATGCGGCCCTTGGGCTTCTCCGCGCCGGTGGCCCGGTCGAAGGCGCCCGGCGAGTGGAACTGGTCCTCGTCGTGGTTCTCCGCCGGGCTGTAGCCGCGGCCCTTCTGGGTGACGGCGTGCACGATGACGGGGCCGCGGAAGTCGCGGGCCTTGCGCAGGGCCGCCTCCATGGCCTGCTCGTCGTGGCCGTCGATGGGGCCGAGGTATTTGAGCCCGAGGTCCTCGAACATCACCTGCGGCGCCAGGACGTCTTTCACGCCCTTCTTGAAGCCGTGCAGAGCGTCGTAGAGGACCGGGACGTTGCCCAGCTTGTCCTTCACGTATTCGAGCATGTCCTCGTAGCGGCGGTTGACCCGCAGCGAGGACAGGTGGGAGGCCAGGCCGCCGATCGTCGGCGAGTAGGAGCGCCCGTTGTCGTTGACCACGATCACGACCGGCAGGTCCTTGAACGCCGCGATGTTGTTGAGCGCCTCCCAGGCCATGCCGCCGGTCAGCGCGCCGTCGCCGATGATCGCGACCACCGTGCGGTCGCGCGCGCCGCGCAGCTTGAACGCCTTGGCCAGGCCGTCGGCGTAGGACAGCGCGGTGGAGGCGTGGGAGTTCTCGACGAAGTCGTGCTCGGACTCGGTCTGGCTCGGATAGCCGGACAGGCCGCCCTCCTGCTTGAGCGCCTCGAAGCCGGCCGCCCGGCCGGTGAGGAGCTTGTGCACGTACGCCTGGTGGCCGGTGTCCCAGATGACCGGGTCGTTCGGGGAGTCGAAGACGCGGTGGACGGCGATGGTCAGCTCGACCACGCCCAGGTTGGGCCCAAGGTGACCGCCGAACCTGGCGCAGGAGTCGACGAGCAGGTCGCGGATCTCTCCGGCGAGCTGCGGCAGCTCCTCGACGGCAAGCCGTTTGACGTCGTGCGGTCCCTCGATCGAGCCCAGCAACCCGCTCACGGATGCGACTCCCCTCTGCTCTTTTGCGCCGATCCCCAGAGTCTAGTTCGCAAAGGCGTCACTGACTCCATCAAGTCAAATGCACCCACAAATGTCCGATCTTGACCTAGTCTTGCGGACCATATGAACTCCGTCCCCGCCGGCCGGCTCGTGGCGCTCGTCGCGGCAGGCGTGGCCCTCGCGCTGGCCGCCGCCGCCTTGACGCTGGTGCTCGCGGACGTGGCCACGACTTCGACCGACCCCGCGTACGGGGGACGGCAGCCCGCAGCGCCGTCCGGCAGCGCGGGCCAGAGCAGGCACGGCGGCGCCGCGGTCGCCGGACGGGCGACGGCCACCGCGAACCCCCTCTACAAGACCGGCCGGCTCACGGACGTGAACTGCCGGCCGGGCAGCCTGCCCGCGGGGAGCATGCCCGCCTACCGCCGCTTCCTGACCCGCGTGACGGCCTGCCTGAACAAGGCGTGGGCGGCGCAGTTCCGCAAGGCCGGGATGCCGTTCGCCAAGCCGCGGCTGCGCATCATCACCCGCAAGGTCAAGACGCCCTGCGGCTCGTGGAACACCGGCGCCGACGGCGTCTACTGCTCCACCGACCGCACGATGTACCTGATGATCAGCAAGGACCAGCTGCGCAACCCTTTCCCGCTCGGCATCACCCGGCTGATCGCCCACGAGTACGGCCACCACGTGCAGCAGGTCTCCGGCATCTGGAATTACTACTGGGCGGCGCGCACGGTCGCGGGCAAGGCCAAGAGGTTGCAGCTGTCGCGTAATTCCGAGTTGCAGGCCGAGTGTTTCTCGGCCGTGTTCATGAGCACGATGAAGGGCACGTCGCTGGTCACCGACGCCGACTGGGCGTACACGGTGGGCTGGTTCAGGAAGAACGGCGCCAAGGGGTGGCCGCAGAACGACCACGGCAAGGGGCCGACGCAGGCCGCGTGGATGACGCGGGGGTTCAATCGCGGATCGCCGGGAGCCTGCAATACCTGGGCCGCCAATCCGCGGAATGTCACCTGATAGTGCGTTATTTCTTCGCCTGGAGCTCCTTTTTTCACTAGGGTGCCGTCTCATGCGTATCCCCTTCTTAGCGCTCATGGCGGGCGCCCTGGCCGGTGTGCTGTTCGCCGGAACCGCGCACGCGGCCTCCTCATCGGCCGCTCCCTACTCGTCCGTCCTGACGAAGAACAAGCTCTACAAGGCGGGCAAGCCCGGCGTACGGACCTGCGAGGAGCCCGAGGTCCGCACCGGCAGCGTGGAGGAGGCCGAGCTGTACTTCGAGGCCGTGAAGGACTGCCTCGACCGCGCCTGGGCCCCCGTCGTCAAGAAGGCAGGACACCGCTTCACCAAGCCGAAGTTCTCGATCGTCACCAAGGTCGGCGCGAAGACCAGGTGCGGGCGCTTCCCCGGGGGCGCGCAGGCCCTCTACTGCCAGAAGGACCGCTCCATCACCTTCCTGCTCAGCCCGAACATCGTCGAGGAGCCCACCGACCTGGCGCTGATGCAGGTGCTCGCCCACGAGTACGGCCACCACGTGCAGCAGCTCACCGGCATCATGAAGGCCGGCGACCGGATCATCGACGGGCGTGACGAGGATCGCGCGTACGCCGCGCTGCGCCGTCTTGAGCTGCAGGCCCAGTGCCTGTCCGGCGTCTTCGTCGGCCGCGTCTGGGACTCGCTCGGCCGGCCCGACTCCGACTGGAACATCCTGGCCAAGGGCACCCACAACCCCATCGCCCTCGACGCCATCGGCGTGCGCAGCGGGGCCGACGACACGCACGGCAGCGACAAGAGCAACACCTTCTGGCTGCAGCGCGGCTTCACGTCCCAGTCCACCGGGGTCTGCAACACCTGGACGAGCTCCAACGCCAGGGTGCGGTAAATCACTCTTCCAAGGCTTATGATCCGCGATCATGCGCCTTTTCCTTTTAGCGCTGGCGGCGTGCGCGGTCGCGGGACCCCTCACGCCGCCACCCGCGAGCGCCGCCGCCCAGGTGCCCTCGTCCGGGCTGCTCGGCGCGATGAGCGGGGACGTCATCCCGCACCGCTGCCCGATCCCCCGGATCGAGCCGGGCAGCGTGGCCTCGCTCAAGGCCTTCCACCGGGCGATGGCGGCCTGCGCCGACGGCTTCTGGGCGGCCCGCTTCGCCGCCTCCGGGCTGGCGTACACGCCGCCCTCGGTCAGCGTCACCACCGGGCGGGACTCCGTGTGCGGGACGATCGCCGGCAGCGGGGCGCAGTACTGCCCTGAGCAGAGCACCATCGTCATCCGCATCACGAAGAGCGACCTGCGTGACCCGTTCAGGATGAACATCGCCCACTCCGTCGCTCATGAGTGGGGTCACCACGTCCAGCACCTCATCGGTGTCCTCGACGCCCAGGCCGCCCTGTACGCCCCCGCCTCCGCCAAGGCCAGGAAACTGCTCAGCCACCGCCTGGAGATGCAGGCCGAATGCTTCGCCGGCGTTTTCTACAGCGCCACCCTGAAAAGCATCCGCCCGGGAATCTCATGGAGAGACTGGGTCGCCGCCGTCCGCCGCGCCGACGAAAGCGACATTCACGGCAAGCCCCGCAACTTAGCCTGGTGGCAAGACCGCGGCTACCGAGGCGGCACCACGGGCTTCTGCAACACCTGGACCGCCACCACCAACCGAGTAACCTGACCTCCCACCCCCGAGCTTCCGTCCTTCCGGAGAGAAGAGGGATCGCGCGAGGCCCGCTCCCCCGCCGTCGAGCTTCTGTCCCTTGGGGAGGAGATGGCTGCGGACCGCCCGCCACTCCCCCACCGCCGGACTGCTGTCCTTTGAGGGAGGAGGAAGTGTCAGGCTTCCGTCCCTTGGAGAGGAGATGGGTGCGCGCCGCCCGCCACTCCCCCACCGCCGGACTACTGTCCTTTGAGGGAGGAGGAAGTGTCAGGCTTCCGTCCCTTGGAGAGGAGATGGGTGCGCGCCGCCCGCCACTCCCCCACCGCCGGACTACTGTCCCTTGAGGGCGGAGGAAGTGTCGTGCTTTGTCCCTTGGAGAGGGGACGGAGGGTGGGCGGGGCTCGCCGCTTTCGCGCCGTTGTGGTGCTGGTTCTTGGGAGGGCGGGCGTTTCCGTCGCCGTCAGGCGTTGGCGCGGGCCAATACTTCCAAGGGGTCGGAGAGGACGTGGGCGAAGGCCAGTTCGGCGGCGCCGACCAGAGGGGCCGCGTCGCCCAAGGCCGAGGTGCGCAGGCGCAGGCGTTCGCGCTGGTGGGCCATGGCGTGCAGGGCGAGCTGCGAGCGGACCTGGGCGGCGGAGCCGAGGTAGATCTCGCGCAGGACACCACCGAAGATGACCAGCTCGGGGTTGAAGATGTTGACGAGGTTGGCGACGCCGAGCCCGAGCCAGTCGCCGACCCGGCTGAGCGCCTCCTGGGCCACGATGTCGCCACGGTCGGCCGCCTCGACGACCCCGCGCACGGCGTCGCGCCCCTGCCGCCCGTCCGAGACCCGCCCGGCCGACTCCAGCAGGGTGCGCTCCCCCACCTCGGCCTCCAGGCACCCGTGCGACCCGCAGCCGCACGCCCGCCCGCCCGGATTGACCACCATGTGGCCGACCTCGCCGCCGTAGCCGTCGTGCCCGCCGATCAGGTGGCCGCCGGAGATGATGCCGCCCCCGATGCCGACGTCGCCGTGCAGATAGATGAGGTCACGTACGGCGACGCCGACACCGCGGCTGTGCTCGGCGAGCGCGGCCAGGTTGGCGTCGTTGCCCACGCTGACGGGCAGGCCGAGGCCGAGCCGGCGCGCCAGCTCCTCGCCGAACGGCACCTCCTCGGCCTTGAGGTTGGGCCCGAAGCTGACGACGCCGTCGGCCTTGCGCACGCCGCCCGACACGGCGGCCGCGGCGCCGACGCAGACGGTGTCGTCTCTGGTCTTGCGCCGCATCTGGCGGGCGAACCCGGACAGCACCCCGGTCAGCTCGTCGAGCTCGAACCGGTCGCGGTCGCGTACGGCCTCGCGCCGGTCGAGGATGACCCCGCCCAGCCCGACGCGCGCCACGGCGAGCCGGTCGGGGCCGACGTCGAAGGCGAAGACGTAGACCCGCGCCGACTCGGGCCGCACCACGAGCGAGGGCCGCCCGGCCCTGCCGGTCTCGCGCGGCAGCTCCTCGCGTACCAGCCCCGCGGCGGTGAGGTCGGAGGTCAACGCCATGATCGTGCTGCGATTGAGCCCCATCTTCGAGGTCAGCTCGGCCCGCGAGATCGGCCCGCCCAGATGGACATGGCGGAGCAGCGCGCCGAGGTTGTGGCGCCTGATGTCCTCTTGGGAGGGGCCGGCACGCATGGTCTGGGGTTCCTTCAGGGGCTGCGGATCGCTGATCACCTTAAACCAGCGGCAGCCGCCCGCTTGCGCGCCAGAGCGTCGACACCCGCCGCGAGCAGCAGGACCGACCCCGTGACCAGGTATTTGACGCTGGAACCGTACCCCATGAGGCCCATGCCGTTCTCGATCACCGCGACCACCGCGCCGCCCATCACGGCGTCGAGCACCCGGCCCTTGCCGCCGAAGAGGCTGGTGCCGCCGATGACGGCGGCGCCGACCGCGTACAGCAGGACGGAGCTGCCGCCCGTGTTGGGGTCGACGGAGCTGGCTCTGGAGGCGGCCACGATGCCGCCGATGGCGGCCATCGAGGAGCAGATGACGAACGCGCTGATCTTGATCCGGTCGACCGGGATGCCGGCCCGGCGGGCGGCCTCGGTGTTGCCGCCGACCGCGTACAGGTGCCGGCCGAACGAGGTGCGGCGCAGCACCACCGTCCAGACGATCAGCAGCACGAGGATGACCGGCACCACGATCGGCACGCCGGTGAGCGAGACCAGCGCGGGGTTGCGGCTGCGCTCGAGGTTGAGCGCGGCGACCGCGAGCCCGGCGAACAGCGCCAGCAGGCCGACGCGGAAGGCGATCAGCGAGATCGGGTCGGCGGCGAGGCCGCGCTTGGTGCGGTTCCTGGCCCGGCGCAGCTGCACGGCCGCGAAGACCGCCACGCACACCAGGTAGAGCGCCCAGCCGAGCCACGGCGGCAGGTTCTTGTTCGCGATGGCGACGACCACGCTGTCGCGGATGGAGATGTTGGTGCCCTCGTCGACCAGCACCAGGACCAGGCCCTGGAAGGCGAGGAAGGCGGCCAGCGTCACCACGAACGACGGGATGCCGACCTTGGCGACCAGGCTGCCGAGCACGGTGCCGATGATGACGCCGGTGAGGATGGCGGCCAGCATGCAGACGTACCAGGGCAGGCCCGCGTTGGTCAGTGTGACGGCGAGCACGGCCGCGCAGACGCCGCTGGCGAACCCGGCCGACAGGTCGATCTCGCCGAGCAGCAGCACGAACACCAGGCCCATCGCGATGAGCGTGACGGCCGCGCCCTGCGTGAACAGGTTGGCGAAGTTGATCGCGGTGACGAAGGACGGCCGGGCCACGGCGAAGACCGTGCAGAGCACGACCAGGCCCAGCACGGCGGGCAGCGCGCCCATGTCGCCGCCGCGCACCCGCTGGATGTAGGCGAGGAAGCTGTTCCTGATCGACGGAGTCTGCGCGGCCGCGACGATGGCCTCTCCGGGTAGTTCTTTGACCTTGTTCATGATGTGACCCCGTTCTTGAGGCCCAGATCGCCGCTGCGGCCTGAAGTGATCAGTTCGACGACCTGCGCGTGCGTCACATCGGAGGTCTTGACCTGGGCGGCCATCCTGCCGAGGTAGAGCGCCGCGATCCGGTCGGAGACGGCGAACACGTCGTTCATGTTGTGGGAGATGAGCACGACGGCCAGGCCGGTGTCGGCGAGCCTGCGCACCAGCTCCAGCACCTGCGCGGTCTGGGCCACGCCCAGCGCCGCGGTCGGCTCGTCGAGGATGACGACCTTGCTGTTCCACAGCACGGCCTTGGCGATGGCGACGGTCTGCCGCTGCCCGCCGGACAGGCTGGAGACCTGCTGCCTGATGGACTTGACGGTACGGACGGACAGGCCGCTGAGGGTGCGCTCGGCCAGCTCCTCCATGCTGTCCTCGTCCAGCAGGACGCCGTTCTTGCGCTCACGGCCGAGGAACATGTTCTGGACGATGTCGAGGTTGTCGCACAGGGCGAGGTCCTGGTAGACGATCTCGATGCCCAGCTCGCCCGCGTCGCGCGGGCTGTGCACGTGCACCTCTTTGCCGTCGAAGAGCAGCGTGCCCGCGTCGATGGGGTAGATGCCGCCGATGCACTTGACCAGGGTGGACTTGCCGGCGCCGTTGTCGCCGACGAGCGCTGTGACCTCGCCGGCGTACGCGGCGAACTCGACCTCGTGCAGGACCTTCACCGGGCCGAAGCTCTTGTCGATCCCGCGCACTTCAAGGAGGGGGGTCATGGATCTCCCTAAACGGGGGTACGGCCGCGCTCGTGGCGCGGGCCGTACCCCGCCGCGTTACTGAATGCCTGCCTCGGTGCACTTCTCGGCGAAGTCACCCTTGCACAGTTCCTCCTTGGTGACGTAACCGTCGGCCACGACGTCCTTGACGTTGTCGAAGTAGATGGCCTGCGGCTCCATCAGCTCGGAAGGCACGTCCTGACCGGTCTCCGGGTCCTTGACGCTGCTGGTCGCCGCGGGCTTCTCGCCCTTGGCCAGCGCGACCGCGAGCTTGGCCGCGGCGTCGGCCTCCTTCTTGACGGCCTTGTACACGGTCATGCACTGGTCGCCAGAGAGGATGTTCTGCAGGCCCTGGACGGTGGCGTCCTGGCCGGTCACCGGCACCTTGCCGTTGAGGTTGTTCTTCTTCAGCACGGTGATGGCGGCGTTGCCGAGACCGTCGTTGGCGGCCAGCACCCCGGCGATCTTCGGCTCCTGGGTCAGCATCTGCTCGAAGATCGTCCCGGCCTGGGTGTTGTCCCAGTCGGGCACGGCCTGGTCGGGGCCCTTGACGTACTCGCCCGCGTCGAACTTGGGCTTGAGCACGCCGTCGTAGCCGTCCTTGAACAGGGTCGCGTTGTTGTCGGTCGGCGAGCCGTTCAGATAGGCGACGATGGGCTTGTCGGCCTTCTTGTCGGTCAGGCACTTCACCAGGCCCTCGCCCTGGAGCTGGCCGACCTTGGTGTTGTCGAAGCTGACGTAGTAGGCGGCGCCGCCGCCCAGTGTCAGCCGGTCGTAGTCGATGGTGGCCACGCCCTGGGACTTGGCCTTCTCGATGACGGTCTTGCCGGTGCCGCTGTCCAGGTTGACGATCATCAGGACGGTGGCGCCGTTGGTGATCATCTGGTCGGCGATGGTCTGGAACTGGGTCTTGTCGTTCTGGGCGTTCTGGATGTCGTACTCGACACCCGCGGCCTTGAAAGCCTCTTCCAGATACTTGCGGTCCGCCGTCTCCCACCGGGCGGAGGACTTGCTGTCCGGCAGGATGACGCCGATCTTGCCGGCCTTGGCCGCTTCTGACGCGGTGGCCGATTCAGAGGTCGACGTCGTGGTCTGACCGCTGTCGCCCCCGCAGGCGGTGAGACCGAGGGCGAGCGCTGCTGCCGTGGCGGTCAGGCTGAGGATCCCCTTGCGCATGGTGCAGGGTCCTTTCTTCCGGAGGGGCCCGGATGAATGTTGTTTGCGGCAACGTATTCCGGGACGAACCGGTTGTGAAGGGGGTTGGAGAGGTGGATTTGTTGTTTCGGGTAACAATCCAGAAACGTCACATCAACCTTCCCGACGCTCGCCCGTACCGGGATGTGAGGCCGTGCGGCACCGGTCACGTGAGGTAGCCGACAGGCCCTGATCACGCCATTTCGGGTCACTCACTGTGTGGTTATTGGTAGGTTTGGGCCGCTTTGAGGAGACTCTCGGAAAGGTGAGTGACGGTGCGGCGGTACGGACGCGTGGCCGGTGGCGTGCTGGCCGGGTGCCTGGTGGCGGGCTGCTCGGGGCTGCCCGGGATGGACCCGGCGGCGTGGCAGGGCGCGGAGACGCCCTCGGCCACTCCCTCCCCCACGACATCTGGCACGCAGAAGACGCCGGAGCCCTCGGCGTCCGCCCCGGCGCTGACGGCGGAGTCGGTGATCAAGGAGTACATCGAGCGCAACAACAAGGCCAACAAGGCGCTCGACGAGAAGCTGCTCGCCACCTACGAGGGCGGGTCGAGCCTGGCCATCGACAAGGCCGGCTACACCTCCCAGCGCAAACTCGGCGGGCGCGACTCCTACACGCCGTTCGAGTACGTCAAGCCGACGTTCGTGGCGCCGGCCTCCAAGCGGTGGTTCCTCGCGACGGCGTACTGGAAGAACAAGAAGAAGTCCGCCAAGACGCCCACCTTCCTGCTGTTCGCCCACGACCAGGGCGCCTGGAAGCAGGTCTACTCCCCCGACGTCTCCGACACGATCGACGCCGACGAACTGCCGAAGATCCAGACGGACGCCTCCGGTGCGGCCACCGAGGTGGACAGCGCCGACGGCGACGGCCTGCTGATGTCACCGGCCGACTTCGCCAAGAACTACGCCGCCCACATGACCGGCAAGGGCTCGAAGGCCGCCAAGAGCCGGTTCGCCTCCGACCAGTTCACCACCGGCGCGGCCAAGAACCGCATCAAGATGCGGCAGTTCGCCAAGATCACCGAGCACGCGGCGCCGGCGAAGGAGTATCCGTCGTACGCGCTGCGCACGGCCGACGGCGGCGCGCTCGTCTTCACCACGTTCGCGCGGACCAAGGTGTACGACGTGATCCAGAGCCCGAAGCGCTACTACGTCTTCCAGGAGAACAACGGCCTGCTGCCGGACAAGTACTACAAGTTCCTGAAGGTGGGCGACCTGGTGCAGGTGGCCGCGCACATCCCGCCGAAGACCGCCTCGCCCGCGCAGGTCCAGGTGCTCGGCACGTACAGCGGCATCGTGGCCGGCCGCGGCGCGTGACGCCCGGCCTGCGGGCGCGTGCTCAAGACAGAACCTGACTCTGCGGGCGCGTCCTCAGGCCAGGACCTGACTCTACGGACGCGTCCTCAGGCCAGGACCTGGCTCAGGACGTTCTGCACGATCAGCCCCGCCGCCGAGGCCACCGCCACGACCAGGACGGCCGTCCGCACCTTGCCGCCGTCGAGGTAGCGCCGCAGCGGCCCCGACACCAGGAACCCGAGCAGCATCGGCACGATCAGCGCCCCGCCCACCATCAGCGCCGCGGACGGCAGCTCGTCCACGAGGGCGAGGATGGCCAGCGACTGGACGGCGCTGAGGAAGAAGAACATCGCCAGCGTGGCCCGGATCTGCGGGCCCTTGGCGTGCTGGTAGACCAGCGCGATGGGCGGGCCACCGATGCCGGTCGCGGTGCCGGTGACGCCTGACACGAACCCGGCCGAGGTGATGGTGACCGCGTTGCGCGGCACGCTCAGCGCCCGCGCCGTCAACGCCACCGCGACGAGCACCATGACCGCCACGAAGACGCCACGCATGTATACGGAAACGTAGACAACGATGACTGCGCCGAGCGCACTGCCGGGCAGTCTCCCGAGGACCGCGAACCCGAGCCCGCCCCAGTCCACCCGCCGCCACTCCATGGCCAGCGTGAACAGCGGCAACGTCATGTTGACCACCTGAACGGCGCCCGGCATGAGGTCGGGCGCGAGCAACGTGAGCAGCGGCGCCGCCACCAGCCCCAGCCCGAACCCCACGGCCCCCTGGACGATCGCCCCCACGAATACCGCCAGACCACCAACAATCAGCACCAACGCCACATTCGCCATGCACGCGAGTCAACCACCTTTACTCTCCGTTGCCATAACGGCCCCGAGAGTGACCACAGGAGGTAGTGTTTTCCGCGTACGCCTACGTAAGCTCAGAAGTATGGCCGCGAAGCCGAAAGCCACGAGCATACGTGTCAGCGTGAAGACCAGAGATCGCATCGCTGCTTTGGCGAAGAAGAGAGGTGAACCCATGACCGCGATCATCGACCACGCCATCCGCGAGATGGAGAAAAAAGAACGCTGGCAGCGCGTCGCGGAGCAGATGGAGCAGACCAAGAGAGAAGATCCACAAGCCTGGGCGGACTATGTCGCCGAATCCGAGCTGGTGCAAGGTCCGCGACCGCGCACTTCCCGCATCGCACCCGAGTGGGAAGGGCTCATCACGTTTCCCGAGGAGAGAGATGAGGGTGATTCAGGGCGAGATCTGGCTCGCTAATCTGGGCGACACCGTGGGCCGCGAACCGGCTCACGGGCGCCCGGTGCTGGTGGTCAGCAATGACACGTTCAACGCCAGCACACCGGTCAAGATCGTTGTTCCGCTGACCACGACCGATCGGGGCTGGGACAACCACGTTCCCATCCCGACCGAGGGCACCGGCCTCGACAAGCCCAGCTTCGCCATGATCGAGCATGTGCGCAGCATGTCGCCCCTGAGGTTCACGCGGCGGATCGGGATCGCCCCTGACGAGGTCGTTCACGAGGTCGCCGACTGGATCGGTGACGCGCTCTAGCGGCTCAGGAGATGGGTGATGCCGCCCGGCGAATTAGAGGTTCGCCGGGTGGCGTCACCCACTCTGCCACACCTGCCGCTGCTTTAGGCTGCCGCCGTGCCGTTCTCGTTTCTTGCGCCCGCTGTCGCCGTCCTCGTCGCTGTCACCGGGCCCCAGCCTGCTGCGGCCTTTCCTGCCAAGGGTGGGAAGCTGGCCACGGCGTCCTGTCCTGAGACGGCGCTCTCCGACGGTGGGATTCCGCGGGGGCGGGAGTACCTCGCTACGGTTGTGAAATGTCTGGATAAGTCGTGGCGGGGTTACTTCAAGCGGGCCAAGCTGCGGTTCGGCCCGCCTGACGTTCGCTACGTCGACGATCCCCACGACACCCAGTGCGGGATGCCCCTCGACGGTGTCGACGCGCTCTACTGTCACCCCACGCACACGATCGTCTTCACTCTGACGGGGCGCTGGATCGAGGGGCGTACCGACCTCTATCCCTTCAAGGTCGCCGCCCACGAGTACGCCCACCACCTGCAGACCCTCACCGGTGTGCGCCGCGCCTACGAGGCCCGGCATCGCGCCGAGCCTCGCCGCAGGGCCGAGTTGCGGCGGAGGTTCGAGTTGCAGGCCGACTGCCTGGCCGGGGTGTTCATGGGCAGCGTGTACGGCTCCCTCGCGCGTACCGGCGCGGACTGGGCGGCCCTCAAGGACGCCGTACGGGCGAGCGGTGACGAGGACGGGCACTCCAGCCACGGAAAGGGCGCCACCCGCGTGAGCTGGCTGGAGCGCGGCCGGCGCACCCTCACCCCCTCCGCCTGCGACACCTGGTCGGCCAAGGCGAGCAAGGTGACCTGAGCCCACGCAGGAAAGGCGACTGTCCTCGGGGGTTGTCCCTTAGGAAAGCCCTTGAGGACTGTCCCGTAGGAGAGGACGACAACCGCCCGGCGGGGGCCGTCCCCCAAAAAGGCAAGAGCCGCCCGGCGGGGGTTGTCCCGCGGGGCGGCTCTTGAGGTGTTCGGGTGGTTCCCCCGATGCGGGCGCGTGAGGATCGCGCCCAACCCCCGGCACGACGGCCAAGGGCCCCCGCCCCCCGACCCGGCTCATGACCGGGACGGGAACACGGGAAGCTGTCACATCCGGACGAGGCAGCGCCCCACCCGGCGTCACCACCGAGCGAAGCCGCGCCTCGCCCGTCATCTCCACCGAGCGAAGCCAAGCCTCGCCCGGCGTCACCACCGGACGAAGCCCCGCCTCCCCCAGCGTCACCGCAGAGCGAGGCGGTGCCTCTCGTGGGCCTCTCGTGGGCCTCTCCTGGCGTTACTTGGCGAGCAGGGAGCGCAGGACGTACTGCATGATGCCGCCGTGCCGGTAGTAGTCGGCCTCGCCCGGCGTGTCGATGCGGACGACCGCGTCGAACTCGACGTCGCCGGCCTTGACGTGCACCGTCTGCGGGATGCCGCCCTTGTTGAGTTCCTCGACGCCGGTGATGTCGAACGTCTCCTCGCCGGTCAGCCCCAGCGAGGCGGCCGAGGCGCCCTCGGGGAACTGCAGCGGCAGCACGCCCATGCCGATGAGGTTGGAGCGGTGGATGCGCTCGTAGGACTCGGCGATGACGGCGCGCACGCCGAGCAGCGCGGTGCCCTTGGCCGCCCAGTCGCGCGAGGAGCCGGAGCCGTATTCCTTGCCGGCCAGGACGACCAGCGGGGTGCCGGCGGCGGCGTAGTTGACGGAGGCGTCGTAGATGAACGACACGGGCCCGTCGGACTGGGTGAAGTCGCGGGTGTAGCCGCCCTCGGTGCCCGGCGCGATCTGGTTGCGCAGGCGGATGTTGGCGAACGTGCCGCGGATCATCACCTCGTGGTTGCCGCGCCGCGAGCCGTAGGAGTTGAAGTCCTTGACCTCGACGCCGTTGGCCTGCAGGTATTGCGCGGCGGGCGTGCCGACCTTGATGGAGCCGGCCGGCGAGATGTGGTCGGTGGTGACGGAGTCGCCGACCTTGACCAGCACCCGGGCGCCGTGGATGTCGGTGACGGGCTGCGGCTTCTCCGGCATGCCGTCGAAGTAGGGGGCCTTGCGGACATAGGTGGAGTCGGCGTCCCACTCGAACGTGTCACCGGTCGGGATGGGCAGCGAGCGCCAGTGGTCGTCGCCCTTGAAGACGTCGGCGTAGTCGCGCTCGAACATGTCGCGGCCGATGGAGGAGTTGACCACGGCGGCGATCTCCTCCGGCGCCGGCCAGATGTCGCGCAGGTAGACGGGCTCGCCGTCGCTGCCGACGCCGAGCGGCTCGGTGTCGAGGTCGATGTCCATCGTGCCGGCCAGCGCGTACGCCACGACGAGCGGCGGCGAGGCCAGGTAGTTCATCTTGACGTCGGGGTTGATGCGGCCCTCGAAGTTGCGGTTGCCCGACAGCACGGCGGTGACGGCCAGGTCGTTGGCCTGGATGGCCTCGCTGATCTCGGGAAGCAGCGGCCCGGAGTTGCCGATGCAGGTGGTGCAGCCGTAGCCGACGAGGTGGAAGCCGATCTTGTCGAGGTAGGGCTGCAGGCCCGAGCGCTCGAAGTAGCCGGTGACGACCTGCGAGCCGGGCGCGAGCGACGTCTTGACCCAGGGCTTGCGGTTGAGGCCCTTGTCGACGGCGTTGCGGGCGAGCAGGGCCGCGCCGAGCATGACGTACGGGTTGGAGGTGTTGGTGCACGAGGTGATCGCGGCGATGGAGACGATGCCGTGGTCGATCTCGAACGTCGTGCCGTCGGCCAGGGTGACGGGCACCGGGTGGTGCGGCCGGCGGCCGCCGTTGGCGGTGGCGTTGGAGGCGGGCGAGTCGGAGGCCGGGAAGCTCTCCTCGACGGCCTCGTCCACGCCGTCGCTGACGTAGTTCTGGACGTCGTGGCGCCAGGTCTCCTTGGCCGCCGACAGCACGATGCGGTCCTGCGGGCGCTTGGGGCCGGCGATGGACGGCACGACGGTGGCCAGGTCGAGCTCGATGTACTCGGAGAAGACCGGCTCGGGCGCCGACGGGTCGAGCCAGAGGCCCTGGGCCTTGGCGTACGTCTCGACGAGCGCGATCTGCTCCTCGGAGCGGCCGGTCAGGCGCAGGTAGTCGACGGTCTGGCCGTCGATCGGGAAGATGGCGCAGGTGGAGCCGAACTCAGGGCTCATGTTGCCGATGGTGGCGCGGTCGGCCAGCGGCACCGAGGAGACGCCCTCGCCGTAGAACTCGACGAACTTGCCGACGACGCCGTGCTTGCGCAGGATCTCGGTGATCGTCAGCACGAGGTCGGTGGCGGTGGCGCCGGCCGGCAGCTTGCCGCTGAGCTTGAAGCCCACGACGCGCGGGATGAGCATGGAGATCGGCTGGCCGAGCATGGCGGCCTCGGCCTCGATGCCGCCGACGCCCCAGCCGAGCACGCCGATGCCGTTCTCCATCGTGGTGTGGGAGTCGGTGCCGACGCAGGTGTCGGGGTAGGCCTTGCCGTCGCGGGTCATGACGACGCGCGCGAGGTGCTCGATGTTGACCTGGTGGACGATGCCGGTGCCGGGCGGCACGACCTTGAACTCGTCGAAGGCGGTCTGGCCCCAGCGCAGGAACTGGTAGCGCTCACGGTTGCGCTCGTACTCGCGCTCGACGTTGCGCTGGAAGGCGTCGGGGTGACCGAAGTAGTCGACGATCACGGAGTGGTCGATGACCATCTCGGCGGGCGCGAGCGGGTTGATGCGCGCGGGGTCGCCGCCGAGGTCGCGTACGGCCTCGCGCATGGTGGCCAGGTCGACCACGCAGGGCACGCCGGTGAAGTCCTGCATGATGACGCGCGCGGGCGTGAACTGGATCTCCACGCTCGGCGCCGCGGTCGGGTCCCACTCGCCCAGCGCACGGATGTGGTCGGCGGTGATGTTGGCGCCGTCCTCGGTGCGGAGGAGGTTCTCCAGCAGGATCTTCAGGCTGTACGGGAGACGTGCGGCGCCCTCGACGGCATCCAGCCGGAAGATCTCATACGACGCGTCACCGACGCGGAGCGTGTCACGGCTGCCGAAGCTGTTCGCGGACACGATGATTCGCCTCCTCCATAGACAGGTGTTCAGACAGAATCCTGCCGCACTGCGGAACCGGACGGCACCTTAGGTGTGCCTAACTCGCAGGCCGCGGCGGATGTCTCGATATCAAGATATCCACAGAGTATCTCGACATCAAGTTAAACGGGCGCCAGTCGCCAGAACAGCAGGCCGACGATGGCCACCGACAGGATCGGCGCCAGGATCTTCTGCTCGAACTTCCTGCCCGTCTTGATGCCGATCTTCCACGGCAGCACGAACTTCGCCCCCAGCGGCCAGAGCACCGGGCAGCCCCGCTCGGTCATGCAGTCGCCCACCACGTGGATGAAGCAGCCGACGCCGACCGCGAGACCGAGCCAGGCGTAGCCCACGTCGAGGGAGAGGAAGACCGCGTACAGGCCGGCGGTCATGCCGATGTTGATCATCGCGGAGCCGAGCTTGTTGCCCGGGATGCCGACGCCGATGGCCCGTAGCGAGAGCCCGATGAGCAGCACGACCATGATGTCGCGCCCGATCGGATACGTGCCGGCCAGCCAGTGCGCCCCGAACCCGAGCGCCACCGCGAACAGCAGCGAGTGGGTGGCCCCCCGATGGCCGCCGCTGATCCAGGAGACGAACTTGGCGAGTGCCCACGTGATCGGCCCGAATGTCTGCGCGATGGTCGCGCTGGGATGGTCGAGGTCGGGCAGCATGGCCGCGCCCGCGCAGATGATCGCGCCGGCGATGAGCTCGGCCGGGCTGAGCGCGGTGGCCATGATGCCGGTCTCGACGAACCGGGAGGACTCGTTCAGCAGCGGGAGTGCGGCGAGCGGCGGCGCCAGCCCCAGCCAGGCGATGGCCCCCGTCATCGCATGCGTGTGCCCCATCATGATCGGGACTGTACGGCAAAGAGCCCGTTTACGCGCTTGTCCATGCCGTGCGGGAAGAAGAGCGTGCCCAGATCGCGGCGGGCAAAGCGTCAGTAAAGCGCTCCGAACCGGTCGTGAGCCGCGCCCGTATCCCTTCCCGGAGACATTGGCATCTTCTCCAGGAGGTCGAGGACCCACTCGGAAAGGCCCGCAAACGCAGACGAGGTCGTCTCCGCGGCGACAGCACCCCCCAGCCCTGCCGACGCGGAACGACCTCGTCTGCTGTGTTCAACGACGCCTCCCCGGATCCTGTTCCCGGCATTCCGCAACTTTTTCGTGATCTGGCTCACTCCTGTCCGTGACTTGTCTTTCGACATGTTTCCGATATATCGTTGA
Organism: Nonomuraea salmonea; assembly: GCF_042428605.1. Taxonomy (NCBI): domain Bacteria; kingdom Bacillati; phylum Actinomycetota; class Actinomycetes; order Streptosporangiales; family Streptosporangiaceae; genus Nonomuraea; species Nonomuraea salmonea. Next base: position 385,956 of record NZ_JBHMCF010000029.1, read on the forward strand.
CGCATCGAGAGTGAATCACGATATAGGAGGACAACATGACGCACCACATCACCGCAGGCGGGCCCTGGAGCGGGGCGCACGACTACAAGCGCGCGGCCCGCGAGGCGTTCCAGGCCATGGCCGACGCCTTCGAGCAGTTCGGCGGCCGCAGGGGCGGCCCGCACCGTGGGGGTCATCACCACGGCGGCCACCACGGCGGCCCGCACGAGCACCGCGGCAGGGGCCGCGGACCCGGCGGACCGTTCCCGTTCGACTTCGGGCGCGGCCCTTGGGGCCCCGGCCCGTGGGGCGGGCGCGGCGGCTGGGGCGGCCGCAGCCGCAAGGCCAAGCGCGGCGACGTGCGCGCCGCGATCCTCGCCCTGCTCGCCGAGGAGCCGCGTAACGGCTACCAGATCATCCAGGAGATCGCCGAACGCAGCGAGGGCGGCTGGAAGCCCAGCCCCGGCGCCGTCTACCCGGCGCTGCAGCAGCTCACCGACGAGGGCCTGGTGATCTCGGAGGAGAACGAGGGCCGCAAGACCTTCAAGCTCACCCAGGAGGGCCTCGACTACATCGAGGCGCACGCCGACGAGGTCCGCGCGCCGTGGGACGACATGCGTCCCGATATCGATGACAACACCGCTGATCTCTGGCATATCGCCCGACAGTCGGCATTCGCCATGATGCAGGTTCTTCAGACCGGAAACGACGCACAAATCCGCGAAGCGCGTAAGACTTTGGTGGAGACCCGGCGCAAGCTCTACCAGATCCTGGCCGACGGCGACCCGGGCGAGGAGTGAGACGATGCCCGTTGCCGCACCGGGCAGCCGGTACGGAGAGAGCGAGGACACCGCCATGGACCACCCCGATCTCCGCATCGGCGACGCCGAACGCGAGCAGACCATGGCCGCCCTGCGTGAGCACTTCGCGCAGGGCCGCCTCACCCACGAGGAGCTCGACGAGCGCCTCGACCGCACGCTGGCCGCCAAGACCGCCCGTGACCTGGCCCAGGTGACGGCCGACCTGCCCGGCCCGCGCCCCGCCTACCAGGAGCCGCCCGCGAGCCCGTACGACATGGGCGACTGGCGCGCGGCCATGCACGCCCACCGGCAGCAGATGCAGGCCGTGCGGCACGCCCAGCGGGAGATGCGCCACCAGATGCGCCACCAGATGCGCGGCCAGGGCTGGCACGGCCACATGCGGCGCCACCACCGCGGGCCCCACCCGCTGGTGCCGATCCTCACCGTGTTCCTGGTGCTCAGCCTGATCTTCGGCGGCTTCGGCATCTTCAAGGTGCTGTTCGTGATCTGGGCGGCCGCGCTGGTCTTCAGCCTGGTGCACCGGCGCTTCCACCGCCGCCGCTGAGCGGGCCCGCCCGGCGCGTTTTGGGCCTTGACCGGCCCTGAGGCGCACCTGATGATCTGGGCGGGCCGCACAGCGAAGGGGAAAGCCGCATGACCGAGCAGGGCACTCCCGACCGCCGCACGAACCCGTTCACCGCCGTTCCCGGCGCGGACGGCCTCGTCATGGACGTGCCGGCGTACCAGGCCGGGTTCGACCGCGACCACGAGGGGTGCACGGAGCCCATGTGGAAGCTGGAGCGGGCGCAGACCTTCTACGAGCCCGACGTGGCGAGCTGGCGGGCCATGATGGACGGCGATTGGGAACGTTCCCTGGCCCTGCTCGCCCGCATCGCCGAGCCGCTGGCCGACTACTTCAGCCGCCGCCAGCCGGTCAGGCGGGTGCGGGTGGTCGAGCTGCCCGTGACGCCGTACCTGCAGTGGGAGCTGCACGTGCTGGCGGTGCGCGCCGCGGCGGGCTCGCCCTGCCGGGTGGTGCGGGCCGGCCGCGTGGCGGCCCTCGACCCGCTGCCGGAGCTGGTGATCTTCTCTCCATCCCTGATGTACGAGGTGCTGTACGACGAGTACGGCGGGGGCAGGGGCGGCCGGCGGATCACCGACCCCGGCGTCGTCGGGCCCTGCCTGCGGGCCGTGCGGGAGCTGTTCGCGGCGGGCGAGGACGTGCGCGACTTCCACGAGCGGGAGATCGTGCCGCTGCCCCCGCCCGCCGTCACCGACGAGATGCGGGCCGCGCTGCCCGCCTACGCCCACCGCACGGAGGAGTTCCGCGTCTAGCCGCCGGGGCAGGACGCGAGTCCCGCGCAGGACACGAAGTGGCCGGGCGTGACCTCCAGCAGGCCGCCCGTGCCGCCGCCCTCGTGGTAGGCGCACGTCTCGACCGGCACCGCGTCGTCCCAGGCCTCGTGCAGCCGCGGCACGGCCGACAGCAGCTCCCGCGTGTACGGGTGCAGCGGCCCGCCGAACACGTCGTCGGTCGGGCCCATCTCGGCCACCCTGCCCTGGCGCAGCACCACGGTCCGCTCGGCCAGGTAGGTGCCGAGCGACAGGTCATGCGTGATGTAGAGCACGCCGAGCCCCCTGGTCTTGAGCTCGGCCAGCAGGTTGAGCACGTCGATGCGGGTGGAGGCGTCGAGCATGCTGGTGATCTCGTCGGCGACCAGCAGCTTGATGTCGAGCAGCAGCGCACGGGCGATGAGCAGCCGCTGGAGCTGCCCGCCGCTCAGCTGGTGGGGGTATCTCCCGAGCACCTGGCCGGGGTTGAGCCGCACGTCGCGCAGCGACGTCTCGACCCGCTCGCCCCACTCGGCGGCCGGCACGCCCGGATAGTACGCCTCCTTGATCATCGCGAACACCCGGTCCGCCTTGAACACCGGGTTGAACGAGCTGAACGGGTCCTGGAAGATGCCCTGGACGTGCCGGTAGTACTCCTTGCCCGCCCGCACCGGCAGCCCGTCGAAGGTGATGGAGCCGCTCGTGGCGGAGTTGAGGCCGAGGATCATCCGGCCGATCGTGCTCTTGCCGCTGCCGCTCTCCCCGATCAGGGAGACGACCTCGCCCGGCACGACGTCGAAGCTCACGCCCTTGACTGCGGCGACGCTCTTGCCGCCGAAAGCGCCGATCCTGAATTCCTTGGTGACCTCGCGCAGTGTCAGCATCAGGCCTTCCAGCAGGCTACGTGGTGGTCGGGAGCCGGCTCCGCCACCGGCGGGTCCTCGGCGCACTCCTCGCCCGCGATCGGGCAGCGGTCGCGGAAGCGGCAGCCGGTGGGCGGGTTCAGCAGCGACGGCGGAGCTCCGGCGATGCCCTCCAGCCTGCGGTCGGCGTAGCGCACGCCGACCTCGGGCAGGGAGTCGAGCAGCAGCCGCGTGTACGGGTGCCGCGGCGCCTTGACGATCACGTCGGCGGGGGCCTTCTCGGCGAGGCGGCCGGCGTACATGACCATGATCGTGTCGGCGAGGTGGTGGGTGAGCGCGAGGTCGTGCGTGACGAAGATCATGCTCTTGACGTAGCCGCTCTCCCTGAAGCCGAGCAGTGCCCGGGCCACGGCCTTCTGCGTGGAGACGTCGAGCGCGGAGGTGACCTCGTCGGCGATCAGCAGGGACGGGTCGAGCAGCGTCGAGATGACCATGACCATGCGCTGCTTCATGCCGCCCGACAGCTCGATCGGGTAGCGGTCGAGCACGTCGCGGGGCAGCCCTACCTGGTCCATGCGGCGTTCCAGCTCGGGCAGGTCGAGGGTGGCGCCGCGGGAGGCGAGCAGCTCGGTGACCATCTTGCGGATCTTGCGGGTGGGGTTGAGCGCGCTCATGGCGTACTGCGGGATGAGGGAGACCTCGTGGAAGCGGAACGCGTTCATGGCGCGGTCGTCGTCGATGGGCAGCTCCTGGCCGTCGAGCACGACCGCGCCGCCGACGCGGCGCATGCGGCCGTCCATGCGGATGAGCGACTTGCCCAGCGTGCTCTTGCCGCAGCCCGACTCGCCGACCAGGCCGAGTATCTCGCCGTCGCGCAGCTCGAAGGACATGCCGTCGAGGGCCCGCACGTCGCCCCTGAGCGTCCTGTAGTACACCTTCAGCTCGCTGACCTGCAGGCTCATGTCTCCCTCAGTTTCGGGTTGAAGACCTCGTCGAGGCCGACGTTGGCCACGTACAGGGCGCCGACGATGGCGGTGATGGCCGCTCCCGGCGGCACGAACCACCACCACATGCCGAGTTGCAGCGCGCTCCACTGGTGGGCGTTCTGCAGCATCAGGCCGAGCGAGACGCCCTCTGTGGGGCCGAGCCCGATGAAGTCGAGCGAGGAGCCGATCAGCACAGAGCCGCCGAACAGCAGGATGAACGTCATGAACAGGTAGGAGCTCATGTTCGGCGCGATCTCCCTGGCGATGATCCGCCAGGTGCCCGCGCCGCTCATCCTGGCCAGGTCCACGAACTCCCTGGTACGCAGCGAGAACGTCTGCGCCCTGATCGCCCGCGCCGCCCACGGCCACTGCGTCAGCCCGATGAACAGGCCCTGCACGGCCACGCTGCGGATGCCCAGGTAGGCGTTGATGATGAGCAGCACGGCGAGGGTGGGGATGACCAGCACGACGTTGGTCAGCATGTTGAGCACCTCGTCCACGATGCCGCCGCGGTAGCCGGCCACGAACCCGATGGCCATGCCGATGACCGCGGCGATGCCGCCGCCGATCACCCCCACCACGAAGGTGGCCCGCAGCCCGTGCACGAACTGCAGGAACACGTCCTGGCCGAAGGTGGTGGTGCCGAGCCAGTGCGCGCCGCCGGGCGGGCTCATCGGCCGCGGGCCGTAGTCGTTGGGGTTGCCGCTCACCAGCAGCGGCCCGAACAGGCCGAGCAGGAGCAGCACGACCACGATGCCGAAGCCGACCATGAGCTTGGCGTTGCGCACCGCGAAGTGCAGCGCCTCGCGCCGCACGCCGGCCGGCTCGTGCGGCGCGACGTCCTGGATCACGCTCATGCCTGGGCACCCGCCATTCCCGCCCTGGTCCGCGGGTCGACCACGACGTAGACGATGTCGATGATGAAGTTGGCGATCAGCACGCCGAGCACGATGAACAGGAACGTGCCCTGCAGCAGGAAGAAGTCCTTGTTCTGGATGGCCTTGAGAATGAGGCTGCCGAGGCCCGGATAGGCGAAGACGATCTCGGTGACCAGCGCGCCCGCCACCAGCACGCCCAGTTGCAGGGCCAGGCCGGTGATCTGGGGCAGCACCGCGTTGCGGAAGGCGTAGCGGCGGATGAGCCTGCTGGGGGCGCCGAGCGCCGACAGGTAGTTGGAGTAGTCCGACTCCAGCTCGTAGATGATCATGTTCCGCATGCCGATGGCCCAGCCGCCGAGCGCCACCAGGAACAGTGACAGGAACGGCAGCGTCCAGTGGTGCAGCAGGTCGAGCACGAACGTCCAGGACCAGGTGGGCCGCAGCGAGAAGCTGTAGCCGCCGGCCACCGGGAACCAGCCGAGCAGCACGCCGAACGCCCAGGCCAGCAGCACGGCCAGCCACATGTACGGCATCGCGGTCAGCACGTAACCGACGGGGAGCACGGTGTTGTCGAGGAGCTTGCGGCGGGCGGCGTACGCGCCGAACTGGTTGCCCACCACCCAGCTGAGCAGCACGGAGGGGACGATCAGCGCCAGCGTGTACGGCACCGCCTGGGTGATCACGTCGGCGACCGGGGTCGGGAAGAGCCAGATGCTGACCCCGAAGTCCCCGCGCAGCAACGCGCCCCAGAAGTTGAGGTACTGCTGCCAGAGTGGCTGGTCGAGCCCGAACAGGCCGGTGTAGTACGCCCGCATGGCCTCGACGGCCTCGGGCTTGGTGACGTTGGCCCGCGCGACCATGCTGGCGACCGGGTCGCCCGGCATGAAGCGCGGGATCATCCAGTTGACCGTGACGGCGACGAAGAAGGTCAGTCCGTAGATGAGCAGTTTCCTGCTGAAGTAACGACGCACAGGTTTGTGTCTCCAGAGCGGCCCCTCCGCCTCCCTGGGAGGTGCGGAGGCGGAGGAGCGGGGGCGTTCGTCCGGTCAGGTGGTCACGAGCCCGCGGGCTGGAGCTGGGTGAGCGTCTCGAAGCCGCCGAGTTCGAGCCAGTTGCGCCACATCACGGCGCCGGTCTTGGGCGCGCTGCCCTGCGACGACGGCCAGTTCTTCCACACGCTGGTGCTGGACTGCGCCCACAGGCCGTTGTACCAGAGCGGGATGACCGGCATGTCGGTCAGATGGATCTCCTGGAGCTGGGAGGTGATCTTCTGCATGCCGGCGACGTCGTCGGTCTTGACCTGGTCGAGCTGCTGGACGAGGTCCCAGGCCTTCTTGTTCTCGTAGCGGGCGAAGTTGACGGTGTTCTGCTGCTTCTGGACCGGCAGCTGGAACAGGTACTCGTAGTAGGTGTAGGGGCTGTTGGACAGCTGCCGCTCGTTGTTGATCAGCAGGTCGAAGTCGCCCTTGGCGCGCTGCTCGACCAGCGCGTTGAAGTCGGGGAACTCCGGCGTGATCTGAATGCCCGCGCTCTTGGCGCTGGCGGCGATCGACCTGGCCGCCTCCATCCAGTCGGTCCAGCCGGACGGCACGATGATGGTCAGGCTGATCTTGGAGCCGTCCTTGTTCTCGACGTACCCGTCGCCGTCGCCGTCCTTGTAGCCGGCGTCGGCGAGCATCTGCTTGGCCTTGCCCGCGTCGAAGGTGAAGCCCGACTTCGCCACCACGTCCTGGTCGACGAACGCCTCCCACTGCGGCAGCAGGCCGGTGGGGCTGGCGGCCTTGACGAGGTTGCCGTAGACGCCCTCGACGATCTTCTTGACGTCGACGGAGGTGGCCAGCGCCTTGCGGAAGGCGGGGTCGTCCATCGGCTTCCTGGTGGTGTTGGGCACCAGCCACGCGGTGTTGGCCGACAGCATGTACGGCGGCTCGTTGTAGTAAGTGGTCAGCCCGAAGTTGCCCTTGACCAGGTTGGCCACGCCGGGCAGGAAGTTGTTGCTGAGGTCGAGCCCCTGCTGCAGCAGCATGCCCATCGCGACCTCGTTGCTGGGGGTGGCGATGTCCACGATGTAGCGCGGCTTGGGCTCCATGTTGAGCACCGACTTGCCCCACCAGTCGTCGCGCCGCTGCAGCACCACGCGGTCCTGGTCCCTGCTCATGAACGTGTACGCGCCCGTGCCGACCGGGTTCTCGTTGACCCCGTCGAGCACCTCCTCCTCAGAGCGGTCCTTCCACAGGTGCTCGGGGACCATGGACCGGCTGTAGAGCATGTAGTCCCACTGCTGGTAGTTGGCCTTGGAGAAGGTGAACTTCACGGTCTGGTCGTCCACCGCCTCGGCCGACTCCAGCCAGTCCCACAGCTGGTGGTAGGGGATGGTCTCCATCTTGCCGAGCTCGAAGGAGAAGGCGACGTCCTTGGCGGTGAACGGCTGCCCGTCGGACCACTTGATCCCTTGCCTGATCTTGAGCTCGTAGGTGCTGTCGTCGGTCCAGGAGCCGCTCTCGGCCAGCCAGGGGGTGAGCTTGGCGGCGTTGGTGTCGTAGTGGAAGAGGGTCTCGTAGACCAGGCCCTTGGTGCCGACCGCGGAGTCCCACTCCCTGATCGGGTTGTAGTTGCCCGGAGGCCCCCACTGCGTGCCCGTGGTGTACAGGGTCTCGTTGCGCGGGAGCTGGTCGGGGTTGGCGCTGGCCGCCGCGCCCTGGCTCTGCGGCGCGGAGGCCGAGGGGGCGGGCGTGCCTCCGCCTCCGGTGCAGGCCGCGGCGAGCAGACCCGCGGCTAGAAGCGGGATCATCATCCGAGCCCGGTTACGCATCGTCTCTCTCCTTACTCCGCGCGGCGGCGCGGAGGTACGCACGTCCTGTCAGAGACCCCGAGTCGCCCGTCAGGAGACGCTGTCTGGGAGCGCTCCCAATACGGGTGCGAATATCGCCCCCGTCCAGGAGCCCGGGGGCGATGCGCTCTTCAGTAGAAGCGGCCCCGCAAAGGAGCTGCTGAACCGGATAAGTACCGCGAACGTAAATTCCGCGTGTCCGTGCCGTCAAGAGGCGTGACGGTTTCGAGATGTGGGTGTGGAAACGCTTTCACGGCAGGGGATGCCGCCTCACCAGGCTCGACGCGACCCCTCAGGTTGACCGGTTCAACCGTGCCGACCGGCGGCGCCGGTACGTGTGGAACAACGACCAGGACACCGCGCACCTGCGCGACCCCGAGGGCCGGCAGGCCGGCTCCTGCTCGTACGAGGCGGGCAGCGGCTCCGCCTCCGTCACCGGTCGAAGCTCTAGAGCCAGCCCATGCGCTGGGCCGTACGGATGGCCTCCAGCCGGTTCTGGGCGTTGAGCTTCGTCATCGCGCTGGACAGGTAGTTGCGCACGGTGCCCTCGGTCAGGTGCAGCTCGGCGGCGATGCGCGCGATCGTGGCGCCGTCGCCCGCCAGCCGCAGCGCGTCGCGCTCCCGCTCGGTCAGCGGGCTGTCGCCCGCGGCCATCGCGGCGGCGGCCAGCTCGGCGTCGAGGTAGCGGCCGCCCGACTGCACCTTGCGGATGGCCATCGCGAGTTCCTCGGCCGAGGCGTCCTTGCCGAGGAAGCCGCTCACCCCGGCGGCCATCGCCCTGCGCAGGTAGCCGGGGCGGCCCAGGCTGGTCAGAATGACGATCTTGCACTGGGAGCTGATCCGCTCGGCGGCGCTCAGTCCGTCCATGCCGGGCATCTCGATGTCGAGCACCGCCACGTCGGGGCGGTGCTCGGCGACCGCCGCCACCACCTCGTCGCCCCTGCCGACCTGCGCCACCACCTCGATGCCGTCCTCCAGGTCGAGCAGGGCCGCGATGGCGCCGCGGATCAGGTGCTCGTCGTCGGCGAGCAGCACGCGCGTGGTCATGCCGGCACCGCCGCCCGCAGCAGGTAGCGGCCGCCCTCACCGGGCGCGGCCTCCAGGGTGCCGCCCACCGCGCGCAGCCGCTGCGCGAGCCCGGCCAGGCCGTTGGGCGCGTGCTCGCCCACCGGTCCCGTCACGCCGTCGTTGGACATCTCCAGCACCCCGTCTTCTATCGTGATCGTGCAACGTTCGGCCTTGCTGTGCTTGAGCACGTTCGTCGCGCCCTCGCGCACGACGGTGGCCAGCAGCGTCCTGGCCTCGGGCGTCAGCGCCTCGGTCTCCGCCCGCACGGTGCAGCGCACGTCGGCCGCCTCCAGCACCGCGCGCACGCTGGCCAGCACCTCGTCCAGGTCGACGGCCCGGTAGTTCTGCACGACCGTACGCACCTCACGCAGCGACCGCCTGGCCAGGTCGCGCACCGCGAACATCTCGGCCGCCGCGGCCTCCTCGTCCTCGCGCAGCGTCCGCTCGGCGTGCTCGGTCATGGTGGCCACGTCGGTGAGGCTCTGGCCGAGCAGGTCGTTGAGGTCGCGGGCGAAGCGCAGCCGCTCCTCAGAGACCGCCAGCCTGGCCATCGCCTCCTGCCCCTCGTACGCCTCCTGGGTCAGCCGCCACAGCCAGAGGTTCGCCCAGACCGCGCCCACCGAGATCACCGTGAAGACGACCTGGACCACCGACAGCAGCGGCACGATCATGTCGGTGGCCAGCCAGACCCACACGGCGCTCAGCACCAGCGAGACCCCGGCCAGGACGAGCACCATGCGTCTGCTGATGAACGGCGTCATCAGCGCCAGCCATGTGGGGATCGCCCAGATCTGCCCGAAACCCAGCAGCATGCCGACCGCGATCACCCCGGTCACGACGAGGATGACGGTGGGCCGGGGCCTGCCCGTGACGGCGATCCGGAACGGGCGCGTGCTGAGCACCATGAACACCAGCAGCGCCGCCGAGCCGAGCGCGATCGGCGGCCACTCCGCCCCCGCCTGCCACATCAGGTAGAAGGCGTAGTAGCCGAAGAAGGGGAAGAGCAGGATGAGGTCGGTGCAGTAGACGATCAGCCAGCGGACCTTGGTCAGCCGGTCGGCGCCGCGGACGCGGTCGATGAGGTTCACGCCGGCACCGCCGCCCGCAGCAGGAACTCGCCGCTCGCCGTGGGCTGGGCGGAGAACGAGCCGCCCGCCGCCACCAGCCGCTCCGACAGGCCGCGCAGGCCGCTGCCCGCTTCGGCGGGCGCCTGCGCGACCCCGTCGTTGACCATCTCCAGGACGCCCGCGTCGATCCTGATCGCGCAGCGGCTGGCGGTGCTGTGCTTGAGGATGTTCGTGCCGCCCTCGCGGACGGCCCAGGCCAGCAGCGTGCGCGCGGACGGCGACAGGTCGTCGGTCCTGGCCTCGATGACGCAGGTGGTGCCGGCCGCCTCCAGCGCGGCGCGCACCCCGGCCAGCTCCTCGTCCAGGTCGAGCGCCTGGTAACCGTGCACCGCCTGCTGCACCTCGAACAGCGATTCGCCGGCCAGCGTGCGTACCTCGGCCATCTCGTTCGCGGCCCTGGCGGCGTCCTTGGTGGCGAGCTTGGCGGCCAGCTCGCTCTTCAGCGTGATGACGGACAGGCTGTGGCCGAGCAGGTCGTGCAGGTCGCGGGCGAAGCGCAGGCGCTCCTCCGCCACCGCCAGCCTGGCCCTGGCCTCCCTGCCCCGGTTGGCGTCCCTGATCACCCACCACAGCCAGCGCCACACCAGCATGGCCGCGATCTCCGCCGCGCCGCTGCCCGACATGGCGAACAGCACGACGGGCCAGGACCTGTCGGTGAGCTCGACCACGTACGCGGCGCCCAGCACGATCACCGCCAGCGACAGCCACAGCAGGGTGCGCGGGCGGAAGTAGAGCGAGGCCAGTGACAGCCAGAGCGTCGCGGTGTCGAGCCACACGTTGCCGATCGCGCCGCCATGGGGCATCAGCAGGAACACCACGACGGCCAGCGCCCCGGCCACCCACAGCTTGCGCGTAGGGGGGCGCCGGTCCTCGTAGCCGTCGCGCATGACGAAGGGGAGCAGCCCGAAGTACGGGACCATCAGCACCAGGGCCGCCACCGCGTTGCCGGTCGGGATCTCGCCCTTCGCCATGGCGGCCACCGTGTAGGCCACGAAGGTGAGGCCCACCAGCGCGATGGTGCCGTCCATCCAGTGCAGCAGGATCTTCTTGGCGGTCTCGGGACGCGCACCCATGACGCCCCTCCCCTGCTGACCGAAATCCTCCCGGGAACCTCCCAGGTCAGCGAAATCTTATCTATTGGCCGGGGTATGCCAAAGAATGCGTGACACGTCCGCCTCTGGGGCGGCGCCGCGCAGCGACAGCCAGGCCAGGCGGTGGCGGGTGGCGTAGGCGGTCAGCCTGCGGGCGTCGCCGGCGCTGAGGTCGCCCGTGTTCGCCTGGACCGGGGTGAGCGCCAGGTGCGGCCACACCTCGTCCTCGATCGTCAGGTCGTGGGCCTCGGCGAGCTGCTCGGCCGCCTTGCGTACGCCCGCCGCCATCAGGGCGAGCCGGGCGCCTCCTGAGGTGCCCGCTGAGGTGCCCGCTGAGGTGCCCGCTGGGGTGCGGGGCTCGACGGGGGCCAGCAGGTTGACGGTGCTCACCTCGGCGCCCGCCCTGCGGGTGGTCCGCAGCATGGCCACGTCGTCGGCCGACAGGCCGCCGGGGCCGAGCGGCAGCGTGAAGCTGACCCGCAGCGGGCGCTCGCGCTGCACGGCTTCGATGGCGCGGGCCCGGCGCAGCACGGCGGCGCGGTCGGCGCTGTCGCGGATCTCGAAGTCGGCGGACGCGGCGTCGAGCGTCCCCACGACGCGGCGGTACGCGGCGGTCAGCGCGCCCGGCCTCGTGCAGGCGGCGGCCAGTTCCCGCCCGCGCGGCCCGCCGAAGACCGGCACCGCGCTCCCCCCGAGCACCCGCAACCTCCCGACCCGCTCCACCACCCCGCCATCGCTCCCCTGCGACCCGCCGTTCCGACCGGCCATCCCGCCGTCGCTCCCCTCCGACCCCCCGTTCCGACCGGCCATCCCGCCGTCGCTCCCCTCCGACCCCCCGTTCCGACCGGCCATCCCGCCGTCGCTCCCTTCCGCCCCCCCGTTCCGGCCGGCCATCCCGCCGTCGCTCCCCTGCGACCCGCCGTTCCTGCCCGCTTTGCCTGCCCAGGTGGGGGTGCAGCCGTCGCCGGCGGCCACCAGGTGGCCGAGTGCGTAGTGGCGCAGGCCGGTGCGGCGGGCGTGGGACGCGAGGTCGAGCGGGGGCTCGCGGGTGGCGTCGGTGAACGCCACGAACCCGCTGGGCGGCTCCTGGGGCGGCTGCTCGACCTGCGTGGCGACCGGCCGCGCGGCCGGCGGGCGTTCGGGCCGCGGGGCGGCGCCCGCGGGGAGCATGCGGATCGCCGCGGCGGTGCCGGCGGCCAGGGCGAGCGCCCCGAGAACGGCGAGCGGGCGCGGGAGCGTGCCCGGCTCCCTCCTGTGCCGAGACATGGGCAACCCCGTGTGGTCGATCGGCTACGAATCGTCGCTGCGGCTGAACGCTAGCAAGCACTCACGGCGTGGCGCGGCCCTTTTCCGGTTCACGTCCGTTGTGTGCGGATAATGTGGTCATGAAGCTGCGGATCTTCACCGAGCCCCAGCAGGGCGCCACCTATGACGACCTGCTCTCCGTTGCCCAGGCCTCCGAGCGGCTGGGCTTCGATGCGTTCTTCCGGTCCGACCATTACCAGCGCATCGGCACCGGCGACCCAGGTCCCGGCTCCACCGACGCCTGGATCACCCTTGCCGGTCTTGCCAGAGAGACCTCCACGATCCGGCTGGGCACGCTGGTGTCGCCGGCCACGTTCCGGTTGCCTGGGCCGCTGGCCATCAGCGTGGCGCAGGTCGACCAGATGAGCGGCGGCCGGGTCGAGCTCGGCTTCGGCACCGGCTGGTACGACACCGAGCACTCGGCGTACGGCATTCCCTTCCCGCCCGTCAAGGAGCGCTTCGCCCGCTTCGAGGAGCAGCTGGAGATCGTCACCGGCCTCTGGACGGCGGAGAAGACGTATTCCTTTGAGGGCAGCTACTACCGGCTGGCCGACTCGCCCGCGCTGCCCAAGCCGGCCCAGCGGCCGCGCCCGCCGGTGATCATCGGCGGCACCGGGCCCAAGCGCACGCCGCGGCTGGTGGCCGCGTACGCCGACGAGTACAACGTGCCGTTCCACCGCCCGGCCGACACCGGGGCGGCGTTCGGTCGCGTGCGTCAGGCGTGCGAGGCGGCCGGGCGCGGCGTGATCCTGTCGGCGGCGCAGACCACCGTGGTCGGCGCCGACCGGGCCGAGGTGGAGCGGCGCTGCGCGGCCATCGGCGAGGACCCCGGCGCGCTGCGCGAGAGCGGCCTCGCGGGCACGCCGGCCGAGGTGCTGGAGAAGATCGGCACGTTCGCCGAGTTGGGGGCCGAGCGGCTCTACCTGCAGATCCTCGACCTGCAGGACCTGGAGCACCTGGAGCTCATCGCCGCCGAGGTGCTGCCGCACCTGCCGTAGCCGGTCACCGGCGGAGTGACTTCCCGAGCCGCGGGCCTTTTGTGCGGGCGCCGGGCGTGGGCTGGATGTGAGCGATCTGCTTGTCCCGCGCCCGGCGCCGCTCCCAGAACGCTGCCCTTTTCCGCGCCCCCTACGCACGCACGCCCGTCTGGGCCGGGTGTTCCGAATACGTGGGTGATCAGCGGGTAGCTCCCTTCCATTCTGGGGGAAGGACCTACATGGCTACTCAATACACCCATCATGAGCATTTGGGTCACGTGGTCTTCATCACCGCGGCCGCGGCCATCGGTGGGTTCCTCTTCGGGTACGACAGCTCCGTCATCAACGGCGCTGTGGTCGGCATCCAGCGTCACTTCCAGGTGGGCCCGGTCGAGATCGGTTTCGTGGTGGCCATCGCGCTGCTGGGCTCGGCGTTGGGCGCGTGGGCGGGCGGCGGGCTCGCCGACCGGTGGGGGCGTACGCGGTCGATGCAGGTCGCGGCGCTGCTGTTCGCGGTCAGCTCGGTCGGGCAGATGCTGCCGTTCTCGGTCTGGGATCTGGCGTTCTGGCGGGTGGTGGCGGGGTTCGCGATCGGCATGGCGTCGGTGCTCGGGCCCGCGTACATCGCCGAGGTGGCGCCGCCCGCCTACCGGGGGCGGCTGGGCTCGTTCCAGCAGCTGGCCATCGTGCTCGGCATCGCGGTCTCGCAGCTCGTCAACTACGTGTTCGCGCGCGTGGCGGGCGACGACGTGAACAACCACATCTGGTTGCTGCAGGCGTGGCAGTGGATGCTGGGCGCCTGCGTGGTGCCGGCCCTGTTGTTCCTGTTGTTCGCCTCGAACATCCCCGAGTCGCCGCGCTATCTCGTCATGTCGGGACGGACGAGCCGGGCCCGTCAGGTGCTGGCCGAGATCGAGAGCGACGACACCGACCTCGACGAGCGCATCGCGGAGATCCAGCACGTGCTGCGCACCGAGCGGGTGCCGGGGCTGAAGGACCTGCGCGGCAAGGCGCTGGGCCTGCTGCCGATCGTCTGGATCGGCATCGCGCTCTCCGCCTTCCAGCAGCTCGTCGGCATCAACGTGATCTTCTACTACTCGTCGGTGCTGTGGCAGTCGGTCGGCATCAACCAGAGCGACTCCCTGCTGATCAGCTTCTCCAGCTCGATCATCAACATCATCGGCACCTTCATCGCGATCGCGCTGGTGGACCGCATCGGGCGCAAGCCCCTGCTGCTGATCGGCTCGGCCGGTATGGCGATCTCGCTGGCCACCGCGGCCTGGGCGTTCAGCTTCGCGCAGGGCCAGGGCGAGTCGGTCTCCCTGCCCGACCCGCAGGGCACGATCGCGCTCATCGCGGCGAACGTGTTCGTGCTGTTCTTCGCGCTGTCGTGGGGTGTCGTGGTGTGGGTGCTGCTCGGCGAGATGTTCCCCAACCGCATCAGGGCCGCCGCCCTGGGCGTCGCCGCCGCGGCCCAGTGGATCGCCAACTGGGCGATCACCGTGTCGTTCCCCGCGCTGGCCGAGTGGAACCTGCCGCTGACCTACGCCGCGTACGCGCTGTTCGCCGTGCTGTCGTTCCTGTTCGTCGGCAAGTGGGTCAAGGAGACCAAGGGCCGCAAGCTCGAAGAGATGGGCTGACGGCACTGTTGGCGGCACTGTGGGCGGCACTGTGGGCGGCACTGTGGGCGGCACTGTGGGCGGCACTGTGGGCGGCACCGTGGGCGGCACCGTGGGCGGCACCGTGGGCGGCACCGTGCGTCGTGGCGGGGACGGGTAGAGGCGCGGCCTCCCCTTCCCCGCCACGAGCGCCCTCCTGGCGGAAGCCCTATACGGCAGGCGGGATCAGCGGGCGGCGAAGTCCTGGGTCCAGTAGATCTGGCCCCTGGAGTTCTTGGCCGCGCCGACTCCGATGAGCGTGTACTTGCAGTTCATGATGTTGGTGCGATGCCCGGCGCTGTTCATCCAGGACCTCATCACCTCGGCGGGCGTGCGCTGGCCCATGGCGATGTTCTCGGCCCAGGCGTTGCCGCCGGTGAAGCCGGCCGCCTTGATGCGGTCCATGAACGAGCGGCCGTCCTTCGAGTTGTGGGCGAAGTAGTTCTTCGCGGCCATGTCGGCGGAGTGGCCGTACGCGGCGGTGTGCAGCTGCGCGTTGTGCTGGAGCGGCCGGCAGCCGCCCTTGGCCCGCTCGGCGTTGACCAGCCTGACGACCTCGTTCTCCTCGGTGCTGCCGACTCCGCCGCCGTTGGCGGGCGGCGGCGTGACGGGCGCGGCGGTCGGGTTGCCGGGCTTGGGGGTCGGCGTGCCGGTGGCCGGCGGCGAGGGGACGGGCGTCGGCGTACCGCTACCGGGGGTGCAGGTGAGCTTGACCGGCCTGGACTTCGCGGTGTGCCCGCGGTAGTCGGTGGCGACGGCGTAGTACGTGCCCGGCTTGCAGGCCAGGGCGAGCGTGAGGCGGCCCTTCCTGGTGGCCCCGCTCTTGACGACCGGGTCGGCACCGGGGACGGCCCGCTTGATGCGGATGCGCATGAGCGCGCCCGTGAAGCAGCCGCGGCGGACGGCCGAGGACTGGATCTTCAGTGCGTCGCTGACGCGCGGCTTGGCCACGCTCACGCGGCACCGAGCCGCCTCCCTGGCTGCCTCAGTAGCCGCCTCCGTAGCCGCGGAAGCCTGTGCCGCGCTGAGTGGCGTGGCGATCGCTGCCAGGCTGACGGCGGCGGCGAGTACCCCAAGGGGTCTACGCATAGGGGGTTTCCTCCAGTTGCGGTAGACGCTGGATGGCAACGCATTCTGTCGGGACCGATACCGATTTGTCATCCGATCGGAGACATTTGGGACCCTCAGCTGTAAACCAAAGTGATCCCTGAGGCGTCTGCGCAGGCCAGCGCGGTCGTACCGAAACCCCTGTGAGCACGCGAGAACCGGCCTCCGCGTCAGAGCGCGCGGAGGCCGGTCATCCGGGCGGATGAGATTCCCGCCACATCACAGCAGCAGGTTGATGACGATCGTCAGCAGGATCGACAGCAGTACGGACACGACGATCATCGCCAGGCAGCCCATCCAGCCGCCCAGCGGTCGCACGTCCCAGTTCCCGAACCTCATGCCGGGGGCACCTGCCCCCTCAGCGCGGGTTCAGGTCCCTCATGACGGAGATTTGCCCTCGCGCACCAGCAGCGCCACGCATTCCACGTGGTGGGTCATCGGGAAGGCGTCGAAAGCGCGCAGGTCGGCGAGGGGGTAGCCGTGGTCGCGGAACCAGGCGAGGTCGCGGGCGAGAGTGGCGGGGTCGCAGGAGACGTAGACGATGCGCAGGGGCTCGAGCGCGCTGACCCGGTCGACCACCTCACGGCCGAGCCCGGCGCGCGGCGGGTCCACCACCACGATGTCGGCCCGCTCGATCTGGAAGCGGTCGAGCGCCTCCTCCACCCGGCCGCGCTCGACCCGCGCCTGCGGCAGGTCGCGCAGGTTGGCACGGGCGTCGCGGACGGCGGCCGCCTCGGACTCCAGCCCGAACACCGCGCCCTCGGGGCCCACCGCCTCGGCCAGCCCGGCGGCGAACAGCCCGACCCCGCAGTAGAGGTCGAGCGCCCACTCCCCCGGCTCGGGGGCGGCGTAGGCGAGCACCGCGTCGAGCAGCGTCTCGGCCGCCCCCGGGTGCACCTGCCAGAAGCCGCTGCCCGCCACCCGGAACTCGCGGTCGCCCACCTGCTCGTGCAGCACCCCCGAGCCGCGGCGCGGCACCGTGCGGCCCTTGCCCTGGTCGAGCAGGATCGAGGCGGGCGCGTCGAGCTCGGGCACGGGCACGCTGCGCCGCGGCCTGGGCGCGACCACGACGGCCCGCTCGCCGCCCGAGGAGGCGATGACCTCGACCACGGCGGCGCCCGGCCACGCGTGGTCCTGCGCGCCGACGGCCTCCACCTCGGGGTGGGCGATCAGGCAGGCGTCGACGACCTGGATGTCGTGGGAACGGTGCTTGCGGAAGCCCAGCTCGCCCGCCGGAGTGGCGGCGAACTGCACGCGCGTGCGCCACCCCAGGCCGTCTTTGGCGCCCGGCACCTCCTCGACGACGACCTCGCGCTCGATGCCCGCCAGCCGGCGCAACTGCTCGGCCACCACCTGGGCCTTGAGCCGCCGCTGCGCCTCCAGGGTCGCGTGCTGCCAGTCGCAGCCGCCGCACCTGCCGGGACCGGCGTAGGGGCAGGGCGGCACGACCCGGTCGGGCGAGGCGTCGAGGATCTCGACGGCGTCGGCCCGCAGGAACCTGGCCGTCTCCTCGGTGACGGCGGCGATCACCCGCTCGCCCGGCAGCGCGTGGCGTACGAACACGACGCGCCCTTCGTGGCGCGCCACACACCAGCCGCCGTGCGCGACCGGACCTACCGTCAGCTCGAGAGTTGCCTGTTCCACAGGGAACAGCCTATGCCCAGGCCCGGAGGGCTCCCGTCCCGCTCGGTCGCCTACTGTAGGTGGTCATGGACAGAGTGGTACGGCGGAGGCTCGGCTTCGGCGGCACTCTGCTGGCCACGCTGTTCGCGTGCGCCTCGCTGACCCCGTCGCTGCTGCCCCGCCCGTGGCTCTACCAGGGCGTGATGGGCGCGGTCACCGGCATACTCGGCTACGCCGTGGGCGCCTCGCTGGGCGCGCTCGGCCGCTCGGTCATCCGCTACCGCCCCTCTGAGCGGGCGCGGCGGATCAGCTGGCGGGTCATGCTGGGCGGCTGCGCCGCGCTGGCCGCCGTCGCCCTCTGGTACAGCTACGACTGGCAGCGCGACCTGCGATCGCTCATGGGCATGGACACCCGCATCACCTGGTTCCCGCCGGTGATCCTGGCCGTCGCCGTCGCGCTGTTCTGCCTGTGCCTGCTGCTGGCCCGGCTGATCCGCCTGGCCGGGCGCAGGCTCAACGCCTGGCTCGACCGCTACGTCCCCGCCTACGTGGGCCACGTGGTGGGCGCGTCCGTCATCGCGCTCGTGGTCACGGTGTTCGCCAACGACGTGCTGTTCAACGGGTTCGTGGCGCGGATCAGCGACATCTCCTCCGTCGCGAACGAGGGCACCCATCCCGGCGTGCGCAGGCCCGCCTCGGCGTCCGTGTCGGGCGGCCCGGGCTCGCTCGTCTCCTGGGAGTCGCTGGGCCGCGAGGGGCGCCGCTTCACCGCCACGGCCACCACGCCGGCCCGGCTGACCGCCTTCTCCGGCCGGCCCGCCGCCCAGCCCATCAGGGTGTACGTCGGCCTCGACGGCGCCTCATCACCGCAGCAGCAGGCCGCCCTGGCCGTACGCGAGCTGGAGCGGACCGGCGCGTTCGGCCGCCGGGTGCTGGCCGTGCTGGGCACCACCGGCACCGGGTGGGTCGATCCGCACATCGCCGACGCGCTCGAGTACATGTACAACGGGCAGTCCGCGCTGGTCGCGATGCAGTACTCGTACCTGCCGAGCTGGGTGTCGTTCATGGTGGACAGGGACAAGGCGGCGGCCGCGGGGCGGGCGCTGTTCGACGCCGTACGCGAGCGGTGGGCGCGCCTGCCCGCCGCGAAGCGGCCGAAGCTGGTGCTGTCGGGCGAGAGCCTGGGGTCGTACCAGATGGAGGAGAGCGTCCACGACCTCGACGAGCTGGCCGCGAAGGCGGACGGCGCGATGTTCGTGGGCCCGCCCAACGCCAACCCCATCTGGCGGCGCCTGACCACCGGCCGCGAGCGCGGCAGCCCCGTGTGGCGGCCGGTCTACGACGACGGCGAGACGGCCAGGTTCGCCCAGGAGCCCGGCGACCTGTCCGAGCCTCCGGCCCCGTGGCCCCACCCGCGCGTGGTCTACCTGCAGAACACCACCGATCCCGTCGTGTGGTGGTCGCCTGAGCTGATCTACGATCGGCCCGCCTGGCTGGAGGGCGAGCGGGGGCCTGGCGTCAACCCGGAGATGAACTGGTTCCCGCTGGTGACGTTCTGGCAGGTGCTGGTGGACATGACGGCCGCGCTCGACGTGCCGGCCGGTCACGGCCACCGCTACGGCGCGAACATCGCGGACGGCTGGGCCGCCGTCGCGCCGCCGCCCGGCTGGGCCGCCGGCGACACGCTGCGGCTGCGGGCGCTGCTCACCTAGCGAGGGCTCTTCTCCTGCCGATCGGCCGTCTGGTGCCAGGGGCGGCGCACCGCGCCCGGCGCGAACGGCTCCGGCCTGCCGATGAGCCGGTCGGAGGAGTGCAGCTGCCAGGGCACGCTGGTCACCATGACGCCCGGCTTGAACAGCAGGCGGGCCTTCAGCCGCAGCGCGCTCTGGTTGTGCAGCAGGTGCTCCCACCAGTGGCCGACGACGTACTCGGGGATGAAGACCGTCACCACGTCGCGGGGCGAGCGGCGGCGCAGCGTCTTGACGTAGTCGAGGACGGGCTGGGTGATCTCGCGGTACGGCGAGTCGAGCATCTTGAGCGGCACCGGGATGCCCCGCCGCTCCCACTCCTCCTGCAGCTTGCGGGCCTCCTCGCCCTCGACGCCGACCGTGACGGCCTCCAATGTGGAGGGGCGGGTGGCGCGGGCGTACGCGATGGCGCGCATCGTCGGCTTGTGGATCTTGGAGACGAGCACGATCGAGTGGTTGCGCGCGGGCAGCATGGACGGCTCGTAGTCCTCGGTGAGCTCCAGCTCGGCCGCCACCTTGTCGTAGTGGCGCCTGATGCCCTTCATCATGAGGAAGAGCACCGGCATCGCGATCACCACGATCCAGGCCCCGACCAGGAACTTCGTCAGCAGCACCACGATCAGCACCAGCCCGGTCATCACCGCGCCGACGAAGTTGATCACGCGGCTGCGGTGCATCTGGTGGCGGACCCGCAGGTCGGTCTCGGTCTTCAGGTGGCGGGTCCAGTGGATGACCATGCCGGTCTGGCTGAGCGTGAACGAGACGAAGACGCCGACGATGTAGAGGTTCAGCAGCCGGCTGACGTCGGCCTGGAACCCCCACAGCAGCAGGCAGGCGCCCAGCGCCAGGATGATGATGCCGTTGGAGAAGGCCAGCCGGTCGCCGCGGGTGTGCAGCTGGCGCGGCAGGTAGCGGTCCTGGGCGAGGATCGAGCCGAGCACGGGGAAGCCGTTGAACGCCGTGTTGGCCGCGAGGAACAGGATCAGCGCCGTCACCGCCGAGATCACCACGAACGGCGGCGACCCGCCGCCGAACACCGCGTCGGCCACCTGGGAGATGATCGGCTGCTGGTAGTAGCCGGGGCCGACCGGGGTGCCGTCGGGCTTGAGCAGGTCTTCCGCCACCACCGACGGCTCGGCCACCTTGACCCCCGAGGCCAGGCCGAGCGCGATGATGCCGCCGAACATGGTGATCGCGACCACGCCCATCAGCAGCAGCGTGGTGGCCGCGTTCTTGCTCTTGGGCTTGCGGAAGGCGGGCACGCCGTTGCTGATCGCCTCGACCCCGGTCAGCGCCGCGCATCCGGTGGAGAAGGCGCGCAGCACGAGGAACGCGGCGGCGAAGGCGGTGAGGTTCGTCTGCTCCGGCTGGATCGTGAAGTGCGCGCTCGGGGCCTGGAGGTGCTCGTGCAGCAGCAGCGTACGGAACCCGCCCCACAGGATCAGGCCCAGGACGGCGATCATGAACGCGTACGTGGGGATGGCGAAGGCGGCGCCCGACTCGCGGATGCCGCGCAGGTTGACCACGGTGAGCAGGACGACGATGGCGATGGCGACGGCCGGCTTGTGCTGGCCCACGAGCGGGATGGTCGCGCCGACGTAGTCGACGCCGTTGGCGACGGACACCGCGACGGTCAGCACGTAGTCGACCATGAGGGCGCTGGCCACGGTGAGCCCGGCGTTCTTGCCGAGGTTGGTGGTGGCGACCTCGTAGTCGCCGCCGCCGCTGGGATAGGCGTGCACGTTCTGCCGGTACGACGCCACGACCGTGAGCATCACGACCACGACGGCGGCGGCCACCCAGGGGCTGTAGGAATAGAACGAGACCCCCGCCAGGGAGAGGATGACGAGGATCTCTTGGGGTGCGTACGCGACCGACGAGAGCGCGTCGCTCGCGAAGACGGGTAGCGCGATCCGTTTCGGGAGGAGTTGCTCATGGAGCTGCCCGCTTCGGAGGGCGCGCCCCACGAGCAAGCGTTTGACAAGATCCGTTACCTTCGCCACGTAACGAGATGCTAGTCGCAGGCCGAGGCCCGGCCCTAGGCGCTCCCCCCGAGGGCCATACTGGTGTCGAGCAACCGGCCGACCGCGTCAGATGCGGGGGGAAATGCATATAGTGATCATGGGGTGTGGCCGGGTCGGATCGACCCTCGCGCACATCCTCGAGGACAGCGGGCATTCCGTCGCCATCATCGACCGCGATCCGCAGGCCTTCCGCCGGCTGCGCGCCGGGTTCCACGGGCGCCGGGTGACCGGCGTCGGCTTCGACCGCGGCGTGCTCATCGACGCCGGCATCGAGTCGGCCGCCGCCTACGTCGCGGTCTCCAGCGGCGACAACTCCAACATCATCTCCGCGCGCGTCGCCCGCGAGACGTTCGGCGTCGACAACGTCGTGGCCCGCATCTACGACCCCCGCAGGGCCGAGGTCTACCAGCGGCTGGGCATCCCCACGGTGGCCACCGTGCGCTGGACCGCCGACCAGATCATGCGCCGCATCCTGCCCGAGGGCGCCGAGCCGCTGTGGCGCGACCCGACCGGCACCGTCGTCCTCGCGGAGGTCACCGTCAACCCCGCCTGGATCGGCACCCGCGTCATCGACCTCGAAGAGCGCGCCCGCGCCCGCGCCGCCTTCGTCAACCGCATGGGCGAGGCCGTCACCATCACCCACGACACCGTGGTCCAGGAGGGCGACGTACTCCACGTGATCGCCGCCGAGGCCGACATGGACCGGATCAACAAGGTGCTCGCCGCGGCACCGGAAGAGGACGAGTGATGCGCGTCGCCATCGCCGGCGCCGGTGCCGTGGGCCGCTCCATCGCGGCCGAGCTGCTGGAGAACGGCCACGAGGTGCTGCTCATCGACAGCGACCCCCACGCCATCAAGATCGACAGCGTCCCGCGGGCCGAATGGCTGCTCGCCGACGCCTGCGAGATCGCCTCGCTCGACGAGGCCGGGCTCAACAACTGCCACGTCGTGGTGGCCTCGACCGGTGACGACAAGGTCAACCTCGTGGTGTCGCTGCTGGCCAAGACCGAATACGGGGTGCCGCGGGTGGTCGCCCGCATCAACCACCCCAACAACGAGTGGCTGTTCAACGAGTCGTGGGGCGTCGACGTGGCCGTCTCGACACCGCGCCTGCTCAGCGCGCTGGTGGAGGAGGCGGTGAGCGTCGGCGACCTGGTCAGGCTGATGACGTTCCGCCAGGGGCAGGCCAACCTGGTCGAGCTCACCCTCGCCGATGACGCGCCGGTGGTGGGGCAGCGGGCGGGCTCGGTGCCGTGGCCGGTCGACTCCGCGCTGGTGGCGATCCTGCGCGAGGGCCGCGTCCTGGTGCCGACCGCCGACGACCCGCTGGAGGCGGGCGACGAGCTGCTGTTCGTCGCCAGCCAGGAGGTGGAGCAGGAGCTCGCCCACCTCCTGTCGCAGCACTAGCGGGGTCCGCGGCTCAGAACAGGCCGAAGTGCTTGTGCTGGTGGTGGTGGTGACGGCGGAAGTCCACCTTCGCGCAGCCGCCGTCGGTGGTCCAGATCGTGAGCGGCTTCAGCCTGAGCACGCCGGTCACCTCCTTCCCGCACACGTGGCTCGGCCCCCAGAAGTCGTCCGCGATGGCGGGCGTGGGTGCGAGGAGCAGCGCGGCGGCGGTCATGGTGACGGCGGCGATGACGCTTCTGTACATGGCGGTCCCCCGAGATGTGAGAGGTGATCGTTCGCCAGCCTTGTACCCCTGCGTGTGGATCGAGTGATTCAGCGTTCGGCCCGGAGATCTTTACTCCTGAGCGGGTAGGTGCCGGGCCATGCGCTACAACGTGCTGGCCACCGACTACGACGAGACCCTCGCCTCGGGCGGCCAGGTGGCGGAGGCCACCATCGCGGCCCTCGAACACCTGTCCAAGGCCGGGATCAAGCTGCTGCTGGTCACCGGCCGCGAGCTGGACGACCTGCTGTCGGTCTTCCCCCACCCCGCCCTGTTCGACCTGATCGTGGCCGAGAACGGCGGGCTGCTGTACGACCCGCACCAGCGCACCTGCGACGCCCTGGCCCCGCCCCCGCCGCCCGAGCTGGCACAGCGGCTCAGGGACGCGGGCGTCAGCCCGCTCGGCGTCGGCCAGGTGCTGGTCGCCACCCGCGAGCCGCACGACGTACAGGTCCTGGAGGCCATCCGCGAGCTGGGCCTGGAGTTGCAGGTCATCTACAACAAGGGCGCCGTCATGGTGCTGCCGCCCGGTGTCAACAAGGCCAGCGGCCTCTGCGCGGCGCTCGACCGGCTCGGCCTGTCACGGCACAGCGTGGTCGCGGTCGGCGACGGTGAGAACGACCACGCCTTCCTGCGAGCCGCCGAGTGCGGGGCCGCCGTGGCCGACGCGCTGCCCGCCCTCAGGGACGCCTGCGACCTGCCGCTCGACGGCCCGGCCGGGCGCGGGGTGGCCGAGCTGGCCGAGAAACTCATGGCGGGCGAGCTCGACGAGCTGGAGCTCGCCCGGCATCACGTCCTGCTCGGCCACGACGAAGGGGACGAGGTGCGGCTGCCGACGTACGGGCTGGGCCTGCTGGTCGCCGGGCCGTCCGGCAGCGGCAAGTCCACGGTCACCACCGCGCTGCTCGAACGGCTCGTCGGCGACGGCTACCAGTGCGTCATCGTGGACCCCGAGGGCGACTACGCCGAATATCCCGGCGTGACCGTGCTCGGCGACCCCGACCGGGTGCCCTCCGTGGACGAGGTCGCCCACGTGCTGGAGCATCCCGGGCACAGCGTCGTCATCAACCTCATCGGGCTGCAGCTGCGCGACCGGCCGGCGTACTTCGCGGAGCTGCTGCCCCGGCTCACCGGGCTGCGCGCCAAGCTCGGGCATCCGCACTGGCTCGTGCTCGACGAGGCGCACCACCTGATGCCCGCCGAGGTCCGGCACGTGCCGCTGCAGCATCCCGGCGACCTCGGCTCGGTGCTGATGATCACCGTGCATCCCGACGCGCTCAGCCCGGCCGCGCTTGGCCTGGTCAACGGCACCATCGCGGTCGGCAAGGAGCCGGAGAGCACGCTCGCCGCGTTCGCCACCGCCCGTGGCCTCGACGCGCCCGCTCTTCCCGACGGGCCCGGCGACATCGCGCTGTGGCTGGACGGCACCGAGTCAGGCCGCCGGCTCACGCTGGCCCCCGCCCGGCAGGAGCGCACCCGGCACCGGCGCAAGTACGCGGCCGGGACCATGTCGAAGGACAAGAGTTTCTACTTCACCGGGCCCGAGCAGCGGATGCGGCTGCGGGCCAGGAACCTGCACACGTTCGTGGAGCTGGCCGAGGGCCTGGACCACGACACGTGGCTGCACCACCTGCGGCGGGGCGACTACTCGACGTGGATCCGCGACTGCCTCGGCGACGCCGAGCTGGCCGACGAGGTGGCGGCGCTGGAACGCGACGAGGCGGCCGACGCGGACTCGACGCGGCGGCGCGTGGCCGACCTCATCGGCGCCCGCTACACGCTCCCCGCCGAACCCACCGCCTTCGACCCGGACCACGACGACCGCTGACCACTCCCTGAGGCCCCCGGCCGCGAGCCTTCTGAGGGACCTCGGCCGCAACGGACCGAAGGCCCCGTCGCCGGGGCGCTCGGGCGGGTCAGGCGGGTCAGGCGGGGGCTACGGGGGGCTTGACCGGGGTGCGGCCGCGGCCGAGCATCCAGAGCATGGCCGCCAGCGCCGCCACCTGCAACGGCCAGCCCATGACGATCTTGGCGAAGCCGAGCGCGGCGACCGCCTCGTCACCGCCGCCGAACAGGTAGACGGGCCCCTGCACGGCCACCCTGACCGCGCACGGCAGCATGAGCAGCCAGGTCAGCCGCGTGCACAGCCGCACGATGCCGGGATCCTTGTGCCAGCCCGTCGGGTCACCCGTGACCGAGCCGATCAGGAACCCGACGACCGGCCACCGGGCGACGATCGAGATCAGCATCGCCACCGCATAGCCGGCGTTGTAGAGGATGCCGGGCAGGAAATAATCCTTCGCGTCGCCCGTACGGCTGGCGAAGAACGCCCCGATCGCGATGCCGATCAAGCTGTTGATCACGAACTGCGGCGTCGACCGCTGCAGCACGCGCGCCAGCAGCAGCACCACCGACAGCGAGATGCTGATGATGAGCGACAGCTTCAGATCCTCGCTGAGGATCCACGTCAGCGTGAACGCGACCGTCGGCACCGCCGCCTCGATGATGCCTCTGACCCCGCCGAACGCCTTCGCGAGCTGGGCCCGCACCGCCGCTTCGACCGTGTCGTGGGCGACCTCTTCCGCCTCGGCACTCACCTGATCAACTCCCTGGGCGCAGCTCGTAACGCGGATTGAACATCACTTTGCGCCCGTCCTGCAGGCTCACCAGGCCCTCGGCCTTGACCGTGCGGCCCGGCTCGATGCCCGCGATCCTGCGGCGGCCGAGCCAGACCAGGTCGATGACGTCGGACCCGTCGTAGAGCTCGGCCTCGAGAGCGGGAGCACCGCCCCTCGGACGCAGTGTCACCGTACGTAGCGTACCCGCCACGCAGAAGCGGCGGCGGCCGCCACACGAGACGATGGGGGTGGCGCCGACCTCGTCGGCGTCCTCCCGCAGCTCGCGGGCCTCGATCTCTGACTGGGGGGAGGCCAGCCGGCTGAAGAACCCGCGCAATCCCCCACGTTTCGGGGGCTCTGCCGTACTCATGATGCCTCAGCCTATGTGATGTCAGCCGTCAGCGAATCTCGCTGATCTCCGGTCCTCGCCTGAACGGGTTGAACCGCGGCCCCTCGCCCGCCTCGCCGCCCGGCTCGTTGGGCCGGCGCAGCGGGATCGGCTCCTCGCGCGCCATCGGCTCGTCACCCCGCACGACCACGACGTCCTTGATGAAGTCGTGGTACGCGGCCGCCGTCGCGTCGTCGACGGCCGCCTTGCCCGAGATGACCGCCAGCAGGAACCAGCGGGGCCCGTCGATGCCGATGTAGCGGGCCGGCCTGCTGTCACCGTCGAGCCGCATCTCGCCGCTCAGCTCCGTGCCGAACGGCCCCTCCTGCTCGTGCAGCACCCCCGCCTGGCTCGCCAGCTTGGTCCGCACCTCGTCCCACAGGCCCGAGCTGCGCGGCGCGGCCAGGGCCTGCAACTGCAGCGAGCTCTCGTCGTACAGGACGACCACGCCGACGTGCTGGTCCCCCACGGAGGCCAGCCGCACGTCGAAGTCGGGGTTGTGCGGCAACCGCAGGCCGCCCAGGTCGATGCGGTCGTTGTCCGGGTGGGGCTCGTCGGCGTCCCACGGGCCGGACTCCCGCATCGGCGCCGCAGCCTCCTGCTCGGCCGCCTGATCCGGCTGCTCACGACGACGACGTCGGAACACGTTCCTCACTCTCCCTGCTCGTCGGGCCCACCGGCCCGTTGTACGTCCGTCTCACGCGGACCCAATGGCTCGGGCCCGCTCGATCTGCACCGGTCAGCGCCCCGTGGATCCGAACCCGTTCGCACCGCGTACGGACCCCGGCAGGCGCTCCACCTCGTAGAAGGCCGCCCGTTCCACGCGCTGCACGACGAGCTGCGCCACCCGGTCGCCCCGGCGCAGCCGGAACGGCTCCTTGGCGTCGGTGTTGATCAGCGTCACCCTGATCTCGCCCCGGTAGCCGGCGTCCACCGTGCCGGGCGCGTTGACCAGCGTGACCCCGTGCTTGGCCGCAAGGCCGGAGCGCGGATGGACGAACGCCGCGTAGCCGTCGGGCAGCGCGATCGCCACCCCCGTGCCGACCACGGCCCGCTCGCCGGGCTGCAACTCGACGTCCTCGACCGCGTAGAGGTCGGCGCCGGCGTCACCCGCGTGCGCGTACGACGGCATCGGCAGCTCCTCGTCGAGCCGCTGGATGAGGACCTCTACTGTGTTGCTCAAGGATTCACCTCGTAATCCGGATGTTCGACCTCGATGGCGGCCAGATCGCCGTGCTTGGCGAAGTGTTCCATGTTCACCTCGATGAACAGCGCTGCCGCGCGGACGGCGACCGGTCCGTCCGGGGCGCCGATGCGCCCCTCAGCCTCAAGGTACGCCTTCCTGCCCGCGATGCCGTTGCACCAGGCACGCAGGTGGAGTGTCGTGCCCACGGGAACGGGGAGGAGGTAGTCGGTCTCCAGCCGTCCCGTCACATATGGCTTGCGGAACAGGTATACGGACATACCGATGACCTCGTCCATCGCGGTCGCCAGCACTCCGCCGTGCGCCAGCTTCGGCGCCCCCTGGTGCGCCTCCCCCACCGTGAACTCGGCCTCGACCGTCGTGCCGTCGGGCGTCCTGGCCTTGAGATGCAACCCCGTGGGGTGCTCGGCCCCGCACCCGAAACACTGACCGTAGTGGGAGGACAGAACGGTGCCCGGCGCGGGCGCCCCCGGCATCGCCTCGGGCGGTCCGGCGTTGGGAGGCGGCGTGGTGAGGGAGGAACGCGTCACGGGTGACGAGGTTACTCCGTACCACCCGCACCCGAATCCCACCCGACCCCCGCCCGCTCCACCGCCGCATCACCGGCCCCCCACGCCGGTGGATCATGGGCGCGAAGGAGCAGCCCCCGTATCGGCCCTGGACACGTCACCGCCCGCCATACCGCCGACGTCACCAGCGGCACCGGAACCGTGAGCGTCACCGTCACCAGCGCCACCGGAACCACGAACGTCACCGTCACCAGCGCCACCGGAACCGCGAACGTCACCGTCACCAGCGGCCCGGGGACCGTGAGCGCCGCTGTCACGGCGGCTGCCACCCTCGCCTCCGTCGTCACCACGACGGTCCCCTTCGTCGCTCCGGCGGTCTTCGCCGTCGCCGTGGTCGGGGGTGTCCGTCGTGTCGTCAGTGGGCGGGGGTGGGGCGGGTGAAGGTGCGTCGTTGTGGCCTGGGGGGAGCTCGGGGGGTTTGTGGCGGAGCTCTGGCAATGCCCGGTAGATGACGGCTGCCACGGGGACCGCCACCGCGGCGCCGGCGATGCCGGCCAGGACGCCGCCCACCGACAGGACGAGGATGATCGCCAGCGGGTGGAAGTGCAGCGCCCGGCCCACGATCAGCGGCTGCAGGACGTGGTTTTCGAGCTGCTGCTCCACGACGAGGATGCCGAGGAAGATCAGCGCGTAGACGAGCCCTTTGGCGCCCAGCGTGACCAGGGTGGCGACGGTGCCGGCGAAGAAGATGCCGACGATGGGGATGAAGCTGGCGAAGAAGATGAGCACGGCCAGCGGCGCCCACAGCGGCACGCCCATGCCGGCCAGCACGATGCCCATGATGAGCCCGTGGACCGCGGCCACCGCAACGGTGCCCTGGACGTAGTGGGAGAGCGTGGTCCAGGCGGCCCGCCCGGCCCGGTCGACTCTGGGTGCCACCCCGCCGAACGCCCTGAGGAACCACATCCAGATGCGGTCACCGTCTTTGAGCAGGAAGAACGTCACGAACAGCAGCAGCACGATGGACGCGAGCACCTCGACGGCGACCGCGCCGGCCGACAGCACGGTGCCGGTGATGGCGGTGCGCTGTTCGTTGACCATGGCGGCGATCTCGTCGACGTAGTCGGTGATCTGCGCCTCTTCGAGGTGGAGCGGCCCGGTGATCAGCCACTCCTGGACGGTCCTCGCGGTCTCCTGGACCTGGCTGACGAGACCGGGGAACTCTTCGCCGGCCCGCGCGCCGACCAGCCATCCCGTGCCGACGAGCACGGCCAGCGCCACCAGCATGGTGATCCAGGTGGCGTAGATGGGCCGCATGCCGGCGCTGCGCAGGCTCTTGGTGAGCGGGAACAGCAGCGCGGTCAGCAGGAGCGCGATCGCCACGGGCAGCGCCACGAACGCGAGGCGGGCGATGACCTGGACGATGAAGTAGACGACCACGCCGACGAGGATCAGGCAACCGGACCATGCGGCCATCCTGGCCAGCACGGGCGGCACGAGCTTGGTTGGGCGGTCGGACAGCACGTGTTCAAGACTGGCATGTCCGGGCCCGTCACGCGCGCGGATATCGCCGCGACCACGAGCGCTGTCAGCGTAATCCCGGCGAAGCGATCCAGCGGTCCCGGAGACCGACGGTGGCGGACGACGCGCACGATGGCGGACTGCCGTCCCCTCACATCGGCGACATCGGGTCTGTGCAAGGGGCGGTGATCGTGTCACCGTCGTGACCATGAAGGCTCCGGTGATCCTCGTCATGGCGGCGTCCTTTCTGGTCGCCGCGCCCGTCGCGCCCGCGTCCGCCTCCCGTGTCCCGCTGTCCCTGGAGGTGCTGTCCAGCCGGCCGGATCAGGTCAGCGGGGGTGATGCGCTGATCAGGGTGGACGGGGACGCCAGGGCCAGGGTGCTGCGGAACGGTGAGGACGTCACGGAGGCGTTCGAGCGCAGCGGCAAGGGACGTACGGGACTCGTGACGGGCCTGCGGGAGGGCGAGAACACGATCACGGCGGTCGCCGGCCGGCACAGGAAGAGCATTGAATTACACAACCACCCCATCCAGGGGCCGATCTTCTCGGGCGAGCACCAGTACCCGTTCCTGTGCAAGACGGAACGCAGCGGCCTCGGCCCCCCGAAGCCCGACAACCAGGACGGCCAGGGCATGCGGGTCGAAGGCGGCTGGAGCAGGGACTGCTTCGCCCCGACGGTGAACGACCGCCTCTACCGCTCGACGGACGGCACGTACAAGCCGATGCCCGCGGAACGGCCCGCCGACATGGCGACCACCACCCTGCCCGGCGGCCGGACGGTCGACTTCGTGGTACGCCGCGAGCGCGGCGTCATCAACCGCTTCCTCTACTCGATCGCGATGCTGGAGGACGGCTACACCGGCCGCGCGGTCTACCGGTTCGACGGCGGCGTGGCGATCGGCCACGACCAGGGGACGATCGGCGGCGGCGCGCTCGACGCGCACCAGCTCGGCCAGGGCTACGCGATCATGTACTCGTCCGGCACCCGCACCAGCACCCACTACAACCTGATCCTGGGCGGCGAGACGGCCCTGATGGTCAAGGAGCGGTTCATCGAGCGGTACGGCCAGCCGCTCTACACGGTGGGCGTGGGCGCGTCGGGCGGCGCGATCCAGCAGTACATCTACGGCCAGAACCACGGGACGAGGGTGATCGACGCCGCCATCCCGCAGTACTCCTATCCGGACATGGTCACCCAGACCATCCACGTGGGCGACTGCGAGCTGCTCGAACGCTACATGGACCGGCATCCGCGCTGGGCCAAGTGGGACGACCGCACGGCGCTGATCGGCATGAACGCGAGCGACACCGTCGCGAACCCGTACACCGGGCGGCCCGGCTCCGACGAGTGCGTGAACGGCTGGCGTGGCCTGACCCCGCTCACCATGAACCCGCTGTGGACGTCCAACAACGACCCCGAGTGGCAGCGCATGGACCCGCCGGGCGTCAAGGACACCGTCCAGTGGACGCACTGGGACGACCTGCGCAAGGTGTACGGCGTGGACAAGACCGGCTACGCCCGCTCGACCTGGGACAACGTGGGCGTCCAGTACGGGCTCGAGGCGCTCACCGACGGCGTGTTGACGCCGGAGGAGTTCCTTGACCTCAACGCGCAGGCGGGCTCGTGGAAGGAGGCGGCGGACATGGTGCAGGAGGGCTGCCCGTTCGTGCCCTCGGCCTGCCCCGCCGACCTCGACCCGTGGAGCGCCCGCAACGCCCACCAGGGTGATCCCGCGCCGCGCCGCACCGGTGACCCGGTGGCGATCAGGAACGTGCTGCGCAGCGGGCTGGTGTTCGGCGGGGACATCGACATCCCGGTGATCGACTGGCGGCACTACCTGGAGGAGGAGCTGGACATGCACAACGCGCACCAGTCGTTCGCCTCCAGGAAGCGGATGCTGGACCACGACGGGCAGGCGGGCAATCAGGTCATCTGGTTCACGGACGCGCGTCCGGACGGGCCCGAGTTCGACCAGACGCCCGAGGCGCTCAAGGTGATCGACGCGTGGATGGCCAACATCCGGAAATATCCGGCGCGCGGCGTGATCAAGAACAAGCCGCCCCAGGCCGTGGACCGCTGCTTCGCCACCGACGGCACCGAGATCGCCGCAGGCCCGCACGTCTGGGACGGCGTCCTCGACCGCCGTGCCCCCGGGGCGTGCACCAAGCGCTTCCCCCTCTACGGCACCGCTCGCACGGTGGCGGGCGGCCCGATCGAGGGCGGCGTCTACAAGTGCCGTCTCCAGCCGGTCGACCGGGCGATCGCCAAGGGCCTGTACGGCTCCTGGCGCCCCACTCCGGACCAGCGCGCCCGGCTGAAGCAGATCTTCCCGACGGGCGTGTGCGACTACCGCTAGGGGCGACGCAGGGGGCAGGGCCCGGGGCGGGTGCGGGGCTTGGTGGGCGGTGGTGGACGGAGGGGTGGCAATAGAGTGGCCTGCCATGGGCACTCAACGCCGCCCCGCCACCGAGCCGGAGGCCCGCGCCCTGGCCTCGGCCACCCGCCTGCGCATCCTGCGGCTCTGCCTCGACCAGGCGCTGACCAACAAGGAGATCGCGGGCCGGCTGGGCGCGAACCCCGCCACCACGCTGCACCACGTACGCAAGCTCGTCGAAACGGGTTTCCTGGCCGCCGAGCCGCGCAGGCCGGGCCCGCGCGGCTCGACGGAGATCCCCTACCGCACCACCGGCAAGACATGGGAGATGGAGGTCCGCGAGAGCGGCGTGACCGGCGCCAACGCGGCCATGCTCGGCGCGTTCCTCGAGGAGGTGCGGCTGGTCGACGTCGCGGACGGCGAGTTCACCAGGCTCGGGGTCAGGCTGACCGAGGAGGGCCGCGAGGAGCTGTGGCGGCGGCTGCGCGAGGTGATCGACGACTTCCGCGACCGCCGGCCACCGGCGGACGGCGCGGCCTACTCGCTCTTCCTCGCCGTCCACCGGGACGTCACCAGGGACCCACCCCCGGAAGAAGACTGATCAGACCAGGTCGACCTCGACCTTGAGCTGCTCACCGTGCTCCAGCACGAACTCCTCCACGTTGCCCGCCGCGCACACGTCGTCGGACGCCTGCGCGAGCAGCCCGGCGTCGGGCGTCCACACGTTCAGCCGCGACACCTCGGCCCGCATCGACAGCTTGGCCTCCGACTTGGCCTTGCGCACCTGCCCGAGCACGTCGGAGGCGACGGCCAGCACCGCCGGGTCGCCGCTGCCGCGCTGGGCGGCGGGCCAGGAGGTGCGGTGCACGGAGCCGTCGCGCCACCACGACCACACCTCCTCGGTGACGAACGGCAGGAACGGCGCGAACATCCGCAGCAGCACGTCGAGCGCCTGCCGCAGCGCCGCGTGCGCCGAGGCGGCGGCGGGGCCGGACTCGTACGCCCGCGCCTTGACCAGCTCCAGGTAGTCGTCGCAGAACGCCCAGAAGAAGCGCTCGACGGCCTCGATGGCCCTGGTGTGGTCGTAGGCGTCGAACGCCTCGGTGGCCTCGCGCACGGTGTCGGCCAGCGCCGCCAGCATCGACAGGTCGAGCGGCTCGGTCACCTCGCCGTCGCTCCCGGCCAGCCCGAGCACGAACTTGGAGGCGTTGAGGATCTTGATGGCCAGCCGCCGCCCGATCTTGAGCTGCCCGGGGTCGAAGGCGGTGTCGACGCCGTAGCGGCCGTTGGCGGCCCAGTAGCGCACCGCGTCGGAGCCGTGCTTGTCCAGCAGGTCGAGCGGGGTGACGACGTTGCCCTTGGACTTGGACATCTTCTTGCGGTCGGGGTCGAGGATCCACCCCGAGATGGCGACGTCGCTCCAGGGCAGCTCGCCGAACTCGTAGTGCGAGCGCACCACGGTCGAGAACAGCCAGGTGCGGATGATCTCGTGGGCCTGCGGCCGCAGGTCGGCGGGGAAGACCCGCTTGAACAGGTCGTCGTCGCTGCCCCAGCGGCCAGCGATCTGCGGGGTGAGCGACGAGGTGGCCCAGGTGTCCATGACGTCGGGGTCGGCCATGAACCCGCCGGGCACGCCGCGCTGCTCCTCGGTGTAGCCGGGCGGCACGTCGGACGACGGGTCGACGGGCAGCATGTCCTCGGTGGGCAGGATCGGCGCGTCGTGGACGGGCTGTCCCGACTCGTCGATCGGGTACCACACCGGGAAGGGCACGCCGAAGAAGCGCTGGCGGGAGATCAGCCAGTCGCTGGTGAGCCCCTCGACCCAGTTGTCGTAGCGCACCCGCATGTGCGGCGGGTGCCAGGTGAGCTCGCGCCCGCGGGCGAGCAGCCGCTGCCGCAGCTCCTCGTCGCGGCCGCCGTTGCGGATGTACCACTGGCGGGTGGTGACGATCTCAAGGGGCTTGTCGCCGCGCTCGTAGAACTTCACCGGGCGCTTGATCGGCTTGGGCTCGCCCTCGAGGTCGCCTGACTCGCGCAGCATCTCCACGATGCGCTCGCGGGCGCTGTGGACGGTCTTGCCGGCCAGCTCCTTGTACGGCTCCGCCTCCACGCCCTCGGGCGGCTCGGGCAGCAGCCGGCCGTCCCAGCCGATGACCGGCCTGGTGGGCAGGTGCAGCTCGCGCCACCAGGTGACGTCGGTGATGTCGCCGAACGTACAGATCATCGCGATGCCGGTGCCCTTGTCGGGCTCGGCCAGGCGGTGGGCCAGCACCGGCACCTCGACGCCGAACAGCGGCGTCAGCACCGAGGTGCCGAACAGGTCCTTGTAGCGCTCGTCGTCGGGGTGGGCGACCAGCGCCACGCAGGCCGGGATCAGCTCGGGCCTGGTGGTCTCGATGGTGACCGGGCCCTTCTCGCCGTAGAAGGAGATGGTGTGGAAGGCGCCGGGCCACTCCCTGTCCTCCAGCTCGGCCTGGGCGACCGCGGTGCGGAACGTGACGTCCCACAGGGTCGGGGCCTCGGCGAGGTACGCCTCGCCGCGCAGCAGGTTGCGCAGGAACGCCCGCTGCGAGACCGCCCGCGCCTCGTCGCTGATGGTGGTGTAGAGCAGCGACCAGTCGACCGACAGGCCGATGCGCTGCCACACCTCCTCGAACGCCTGCTCGTCGATGGCGGTGAGCTTGTGGCACAGCTCCACGAAGTTGCGCCGCGAAATGGAGATGTCGCGCTTGCCGGGCTTGTCCGGGGGCACGAAGTCGGGGTCGTAGGGCAGCGAGGGGTCGCAGCGCACGCCGTAGACGTTCTGCACGCGGCGCTCGGTGGGCAGGCCGTTGTCGTCCCAGCCGAGGGGGTAGAACACCGACTTGCCGAGCATGCGCTGGTAGCGCGCCATGATGTCGGTGTGGGTGTAGGAGAAGATGTGGCCGATGTGCAGCGAACCCGACACGGTGGGGGGCGGCGTGTCGATGGAGTAGATGTGCTCACGCGCCGCAGACCGGTCGAAGCGGTAGGTGCCCTCTTCTTCCCAGCGAGCTACCCATACCTGCTCCAAGCCGTCGAGAGTCGGCTTTTGGGGCATGGAGGGACGGCGTAGTCGCTGTTGAGTCATGCCTCCTTATGGTACGGCTTCGCAGGCCCGGCAAGCGGTAGAGACTAGTGTTCGTTACAAAGGGGAAGGGAGATCGACATGGCGGAGGAGAAGCCAGATATCGCCTGGCGGGTCATCGGCGGACTCGTGGGTCTGGTGACGGCGTGGGCGGCCCGCAAGGTGCTGGGTTTCGCCTGGACGAAAACGACCGGCAAGGAGCCGCCCATCGACACCGAGTCGCCTGAGGTGAGCCTCGGCGAGGCGATCGGCTACGCCGTCGTCATGGGGGTGGGCATGTCGGTGGCGCAGATCGTGGTCAACCGGACCGCCAAGAAGCGCTACGACGCGTGGAAGTCGCTGAAGCAGGTGACTCCAGGGCAGTGAGGAACTCGTTGGCCCAGCGGTCCACGTCGTAGGTGGCGACCCGGCGGCGCATCGTCCGCATCCGCCGGGCCAGCTCGTGCGGCGTGGCCCGCATCGCGTTCAGCAACTGCCGCTTGATGTCCTCCACGTCGTACGGGTTCACCAGGTACGACTGCCGCAGCTCGTCGGCCGCCCCGGTGAACTCGCTCAGCACCAGCGCGCCCTGCAGGTCGTGGTGGCAGGAGATGTACTCCTTGGCCACCAGGTTCATCCCGTCGCGCAGGGGCGTGACGACCATGACGTCGGCGGCGAGATAGAGCGCCGCCAGCTCCTCGTGGTTGTACGACTGGTGGAAATACCAGATGGGCTGGTAGCCGAGCTGGGCGTGCTCGCCGTTGATCCGCCCGACCTGCAGCTCGATGTCGTCGCGCAGCCTGCGGTACTCGTCCACGCGCTCCCTGCTGGGCGTCGCGATCTGCACGAACACCGCCTCGCCCGGCCGCAGCCGCCCGTCCTTGAGCAGCTCGCCGAAGCCTTCGAGGCGCTGGCCGATGCCCTTGGTGTAGTCGAGCCGGTCCACGCCGAGCAGCACGTGCTCGGGCTCGCCGAGCTCGATCCTGATCTCCTTGGCCCTGGCCACGACCTGCGGCTCGCGGACGAGCGCGTCGAGCTGCGCGAAGTCCACCGAGATCGGGAACGCCTGCGTGGTGACGATCCGGTCGTCGAGGAAGATCTCGTTCCCCTTGTACGGCAGCCCGAGCAGCCGGCGGCACAGCCGGCGGAAGTTCGAGGCGCCGCCGGGCAGCTGGAAGCCCACCAGGTCGGCCCCGAGCAGCCCTTCGACGAGGTCCTTGCGCCACGGCAGGCGCCAGAACAGCTCGGTCGGCGGGAAGGGGATGTGCAGGAAGAACCCGATGCGCAGGTCGGGACGCAGGCGGCGCAGCATGGCGGGCACGAGCTGGAGCTGGTAGTCCTGCACCCACACGACCGCGCCCTCCTCGGCCGCCTCCGCGGCGGCCTCGGCGAAGCGCTGGTTGACGACCTGGTAGGCCTCCCACATCTCCCTGTCGAAGACGGGCGTGGCCACGACGTCGTGGTAGAGCGGCCACAAGGTGGCGTTGGAGAAGCCCTCGTAGTAGAGCTCCACCTCGCGGGCCGACAGCGGGACGGGGATGAGGTTCATCCCGTCCTGCTCGAACGGCTCCAGCTTCTCGTCGGGCGCCCCGTGCCAGCCGGCCCAGGCTCCGTGGCGGCGCTGCATCACCGGAGCTATCGCGGTGACGAGCCCGCCAGGACTCCTGCGCCACGAGGCCGTTCCGTCGGGTTCGATCGTGCGGTCCACCGGCAATCGGTTCGCGACGATCAAGAACGAGCTACGGCCAGTCACGCAGTCCTCCTATGGGTCATATGTCAGGAAAGCCGCCGAGCGCGCGGCCAACAGCGGCCGCCACCGACTCCGGGCCCGCGTGAGGGAGGATCGCGGCGATGTGGGAGTCGGGCCTGATGAGCCATGCCTCATCCGGCCCGGCGCCGAGCCTCTCAGCGAGCGAGCCAGTCCCATCGATCTCCGCGAGCCCGCGAACGGCGAGCGGCGCCGTAATGACCTTGCCCAAGACCTGCACAAACAAACTCGAATCGCACATATCACCCAATAGCACGAGAAAGCCGTCTCGTGTAATATCGCGCAACCTGCCGCCCGGGACGGCCAGGTCAGGCAGGATCACGCCGGGTGACGGCGGGCACACCGCGCCCTTCGGTGGACGGCCGGCGAAGGGGCGCGAGGGCTCGGGCGTGGTCAGGGGCGAGCCGACGTACCAGAAGGGCTCGGCGAAACGCCCCGAGTCGACCTCGTCCACCCGCCCGCCCTCCAGCACGGCCCGCCGCCGCATGCGCTCCTCCACCGTGCGCGGCACGAGGAAGCGCATGGTGGCGCCGGTCACCTCCAGGTTCTCCACCGCCGCCGCGTGCCGCTCCACGTGGTACGACTCCAGCAGCCCCGCCCCCGCCCACCCGTTGAGCACGAAGGCGAGCTTCCACGCCGCGTTCTCGGCGTCCGGCACCCCCGAGTTGAGCCCGCGCGCCCCGAACGGCGCCACCAGGTGGGCGCAGTCACCGGCCAGCAGCACCCGCCCGACCCGCATCCGCGAGGCCAGGCGCGCGTGGAAGCGGTAGGTGCTGTGCCACAGCAGCTCGTACGGGCGGTCCCCGATGACCTGCCGGATCTTGCGCGCGATGTCGGCGTCGGAGGGGATGAAATCGGGCGCGATCTGCCAGTCGATCCGGTACGTGCCCCCGGGACACGGGTGGATGAGCACCTGCCGCCCCGGGTTCCACACGGGGTCGAAGTAGAAGCGGCGCTCGTTCTCCCAGCCCGGCAGGTCGGCCTTGATGTCGCAGATCAGGAACTGGTCGTCGTACGTCTCCCCGGTGAACGTCACCCCGAGCGCCGCCCGGATCGCCTGCGCCCGCGCCCCGGCGCAGACCAGCACGTACGGCGCCCGCAGCCGCCGCTGCCCGCAGTGCACGGTGACGCCGGAGTCGTCCTGGGTCAGGTCGGTGACCTCGTGCTCCCAGCGCACCTCGACGAGTGGCTGGGCGGCGATGGCCGCGTCGAGTATCTGCTCGGTGCGGGTCTGGGAGATGTTCACGCACGGCGGCAGCGGCCCCTCGCGCTCGAACGTCCACGACAGCAGCTCGCGGTCGCGGTAGTAGGTGCGGGCGGTGGTCCAGGCCAGCCCCTCCTCGGCCACCTGCCCGGCGCCGGCGGCGGCCCAGATGTCGAGCACGTCGCGCTGCTGGCAGATCGACTTCGACCCGCCGGACCCCCGGCCTGGCCGCTGGTCGAGCACCAGCACCTGAACGCCCCACCGGGCCAGCAACAGCGCGGCACTCTGCCCGACCGGCCCCGCGCCTATGACGATGACCTGCGGCTCGGCGCTCATGACTGGAGTTCGTCCCAGACCTGGCGGTCGCGCTCCGCGGTCCAGATGCGCGGGCGCTCGACGCCGTGCAGCTCGTCCCACAGCCGGGAGACGTTGAACGGCAGGCAGTGCTCGAAGATGGGCCAGGAGCCGTAGCGGGGGGCGAGTGCGCGGTGTGTGCGCTCGAACGCCTCCTTCACCGACCCCGAGGCTCCGACCTCGCGCAGCATGGCGGTCAGGAAGTCGCGGGTCTGCCCGATGGCGGCGGCGACGGCGTCATCGCCCTCGGCCACCGCGCCCCTGCCACCGACCAGCGTGCGCGCGCCGAGCGCGGCCACCCGGTCGAGCGTCGTCGAGACCCAGTCGCGGTGGAAGGCGTCGCCGGTGTAGAGGGCGGCCTGCGACTCCACCAGGTCGCCGGCGAACAGCACGCGCTGCTCGGGCAGCCAGGCCACCAGGTCGCCCTCGGTGTGACCGCGCCCGCAGTACTGCAGCACGAGGTCGCCGCGCCCGCCGCCCAGGTCGATCGTGAACCGGTCGCTGAACGTGGCGGTCGGCCAGGTCAGGCCGGGGATCGAGTCCGGCTCCTCGAACAGGCGGGGCATCCTGGCGTACTCGCTGGCCCAGTCCTGCGCGCCGCGCTCGGCGATGAGCTCGCGGGTCTTCTCGTGAGTGACGATCACCTCGGCGCCGAACGCGGACGCGCCCAGCACCCTGACCGCGTGGTAGTGCGACAGCACGAGGTAGCGGATCGGCTTGTCCGTGTGCTCGCGCAGCCGGGCCAGCCACCGGCGGGCCGCCACCGGCGTGGCCAGGGCCTCGAAGCAGACGAGGAAGTCCTCGCCCTCGATGGCCCCCACGTTGGGGTCGCCCTCGGCGGTGAGCGCGTACACGCCGTCCGCCAGGATCTCCAGGGACTGCCGCTTCTCGCCGAGGTCCGCCGACGAGGCGAACGGCTTCGCCATCGCTGTCTCCTCCCGCTCAGGGCGCCGCCGTCCCGGGGTCCGGGGCGGTGCGCGCACTCCTAGGAGTCTCTTCCCACCGGCGCGCCGGCAGTCCCGGCGGCGTGCTCTTGACAGGCGTGTCCCGCCGGTGATTGGTTTACCGAACATTCGGTCAGTTGACAAGGGAGACCTTCGTGGAGAGCGCGCGTCGCATGATGGACGCCGACACCGCCTCCGCCGCCCTCGGCATCGAGCCCACGGAGCTGGGCGACGGCCGGGCGGTGTGCCGGATGACCGTGACCGAGCGGATGGTCAACGGCCACGGCCTGTGCCACGGCGGTTACGTGTTCCTGCTGGCCGACACCGCGTTCGCGGGCGCGTGCAACAGTCATGGGCCGGTCACGGTGGCGGCGGGGGCGGAGATCACGTTCGTCTCTCCCGCCCGCGCGGGTGACGTGCTGATCGCCGAGGCGGAGGAGCGCACCCGCTACGGCCGCAGCGGCATCTACGACGTCACCGTGCGCAGACCCGACGGTCAGGTGGTCGCGGAGTTCCGCGGCCGGAGCCGGGAGCTGAAGTGAGACGGCCATGAGACTGGGACGACCCCCCGCCCCCGACGAGCTCGACCCGATCGAGCGCGTCTCCCGCGACGAGCTGGCGGCGCTCCAGCTGGAGCGCCTGCGGCACACCCTCGACCACGCCTACCGCAACGTCCCGCTCTACCGGGAGAAGTTCGACGCGGCGGGCGTGCACCCCAATGACTGCAAGGAGCTCGCCGACCTGGCCAGGTTTCCCTTCACCACGAAGGAGGACCTGCGCGAGAGCTACCCGTTCGGCATGTTCGCGGTGCCCCGCGAGCAGGTGGCGCGGATCCACGCCTCCAGCGGCACCACCGGGCGGGCCACCGTGGTCGGCTACACCAAGCGCGACCTCGACGTGTGGGCCGAGGTGATGGCCCGCTCGATCCGCGCGTCCGGCGGGCGGCCCGGCGACATCGTGCACGTGGCCTACGGCTACGGCCTGTTCACCGGCGGGCTCGGCGCCCATTACGGGGCCGAGCGGCTGGGCTGCACGGTGGTGCCGGTCTCGGGCGGCATGACGCCCCGGCAGGTGCGGCTCATCGACGACTTCAAGCCTGATGTGATCATGGTGACGCCGTCGTACATGCTGGCGCTGCTGGACGAGTTCAGGGCCCAGGGCATCGATCCGCGCGCCACGTCGCTGCGGGTCGGCATCTTCGGCGCCGAGCCGTGGACGGAGCAGATGCGCGCCGAGATCGAGGACGCCTTCGACCTCGACGCCGTGGACGTCTACGGCCTGTCGGAGGTGATGGGCCCCGGCGTGGCCAACGAGTGCGTCGAGACCAAGGACGGCCTGCACGTCTGGGAGGACCACTTCTATCCCGAGACCGTCGATCCGTTCACCGGGGAGCCGGCCGACGAGGGCGAGCTGGTCTTCACCACGCTGACCAAGGAGGCCATGCCGGTCATCCGCTACCGCACCCGCGACCTGACCAGGCTGCTGCCCGGCACCGCGCGGCCGGCGTTCCGCCGGA
Source organism: Nonomuraea salmonea (assembly GCF_042428605.1). Lineage (NCBI taxonomy): Bacteria > Bacillati > Actinomycetota > Actinomycetes > Streptosporangiales > Streptosporangiaceae > Nonomuraea > Nonomuraea salmonea. The sequence continues at coordinate 426,509 of NZ_JBHMCF010000029.1, forward strand.
TGCGGAAGGTGACCGGGCGTACCGACGACATGATCATTCTGCGTGGCGTGAACGTGTTCCCCACCCAGATCGAGGAGGTCGTGCTCGGCGTCGAGGGCCTGTCGCCGCACTTCCAGCTCCGCCTCACCCGTCCTGGGCGGCTCGACGTGATGACGGTCAGGGTCGAGGCGCGGCCGGGGTTCGACGAGGGGCGCGAGGCAGCCGGTCGGGCGCTGCGCAGCGCCGTCAAGGAGACCGTGGGCGTGAGCGTCGAGGTCGAGGTGGTGGACCCGGAGACGCTGGAGCGGTCGGTGGGCAAGCTGAAGCGCGTCGTCGACGAGCGTCATGATTGAGGCCGCCACCGAACCTCGGCGCAGGCGGGGTCGCGGGCTCGACCCCGAGTCGGTGCTGTCGATCGCGGTCGGCGTCTTCAACGAGCGCGGCTACGACGGCACCAGCATGGAGGACCTCGCCAAGGCGCTCGGCGTGACCAAGTCGGCCATCTACTACCACGTGCCGGGCAAGGAGCAGCTGCTCGCCAGGGCGCTCGACCGGGCGCTCGACGGGCTGTCGGCGATGGTGACCGACGAGCGGGCCGCGACGGGCGCGGCCATCGACCGGCTGGAGTGGGTCGTCAGGCAGAGCGTGCGCATCCTCGTCGAGCGCCTGCCGTACGTGACGCTGCTGCTGCGGGTGCGCGGCAACAGCGGCACCGAGCAGGCGGCGCTGGAGCGGCGGCGGGAGTTCGACCGGTTCATCACCGGGCTGGTCGGCGAGGCGGTGGCGGAGGGCGGGATCAGGGCGGACGTCGATCCGGGGCTGGTGACGCGGCTGCTGTTCGGCACCGTCAACTCGATCACCGAGTGGTATCAGCAGGCGCGCGGCGACTCGGCCGACGATCTGGCCGACGCGCTGCTCATGATGGCCTTCAGCGGCCTGCGGCCTACTCGCTGAGCTCGCCGCGCGGCTTCCCCTGGACGGCCTGCTGGGCCGGGGCGGGGGCCTTGACGCGCAGGTCGGCGCGGATGACCTCGCCGAGCTTCTTCGTGGCCATGCGGTTGAGCGCGCCGCCGGCGATGGCGCCGGTCAGGAAGGGGCCGAAGGTGGTGAGGTGGCGGCCGAGCGTCCGCATGAGGCGGTTGCGCAGGGCCGTCTTGGTGGCCGCTCCGAGCGCCAGGGAGACGGACGCGGGCGCGAGGGGGTCGATGCCGCGTTGCTTGGCCCAGGCGGCGGTGAAGGCGACGGCGCGCTGCGCGCCGGATCCCTGGACGTGGACGCCGTAGACCTCGTGCAGCTCGGCCAGCAGCTTGACCTCGATGGCGGCGACGACGATGGTCTCGGCGACGAGCTGGGCGGGGGCGGAGAGCAGGAGGGGTGGCGCGGCGAACTCGGCCGCGGCCAGTGCTCCGCCGATGGCGCCGACCGTCATCGTGGCCTTCTGAGCGGTGCGCACCAGGTCGTCGGCGAGCTCTTCGCCGGTCAGGCCGTGGTGGTGCTCGGCGAGGGTGTGCAGGTCTCTGATGGGGATGCGCGGCGCGATGTTGAGGAAGACGTCGGCCAGCCAGCGGCCCCGGCCCGCGCCGGTGGCCCGTGCCCGCTTCGCCCCGGCGGACAGCGCCTGAGCGAGTCGGCCGAGCAGCCTGCGCCGCTCGGCCGGCTCCAGCTCACCCGGAGCGGTGAGCTTGCCAACGAGCTCGCCGACCTCACGATCGGGGTCGGCGACCTCACTGCCCGCTTGGCGGTCTTTCTCCGGTTCGGCCACGCGATGCCTCCGTAATTCATGTCGCGATCGCTCGGGATCGTGGGCTTTGGTCGTCTTCGGTCCCTCTACCCCGGGCTCGTTCGCTCCAGTGATCAGGCGGCGCACTCCCGGCAGACCTGCTGGCCGTTCTTCTCGGAGGCCAGCTGGCTGCGGTGGTGCACCAGGAAGCAGCGCGAGCAGGTGAACTCGTCGGCCTGACGGGGGATCACCCGCAGGGAGAGCTCTTCGTTCGACAGATCGGCACCGGGCAGTTCGAGCGACTCCGCCAGGTCGGTCTCATCGATGTCGATGCTGCCGGACGACTTGTCGGTGCGCCGCGCCTGGAGTTCCTGGAGGCTGTCTTCACCCAGGTCGTCGTCTGTCTTGCGCGGGCTGTCGTAGTCGGTAGCCATTGTGCTTACTCCATCCCCCTCATCCATATGTGTTCGCGCTCATCGCGCGTCTTCTAACGTCCGGGAAGCCCATCTTGTGCCCGTTCCGTCGGGGAGATTTCCCATCGGTACCCCGAGGAAACGGACCACGAACCTCCCAACACGTCAGGGCCTGCTGCCGTCGGCAATGGTTAGCCAAATATGGCGAAACCCACAGCCTTGGCGTCATGCACCACCGTGTTCGACGGCACATCCAACCACATGTGCGGCGAGAACGAGACGCCCCCATGCGACAACACGCGGACGAACACGTCAGAACGTCACCACGTCAGCGCGGCGGCAGCCTAATGGTCACCACGAGCCCCCCGCCATCACGTGGCACAGCGGCCACATTCCCACCGTGGGCCTGCACGACCGCGCGCACGATGGACAGCCCGAGCCCCGCCCCCTTGGCCGAATCCACGCGATCCGCATGAAGCCTCCTGAACGGCTCGAACAGGCTGTTGACCTCGTACGCCGGGACGTGCTGCCCCGTGTTGGCCACCTGAACAACCAAGGCACCGTCCGCCATTCCCGTACGGATCCAGACTTTTCCGCTTTCGGGAATGTTGTACTTCACCGCGTTCTCCAGCAGGTTGCTCACCGACCGCTCCAGGAGCACCGGATCGCCCACGGTAGGCGCGCTGACCAGTTCGGTGGTGACGGTCACACCGTGTTCGGCGGCGAACGGTGCGACCTGTTCGACCGCCGTCTGCGCGACCTCCTTCACGTCCAGCGGTTTGCGCACGGCGAGTTCGCGTTCGCTCCTGGCGAGCAGCAGCAGCCCTTCGATGAGCTTCTCGTTACGCGCGTTGACCTCAAGGAGGGTACGCCCGAGCGCTTTGAGGTCCTCGGAGGCCGCCGGATCGGAAAGCGCGATCTCCAGGACCGTCCTGTTGATGGTGAGCGGAGTGCGCAATTCGTGTGAGGCGTTGGCGACGAATCTTCGCTGGGTGTCGAAGGCGACGTTGAGCCGGGTGAGCATGGCGTCGAAGGTGTCGGCCAGCTCCTTCAGCTCGTCGTTGGGGCCCTCGAGCGCGATGCGCTGATGGGCCAGCGTGCTCTCCGACAGCTTGCGCGCCGTCGCCGTCATCCTGGCGACCGGCCGCATGGCCCTGTCGGCCACGAAGTAGCCGATGATCAGCGCCAGGATGCCGACCCCGAACAGGGCCATCACCGCGCTCTGCAGCAACTCGCCGCGGGCGTTGTGCACGGTCGCCTCTTTGGCCTGCAGCCACTGGTTCTGGGCGATCGCCGCGTCGATGGGGTTGATGCCCCGCGTGTCCAGTGTCGGCCACTCGTTGCCGATGGACGCCCCGACGATGGCGTACATGGACAGCAGCAGCGCCACGGCGGCGCCGAACACGAGCGCGCCGTAGGTGAGCGTCAGGCGCCAGCGGATGCTGACCTTGCCGGGAAGCTCCTTCACACGTTCCATGGTGGAGCGCTGGGTGAGCTGCCGCGCGGGCGGCGGAGGGCCGTCCCACACCGGTGGTCCCGCCGGGGGCGGCGGCGTCTCCTGGACGCGCGTCGCCTTGCGTTCCGAGTGCGGGCTGATCATCGGATGCGTCGGGCCCGCTTCGCGCTCTGGCCTGTCCGTCACAACTTGTACCCAACCCCGGGCACGGTCTCGATCACCTGAGGCTCGCCCAGCTTCTTCCGCAGCGTCATCATGGTCACCCGGACCACGTTCGTGAAGGGATCGATGTTCTCGTCCCATGCCTTGTCCAGCAGGTCCTCCTGGCTGACCACGGCGCCGTCGGCCCGCATCAGCTCTTCGAGCACCGCGAACTCCTTCTTGGTCAGCACGACCTCCCTGCCGTCGCGCTCCACCAGCCGCTTGCCCGGGTCGAGCCTGATGCCGGCGCGCTGCAGCACGGGCGGCAGCGCGGGGGCCGAACGCCGGCCGAGCGCCCGCACCCTGGCCACCAGCTCGATGAACACGAACGGCTTGGCCAGGTAGTCGTCGGCGCCCAGGCCGAGGCCCTCCACCTTGTCGTCCACGTCGCCCGAGGCGGTCAGCATGAGGATGCGGGAGGCCGTCCGCTGCTCGACCAGCCTGCGGCACACCTCGTCACCGTGCACGACGGGCAGGTCACGGTCCAGCACGATCACGTCGTAGTCGATGTAGGAGGTACGCTCCAGAGCCCCGCCGCCGTCGTAGGCGACGTCGACCGCCATGGCCTCGCGCCGCAACCCCGTCGCGATCGCGTCGGCCAGCACCCGCTCATCCTCAACCACCAGCACGCGCACGCCCGGTACACCTCTCTCCGATTCTGGTCACTCATTCTGGCCACAACCTCGATAAGCGCACGGTAAGGCATGTTCCGGCCACCTGGGACCGGCCGGAGGCCCCCGGGCGGGCGCGGCTTACCGAGGCTTGGCGAAATTCATGTTTCGGAGGGCGACAAGCCGGGGTATGCCGTCGGGACACCCATTGCCCAGGCTTCATCCGGCAATGGGGAGACTTCGCCCTTGGACGGATCGAACCCCCGGAGAGTAGGTGAGATGGGCGAGTTCACGACCACGATCGAACACCGCCTCGACCAGGCTTACAAGGGCCTGCGGGAGGCCCGCAGCGTCGGCGACGACTACCTCGCCGACACCCTCACCGCCGAGATCGAGGACCTGCGCCGCCTGGCCGACGATCACGGCATACCGTTGCCCCGCTAGCGAGACGCCAAACGGCCGGAGCCACGCTCCGGCCGTTTCGCACCTGACGCACTCAGGCTCCGCGCAGCGGATCCAGTGACACAAGGAGGTCGTGCAGCTCCTCGAACAGGCCGGGAGCCGCGCACAGCGCGAACTCCGAGCTGACCGGCCGGCCGTGCAGCCCGCCGAGCCTGGCGCCCGACTCGGTGGCCACCAGCCCGGCCGCCGCGAAGTCCCACTGGTTGACGCCGCGCTCGTAGTAGGCGTCGACCCGGCCCGCCGCCAGCGAGCAGATGTCGATGGCGCACGAGCCGCCGCGCCGGATGTCGCGCACCCGCGGCAGCACCTTGGCCACGACCTCGCCCTGGCTCTCGCGGCGTGCCTTGGCGTAGCCGAACCCGGTGGCGACCAGCGCCTGCGACAGCGGCACGCCGGTGTTGCAGCGCAGCCGCTCGGCGCCGAGCCATGAGCCCTCGCCTAGCGCCGCGGTGTAGACCTCGCCGCGCTGCGGCACGTTGACGACGCCGGCCACGACCTTGCCCGCCACCTCGACGGCGATCGACACCGCCCAGTCGGGCAGGCCGTACAGGAAGTTGACGGTGCCGTCGATCGGGTCGACGATCCAGCGCACGTCGCCCTCGCCCGGCGCCTCGCCCTGCTCCTCGCCGAGGATGCGGTCGTCGGGCCTGGCGGCCAGGATGCGCTCGCGGATGAGCGCCTCCGACGCCTTGTCCAAGGTGGTGACCACGTCGGTGGGGCTTGACTTGGTCTCGATCTCGCGGGACATCGTGGGCCGCTTGGCGAGCAGCATGTCGCCGGCCTCGCGGGCGATGTCCTCGGCGAGCCTCAGGAAGTCCGTCATCAGGCCACCGACTCCGGGCGCTTCCACTCCTGGCCGAGCACATGGTGGCCGAGGAAGGCGAGCACGGTCTCGTACCAGGCGACGATGTTGCCGGGCTTGAGGATCCAGTGGTTCTCGTCCGGGAAGTACAGGAACTTCGCGTCGACCTCCGTGCGGCGCAGGTCCCACCACAGCCGCAGCGCCTCCCCGATCGGCACCCGGTAGTCCTTGTCGCCGTGGATGACGAGCATCGGGGTGGTGATCTCGTCGACGGAGTTGTGCGGCGACAGCAGCTGGTAGCGCTCGCCGCCCGGCTCGCCGAACTCGCGCTGCCAGTACATCGCGGCGTCGGTGGTGCCGGCGAACTGGTCGAGGTTCCACAGCGAGGCGTGGGTGACGATGGCCTTGTAGCGGTCGGTGTGGCCGGCGAGCCAGTTGGCCATGTAGCCGCCGTACGAGCCGCCCATCGCGGCCGTGCGCTCGGCGTCGATGTCGTCCCTCTCCAGGGTGGCGTCCACGATCGCGTCGAGGTCGGCCTGGGTGCGCGGGCCCCAGTTGCCCCAGCCGCGGTCGATCATCTCCTGGCCGTAGCCGGTGGACATGCACGGGTCGGGCATGAGCACCGCATAGCCCTGCTGAGCGAGGATCCACGACTGCCAGCGCCACTGCCAGTCGTTCCAGGAGCCGAGCGGGCCGCCGTGCACGAACAGCACGAGCGGGGCCGGGTCGGCGGCGGAGGCGGTCTCGGGCACGGCGAGCCAGCCGCGGACGGTGGCGCCGTCGTCGGCGGTGGCGGTGACCTCGGCGAGCGTGCCGGGCACCTCGGGGCGCGGTGCGGGCGACGGCAGGTCGGTGACCTCGCCGGTGACGGCGTCGATCCTGGCCGGCCCGGGGGCGAGTGCGACGCCGCTGTGCAGGGCGTAGACGAAGCGGCCGTCGGGTGACGGGTTGACGTGCAGGTACGCGGCGTCGTCCCCGGTGAGCCTGGTGACCTCGCCGTCGAGCGGGACGCGGAAGACCGGGCGGCGGCCCTGGTGGTCGGCGACCAGGTAGACGGCCGAGGAGTCGGGGGCCCACTGGACGTCGGTGGGGAACGCGTCGGGCGCGTACTCGCGGCCCTGCCCGGTGGCGAGGTCGGCGATCCACAGCGTGCTGCGCGCGGAGACGTCGTAGCCGGTCCTGCGGTCGCGGGCGCAGGCCAGCCGGGTGCCGTCGGGCGAGACGGCCAGCGAGCCGCCGAAGTCGTGGCCGTCCTCGCTGAGCAGCACGCGGCGTTCGCCGGTGGCCACGTCGATGACCACCAGGTCCGTACGCGACTCACCCTTGGGCAGGTAGACCTGCCACGTGGTGATCACTGAGGCGCCGTCGGGGGTCAGCTCGAACGTGCCCTGCCGCAGCGCGTCGCCGGCGTCGGGCGTCAGGTCGCGGACGTCCTCCAGCCGGTCGGCGCCGAGCCGCGCGGCGAACAGCCGGGGCCGGCCCGGGCCAAGGTCGTGGTCCCAGTAGCGGACCGGGAACTGCTCGTGCAGGATGGCGCTGATCCCGGCGTCCTTGCGGGCCTTGCGCTTGTCGGCGTCGGCCGACTCCTCGCCGTCGAGCACGTCGGCGGAGAAGACCACCACGTCGCCCGCCGTGCGCACGGCGCCGATGCCGCCGGCCCTGCTCGCCACCTGGCGGGCCTCGCCGCCGGCGCGCGGCAGCAGCCACAGGGCGGGCACCTCGTCGGTGGCGTCCTTGACGGTCGGGTCGGGGCGGGCGGAGGTGAACAGCACGTCTCCGGCCGCGGTGAAGACGGCGGCCGATTCGCCCTTGGCCGAGCGGGTCAGCCGGTACGGCTCGCCGTCCACGGGAATCGCCCAGAGCGCGGTGCCGTACGACTTGCCGTCGGGGTTCAGAGACTGCACGGCGGAGATCAGCCTGGACCCGTCGGGGGACAGCTTGAGCGAGAGAACTCGGGGGATGGCCACATAGTCGCGTATGTCGTTGAATGCGCTCACCCGACCGAACCTACCTCGCGGCGAGGACCGCCGACATCCCCGCATAGGGTTGTCACGTGGGAATTTACGACGCCTTGCTGGTCCTCTCGTTCGGCGGCCCCGAGGGTCCCGACGACGTGATGCCGTTCCTGGAGAACGTCGTGCGCGGCCGTGGCGTGCCGCGCGAGCGGCTGCTCGAAGTGGCCGAGCACTACCAGGGCTTCGGCGGGGTCAGCCCGATCAACCAGCAGAACCGCGACCTGGTCGAGGCGCTGCGCCCGGTCGCCGGGGTGCCGGTCTATTGGGGCAACCGCAACTGGCACCCGTTTGGCGAGGACACCGTGCGCCAGATGAAGGCCGACGGGGTGCGCAAGGCCGCGGTGTTCGCCACGTCGGCGTTCGCCGGCTACTCGAGCTGCCGCCAATACTACGAGGACATCGACCGGATCTCCGTCGAGGACGGCCCCGAGCTGGTCAAGATGCGCCACTACGGCGAGCACCCCGGGTTCGTGACCGCGATGGCCGACCACACCAGGGCGGCCCTCGAGCGGCTCGGCCGCGACGACGCCAGGCTGGTGTTCACCGCCCACAGCATCCCCACGTCCATGGCCGAGACCGCGGGCCCCGAGGGCGGCCTCTACGAGGCGCAGCTGCGCAGGAGCGCCGAGCTGGTGAGCCGGGCGCTGGGCCGCACCGAGCCGTGGGACCTGGTGTGGCAGTCGCGCAGCGGGCCGCCGCAGGTGCCGTGGCTGGAGCCCGACGTCTGCGACCATCTCCGCAAGACCGACGCGCGCTCGGTCGTGCTGGTGCCGATCGGGTTCGTCTCCGACCACATGGAGGTCGTCTACGACCTCGACACCGAGGCCAGGCAGGTGGCCGCCGAGCTGGAGCTGCCGATGGAGCGGGCGGCGACGGCGGGCACGCATCCGGCGTTCGTGCGGATGGTGCGCGAGCTGATGGACGAGCCCGAACCCGTCCCCTGCCCGCTGACCTGCTGCCCGCCCCCGCGCCGGCGGCCTCAGGCGTAGGCCTTCGCGTAGGCGTCGGCGATCGACATCACCTTGTTCACGTAGTCCCACGAGTGGTTGTAGAACCAGATCGCCTTACGCAGCCGCTCGCCGCCCTGCCCGGCCTTGTTGGCGCACAGGTAGTTCGCCGCGCCGGGCACGGCGTCGTACGGGCTCCAGATGTCCTTCTTGCCGTCGCCGTCGCCGTCCACGCCGTAGTGCTTCCAGGTGGCGGGCATGAACTGCATGGGCCCGAGCGCGCCCGCGCTCGACGGCCCGTTGTTGCGGCCGTGCCCGCTCTCCACCTGCCCGATGGCGGCGAGCACCGTCCAGGACAGCCCGGGGCAGCGGGTGGCGGCGGCCTTGTAGAGCTCCAGATAGCTGCTCGGCCGGCCGACGGTGACCTGCTGCTGCGCGGGCGGCTGCCGCCGCTTGGGCGTGCGGGCGGCGGCGTCGAGCACGACGACCTGGCTGCGCTTGCCGAGCAGCTTCTTCACGCCCGTCTGGCTGATCTTGCCCTCCTTGCCGTGCAGCAGCACGGCGACGCCCTGCGCGAACCCCAGCGACCTGCCGAGGTCGGCGCTGATGAGCCCGTCCACGCCGTGCAGCCCGAGCGAGGCGGAGGCGGCGACGCGCAGCCTGGGCCCGCCGTCCACCTGGTAGACGGCGCCCAGGATCATGCCGAACTTCTTCATCGCGTCCGCGTCGGCCACCAGCTCGCCCCTGGTCAGCGCGCTCCACACGGCGGGCTGGTCGGCGACGGGCCGCGGGGTCCAGGAGCGGAACTCGGCCGGGTCCACGGCCAGCAGGTTCAGCGACGTGCCCGACACCTTGACGGCGCCGGCGTCCACCACGGCGACCTTCTGCACGTGGGCCAGCTCGCCCAGCCGGAACCTGGTCTGCTTGGGCACGGTGCCGGCCGCGACGGCGAGCACGCGCGGCGGCGTGACGGTGATGCTGGGGCCGCCCTCACCGAAGTCCTTGACCGGCTCGGCGGTGGGCACCATCTCGTCGAGGCGCGGGGCGGGCGACTGCTGGGGCGACTGCTGGGGCGACTGTTGCGGGCGGAACCTGCGTACGGGCTGCTCCTGGGCGGTGCCGACCAGATCCTCACCCAGGACGACCACGACGCCTCCGGCCGCGGCGGTGACCACGAGCACAGCGGCGACCATGAGCATGACCGCGCGGAAGCTGGGAAGACCGGACACTCGGGACACGTTAACTCACCCCTGCGCGAAATCACTTGCCATCCGGACATACGGTGCGCAATGGTTAGCCCGCTCAAGCTCACGTAAGGGGGAAACAGCGTGGTCGGGCCTTACCGGGGACTGTTCGAAAGGCCCGGAGCGGCGGCTTTCGTCCTGGCCGGGCTCATCGGCCGGATGCCGATGTCGATGCTCGGCATCGGCGTGATCCTGCTGATCTCCACGCTCACCGAGTCGTACGCCACGGCCGGCGCGGTCGCCGCGACCACCAACCTCGCCTTCGCCGTGGCCGCTCCCCTGTCCGGGCGGCTGGTGGACCGGTTCGGCCAGAGCCGGGTGATCCCGCCGTTCGCGGTGGTGAACGCGCTCGCGCTGGCCGCGCTCATGGTCTTCGCCGGCTCCGGGCTCCCCGACTGGACGTACTACGCCTCCGGCCTGATCGTCGGGGCCACGTCGCTGTCGCTCGGCTCGATGGTGCGGGCCCGCTGGTCGGTCATCCACGGCGGTTCCGGGCGGCTGCACACCGCGTTCGCGTTCGAGTCGGTGATCGACGAGGTGGTCTTCGTCACCGGGCCCGCGCTGGTCACGGTGCTCGCGACCGCCGTGAACCCCTACGCCGGGCTCATCGTGGCGCTGGTGTGCATGCTGGGCGGCTCGCTCGCGCTGGCCGGGCAGCGCGGCACCGAGCCGCCCGTGCAGGAGATCAGGTCGTCGTCGGGGTCGCCGATCCTCATCCCCGGCGTGGCGGTGCTGGCCGGCGTCGCCCTCGCGCTGGGCGCGATCTTCGGCTCGGTGGACCTGATCACGGTGGCGTTCGCCGAGGAGCACGGCGTGAAGGGCGCCGCGGGGTTCCTGCTGGCGGCGTTCGCGGGCGGGTCGATGGTGTCGGGCCTGTGGTTCGGCTCGCGGCACTGGCGGATCTCGCTGCGGGCCAGGTTCGTACGGGCGCTCGCGCTGTTCGTGGTGGGCCTGGTGCCGATCATCTTCATCGACCACGCCTGGCTCATGGCCGCCGCTCTGTTCCTCGCCGGCTTCGCCATCTCCCCCACGCTCATCACCAGCTTCTCGCTCACCGAGCGGCTGGTGCCGCCGTCACTGCTCACCGAGGGCATGGCGTGGATCTCGACGGCCATCGGGTTCGGCGTGGCGGCGGGCGCGTGGGCGGGCGGGCGGCTCACCGAGTCGTACGGCGCCTCCGCCGCGTACGGCTTCTCCGTGGCCGCGGCCGTCGTGGCGGTGATCGTCGGTGTCGGAGGTTCGGGTTTGCTGAGACTTCCCGAGGCTGCTTCACCCTCCGAGAGTTGATCCGCTACGGTCGGGAGATCCCTCGCAACACCCAACACACTGGAAGCACTAGTCATGTCCCGACACATCAGTTCACTTCTAGCAATCGCGGCTGTTTGCGTGACCCTTGCCCCGGCGGCGGCCATCGCCGAGGCGACCCCCGCTCCCGCCCAGGGCGCCAAGTCCACGGCCGCCAAGAAGAAGGCGGCTCCCGTTGACTGCTCCCAGGTGAAGTGCCTGGCGCTGACGTTCGACGACGGACCGGGCAAGTACGCGGGCACGCTGCTCGACACGCTCAAGAAGTACGACGCCAAGGCGACGTTCTTCCTTGAGGGCCAGTACGTGAAGAGCCGCCCCCAGTTCGTCAAGCGCATGGTCGCCGAGGGCCACGAGCTCGGCAACCACAGCTACAGCCACCCCGACTTCACCAAGAGCGACGCGGCGACGATCCGTAACGAGATCAAGAAGACGCAGGACGCGGTGAAGAAGGCCGCGGGCGTCGAGCCGAAGCTGCTGCGCCCGCCGTACGGGCTGGCCGACATCCAGGTCTCCGACGTCGCCATCGAGTTCGGCATGCCGATGATCCTGTGGACCGCGGGCTCCGCCGACTGGAGCTCCAAGAACGTCAAGGCCATCCAGAAGCAGACGCTGGCCGTGGCCAAGCCGAACGGCATCATCCTCATGCACGACTGGGTGAAGCAGACCGTGGACGGCATGCCGGCGCTGATCAAGACCCTGAAGAACAAGGGCTACCACCTGGTCACGGTCTCCGACGTGATCAAGGACCAGAAACTGGAGCCCGGCGACATCTTCCCCGTTCCCGAAGGCTGGGAGAGATGAGTATCGTTCGCGTTTAACCGGACGACTTTCGCTGGAGGGTGCTCGTGGCCTTCGTCAACTGGGCGCGCAATCAGACGGGCACCCCGGCCGAGATCCGCGTACCGGCCCGCGCCGGCGACGTCGTACGCGCCGTGCGCGACGCCGCCGGCTCCGGCCGCCGCGTACGCATGGTCGGGACGGGCCACTCCTTCACCGGAGTGGCCCTCACCGACGGCATCATGCTCAGGCCGGACGCGCTCACCGGCATCGTCTCGCTGGCCGACGACCGGGTGACCGTCCAGGCCGGCACCCCCTTACGCGTGCTGAACGAACTGCTCGCCGAGCGCGGCCTGGCCCTGGCCAACATGGGCGACATCACCGAGCAGACCGTCGCGGGCGCCGTACAGACCGGGACCCACGGCACGGGACGCGACAGCGGCGGGCTCGCCGACCAGATCGCCGAGCTGGAGATGGTGCTCGCCGACGGCACCCTGACCACGGCCTCCCCCGGCGACGACCTCTTCGACGCCGCCCGCGTGGGCCTCGGCGCGCTCGGCGTCCTGACCACCGTCACCTTCCGCGTCGAACCCGCGTTCCTGCTGCGCAACCGGCGGCGCAAACTCGCGCTCAGCGAGATGCTCGGCTCGCTCGACGAGCTGACCTCCGCCAACGAGCACCTCGACTTCTTCTGGCTGCCGCACACCGACGCCTGCCTGGTCAAGACCAACAACCGCAGCCCGGGGCCGCCCCGGCCGCCCTCCCCCGCCCGGCGCTGGCTGGAGACCGTCTTCCTGGAGAACACCGTCTTCGGCGCCGCCTGCGCGCTCGGCGCCCGGCTGCCCGCGCTCATCCCGCACATCAACGCCGTCAGCGCCTCCGCGCTCGGGGAGTCGTCGTCGGTGGACCTGTCGTACAAGCAGTTCACGGCGCGGCGCGACGTGCGCTTCCTGGAGATGGAGTACGCCGTCCCGCGCGAGCGGCTGGCCCAGGCGCTGCGCGAGGTGCGCGACCTGATCGAGCGGATGAACTGGAAGATCACCTTCCCCGTCGAGGTGCGGGTGACGCCGCCCAGCGACGCGTGGCTGTCCACCGCGTACGGGCGCGCCACGGCCTACGTCGCCTGCCACGTCTACCGGCCGACGCCGAACCCGGCGTACTTCGCGGGCGTCGAGGAGATCATGACCCGCCTCGGCGGGCGGCCGCACTGGGGCAAACTGCACACGCGGGACGCCGCGTACCTGGCCAAGGCGTACCCGCGGTTCGCCGACTTCGTCGCGCTGCGCGACCGCCTGGACCCCGGCCGGTTGTTCGCCAACGCCTACCTGGACACCGTCCTGGGCTGACCCGCCGCAACCGAGCGGCTCCTCCGTCACGTCACCGCCGGCAGGCTCGGCTCGGCCTCCGGCCGATCGCCGCCCATCCCCCCGATCAGTGCTTCCTCACACCATGCGTTCGGTAAAGAGCTTTCTCGTGAATAGACGTGAGTGCGTGTCCCGGTGTTCGTGCGACCTGCGTGACAGGCACCCTTGTAACTCGTGCCCCGACGACTCGGCCTGCCCTCCGTGTACCTCGCCGCGGCTGTGGCAACGGCTGCCACGACCGCCGTCCCCTTGGCCATGACGCCCGCCTCCGGCCTCGCCCTGCGCGACACGCCGCAGGAGCCCGCCCGCCCCTACGTCGTCACGGCCCGCGACCGCGCGGCCGCGCGCGACCTCGTCGGGGAGGTGCGCTGGCGAGTACGCCGCTACTACACCTCGGCGCTGCCCGGCCTCGCGACCTTCCTCACGCCCGCCGAACTGGCCGAGCTGCGCGCCGACCCGCGCGTCCAGACGATCGAGCCCGACCGCGAGATCCACGCCATGGCCACCCGCGAACCCAGCCGCCGCGCCCCGGCCGGAGCCAAGGGTGACGGCACCACCGTGTACGTCGTGGACAGCGGGGTCAAGGTCCGCCGCGACCGGTTCGACGACCTGGCCTGGCGGGCCTTCGACGCCACCGGCGGCACCGGGCGCGACTGCCGCGGTCACGGCACCCGCGTCGCGTCCCGCGCCCACCGCGCCGCGCCCGAGGCGGGCATCGCGTCCGTACGCGTCCTCGGGTGCGCCGGCACGGGGACGCTGTCGGACGTCCTGGCCGGGCTCGACTGGATACACCGGCACGCCCGGGGCCCCTCCGTGACCGCGCTGGCCATCGACGGCGCCGACTCCCCCGCCCTGGCCAGGGCCGCCGGGTCGCTGTCGCGCTCGGGGATGTTCGTCGTGGGGACCGCCGACGGGGGCGCCTGCCACGTCACCGCCGAGGGACTCGCCTTCTCCGCCCGCGCGCCGTATCTGGCAGGAATCGCCGCCCGCCACCTGGCACTTCACCCCAATTCGGGACCGGCCGCCCTGGCCGACCGGCTCGGCTGCTCGACGGCGCGGGGCGCGATTCGCCAGAACCCGTCGCGGCCACATAACCTCCTCATGCGCGATGGCGGGCTCTAGAGGTATGGACTCCAATGTGACCGGCGTCACATCGCCCATGGGCTATCCCAGGAAGGCGATGTTCGGACATGCCGGGTACGGTGCTGGCAGGCAACCGGCACACGCGAGAGACTCAAGGGTCCGGGGGAAGAATGGCGACGCTGACGAAGGGACTCGCATGCAGGAGCTCCGACTCGTCGCGGTGAGTGAGGACGGCACCTACCTCGTGCTGGCTACTGCCGGGCGAGGGACGCGCTTCACGCTTCCCGTGGACGACCGGCTCCGTGCTGCCGTCCGCGGCAACTTCTCCCGTCTCGGCCAGTACGAGATCGAAGTGGAGAGTCCGTTGCGCCCCAAGGAGATCCAGGCCCGCATCCGCGCCGGAGAGACGGCGGAGGAGATAGCCGCGACCGCCGGGATCCCGGTCGAGCGTGTCCGCTGGTTCGAGGGGCCGGTGCTCCAAGAGCGGGAATACGTCGCCCAGCAGGCGCAGCGCGTCGCCGTACGCATGCCGGGAGAGTCAGCGCCAGGGCCCACGCTCGGCGACCTCGTGGCCGAGCGCCTCACCAGGCGTGGCGTGCCCACCGACGAGATCGACTGGGACAGCGCCAAGCGCGACGACGGCCTCTGGCGCGTCAAGCTCGGCTACGTCTGGAACGGTCACACCCGCCACGCCGAGTGGCTCTTCGACCCGCGCAAGCGCCACGTCACCCCGCACGACGACGAGGCGCTCCGCCTGTCCGCCGCCGACTTCGACCCCGAGCCGCCGGTGGTCGAGGACACCACGGTGACGCCGTTCGCGCCGCGCGTGGCCAAGCTCCAGCCGGTGCCGCCGCTCTCCTCCGAGACGCTGCCGTTCCCGTCCGTGGTACGCCGCGAGCCGGAGGAGCCGGCCGTGGGCTACGAGCCGGCCGGCCGCAGCGGCGACGGCGCGTACCCGTCGTCGCGCGGCACCCGCGACTCCTCCCACGACGACGACTTCTTCGACCCGCCCGCGCCGGCCGGACCGCCCGCGGCCTCGGACACGTCCACCCGCGACGAACGCCGCCCCGCCCCCTTCGACCCGCTGACGCGCGATCCCGCGCGGCAGGAACCGGCCGCCCGCGAGCCGTTCCACCCGCCCACGCACGAGCAGCCGCGGCCCGAACCGGGCCGCGAGACCGGCTACACCCGCCCCGGCGACCCGACCCGCCGCGGCGGGTCTTCGCCATGGCTGCCCGACTTCAGCTCCGGCCGCGACCCCGAGTCCGCGATCTACGCCCCGGCCGACCGCACCCCGGTCACCGCCGAGCCCACCCGCCCGGCCGACCACACCTCAGGCGCCACCCAGCTCATTCGCCCGGCCGATCACGCACCTGTCACCGAGCCCACCGGTCCGGGGGGCCGTGACTCCGCCGCGCCCCAGAGCCGGCCCGCTGACACGCCACAGAGCGCCTCCGCCACCACCGCGTCTCCTGAGCAGGCCACCCAGCCCCGGCCCCAGGCCCCTGCGCCCGCCGCCGAGCACCTCGCACAGCAGCCCATCACCACGCAGCCGGCTGCCGACGCGACGCCCGCCGTCCAGCAGCCGGCACCCGCCGCATCCCCGGCGACCGCCGCCGAAGCACTCACGCCCGCTCAGGAAATGGCGGCACCCTCACCCGAGGCCACCACCCCCGCATCCGAGCAGCCCCAGGCCACCACGGACGCCGCTGCCACGGCGACCGAGCCGACCAAGCCCGAGCCCGTCACCGCGACCGCGACCGCCGAGCCGACCACCACCACTGCGCCCCAGGCCGCCACCGCCACTGACACCCCGGCCAGCACCGCCACTGAGCCTCAGGCCACCACCGCCGCTGAGCCCGCGGCCAGCACAACCGCTGAGTCCCAGGCCACCACCGCCACTGAGCCCCAGCCCCAGGTCCAGGCCACCGCCGACGCTGCCGCAACCGCCGCTGCGGCCACCTCTGCGTCGCCCGGAAGCGCGGCCTCCGAGGCAGGCGAGCCCAAGACCGAGGCCGTCTCGCCAGCAGCCGAGCCCAAGACTCCGGAGGTCTCCGCGCCCGCCGAGTCGTCGGCGCCCGCGGAAGCCGCCCGCGAGGCCACACCGGCGCAGGCGGCAGAGACGACGCCGACCGTGCCCGCTGGCCAGCCCCAGGCCGAGACGCCCGACACCCAGGCCGCACCCACCGACGCTCCGGCGACCCAGGCCGCGCCCAACGACGCTCCGGTTGCCCAGGCCGTGGCCGCCGACGCTCCGGTGGTCCAAGCCGTGGCCGCCGACGCACCAGCGACCCAGCCCGTGCCCACCGGTGCCCCGGCTACTCAGGCCGCGCCCACCGATGCACCAGCGGCCCCGGCCGCGGCTGGGGATGCCCCAGCGACCCAGGCCGAGGCCGCCGACGTCTCTGCTGCCGGCACCCAGGCCGCTGCGGCACAAGACGACGCCGCTCCGCAGGCCGAGTCCATCACCTCCGAGGCGGAGAAGGCGGTCACCGTAGACACGCCCGCCGACGTTTCCTCGCCTGAGCCCGCCGCCGCTTCCGTACAGGAGCCGACGGCTCAGCCCACCGCCGGCCAGGAGCCGACGCCCGCCGCCGAGCAGGCGCCGACCGCCCAGCCCACGTCGGCCGAGCCCACCGACGCACAGCCCGCGAACACGGGCGAGGCGCCGAGCACCGTCGAGGCGACCGCCGCGAGCCGGCCCACACCCGCGAGCCAGGCGGCGTCCGCGAGCCAGGCCACCGGCGCCGAGCAGACCTCCAGCGCGGACGAGCCTGCCGCGCCCGAGAAGTCGGCCGCTCCCGAGCCGTCCGAGAAGGCGGCCGCTCCCGAGCCGGAGAAGACCCAGGAGCCGGCGGCCGTGGCCGAGCAGCAGGACGCCGATCGTGGGAAGAAGGCCGCGGAGCCCGTCCAGGAGCCGAAGCCGCGTCCGGCGCCCAAGCCCAAGCCCGCCCCTCCTGCGGTCCCGGCCGCACGGGCGGGCAAGGACGACGGCAAGGAGGAGCCCGCCGTCCCGGTGCCCGCGCCGAAGCCCGCTTCGGGCCGACGCAAGGGTTCGAGGGGCCGCCGCGCGTCCGTTCCGACGTGGGACGAGATCATGTTCGGCGCCCGCCGCCAGGACTGACCGCTCCGCACCAGGCCAGGGAAAACCCCTCCACGGCCAACCCACCCAAACCCAGCACCACCCGCACAAGCCAGAACCCGGACCAACAACGCACCACCCGGCCAACGCCCACGTGGCCACGGCATCACCCGGACAACGTCGGTGCCCGAGCCCGGTGTCCAGGCGCTCGCGCACCCGAGACCGTCGGCGCCACAGCGCAGCGGCACGCGAACGCGCCCGCGCGTGGACACGTCTGAAGCGGAACGCTGCTGCGAGCGAAGGCACCCGCACCATGTCCGGCCCGCCTCAGGGCACCGCCGCCCATCCTCCTGCCGCCCGGACCATCGCGCGCGATGACCACCGCCGGACGCCGGCCATCCCCGCTCGAACCTCCGCCCCCAGCCCCGCATCGTCCCGGCGTGTCCGAATCCTGCGCATGCCGACCGCTCACGGCATCACCTCGATGCCGGGGGTGGGATCAGGAGCGGCGGAGGGGATCGCCTCCCGCCGTCCCATCCTCGTCAGCGCTCTGGTTGAGGAAGGGGGCGAGCCATTCTGGGGTCACTTCGGTGGAGAGGTCGACGGCCTGCGTCATCGAGACGTCCATGGCCGAGTAGCCGCCCTTGCCCGCGCCCACGCCGGCGATCAGCGTGAGCACCCCGGCGCGCCGCTGGAACCAGGTCTGGCGGAGTCGCCAGCCCACCACGGCGCGGCGTTCGACCACGGCCTGTGCGCGCCGGAGCGACCCTGACCGTACGGAGAGCCGGCGGCCGTCGTAGCCGTGGCCGAGCGAGGCGTACCGGTCGAGGCCGAGCGGGACGCCGCCGGCGGCGAGCAGCAGGGTAACGATGAGGAGCATCCACCAGATCATCGTCCCGAGAACCCACACGCCGACCGCGCTCACCAGGGCCGCCGCCGCCCAGGGGGCGATCGCGCGGAACAGCCGCCGCTGCCGGGCCACGGGCGGGTGGGGACGCAGCTCGCCCCGGTAAGGGCCGATCGCGTCGCCGGTGACCTGGAAGGCGACGTTACGCGGTACGTCGGGCAGGAGCTGCCCCCGCGTCTCCGAGTCGCCGAGCCCCGTCACGATCGCCCACGCGCGGACGACCCCGGCCCAGCGTTCGGCGAGGCCGTCGACGATCTCGTAGCCGCGTACGCGCTGGAACTCCAGCGACACGCTGCGCCGGTTGATCAGCCCGCGCTCGGCCACCAGGTAGCCGTCGCGGCGCTTGAGGCGGAAGTTCCAGTTGAAGACGGCGTACATGACCCCGCCCGCGAACGGCATCGCCAGCACGAGCAGCACCGCGACCACGAGCAACAGGTACGGGTGGTCCCAGAGCCACTGCCCGGCGTTCCAGGCGGCGTCCCGGCCGAAGCCCAGCTCGTCGCCCCACTGGAACGCCAGCCCCACGGCACCGCCGGCGAAGGCGAAGGGGGTGAGGAGGTACGCGCCGGACAAAGGCCCGTACAGCAGCCACTTCCTGGGTACGGCGAAGATCGTGCGTTCGGCGGGCTGGGCCGGCTCATAGGCCTGGGCGCCGGGGGTCGCCGGTGCGGACGTGCGGCGGAGGAGGACGGCTTTGAGGCGTTCGGCCTCGTCGAGGGTGACGCCGGCGAGCTTGGCCTCCTCCTCGTCGCCGCTCGCCCCCGTGTCGATCTTGAGCACGGCGAGGCCGAGCAGCCGGTGCATGGGCGGGGTGGAGACGTCGACGCCGCGGATGCGTTCCAGGGGGATGGTCCTGATCGAGCGGCTGATCAGCGACTGCTTGGTCTCCAGGCGGTCGCCGACGATCTCGTACGTGAACGTCGCCCAGCGGACCACTGCGTACACCACGGCGGCGACGACTCCCACCGCCGCGAAGCCGTACGACCTGGCCGAGAAGCCGCCCACGAACAGCACGCCCACCAAAGGGAGGAGGAGGGAGGGCAGCATGCGTACGGGGTCGATCAGCAGCACCTTGGGACTGAGCCGCTGCGGCGCCCGCCCCGGCTGGGGGTAGGGGTACGGCCCCCCGGGCCCTTCCCACGGCCCCCGCTCCCCACCCGCTCCAGGAGGCGGCACCGGCTGACCGCCAGTAGGCGGCATCGGCTGACCGCCGGGCGGATGAGGGACCCCCATCTCCGGAGGCGGCGGCACCGGCCCCTGAGGCGGCGGCACCGGACTCTGCGAGCCCCCGTCCGGGGCCTCGCGGTCGTCGTCGGATGGCGGGTGGTCCGGGGTGCCGGGGTGGGGGCCGGTCATGTGGCGTCGTCCCGAAGTTGCTCGGCGCGGTGCGCGAGCTGCTCGGCCAGGCCCGCCGCCACGTGGAAGTCGAGGCCCTTGATGGTGGAGGAGCCGGCGTGGGAGGCCGTACGGATCTCAAGGGTGGCCAGGCCGAGCATGCGCTCGAACCAGCCTTGCCCCTTGTCGACCGTCTGGATGCGGCTCACGGGCACGAACACCCACTCCCTGGTCAGGAACCCCGATCTGGCATAGACGACGTCGCCTGACAGCTCCCAGCGGTGCACGGCGTACCGTACGAACGGCTCGGCCACCAGGAACGGCAGCACCACGACGAGGACCGCCACGGGCAGCAGCCACGAGTGTTCAGCGAACCAATCGGGCACCCATGACCACCCGCTCCCGCCCACCCAGGTGGACACCAGCAGCGCACCGCCCATGAAGAACGCGAACGCGATCAACGATTCGAGGAGCCACAACCTGATCGCCTTGGGCGAGACGCGGTTCGCCGGATCGCGCAGCGGGCCTGTTGACGTCACAAGCCCAGCTTAGGGTGCGAACCGGGCAGGCGATCAGTTCACCTGCGGTACGAATCCACCGCCTCACCCTATATCCGGGCCTACCATCCCGTCTCGCTCATCCGCCGGACCGGGGAGGTCCCGGGGCGGGTGGTTAAGATCCCCGGTGCGGCACGGCGTGTCGGGTCGTAGGGCCGCCGGGTGCGGTGCCATGCTCGGTGGCGGCCAACCGCAGGCTGTCGAGCTTGGCCACGTCGGCGGCGCCACGTTCGTGCCAGCCAGGCCCGGCAAGCGCGTGACCGCACCATTGCGCGATCGCCTCACGCAACGTGGCAGCCGCCGTCCGCGGAGACGCCCCCACCGCGGGAAGCCCCGCAGCCGCCGTCCGCGGAGACGGAGCCCCGTAGACAGAGGCCCGGAGACGGAGCCCCGTAGACAGAGGCCCGGAGACGGAGCCCCGGTGATTGCGCACCGGAGCGGTTCCGCTACCCTGCTGTGCGAGCTGGCACACCTGGTTTTCTGCTGAACGCCCGGTCCGAAACCTATGTCCGTTTTCGGGCGGTTGGCCGGAGGACCTCCCCATCGCCCCCCTACGCGATGAACTCGCAGGTAGCAAGGCTGTATCGGTCCGTGAGACGGAGCCCCGCGAGACCTCCTCATGCCCCGTTCATGTGGTCAACTTCACTACCCGGATGCCGTCATTCTGGCTGTTTTCGGATCCTTTACCGACCACGGACCATCGAGAAACGGTCTGCGCACCGCCGAGACCCGCGTAGCATCGTCCGGCATGGGGCTGTGTAACACGGCATCACGCGTGCGACGCGTCACCGCCACTGTGACGGCGGTGGGTGTCGCGTTCGCCTTGTCAGGTTGCGGCAGTCTCGGTTTCATCGGCAGATCACAGGCGAAGGACATCGCGGAGATCAACGTCACGAGTCCTGAGCTGCGCGAGGGCAAACCGCTGCCGCGCGAATACTCCTGTCACGGCGACCAGGGCAGCCCGCCGCTGCGCTGGTCGAGCCAGCCGCTGTCCGAGGCGAAGTCGATCGCGATCGTGGCCGACAGCCACACGGGGTCCGATTCGGCCGTCCACTGGGTGATCTACAACATCCCGGCGACCACGACCGAGCTCGGCCCCAACGCCGCCGCCGACCCGCCTGAGGGCTCCGGTCAGGCGACGGTGACCAGCGGGCGGGCCGGCTACGAGCCGCCCTGTGAGGAGAAGGCAAGCTATCGGTTCACCGTCTACACGCTGGACGACAAGGTCGAGAGCGCCGAAGGCTCGGAGCTCCCGCAGATCTTGAAGCAGATCGCGAACCAGACCATCGCCCGGGGGCGGCTCACGGCGGTGAACATCGAGTGAACACCCGAACACGGCATGTGGTGCCGGTGTACCAATTCTTCACGTAGGGTGTGACAACTCTCATAGTGGTCCGACACAATCAGATCCAATCGTTAGGCACTGGTGATCAAAGGGGGCAGATCGCGTCGATGGCCGCGCGATCTCATCGGTGCCAGAGGGAGGCCATGGCTTTGAGGGTGGTGCAATGATCGCGGTCGTAGTGAGCTTGGTCGCTGTCGTGCTCCTCGTGCTCGTCGTCGTGGCACTGGGCATGCGTTCGATGAACCGCAGGGAGAGCTCGCTTCCTCCGGAACGGCTGAAGGAGATGGCCGAGAAAGAGGAGCAGACCCAGACTCGTTCGACGGACGAGTTCGCGAAGCATGAGCCGCGGATGGCCAACTTCAGCCCTGATTTCAGCCCCATAGACGAGCCGAAACCCAAGCCGGTCCGCACCGGTCAGCGTGGCCGTCGTGGCGTCGACGAGTGGGGCAACCCCACCAACGACGACGATGACGAGGAGTTTTGGGCCAGCATCCGCAGTGACGCGGAGGAGGGCGGGTTCGGTGCGGGTGGCACCGTCGCCGCCAGGAAGGCCGCCTCCCGTCCTGTCGAGCGCCCGTCCGAGCGTGAGCGTCCCGCCGAGCGCGAGCAGCAGCGTCCCGCCGCCCAAGCCGACCGGCCCACTGACCGGCCCACCGACCGGCCCACTGATCGGCCCGCAGCGCGGCCCGGCGGACGTTCCTCCGGACGTCCCGCCGAGCGGTCCGGTGAGCGCCCCGCCAAGCGGCGTCCTGCCAAGCCGCAGCCCGCCGCCTCCGTCGACCCCAACGCGGCCACCGTGCAGGCCCCGCTCCCTCAGCGCCAGCCCGCCGCCGCCGCCAACCTCGCCGACCTCGTGGAGCCGCAGAAGCGGGCCAAACCCTCGCAGTCCGAGCTGGCCGACCAGCGCACGGTGACGTTCGCGGCGCCGACCGCCGATGTGATGAGCATCCTCGCCCCCGGCGCCCAGCCGGTGCCGGCCCCCACGCCTCCCGAGCCCGCCACGAGCCCCGCCACGAGCCCCGCCACAAGGCCCGCCCCGAGGTCCACCGCGAGGCCCGCCCCGGTGGCCTCCAGCGGCGTCTCCTCCAACTACCCCGCCACGGGCGGCGGCTACGGCGCGGGGTCGGCGAGCGGCTCCTATCCCGCCACCCCCGCGGCGACCGGCAGCGGCTCGTTCCCCGCGGTCAGCCCCACCTCCAGCGGCAGCTTCCCGGCCGCTCCCGCCGCGCCGATCCACGGCGCCCCGACGAGCGACCCGTTCCCCGCCTACGGGGGCACGCACGGCGGCACGCCCGACCCGCTCGACCCCTCCTACGGCAGCACCGCGCGGCCCGGCAGCACGTCCGGCTCGTGGCCCGCCGCCTCGCCCGACATCCTCGACGACCCGGCGCCGAGCGACACCCCCTACGGCGGGGCCAGCTCCTGGCCGGCGTTCGAGCAGCCCGCCGCGCGCTCGTCCTACCCCACCTCCTACGAGGTGCGCTCCGGCTACGCCGTGGCCGACGACTCCGACCCGCTCACGAGCCCCTCCCCCGCCACGGGCACCCCGACCGTGCCGGGCCGGGCGGTCTCCAACTACGACGTGCTCTCGGCTCCCACGCCGCCTCCGGCGCAGCCGGCGTCCCCGTTCGCGGTGGGTGCGTACGAAACGGGTGACATCACCACCAGCCCGGCGGCGTCCTGGCCGGAGCCTCCGGCGCCTGAGGGCGGCTGGCCCGCGTACGGCGGCGGCCAGGAGAAGGAGGGCGGCCGCGGCAGCCACCGCAGGTCGGCCCCCGAGCAGGACCTTCCGCACGACTATTACAGATGATCTTTCGTACCCATTAATCCGTAAAACCAGCGTGACGCCCCCCTAAAGCGGGGGAGACGGAGCAATAGGGTTTGCTCCATGTTCCGCGACACGAAGAGTAGCTGGCTGAGCACCCTCCGATATGACGTGCCGGCCTCGCTCGTGGTTTTCCTCGTCGCGGTGCCCCTCTCCCTGGGCATCGCGATGGCCTCGGGAGCGCCTCTCGTCGCCGGGCTGATCGCCGCCGTGGTCGGCGGCGTCGTGGCGGGCTCCCTGGGCGGCTCGGCGGTGCAGGTGAGCGGCCCCGCCGCGGGCCTGTCGCTGGTGGTCGTGGATCTCGTGCACACCTACGGCTGGCGGGCCACCTGCATGATCACCCTGCTGGCGGGGGCCGTTCAGCTCGTGCTCGGGGTGTTCAAGGCGGCCAGGGCCGCGCTGATGGTCTCGCCGGCCGTCATCCACGGCATGCTGGCCGCCGTAGGCGTGATCATCGCGCTCGCCCAGCTGCACATCGTGCTCGGCGGCAGCTCCCAGCGCTCGGCGGTGGCCAACCTGGTGGAGCTGCCCGGCCAGATCGCGAACCTGCACGGGCACAAGGTCGCCGTCGGCGTGCTGACGATCCTGGTGCTGGCGCTGTGGACGCGGCTGCCCAAGCCGGTCAAGGTGGTGCCGGCGCCGCTGGCGGCGTTGTTCGCGGCGGCGGTCACCACGTGGGCGTTCGGCTGGGACGTGACGCGCGTCGACCTGTCCGACAGCGTGACGGAGTGGGCCTTCCCCGTGCTGCCGCAGGGCGACTGGCACCTGGTGGTGGCCGCGGTGCTGCTGGTGGC
Source organism: Nonomuraea salmonea (assembly GCF_042428605.1). NCBI lineage: Bacteria > Bacillati > Actinomycetota > Actinomycetes > Streptosporangiales > Streptosporangiaceae > Nonomuraea > Nonomuraea salmonea. The sequence continues at coordinate 450,733 of NZ_JBHMCF010000029.1, forward strand.
GCTGCTCGCGGGCTGCGAGTCGCTGCTGTGCTGCGTGGCCGTGGACGGCCTGCACACCGGCCGCAGGGCCGACCTCGACCAGGAGCTGACCGGCCAGGGCGTGGCCAACATGGTCACCGGCGCGCTCGGCGGGCTGCCGGTCGCCGGGGTGATCGTGCGCAGCAGCGCGAACGTGCAGGCGGGCGCGCGTACCCGGTGGTCGGCGATTCTGCACGGGGTGTGGGTGCTGGTGTTCGCGTTCGGCTTCGGCTGGACGATCACGCTGATCCCGCTGGAGGCGCTGGCGGCGCTGCTGGTCTTCATCGGCGTGCAGATGGTGAACCTGGGCCACATCAAGAAGGTGCACGGGCACGGCGAGGTGCCGGTGTACGTCGTGACGATGGTCGCGGTCATCCTGCTCGGGCTGGCCGAGGGCGTGCTGGCCGGGCTGGCGCTGGCCGCGCTGCTGGCGCTGCGCCGCCTCACCATGGTGACCGTGCTCAAGCGGGAGGACCGCGAGGGCCGGCTGCGGGTGACGATCTCGGGGTCGCTGACGTTCCTCGGCGTGCCGCGGCTGACCCACGAGCTGCGGGCCGTGCCCACCGGCGCCCACGTGGACCTCGACCTGAACATCGACTTCATGGACAACGCGGCCTTCGAGGCCCTGCACTCCTGGCGGCTCGACCACGAGCGCACGGGCGGCACGGTGGACATCGACGAGCTGCATGACGAGTGGTACACGCTGGCCGCGAGCGGGGGACGTACGCTGCCGAAGAAGTCGCCGCTGAAGGCGCCCGACCGGTCGTGGCTGCCGTGGGCGCACCGGCGCCGCGCCCCCGCCGAGCCGCCTGACAGCGTGGGGGCCGAGTGCCAGCTCACCGCGGGCGCGCGCGAATACCACCGCCGTACGGCGCCGCTCGTGCGCCCGATCTTCACCGAGCTGGCCCGCAAGCAGCAGCCGTCGCACCTGTTCATCACCTGCGCCGACTCCAGGATCGTGCCCAGCCTGATCACCGCGAGCGGCCCCGGCGACCTGTTCACCGTGCGCAACATCGGCAACCTCGTCCCCCGCAGGGGCGCCGAGCCGCACGACGACTCGGTGGTGGCCGCCATCGAGTACGCCACGCAGGTGCTGAACGTCCGGACCATCACGGTGTGCGGGCATTCGGGGTGCGGGGCCATGGCGGGGGTGCTGAGCGGCGGCGTGCAGGCGGGCAGCCTGCCGGGGCTGCGCCGGTGGCTGCGGCACGGGCACCACAGCCTGGCCACGTTCATCGAGCTCGAAGGCGACCGGCTGCACAGCGGGGCGCTGGACGTGCTGTGCCGGGTGAACGTGCAGCAGCAACTGGAGAACCTGCGGACGTACCGGAAGGTGGACGAGCTGGTCAGGGCGGGCAAGCTGGAGCTGGTCGGGCTGTACTTCGACATCGGCTCGGCCCGCGTGCACATGGTGCCGCCGCTGCGGCCCGCCACCCCGTACGTCGGCATGCCCGCCCGCCGGGTGATGACCGCCGATCGCCGCGTTCTGGGTAATCCTCCGCAGACCGGGCGCGGCGCGCGCGGTTAAGGTCGCGGTGCCAGCGAGGTTCGGCCGTCTGCCCACGGCGTCTGCCCACGGCGTCTGCCCACGGCGTCTGCCCACGGCGTTCCTCGTGACGCCGGTCCTGGCTCCCAGGGGCCGGAGGGGCGGAGGTGCCTCGTTCGCCACGCCCTGTCGCGGTTCGTCGCGGCGGGGTGCCGACGGTGGCGCGATGTTCGGGACGATCACCTCCGCCCCTCGTCGCCCCTCGTCGCTCCTGGCGGGGCATGCTGGAGGGATGACCGCGTTCCAGCATCCCCGTTTCGCGCAGGCGTACGTACGGGCGTCCGAGCTCGCCGACCGGCGCGGCGCGTACGCGCACCGCCACCGCCTGCTGGCGGGCCTGCACGGCCGGGTGATCGAGATCGGCGCCGGCAACGGCCGCAACTTCCCCCACTACCCGCCGTCCGTCACGGAGGTGCTGGCGGTGGAGCCGGACGACACGCTGCGCGCCCACGCGGTCGCGCAGGCCAGGTCGGCGCCGGTGCCCGTGTCGGTGGTGCCAGGTCACGCCGACGCGCTTCCGGCCGGCGACGGCACGATGGACGCGGCGGTCGTGTCGCTGGTGTTGTGCTCGGTGCCCGCGCAGAGCCGGGCGCTGGCGGAGATCGCACGCGTGCTCGCCCCCGGCGGGCGGCTGCACTTCTACGAGCACGTACGCTCCCCGCGCCGCGCCACCGGCCTGCTGCAGGACCTGCTCACCCCGGCCTGGCGCCGGGCGGCGGGCGGGTGCCACCCGAACAGGGACACGGTGGCGGAGATCGTACGGGCGGGCTTCGAGGTGACGGAGATCGACCGCTTCCCCTTCGCCCCGCAGCCCCCGATCCCGCCCCTGACCCATGTCCTCGGCACCGCCGTCTTCAAGGGCTGATCAGCGCAGCTTGCCGAAGAACCGCCGCATGTCGTTCACGAGGAGGTCGGGCGCGTCCTGGGCGGCGAAGTGGCTGCCCCGGTCGTAGACGTTCCAGGAGACGATGTTCTTGTGGTCGCGCTGGGCGAACGTCCTGATCGACTGGTAGTCCCAGGCGAAGTTGGCCAGGCCGAGCGGCACCGTCGTCGGCTCCGGCACGCTGGTGCCCCGGCCGTTCGTCTTCTGGGTGGCGGAGGCGGTCGCCGCGTCCTCGTAGTAGAGCCGGGCGGCTGAGGCGGCGGTGTTGGTCAGCCAGTAGATCATCACGTGGGTGAGCACGACGTCGGGGTCGAGCGGGCCGAGGAGCTGGGCGTGCCAGCCCAGCAGGCCGGCGGGCGAGTCGGCCAGGGCGTGCGCGAGGGTCTGCGGCTCGGTGGACTGCAGCTTGTCGTAGGCGCCCCTGTTCTCGGTGAACCACTTGGCGAAGTCGAGCTTGCCGCGCTCGTCCTCGGTGAGCTGCTCCATCTCGGCCGGGTCGCCGGAGGGGAAGGAGAAGACCTGCGTGACGTGCACGCCGACGACGTGCTCCGGGTCGGTGCGGCCCACCTCGGGCGAGACGAGCGAGCCCACGTCGTTGCCGGCCGCGCCGTAGCGGTCGTACCCGAGCCTGCGCATCAGCTCGGCCCAGGCACGGGCCACCCGAAAGCGGTCCCAGCCACGCTCCTTGGTCGGGCCCGAGAAGCCGAAGCCCGGCAGCGACGGGATGACCAGGTGGAACGCGTCCTCCGGGTCGCCCCCGTGGGCCCGGGGGTCGGTGAGCGGGCCGATCACCTCCAGCCATTCGGCCACCGTGGCCGGCCAGCCGTGGGTCAGGATCAGCGGGGTCGCGTCCGGCTCCGGCGAGCGCACGTGCAGGAAGTGGATGGTCTGACCGTCGATCTCGGTGGTGAACTGCGGGTACGCGTTCAGCCTCGCCTCCCATGCACGCCAGTCGTAGTCCGTGCGCCAGTGCTCGACCAGCTGCTTGACGTATCCGACCGGGACGCCGTACTCCCAGCCGGGCGGCACCGGGCCGGCCGGAGCGGAGTCGTCCGGGGGCAGCTCCTCGGCCCAGCGGGTGCGTGCCAGCCGCTGCTGGAGGTCGTCGAGGTCGTCCTGGGGGACGTCGATCCGGAACGGGACGATGTCGTTGCTCATGAGACCAAGCTAGACACCGAACAGGCACAGTCCCTTCCTAATGGACCGGCAGACCGCGAAACGTGCTGGAAACCTCGGCGCGGCTGCTGCGCCTGCTCTCCCTCCTGGGTCAACGCCCTGCAGCGGTGCGCCGTCGCCGTGCCCAGGGACGCCGCCTCTTGAGACGGCCGGTGGTGGTCAGCCCAGGACGGGGAAGTTGCCGCGGAAGGTGCCGCGCGGGTCGCGGGCGCGCTTGATGGCGCGGAGGCGGTCCAGGGTCTGCGGGGTGAAGGCGGCGGCGGCGCGTTCGCCCGGCGCGAGGAAGGTGAACGGCTTGCGGCCCGTCGTGTGCGGGATGAGCGGGCCGGTGATCTGCCGCATGCGGTCGCGTACGGCGGCGCCGCCGTCGGCCCCCGGGATGCCGAACAGGTACAGCGCGAACGGCTCCTCCAGGTGACCCGCGGCGGTGCCGGACGGGCGGGCGAGGGCGCCGCCGAGGTGCCGGACCTGGACGCTGAGCAGCGGTTCGATGGGGCGTTCCAGCAGGGCGGCCGCCACCTCATCGCTCAGGCCGGTCAGGAGCTCGGCCCGCGAGCAGCCCGGGCCCGGGTCGGTGGGCTCGGCGGTGATGGAGCCCAGGCGGTCGACCGGCAGCACGGCGCGGGAGTCGGAGAGCGTGCCGCCGATCTTCTCCAGCGGGCGCAGCAGGGTCTCCGCGTCGCCGGCGTCACCGAGGAAGGTCACGTCGACCGCGACCATCGGGGCGGCGCCGGGAAAGTGCAGGAGTTCGTACCAGACGGTCAGCTCCTCCGGGGCGGTGCCGGTGATCTGCCGGTAGACGTCCAGGACGACCGGGGCCTTGGCGGCCGGCCACAGCAGGCGCCCGCCGTACAGCGTGGGCGCGGGGTGCAGGGCGAACTCGGTCGCGGTGACGACGGCGAAGTCCCCGCCGCCGCCGCGCAGCGCCCAGAACAGGTCGGGGTCGCTCTCGGCGGTCACCCTGGCACGGTCGCCGTCGGCGTTCACGACCTCGAAGGCGCGCACGCTCTGGGCGGCGAAGCCGTGCTTGCGGCCGAACCAGCTGAGGCCGCCACCGAGGGTGTAGCCGGTGACGGTGACCGCGGGGCTGCTGCCGGCCAGGCCGGTGAGTCCGTACGGGCTCGCCGCCGACAGGACGCGCCCCCACGAGACGCCGGCGCCCGCGCGGGCGATCCGCTCGTCCGGGCGGACGTCGAGCTCGTCGAGGCGGCCGGTGCGCAGGAGGATCACCTCGCCGGTGTTGCCACTGGCTCCGTGGCCGCTGGGCTGGGTCGCGACGGTGAGCCCGGTCAGGCGGGCGTACCGGACCAGGGCCGCCACGTCGTCGGCGTCGGCCGCCTCCACGACGGCCCGTACGGGCTGCTCGACCGCCAGGTTCCAGGGCCGCCGCGCCAGGTCGAAACCCTCGTCGCCCGCCACGAGCACCCTGCCGCGCAGTTCGTCCTTGATGTTCATGCTTTCCCGCCCCTTGTGATCGTTGACGGCTCCACCGTGCCGGACCGCGTCTGGGATCGAGCTGGGGTCGAGTTGAGGTGCCCTAGAGTGAGGTCCGGCATACCGGGGGAAAGGGTCATGACGGGGTTGGAGTTCCGGCTGTTCGGGCCGCTGGAGGTGACCGGCGGCGACCGGATCGTGCTGGATCTCGGCACACGCAAGCAGCGCGCCCTGGTGGCGATGCTCGCGCTGGAGCCCGGCCGGGTGGTGTCGCTCGACCGGCTGATCGACGAGCTGTGGGCCGGTGAGCCGCCTGCCGGGGCGACCCGGACGTTGCAGGCGTACATCGCGCACCTTCGCCGGGTCCTGGAGCCCGGACGCCCGCCGCGCACCCCGCCCGGCGTCCTGCTGACCCGCGACCCTGGTTACCTGCTGGCCATCGCGCCGGGGCAGGTCGATCTGTGGCGCTTCACCGCCTGGGCGGACGAGGGCCGCGCGGCGCTGGCTCAAGGCGCGCATGAAAGGGCGGCCGGCGTCCTCGGCCGTGCCCTCGATCTGTGGCGTGGCGATCCGCTCGGGGAGTTCGCCGGTGAGGAGTTCGCCCAGCCCGTCGTCGCCCGGCTCGCCGAGACGCGCGTGACGGCCATGGAGGACCGCTTCGACGCCAGGCTGGCCCTGGGCGAGAGCGCCTCCCTGATCCCCGGCCTCGAGGCGCTCGTGGAGCACCAGCCGTACCGGGAGCGTGCGTGGTCGTTGCTCGTGCTCGCGCTCTACCGGTCAGGCCGGCAGGCCGACGCGCTGGCCGCGCTGCGCCGCGTACGCACCCGCCTGGCCGACGACCTCGGCCTGAGCCCCGGACCCGGCCTGCGCGAACTGGAGCAGGCCGTCTTCGGCCAGGCACCGGATCTGCGCCCTCCCCCGCCGGTCTCCGTGACCGAGCCCGTGCCGGAGCCGGGCGAGGTCGGTCTCATCGCACGCTCAGGCCAGCTGGAGCTGGTGCAGCGCCTGCTGGGCGAGGCGCGGCGCGACCGGGGCGGCGTCGTCCTGGTCACCGGAGAGGCGGGAATCGGCAAGACCCGGCTCGTGCACGCCGCCGCCGACCTGGCCGCCGCACGCGGCTTCCAGGTCGTATGGGGGCAGTGCGTGGACGGCACCGCACCGGCCTACTGGCCATGGCGGCAGATCCTGCGCGAGGCCGGTGACGGCTCAGGGCTGCTGTCCGGCGGGGCGCCCGATCCAGAGCAGGACGTGTTCGGCCTGTACGAGCAGGTCGCCGACGTCCTGACGCGGAAGGAGACGCCGACGGCCGTCGTCCTGGACGACCTGCACTGGGCGGACGTCTCCTCGCTGCGGCTGCTGAGCTTCGTCGCGCAGGCGGCCGTACGGCACCGCCTGCTCGTCCTCGTCACCTGCCGCCCCGAGCCGGGCGACCATCCAGGCGCGCTGCGCGACACCCTCGCCGTGCTGTCACGAGCCGGCGAACGCGTGGAGCTGCGCCCGTTCACCGCCGGTGACGTGGCGTCCTACCTGCGCGCCAAGCGGATCGCCGAAGAGCCAGGGCTGGCAGGAACGCTGCTGGAAAGGACCGGCGGCAACCCCTTCTACCTCGGCGAGCTCCTGCGGCTGCGCGGAAGCGAGCAGGCGGTGCCCGACGGCGTACGCGACGTCATCGAACGCCGCGTCGCCCGGCTGCCCGAGGAGACCCGCGCCCTGCTCCGCGCGGCCTCGGTCGCCGGCCGCGACGTCGGCGCCGGCCTGCTGGAGAGCGTGACCGACAGCACGGCGGAGCAGGTGATGACGTCCCTGGAGCCCGCCGTCGCGACGGGACTGCTCGTCGAGCCGCCGGACGGGGCCGACTACCGCTTCGCCCACGCCCTGGTCAGGGAGGCACTCTACGCCGGGCTCGGCCGGCTGGCGCGATCCCGCCTGCACCTGCGCGTGGGCGAGGCCCTGGAGCCCGTCCTGCCGGAATCGGAGTCGGCCATCCTGGCCCACCACTTCACCCAGGCCGTCCGGTTGGGCGGGGCGGACAAAGCGGTCAAGTACGCCTCCCGCGCCGCCCGGCACGCCGCCGGCCAGCTCGCGCACACGGAGGCCGTCGACTTCTGGACGATGGCCCTGTCGGCACTGCCGCCCGGCCGGGACGGCGAACGGGCCCGCCTGCTCACCGAACGCGGCCAGGCCCACCGCGCCGTCGGCCGGCCACAGGAGGCACGCGGCGACTGGGAGGAGGCGATCCGCCTCGCCCGGACGATGGGCGATCGGGAGGCGCTGATCCCCGCGGTCACCGCCGCCGGCGGGCCTTCCCTGTGGAACTGGCGCGCGTACGGCGTGGTCGACGACGCCATGGTGACGGTCATCGAAGAGCTGCTCGACGGGCCGCTCACCGACCCCGACCGTGCCGCGCTGCTGGGCGCGCTGGCGCTGGAGCTGCACTACGGGCCGCGCGGCGCCGAAGGCGAACGCCATGCCGCCGAAGCCGTCAGGATCGCCAGAGACGTCGGGGACGTCCCCCTGCTGGCCAGGACGATGAACAACTACCTGCTCGCCGCGTTCCGCCCCGGCCGCAACGCCGAACGCCGCGCCGTGGCCGCGGAACTGGCCGCCCTGCCCGGCCTGCCGGTCAGCGGCGAGGTGATGGCGCGGGTCTTCCTGATGTCCTGCCTGCTGCGCGACGGCGACCTGACAAGCTGGGACCGGGAGCTGGCCCGCTGCGAGACGCTGCTGAAGGCGGCGCCGCGTCCTGAGCTGGAGTCGATGGTCCGCATCGCCCAGACCGCCCGCGCCACCCTCGACGGCAGGTGGGACGACGCGGAGGAGCTGCTCGCCGAGTACGGCGACCTGCGGTTCGGCGCAACGCTGTGGGGCCGGTCGTTCCGGCGCCTGGTGACGACATACACCTGCCGCCGCGCCCAGGGCCGAGTGCCCGAGATCCTGGACGACCTGACAACCGCCGCCGACGCCCCCGACCTGATCCCCCTGCGACCGCTCGCCATACTGGCGGCCATAGAGGCGAACCGTCCCGAGCTGGCCCACGACCTGATGGCCCGATGGGGCACCGACATCCCCGACGATTGGACCACCGACTTCCTTCTCCCGATCTGGGCCCTCATCTCCGCCCACCTCGGCACCCCGAACCCCCGCGATCTGTACGACCGCCTGATCCCGTACGCGGACCAACTCGTAGTGGCCGGAATGGGCTCCGCCTGCTGGGGCTCGACCCACCACATCCTGGCCCGCCTGGCCCACCGCCTGGGCGACGACCAAGCAGCCCAAATGCACACCCACGCAGCCCAACAAGCCACCACCGCCGTCGATCTTGTCAGTGGCGGCACTTACACTCCCCGCTCATGAGCAACGAGGAGACTCGCACCGTACGCCTGACGGTTGAAGTTCAGGACTGTGGTGTCGCTCACCTGCTGGACAAGGAACTCGACGGGTATGCCGACGTACCGGCCCAGTCCATCGGACTCATCGAAGTCAAGCAGGGGTGTGCCACCCTCCAGATCACTCACCAGTGGGGTCCGGCCAACTTCACCGTGACAGTCGCCGGCCGAGACCCCGGGGCAGATCTTGCTACCTACGACGACATCGTGGAAATCGGCTACGTGTCCATGTCGGGCGAAGCGGAGATGACGGGGTTCACCTTCGACGAGGCTGTGATGTGTCCCCTTCCCCCGCTTCAGGCCGGGCCTGGAACGTACCGCATCCGGTATCACGTCAAGGGCTTGGATCTGGAGGGCACGGATGATGCTGTCGATGACCACTACCTTCAGATATGGCCCGCCCCCCTTGAGGAGCCCGCTGTGGTCAAGGCCACGAGCAAGGCTTCTGAGTACTTTCTCGACCCGGAGAAGTTCGAGCGCGACCGAGGACTGTGAGCTGCGCTGGTCTGCGGCTCTTCCAAGCCTCCGGCTGATCGAGGCGAACCTCGACCCGAAGGTGATCCAGACCCGGCTGGGGCATGCCACCGTCGCCGAGACAGCTCCACCCCTGGTCACAGGGGTGGAGAGAGACGAGTCGGCCTGTAGGCCGGGTTCTGTCCTTCTTGCGAAGGGGCGACCATCCATCTAGGACCGCCGTTGCCGGCGGTCTCAAGCGGTCTACCCGCGCGACTCGGGCGGGCAGCCCTCGAACGTCGCGCGCGGAACGCCTCGAAAGGCGTCCCTTCTTGACCTTGCTCCGGGTGGGGTTTACCTAGCCGCCCACGTCACCGTGGGCGCTGGTGGTCTCTTACACCACCCTTTCACCCTCACCTTCCGGCCGAGGCCGGGAGGCGGTCTGCTTTCTGTGGCACTTTCCCGCGGGTCACCCCGGGTCGGCGTTACCGACCACCCTGCCCTGTGGAGCCCGGACCTTCCTCGGCGGGCCCGGAGGCCCGACGCGGCCGCCCGGCCGACTCGTCTGGAGGAGGTTATCAAACCTCAGGTCATCCCCAAGTCAACGACAAGATCGGATCGGTGGAATGAGCCGGTCATCGCCTGAGGGGGACGATGGCGCCCCCGGGGCCGTGCCGGTGCATGCCGGTGCCGGCACGGCCTCGACCTCGATCAGCGCAGGTGGGCGGTGTCGTTGAAGGTCTTCACCACGGCGGGGCCGTCGGCGTAGTACTCGATCAGCGACAGGCACGCCAGGTCGAGGTGCATGCGGTAGAGCGCCTGGAGGGGGGCCGTCAGGGCGTCCTGCAGGAGCAGCTTGATGGGGGTGACGTGGGAGACGGCCAGCACCGTGCGGCCCTCGTACCGTTCGATCAGGTGCTCCCTGGCCGCCTGCACGCGGCGGGAGGCGTCGGCGAAGCTCTCGCCGCCCGGCGGGGCGACCGCCGGGTCGGAGAGCCAGGCGGCGAGCTCGCCGGGCCAGCGGCGCTGCACCTCCGTGAACGTGTGACCCTCCCACGCGCCGAAGTCGGCCTCTCTGAGGTCGTCGCAGACCTCCACGTCGAGGCCGGTCTGCTGGGCGACCGCGGCCGCGGTCTGGCGGGCGCGCGTCAGGGGCGAGGTGACGATGACGTCCAGCCGGTACGGCTCCCGCGCCAGCCGCCCGGCCGCCGCCGACGCCTGGGCCAGGCCGTTGGCCGTCAGCTCCGCGTCGCCGAGCCCCGAGAAGCGGCGCTGGACGGACAGCTCGGTCTCGCCGTGGCGCAGGAGGAGGAGCGAGGTGGCGACGCGGGTGGGCGGGGCCCAGCCGGTGCCGGTGCGCTCCCCCGTGCGCTGGGCGGTCTGCTGGGCCGTGGCGACGGAGGCCGTCGGGGCGGACAGCTCGCCGGCGTCGAGGAGGTCGGTCTGCCGTGGTACGGACGGCGCCGCACGGCCGGTGGCGACCGCGGCGCCTCTGACGCGGCCCTCCGGCAAGGCCGAAACGCCCGCCGCACCTCGCGAGGATTCTTCCGGCCGGGCGGAACCACCCGCAGCGGCGCCCCCACCCGGCCCCTCGGGCAGAGCCGAAGCGGCGGTTTCCCGGGACGAGCCGCCGGCGGTCCAGGTCAGGCCCTGGGCGGCGGCGTCCATGGCCTCGTTGGCCAGGCGGTCGGCGTGCTTGTTGCGTTCGCGGGGAATCCAGGTCCACTCCGTCACCCGCAGCCGCCTGACCAGCGAGCCCGCCTCCGCCGCCAGCGGCCGGAGCCCCTCGTTCTTGATCTTCCAGCGGCCCGCCATCTGCTCGATGACGAGCTTGGAGTCCATGCGTACGGCCACCTGGGCGCCCTCGCCGGCCAGGTCGAGCGTGGCACGCAGGCCGGCGATCAGGCCCCGGTATTCGGCGACGTTGTTGGTCGTGACGCCGATCGCCTCTGCCGCCTCCGCCAGCACCTGGCCGTCGGAGGCGTCTTTGACGACCGCGCCGTAGCCGGCCGGGCCCGGGTTGCCGCGCGAGCCGCCGTCGGCCTCGATGACGTAGGTGGTCACAGGCCCGACTCTGGGGTGCGGACGAGGATGCGGCGGCACTCCTCGCACCGGACGACCTCGTCGTGGGGGGCGGCCTTGATCGAGTTCATCTCGGCGATGGACAGGGCCACCTTGCAGCCCTGGCACCGGCCGCCGTGCAGCATGGCGGCGCCGACGCCGTACTGCTCCTTGAGCTTTTCGTAGAGCTTGAGCAGGTCGGCGGGGATGTCGCCGGCGACGCCCCCGCGGCGGCCCTGGACATCGGCCGCCTCCTTCTCGATCTCGGCGAGCGCGGCGTCACGGCGGTCCTCGGCGGCGGAGAGCGCGGCGCGCACCTCGTCGCGCTGGGTGATCAGGTCGGTCACCTTGGTGTCGGCGGCCTCGCGGCGTTCCATGATCTCCAGCACGACCTCCTCGAGGTCGCCCTGCCGCTTGTGCAGCGAGGCGATCTCGGACTGCAGGCTCGCGAGGTCGCGCGGCGAGGTGACGGCTCCGGAGTCGAGGCGCTTCTGGTCGCGGTCGGCGCGGGTGCGTACGGCGTCGACGTCGTTCTCGGCCTTGGTCTGCTCGCGCGCCAGGTCGCCCGCCTCGGTCTCGGCCTCGATGACCTGGGTGACGAGCTTGGCGTAGAGCTTGGAGCGCTCGTCGATCTCGGCCAGCTCGGGCAGGGTGCGGCGGCGATGGGCCAGCCGATCAAGCACGGAGTCGAGCTCAGCCAGGTCGAGCAGTCGCTTCTGTGCCTCAGGGGCTGCTTTCATGATCAATATCCTCTTGTCCAAGCATCGGTGACCGTGGCGGAGACGCGCGTTTCAACGGTAACGCCACTCTCGCGCAGGATGGACGCGGCGCTGTCGAGCCAGGGCCACTCGGTCGCCCAGTGGGCGGCGTCGATCAGCGCGGGCCCGCCGGCCTCCACGAACTCGCTGGCCGGGTGGTGGCGTAGATCGGCCGTGAGGAAGACGTCGACGCCCGCCGCCTTGGCCGCGCCGAGCAGGGAGTCGCCCGCTCCCCCGCTGACCGCGACGCGCCGCACGGGACGGCCGGGGTCGCCCGCCACGCGGATGCCCCACGACGTGCGGGGCAGGCCCTTGGCCACCCGCGCGGCGAACTCCTCCAGCGTCGTCTCCTCCGACGGCTCGCCGATGCGGCCGAGCCCGCGCCACGGGTCGTCGGCGAACGGCTGGAGCGGCACGAGGTCGCCCACCAGCCCGACCGCTCTGGCCAGCGCGTCGGAGACGCCGGGATTGGCCACGTCGGCGTTGGTGTGGGCGGTGTAGAGGGCGATGTCGTTCTTGATCAGGGTGTGGATGAGACGGCCCTTGGGCGTGGTGGTGGCCACGGTGGTGGTGCCGCGCAGGTAGAGGGGGTGGTGGGTGACGATCAGGTCGGCGCCCCACTCCAGCGCCTCGTCGGCCACGGCGGCGACCGGGTCGACCGCCAGCAGCACCCGCCGCACCTCCTGGGCCGGGTCTCCGCTGACCAGCCCCACCGCGTCCCACGACTCGGCCCGGGCGGGCGGGTAGGCCGCCTCGAGCACTCCGATCACGTCCGTCAACGTCACAGCAGCCACCTGCGCAGACTACCGGTACGCGGGAGGCGGAGGGGTGTCGCGGCGGCGGGGTTCGGCGTAACGTAAGTGGATCCTGACTTGCGGAGGGACCGGCATGGCGCCACGCGTCGCGATCATCGGAGCGGGTTTCGGCGGGCTGTGCATGGCGATCCGGCTGGAAAGGGCTGGGATCCACACGTACACCGTCTTCGAGAGGGCCGCGGATCTGGGCGGTACGTGGCGGGACAACAGCTATCCCGGAGCGGGGTGCGACATTCCCTCGCATCTGTACTCGTACTCGTTCGAGAAGTACGCGAGCTGGACGCGGCGCTATCCCGAGCAGCCGGAAATTCTCGACTACCTGCACCATTGCGCCGATAAATACGACGTCAGGCGGAAAATCCGCTTACGGACGGAAGTGCGGCGGGCGGTCTTCGACGGCGGCGCCTGGCAGGTCACCACGTCGTCCACCGAGGGCGAACGCACGGAGACGTTCGACGTGGTCGTCATGGCGGTGGGGCAGCTCAACCGGCCCCACATGCCGGACATATCCGGGATGGACGAGTTCGAGGGCGTCTCCTTCCACTCGGCCCGCTGGAACCACGACCACGACCTGACCGGCAGGCGCGTCGCGGTGATCGGCACCGGGTCGTCGGCGGCGCAGCTCGTACCGCGGGTGGCGGAGCGGGCCGAGCACCTCTATCTCTTCCAGCGCACCCCCAACTGGGTCATCCCCAAGCCGGACGCCGCCTTCGGGCCCTTGACGCGGATGGCGTTCCGGTGCGCGCCGGGGCTGCAGCGGGCGTACCGGGAGTGGATCTACAGGTACGCCGAGGGCACCCTCTATCCGGCGCTGGCCCAGGGGTGGAGCGAGGGGTTACTCAGGCAGCGGGCGCTGCGCCACCTGCGCGACCAGGTGCCCGACCCCGAGCTGCGGGCGAGGCTCACCCCCGACTATCCGCCCGGCTGCAAGCGGGTGGTCATCGACAGCTCCTTCTATCCAGCCCTGACCAGGCCGAACGTGTCGCTCGTGACCGATCGGATCGCCCGCGTCACGCCCAAAGGTGTCCACACGGCTGAGAGCGCGTACGAGGTGGACACGATCGTCTACGCCACCGGCTTCAAGAGCACCGAGTTCCTGGTGCCGATGGAGGTGGTCGGACGCGAGGGGCGGTCACTGGGCGAGCGGTGGAAGGACGGCGCCGAGGCGTACCTCGGCATCTCCGTGCCGGGCTTCCCCAACCTCTTCATGCTGTACGGGCCCAACACCAACCTGGGGCACAACTCCATCATCTTCATGATCGAGTGCCAGGTGGCGCACATCATGGCGTGCCTGCCGCACGTCGGCGCCTCCGGGCCCATCGAGGTGCGGCCCGAGGCGATGGCGGCCTGGCGGCGGCAGCTCGACGTCGCCATGAGCAGGATGGTGTGGGGCGCGGGCTGCAGGAGCTGGTACAAGACGGCCGACGGCCGCATCACCAACAACTGGCCGGGGCCCACGACGCTCTACCGCAGGCTGACGGCCAGGCCGCCGGAGCCCGCGTACCGGGCCGTCGGACCTGGGTAGGACCTGCCGTCTGGTGCGTCGGACCAAGGCCGGACATGAAAGATCGGACCTGGGCACATTGTTGCTGGTCATGACCGCGAGGTAGCGTCCTGGCCATGACGATTCCCCTGCACCAGCGCGCAGTCGTGGCCGACACCCACAACGACCTTCTCATGGCGGTCTCCGCACGCCCGCCGCAGCAGTGGGCCTCGTTCTTCCGTGAGCAGTGGCTGCCGCAGCTCCGCGACGGCGGGGTCGACCTGCAGATCCTGCCCGTCTTCATCGACGACCAATATCTGCCGGAGGGCGCGCTGCGGCAGACCCTGCGGATGATCGAGTGCGCTCACGTGCTGGCCGAGGGCAACCCCGACGAGGTGAGCCTCTGTCTCGACGCCGCCGCCATCGACCAGGCGCTCGACGCGGGCAAGATCGCGTTGGTGCTGGCCATGGAGAGCATGCCCGGCATCGACGCCAGCGTCGAGCTGATCCCCACCATGCACCGGCTGGGGGTGCGGGTGGCGTCGATCGCCCACTTCGGGCGTACGCCGCTGGCCGACGGCAGCGGCCAGGACGCCACGGGCAGCCGCCTCACCTCGCACGGCGTCGAGGCGCTGCGGGAGATGGAGCGGCTCGGCATGATCTTCGACGTCTCCCACCTGGGCGCCTCCGGCGTCGCCCACGTGCTCGAGCTCGCCACCAGGCCCGTCATCGCCACCCACTCCTCGGCCCGCGCCCTGCGCGACCACCACCGCAACCTCACCGACGACCAGCTCCGCGCCGTCGCCGCCAACGGGGGCGTGGTCTGCGTCAACTTCTTCGCCCCGTTCCTCGCCGAGCGCACGGAGGACATGACGCTCGACCGGCTGCTCGACCACATCGAACACGTCGCCTCCGTCGCCGGCATCGACCACGTGGGGCTGGGGCCCGACTTCATCCGCGAGGTGATGGACGACCTGACGCCGCCGTGCTGCGAAGACGTCCACGCGAGGGGCGTCGACCCGAAGGCGGCGATCCCCGGCCTGGAGGGGCCGAGAGGGCTGCCCATGGTGACGGAGGGGCTGCTGGCGCGCGGCCTCCCGGAGAAGGACGTCATGCGGATCGTCGGGGGCAACGTCCACCGCCTGCTCGGGGAGCTGCTCTGATGCCGCTTCCCGTACGTCCGGACTCCCGCGCCACCGCGGCGGCGTTTCACGCCCGGACGACCGGTGGAGGTCCGGTGGCCGGCACCATCGCACCGGCCTCCCGCGTCCGCATGGGCGGCGCGATCGCCTTCCGCCCGCCGGCACGGCGGGCGGTCAGCGCGGCCGCTTCTTCTACGCGGCCCCGGGGCGCCGCCGGGGTGAGCGCCTCTCCGACCACGACCGCTTCTCACGGGGGACGACCGGCATGACGGACAGCACCACCTCTCCGCAGCTCGCGGCCATGCTGGCCGATCTCGAGGAGCTGGTCACGTGTGAGTCGTTCTCCAGCGACCTGGAGGCCGTGGCCCGCAGTGCCAAGGTGGTGGCCGCGATGGGGGCGCGCCACCTGGGCAGCGGGCCCGAGTTCCTGGTGATCGACGGCGTGACGCACCTGCGCTGGTCGTTCGGTACGCCCAAGGTGCTGCTGCTCGGTCACCACGACACCGTCTGGCCGATGGGCAGCCTCGCCACCCACCCCTGGTCGGTGGTCGACGGGGTGGCCAGGGGGCCGGGTGTGTTCGACATGAAGGCGGGGCTGGTGCAGACGTTCCACGCGCTGGCCGGGCTCGGCTCGCTCGACGGCGTCACGCTGCTCGTCACCGGTGACGAAGAGGTGGGCTCCATCACGTCGTCGCGGCTGATCCAGGACACCGCGCGCGGGCTGGCCGCCGCCTTCGTCATGGAGGCCAGTGCCGACGGCGGGGCGCTGAAGACGGTCAGGAAGGGCACCTCGCTCTACACCGTCAACGTGCACGGCAAGGCGGCGCACGCCGGGCTGGAGCCGGAGAAGGGGGCCAATGCGGGCATCGAGCTCGCACACCAGATCCTGGCCATCGCCGGGCTGGGCGCGGGGGCGACGACCGTGACGCCGACGGTCCTGTCCGGCGGCTCGACGCTCAACACCGTCCCCGCCTTCGCCTCAGTCGGGGTGGACGTGCGGGTGGCGGAGGTGGCCGAGCAGGAGCGGGTCGATGCGGCGATGCACGCGCTGCGGCCCGTCGTGCCCGGCACCCGTCTCGACGTCGTCGGCGGGCCCAACCGGCCGCCGCTCGAAGCCTCCATGTCGGCCTCGCTCTTCGGCCTGGCCCAGGAGCTGGCGGCGGGGCTGGGCCTGCCCGCACTGACCTCGGCCTCGGTGGGCGGCGCCTCTGACGGCAACTTCACGGCCGGCGTGGGCTGCCCCACCTTGGACGGCCTGGGCGCCGTGGGCGGCGGGGCACATGCCGACCACGAACACGTCCTGGTCTCGGAGCTCCCCAGCCGCACCGCCCTGCTCCGCGCCCTGCTCGAAGCCGTCCGCTGAGCCCTCTGCTCCCGCCGCCCACTCCCCCGCCTCCACCCGCGCGACCGCGTCATCACGAGCCCGCCACGACGGGCCGCCTGACCCCTGTGGCGGCCCGCCCGATCACGCGGCCGGGGTGCGGGGTGCCGGGTGCGGGGTGCCGGGTGCCGGGTGCCGGATGCCGGATGCCGGATGCGGGGTGCATGATTTGGCCCGGTGGGTGTGGGTGCCGCGGGGCCGTGCACCTGCCGAGGACGTGGACGCGTGGACACGTCGGTGTGGGGCGCGTGGCTCCCCGCAGGCGTGAATGTGGGTTCACTGGGCGCGGGTGAAGCGGGTGCCCAGAGTGTGGAAGCGGGTGAGGAGTTCTGGGGGGCTGATGACGCGGAAGTCGGCGTCCAGGGTGCCGACGGCCATGATCGGCCAGTCCAGGCTGTCGGTCATCATGTAGACCATGCATTGGCCGGGCTCGGTTTCCTCCACTGTGGCCCAGCGGCCCATGCGGGTGCGGACCTCTTCTGCGGGGGCGTAGACGAGGACCTGGGTGCGGTAGGACTGCGGGGAGACGTTGTCGAGGCTTGACTGGATGAATTCGGCGGCGTCGGCGGTGGGGAGGTCGCGGGGGCGGAAGCGGGCGCCGGTGCTCTGCGGGTCGGACAGGCGGTCGATGCGGAAGCTGCGCCAGTCGTGGCGGGTGAGGTCGTAGGCGACCAGGTACCAGCGGTGGCCCAGCGACACCAGGCGGTGCGGCTCGGCGTGGCGCTCGGTGGTGCGGCCGTCGGCGGCGGTGTAGGTGAAGCGGATGCGTTCGTTGTCGCGGCAGGTCAGGGCGATGGTGGTGAGGACGGACGGGTCGGCGGCGGCCTTGGCGGGGTTGCCCCAGCCGGCGGAGACGGTCATGGCGCGCAGCGCGTCGATGCGGCGGCGCAGGCGTACCGGCATGACCTGTACGACCTTGGCGAGCACCCGTACGGAGGACTCGGCGATGCCCTCCACCGGGTTCTGGGCGGCGGCCTGGAGGCCGACGGCCAGGGCGACGGCCTCCTCGTCGTCGATCACGAGCGGCGGGAGCGCCGCACCGGCGGCGAGCTGGTAGCCGCCGTCGACGCCGCGCTGGGCCTGCACCGGGTAGCCCAGCTCGCGGAGCCGGTCGATGTCCCTGCGCAGGGTGCGCGCCGACACGCCGAGCCGTTCCGCCAGCTCGGCGCCTGGCCAGTAGCGGTGGGTCTGGAGGAGGGACAGCAGGCGCAAGGTACGGGTGCTGGTGTTCGCCATGTTTTTCAGTCTCTCCGCTATTGAGGACGGAAAGTGGCCACAATGGGCGTCATTCTTTAGGTGAGCGAGCGAGAACGCAACCAAGGAGGCACCGCCCATGACCGTCGACACGCCGAGCACGAGCAGCACCGCCGAGGTGATCGCTGGGGTGACCGCCGAGGTGATCGCTGAGGTGACCGGTGAGCGCGCCGACCTGCTGGCCGAGCTGGCGCAGAGCCGGTACTTCCTGCGCTTGACCACCCAGGGCCTCACCGACGAGCAGGCCCGCATGCGCACCACCGCCAGCGCGCTGTGCCTCGGTGGCCTGATCAAGCACGTGAGCCAGGTCGAGAAGGGCTGGGTGGACTTCATCCTGAACGGCACTTCTGCGATGAAGAACTTCGCGGACATGACCGAGGAGGACTACGCCGCGCGGGAGGCGGAGTTCGAACTGCTGCCCGGTGAGACGCTGGCCGAGGTGCTGGAGACGTACGAGGAGGTGGCCAGGAGGACGGACGAGGTGGTCGCCACCCTGCCCGACCTGGGCGTCGCCCACCTGCTTCCCGAGGCGCCGTGGTTCCAGCCCGGCGTCCGGTGGTCGGCCCGGCGGGTGCTGATCCACATCGTCGCCGAGACGGCTCAGCACGCCGGGCACGCCGACATCATCCGTGAGTCGCTCGACGGCGCGAAGAGCATGGGCTGAGGCCCGCCTGTGTCTCCACATGCTGCCCGCCCCGGCCCCGGTACGCAGAGGCCAGGTGCGGGGGTGGGGACGGGGGTGGGGACGGGGGCGGGGGTGGGGGCGAAGGGTTGCGGGGTTCGGGGGCGTGCGTAAATGAAGGCATGGAGCACGAGGAGGCGGCGGCCAGGGCCGGTGTGACGGTCAGGGAGTTGCGGGAGATCGGCGAGTTCGAGCAGGTCTACCGGCTCTTCGACGAGATCTGGCGCCCTGGGCCGACGAACGTGCCGGCGACGGTGGAGCTCATGGTGGGGTTCGCGCACACCGGGAACTACGTGGCGGGCGCGTACGCGGGTGACGAGCTGGTCGGGGCGTCGGTGGGGTTCCGTGCCGCGGGGCGGGCGCTGCACTCGCACGTGACGGGGGCCGTGGCGGGCCGGGGCATCGGGTACGCGCTCAAGGCGCACCAGCGGTGGTGGTGCCTGGAGCAGGGGCTGGAGCGCGTCACGTGGACGTTCGACCCTCTGGTACGCCGCAACGCCCGCTTCAACCTGGTCAAGCTGGGCGCCCGCCCGGAGGAGTACCTGCCGGACTTCTACGGCGTGATGGCCGACGCGATCAACGAGGGGGACGCCTCCGACCGCCTCCTGGCCGTCTGGCATCTCCAGGAGCACATCGAGCCGAACGACGAGCCCAGGAACGCGGCCATCACGTTGTGGGAGGGGCCGAACGGGGAGCCCGTTCGCGAAACCGGCGACAAGAGCCGGTTCCTCCTGGTGGGCACGCCGAGCGATGTGGAGAAACTGCGGCGCGACAACGCGTACGCGGCGCGGGCCTGGCGCCGGGCGATGCGGGAGACGCTGGGCGGAGCCATGGCGGCGGGCGGCCATGTGGTGGGTTTCACCACTCGCGGAGAATACGTCGTGTCGATTACTTAGGTATTCCACTGCTGTTTTGGATCTCTGTAATGTGGCGGCAGGAATGCCGAGCAAGGAGATCCGCATGACGGAATTCACCCCAACCGTTCCTGCGCGAGTCCTACCGACCGTCGAAGTCCGCGACCTTCCCGAGCCACCCCGATCGACCTGGCGCATCATCGGCCCCGGCCTGGTGGGCGCAGGGGTCGGGCTGGCGTCGGGCGAATTCATCCTCTGGCCGTACATCGCCTCGCAGGTCGGCCTGATCTTCATCTGGGGAGCCGCGATCGGCATCATCACCCAGTGGTTCCTCAACATGGAGATCGAGCGCTACACGCTGGCCACCGGCGAGACGGCGCTGACCGGGTTCAGCCGCATGTGGAAACACTGGGGCCTGGTCTTCGTGATCATGACGTTGTGCTCGAACCTCTGGCCGGGCTGGGTGACCACGTCCGCGACGATGGTGACGTACCTGACGGGCTCAGGACAGGGCTCGGTGCGCTACATCGCGATCGGCATGCTGATCGTGATCGCGGCCGGGCTGACGCTGGCGCCCGTCATCTACACGCTGCTGGAAAAGGTGATCTTCGTGAAGATCGCCCTGGTCGCGACGCTGGCGATCGTGGCGATCGTGGTCGCGATCAACGCGGAGAGCTGGCTGCAGCTCGGCCGCGGCCTGACGGTCGGCGCCCGCTTCCCGGTCCCGCCGCTCGACTTCGCCGTCCTGATGGGCGCCATCGCGTACGCCGGTGCCGGCGGCGGCCAGAACCTGTGCCAGAGCAACTGGATCCGCGACAAGGGCTTCGGCATGGGCCTGTACGTGCCGCGCCTGGTCAGCCCGGTCACCGGCCACGAGGAGGCGGTGTCGTCGACCGGCTACCAGTTCGCGCCCACGAAGGAGAACCTGGCGCGCTGGAAGGCGTGGTGGCGTTTCGCGAACGTGGAGCAGGCGTGGACGTTCGCCATGGTGTCGTTCGTGACGATCGCGCTCATGTCGATGCTGGCGTACTCGACGGTGTTCGGCCGGCCGGGCCTGGAGAACAGCATCGCGTTCCTGGAGGCCGAGGGCCGGGTGCTGATGGACGTCGTCGGGCCGTGGTTCGGTGTGCTGTTCTGGGTGATCGGGGCGCTGGCGTTGTTCGCCTCGGCGATGGGCATCGTCGACTACACCTCGCGGCTGGCCTCCGACACCCTCAAGACCGTCTACCTGCGGGACAAGGCGGTCTCGGTCAACCGGGTCTACTTCATCGTGGTGTGGGCGATCGCGCTGGTCGGCACGGTGATCCTGCTGGCGGGGCTGGACCAGCCGCTGATCCTGCTGGTGTTCTCGGCGTGCTTCGCGGCCGTGATGATGTTCGTGTACTCGATCCTGCTGATCATCCTCAACAGGAAGGCGCTGCCTGAGGCGATCAAGGTGCGGTCGTACCGGCTGGGTGCGCTGGTCTGGTCGGTGCTGTTCTTCGGCACGCTGACCGTGATCGTGGTCTTCCAGCAGGCGCAGAACCTGTTCGGGTGACGGCGGGCGCGCCGGTGCGCCTCGCGCACCGGCGCGGTTGACCTCAACCGAGGTTGAGCTTGCAGACTCGGACGCATGCGAGTCGTTGAAGTGACGAAGTACGGCGGTCCCGAGGTGCTGCGCGTGACGCGGACGCCTGAACCGGTGGCGGGCCCCGGGCAGGTGGTCATCGGGGTGTCGGTGGTGGACGTCATGTCCATCGACGCCCAGTTGCGCGCCGGGTGGGGGCGGGACTGGCTCCCCGCCGAGCCGCCGTTCGTGCCGGGCACCGGGGTGGCGGGGCTGGTGGTGTCCGTGGGTGACGGGGTGGACACCTCCTGGATGGGACGGCGGGTCGCGGCGCTGCTGCCCGGTGGGGGTGCGTACGCCGAGCGGGCCGTCGCCGGCGTGGAGACCCTCGTGGAGGTGCCCGACGAGGTGTCGTCGCGGCAGGCGGCGGCGTTGCTCCAGGTGGGGCCGGCCGCGCTGAGCCTGGTGGGCGCGGCTGAGTTGAAGCCCGGCGCCAAGGTGCTGGTCACGGGGGGCGGTGGGGCGCTGGGGCTGGCCGTCGTACGGCTGGCGCGGGCGGCCGGCGCCCACGTGACGGCGGCGGCGCACGACCCGGCCAAGCGTCGTGCGGCTTCTGCCGCGGGGGCTGACGTCGTCATCGGCTATCAGGAGTTCGCGGGGCCGGTCGAGGTGGTCTTCGACGGCGTCGGTGGCGAGGTGGGCGGGGCCGCGTTCGAGCTGCTGGGGCCGGGCGGGCGGTTCTTCGCCTACGGGGTGCCCAGCGGGTCGGTCGCGCTGATCGACCCGGCGGAGGCCGCGCGGCGCGGGGTGCGGGTCGTCGGGATGGAGCAGGTCCAGTTCGCGCCGGACACGTTCAGGGAGCTCGCCGGGCAGGCGCTGCGGGAGGCGGCGGCCGGGCGGCTGGTGGCCGAGATCGGGCTGGAGGTCCCGCTGGAGCGCGCCGCCGAGGCGCACGCCGCCCTGGAGGGCCGCAGGCTGGTGGGCAAGGCGTTGCTGCTGGTCTCCGATCAACATGGGGACGCCATCGCGGCACCATCCTTGCCGCGATAGCCGTCACACTGGTTCTCATGCTCGACACCTCGGCCCGTCTGCTCAAGCTCCTGTCCCTGCTCCAGGCCCACCGCGACTGGCCGGGCCCCGAGCTGGCCACGCGGCTCGGGGTGTCGACGCGGACGATCCGCAACGACGTCGAGCGGCTGCGGTCGCTCGGTTACCCCGTGCACGCCACCCCGGGCGTGGCGGGCGGGTACCGGCTGGGGGCGGGGGCGGCGCTGCCGCCGCTGCTGCTGGACGACGAGGAGGCGGTGGCGGTCGCGGTCGGGCTGGGGCGGGCGGCCGGGGGCGGCGTCGAAGGGATCGAGGAGACGTCGGTACGCGCGCTGGCCAAGCTGGAGCAGGTGCTGCCGGCGAAGCTGCGGCGGCGGGTGAGCGCGCTCAACGCGTACACGGTGCAGATCCCGGGGACGGCGCCGCAGGTGGCGCCCGAGGTGCTGACGACGATCGCGAACGCCGCCCGCGACCACGAGCGGCTGCGGTTCGACTACGCCGGCCACGACGGCGAGGAGAGCGTGCGCGACGTCGAGCCGCACCGGCTGGTGCACCGGCGGGGACGCTGGTACCTGGTCGGCTACGACGTGGACCGGCGGGACTGGCGCACGTTCCGGGTGGACAGGGTGCGCCCGCGCACGCCGTCAGGCCCCCGGTTCGCACCGAGGGAGCTGCCGGGCGACGGCGACGTGGCGGCGTACGTGGAACGAGGGGTGAGCACGGCGATGCAGCGGCACCACGCGAAGGTGCTGCTGCGGGCGTCCGCCGAGCACATGCGGTCGCTGCGGCTGCCCCTGGACGTCGAGCCGGTGGACGCGGACACCTGCGTGGTCCGTTTGGGCGGCGACGACCTGCGGGGCATCGCGGTGTGGATCGGGTTCATCGGCGTGGACTTCGAGGTGCTCGACCCGCCGGAGCTGGCCCAGCACGTGCTGGAGCTGGCGGACCGCTACCGGCGGGCGGGAAGAGCGGGCGGTGAGAGGCAGGCGGGCGATCAGGAACGGGAGGCGAGGTAGTCCTCGCGGACCTTCGAGCGCGACAGCTTGCCGGTCGGCGTCCGCGGCAGCACCTCCCGGTATTCGAGCACCCTGGGCTGCTTGAACCGGGCGATGCGCGGCCCGCAGTGCTCCAGCAGCTCGGCCGTCAGCGCCGGCCCCGGCTCGACGCCGGCGGCGGGCTGGACGAGCGCGACCACGATGTGCCCCCACTCCTCGTCGGGCACCCCGATGACGGCCACGTCGGCGACGGCGGGATGGTCGAGCAGCGCCGCCTCGATCTCGGCGGGGTAGATGTTCACCCCGCCGGAGACGATCAGGTCGGTACGCCGGTCGCACAGGAACAGGTAGCCGTCGTCGTCGAAGTAGCCGATGTCGCCGGGGGTGTACCACTCCCCCAGCATGCTGGCGGCCGTCTTGCCGGGATCCTTGCGGTACTCGAACGTCCCCATGCTGGACTTGACGTAGACCAGGCCGGGCGACCCGGGAGGCAGCTCGCCGCCGGACTCGTCGCAGATCTTCGCCTCGAACGTGGGCACCGGCCGGCCTACGGTGCCGGGCCTGGCCAGCCAGTCGTGCGGTTTGACGGCGAAGGCGATGGTGGACTCGGTCGAGCCGTAATACTCGTACAGGACCGGGCCCCACCAGTCCATGATCTGCTGCTTGACCGCGACGGGACAGGCGGCGGCGGTGTGGATGACCTGCCGCAGGCTGGACAGGTCGTAGCGGGCCCGCACCTCGTCGGGCAGCTGCAGCATCCGGTGGAACATGGTCGGCACCATCATGGCGTTGGCGATGCGGTGGCGGTCGATCAGCTCCAGGATGTCGACCGGGTCGAAGCGGGGCGCGATCACCACGGTGTGCCCGAGATGCAGCGCGAACTGGGCGTGCGCGCACGGCGCCGAGTGGTACATCGGCGAGGTGACCAGGTGCCGCGCGGCGCCCGGCTCGAGGTCGACGACCTCGCGGAGGAACCACACGTACAGCGGCACCATCGCCTCGGGCTCGGCTCCCGAGAGCGGGCGCTGCACGCCCTTGGGGAAGCCGGTGGTGCCGGAGGTGTACCACATGACGGCCCCGGAGGTGCGGTCAGCGGGCGCCTCGGCAGGTTGGCCCGCGGCCAGCCCGTCCGTCCCGATCTCGCCGCCCGGCACGGCGTGGCCGGGCCCGGTGACGACGACCTTGGCGTCGCAGTCCTTGAGGATGTACGCGATCTCCGCCTGGGTCAGGTGCCAGTTGATCGGCACGTAGTAGAGCCCGATCTGCCCGGTGGCCATGACCATGACCACCGCGTCGACGCCGTTGGGCAGCACGCCCGCGACGACGTCGCCGGTGCCGAGGCCGCGGGCGCGCAGGCCGTGGGAGACCTGGTTGACGCGGGCGAGCAGCTCGCCGTAGGTGGTGCGGGTGCCGTCGGCGTCGATCACGGCGAGGCGGCCGGGGTCGGCGGCGGCGATGGCGTAGAAGCCGGGTAGGCCGCTGATGTCCATCTAGAGCTCCAGGAGGTCGGCGAGCCTGGCGCGGTGGATGCGGGGCGGGCCGAGCAGCACCTCGTCGGCCTTGGCCCTTTTGTAGAACAGGTGGGCGTCGTGCTCCCAGGTGTAGCCGATGCCGCCGTGCAGCAGCAGGTGGTCGCGGGCCACCTCGAAGCAGGCCCGGCCGACGTACGCCTGGGCGAGCGCGGCCGCCTCGGGCAGGTCGGCGGGCGACTCGTCGGCGGCCCACGCGGCGTACCTGACGATCGACTCGGCCTGTTCGAGCTTGGCGTGCATGTCGGCGAGCTTGTGCTTGACGCCCTGGTAGGAGCCGATGTACCGGCCGAACGCGACGCGGATCTTGGCGTAGGCCACGATGGCGTCGAGCGCGGCGCGCATCACGCCGAGTTGCTCGGCGGCCAGCGCCACGCACATCCGCTCGGTGACGCCGCTCTCGGGCGCGGGCCCGAGCAGGCGGGCGGGGGCGCCGTCGAGCACCACGTCGGCCTGGCCGCGGGTGAGGTCGAGCGTCTCCAGCGCGGTCCTGGTGACGCCGGGACCGGCCAGCTCGACGGCCAGCAGCACGGGCCCGTCGGCGGTGGCCGCGGGCACGACCAGCACGCCGGCCTCCATGCCGGACAGCACCTGGGGCAGCCGGCCGGAGGCGGTGGCGCCGTCGTAGGAGACCTCGGCGGAGTGGACGGTGGCGGCGACGCGGCCCTCGGCGATGCCGGCCAGCAGTTCCTTGTCGGGCACCCGGCCGAGCGTGATGGCGGCGAACGCGGTGGCGAGGAAGGGGCCGGGCAGCAGGGCCGCGCCGGTCTCCTCCAGCGCGACGGCCAGCTCGCTCAGCCCGGCGCCCGCGCCGCCGTACTCCTCGGGGACGATCAGGCCGGACAGGCCGAGCTCGCCGTTGAGCCGCGCGTAGACCTGCGGGTCGTACCCCTCGCGGGCCTTGGGGAGCGGGGAGGCGGCGCCGAGGAAGGCGCGTACGGCCGCGCGCAGCTCCTGTTGTTCGGTGCTGAGTACGAGCTTCACCCCTGCGTCCCCACCTTCAGGTCCTTGAACGGCACGGTCTTGTCCACGCGCGGCTCCGGCGGCAGGCCGAGCACGCGGTCGCCGATGATGTTGCGCATGATCTCGTTGGTGCCGCCGCCCAGCGCCATGCCGGGGGCCATGGAGATCGCGCGGGCGAGCGGGTGGCCGGCCAGCGTGGCTTCGGGGCCGACGAGCCGGGTGGCGAGGTCGGCCTGGAACTGGGTCAGCTCGGCGAGCAGCAGCTTGGCGGCGCTGCCGCGGGCGCCGGGGAAGACGCCGGCCCTGGTCTCCTGTGACAACCGCTCGTTGAACAGCTCGAGCGCGCGGCTGCGGATGTGCAGCTCGACGAGCTCGTCGCGGACCAGCGGGTCGGCGGTGTCGACCTGCCTGCGCAGCGCGTCGAGCGCGGCCGGGTTCTCCTTCTGGCCGCTCATGCCGACGCCCGCCGAGATCGACAGCCGCTCGTGCAGCAGCGTCGTGACAGCCACGCTCCAGCCGTCGTTGACCTCGCCGACGCGGTGCTCGTCGGGGATCGGCACGGCGTCGAAGAAGATCTCGTTGAAGTTGGCCCGGCCCGACATGTCCTTCAGCGGCCTGACCGTCACGCCGGGGTGGTGCATGTCCACCACGAACATGGTCAGGCCCTTGTGCTTGGGCCGGTCGACGTCGGTGCGGGCGAGCAGCAGGCCCCAGTCGGCGTGGTGGGCGACGGAGGTCCACACCTTCTGGCCGTCGATGATCCAGTGGTCGCCGTCGCGTACGGCCCTGGTCTGCAGGCTGGCCACGTCGCTGCCGGCGCCAGGCTCGGAGAAGAGCTGGCACCAGATCTCCTCGCCGCGCAGCAGCGGCCGGACGAACCGCTCACGCAGGGCGTCGCTTCCCCGGTCGACGATCGTCGGCCCGGTCATGCCGAGACCGATCGAGAAGACGTAGGTGGGCAGGGTGAAGTCGCGGGCCTCCTCGGCGAACACCCGCTCCTCCGCCTGCGTCAGGCCCTGGCCGCCCCACTGCTTCGGCCAGCTGATGCCGGAGTAGCCGGCGTCGTACAGCTTGGCCATGAACTCCTTGGCGCGGGGGATCCCGTCGGCCTCCGGGTAGTCGTCGGTCGGTGCGTTCTCCTGCAGCCAGCTTCTGGCCGCACGCCGATACTCAGCAAGGTTCACTTCGACTCCTCGGCATCAGTGCTCACTTACTCTAGTCAGCTCGCCCCGGCACGCATAGAGCATTGCTCTGGTGGGTGCCGGGGTGATTCGTCATGGAATCTCCGATGATTCGAGGAGAAGCCGCCCAATGTGATCACCTGACCTGCAGGGGGATGGGTGTGATCGTACGGCCGGGCCGATCCATACGCGCGAGACTGGCGCTGCTCGCCAGCGTGGCCATGACGCTGCTGTGCGTCGCCGCCGCCGCGCTGCTGCTCTGGGCCACCCGCACCACGATCGTGGACATCAGGACCCGCGAGGTCGTCAGCACCGCCCTGCGCGTGGTGTACCTCATCAAGGACCACGACCTGCCCCGCGTGACCTCGATCGACCTCGACGGGCTGCAGGTCGTCGACGCCTCAGGGCAGGTGGTCTCCTCGACGTCCAACCTGGCCGGGTCGCCGCGCCTGATCCGCACGGTCCCCGAGGACGACAAGGCCACCCGCATCGGTACGATGTGCGACCGGCCCGAGTTCGCCGGCGACTGCCAGATCGTGGTGTCCTTCCGCGCCTACGAGCCGGACGGCGACTGGATCGTCTACGCCTTCGGCCCGCTGCCGCCCTGGTACGTCAGCCCCGCCGCGATCACGTTCCTGACCCTGTTCACCGTGGTGCTGGTGGCGCTGACCTGGTTCGGCGTCTCGCGGGTGGTGGCGGGGACGCTGGCGCCCGTCCAGGCACCGAGCGGCTGGCGGAGATCACCGGCGGCGACGGGTCGTTGCGCCTGCCCGTGCCCGACAGGGCCGACGAGATCAGAGGGCTGGCCGAGACCGCGAACCAGACGCTCGAACGCCTGGAGTCCGCGCTTGAGCAGCAGCGCCGCTTCGCCTCCGACGCCTCCCACGACCTGCGCAGCCCGATCACGGCCATGCGGACCGAGCTGGAGATGGCGATGCTCGCGCCCGAGGAGACCGACTGGCGCGAGACCGGCGCGAAGCTGCTGGCCGGCCTCGACCGGCTGCAGAACATCGTCACCGACCTGCTGACGCTGGCCCGGCTCGACGCGGGCGAGCCGGGCACGCTGGAGCCGGTGGACCTGGGCGAGCTGGTCTCCTGCGAGAGCGCGACGCCGCGCTCGAAGCAGGTGGTCACCTCGCTGGAGCCGGGCGTCGTGGTCACGGGCGACCGCCACCGGCTGGCCCGCCTGCTGACGAACCTGCTGGACAACGCCGAGCGGCACGCCGAGAGCACGATCCCACGGAACGCTGCGGATCGAGGACTCGGAGACGGGTGCCCGTTTCGTCCTTCGCCTGCCCAAAGCCAGCGGCTGAGACGGTTTTCCGACCCCACCGAAAGGTGTTCGGTACCCCCAACTACCATGATCACCATGAACGGGACTGTGTGTACGTATCGGGGCTCCATGTAACCAGAAGGACTGACGTCCGTTTTGTCCTATAAATACTAGTGATCAGAAGTTAGAGTTACCCGCTGTGACAACTGGTTTCAGCCGATTACGGCGCGAGGATTTGCTGAAGACGGCCTGCGAGGTGATCGCGGAGCAAGGTTTCGGGCACACCAGGACCCTGGACATCGCCAGGGCCGCCGGAGTCAGCCAGGCCCTGCTCTTCTACCACTTCGAGACCAAGGAGCGGCTGTTCGCGCAGGCATTCGGCTATGCGGCACGCGTGCACCTCGAGGCGCTCGCCGACGTCGAACGTTCCTCCGGCACGCCGCTCGAGCGCCTGCGCTCGCTGCTACGGCTCTGCTCGCCGGCGATTCCCACGGAGGGCTGGCGGCTCTGGATCGACGCCTGGTCCGAGGCGATGCGCAGCACCGAGCTGGAGGAGATCTCCCGGCGCATCGACGCCAGGGGGCGCACGCTGATGCGCACGATCATCGAGGCGGGCGTGGTGAGCGGCGACTTCGACTGCGACGATCCCGACTCGGCGACGTGGCGGCTGTTCGCCCTGATCGACGGCCTCGCGGTGCAGACGCACACGCATCCCAAGGTGTTGTCACGGCGGCGGGTCAACGTGCTCATCCGTACGGCGGCGGCCAAGGAGCTGGGGGTGGACGCGGAAAACCTGTGACCCTCACCTTCCCAGGCTTATTGGATGCTTCGTACAATTACTGGGCGAGGAGAGGAGTGCAGCGATGACGTCCGCACCACGCTCTACCGCCTCCCAGGAACACGACGAGCACGTCGGCGACGGCGGCGCCTACCGCGCGGTCATCGAACGCCTCTCGAAGGCGTCCGTCGACAAGCACTGGGAGCCCTACCGCGACATCCCGTGGGACGACCCGGAGTTCCACGTGGACCCGTCCGATCCGCGCTGGGAGCTGCCAGGGGTCGACCGGCTGGGCGGCCACCCCTGGTACCGCGCCCAGCCCCCCGAGGTGCGCGCGCGGATCGGGCTGTGGCGGGTGGCCACCGCCATGAAGATCGGCCTGCAGTTCGAGAACCTGCTCAAGCGCGGGCTGCTCAACTACGCCTACCGGCTGCCCAACGGGTCACCCGAGTTCCGGTACGTCTACCACGAGACCATCGAAGAGGGACATCACGGGATGATGTTCCAGGAGTTCGTGAACCGTACCGGGATGCCGATCCGCGGCATGCCGCGCCCGCTGTCGGCCGTAGCGCAGGTCGCGCCCTGGATCCCGCTGGTCTCGACCGAGCTGTTCTTCGTGTTCGTGCTCGGCGGCGAGGACCCGATCGACCACGTCCAGCGCAGGGTGCTCAAGGACGGCAGGCCGCACCATCCGCTGGAGGAGACCATCATGCGCATCCACGTCGCGGAGGAGGCCAGGCACATCTCGTTCGCCCGGCACTACCTGCGCAACCGGGTGCCCAGGATGCCGGCGTACCGGCGGTTCCTGCTCGGCCTGTTCGCGCCCGTCGTGCTCGGCGTGATGGCGCGCATCATGCTCGCGCCGCCCGGGCCGATGATCCGGCGCTTCCGCATCCCCGCGAGCGTGGTCGCCGACGTCTATCTGCGCGACCCGGACGCCGGGCGCGAGATCCGCGACTCGGTGGCCCGCACGCGCGAGCTGTGCGCCGAGGTCGGGCTGGTCAACGCGGTCAGCAGGCGGGTCTGGAAGCTCATGGGGATCTGGGCGGACGCCGCGCCGTCACGACCTCGGTGACCGTCGTCAGGTCCCACCGGCCCGACGGGCGGTCGGCGAGCAGCGCGCGCCCGGCCTCCTCGGCGAACGCCTCCAGGCGGCCGCCGAGTGCGGCGGGCACGGTGTAGGGGTACGACAGCTGCGGGCCGACCACGGCCGTCACGTCGTACGTCAGCCGCTGCTCGAACCGCGCCCGGGCGAGCATCCTGAAAGGCGAGCCGCTCAGCACCGCCTCGCGCGGCTCGCCGGTCGCCTGGTAGCTGTTGCTCGCCGTGAACGTGTTGATGCCGGACGCGTCCCGCACCCGGCGCATCGCCGGCTCCCACGGCTGCTCCGGCTCGTCGGCGGCCGGGCCCACCAGCACCACGACGCCGTCTCGCGGCAGCAGCGCGTCCGGCTCGGCCAGCACCGCCCGCCGGTCCATCCAGTGGAAGGAGCGGCCCATCACCACGTGGTCGAACGCCGGCAGCTCGCCCAGCCGTGCCGAGTCGCCCGCCATCCAGCGCACGTTCGGCGAGCGCCGCGCCAGGCGCCTGCCCTCGGCCAGCATGCCGTGGTCGGGATCGACGGCCAGGACCTCGCGCACCCGTCCTGCCAGCGGGATCGCCAGCGTGCCTGGGCCGCAGCCGAGGTCCAGCACGGTGCTGTCCGCCCCGAACGCCGCCGCCAGGTGAGCGATCGCCGGCTCCGGTGGGCGGGTGCGGTATTTCGCGTAGGAGGGGGCCGCGCCGCCGAACAGGTCCGCCATGGGTGGGACCATATACAGGTTCATGACGAGGTTCGATGGAAGGTTTCGATCTGTGAGGCGGCTACTCACGGTCCTGCTGCTCGCCGTCGCGGCGACCGGGCTGCTCTGGTCCCCCGCGCGGGCGCACAACGTGCTCATCAGCAGCGACCCCAAGGACGGAGCCGCGTTGACGGCCGCGCCCGAGCGGGTGACGCTGGTGTTCGACCAGGCGGTGCGTCAGGGGTACGCGCAGGTGGGCGTCACGTCGGCGGACGGCGGCTCGTGGGCCGACGATGCCGCCTCGGTGGCGGCGGAACGGGTCACCGTCCAGGTCAAGCCGTTGCCCGCCGGGTCGTACGTGGTGGGCTACCGCATCCTGTCGGCCGACGGGCACCCGGTCACCGGGAAGATCTCCTTCACCGTGACGGGCGGCGGCGCCGCCGCGCCCGCCGCGCGGGAGACGGCCGGCGGCGCCGACGCCGCGGCGGCCGAGGCGGCGGCCAACGGCGGCGCCGGGATGGCCGTGCTGTGGGTCCTGGGCGCCCTGATCGTCCTGGCCGCGGGCACCATCGTCGCCCTCCGCCGCTCGACCCCCGCATCCCCTGCCACCTCCCCCGCAGTCCCCGCACCCCCTGCGGCTGTCCCCGCAGACTCCTCAGCCACCGCCGCGCTCGACTCCGCTGGCTCCTCCGGCTCCGAGGCCCCAGCCCCCACGGCGGGCGACGGTGGGCGTTCCGGTGAGAGGGGCCGGGCGTGAGTGTGATCGCTCCCCCGCTGCCGCAGACGCGGAAGGTCGGCGGGCGGCTGGTCGCCGGGGCGTTCGGGGTGTGCGCGGTCGTCGCGGCCGTGGCGGCCAGTTCGCTGACGGCGCAGGAGTCCGTGCCGGGCATCCCCATGCCGGGGCCCGTCGTGGAGATCGGCCTGCCCCTCGTCAGGGCGCTGCTCGACATCGCGGCCGTGGCCGTGGTCGGGCTCAGCCTGCTGCCCAAGCTGCTCGGCTTCAACGCGCCAGAGCGTACCGAGCCGGTCCTGGTGCGGGTGCGCCCGCTGGCGGTGGTGGCCGCGTGGGCGTGGGCGATCTGCGCGCTGCTCACGATCGTCTTCCAGACGGCCGAGCTCAACCCCGGCGTGGTGCCGACGTTCGGGATGATCGCGAGCTACGTCGACACCGTCGGCACGGGTCAGGGCCTGCTGTTCAGCGCCGCGTGCGCGCTGGCGGCGGCCGGGATCGGGCTGATGGCGGTGCGGTTCGGCGAGAAGGTGCCGGCCGAGCTGCGGGTGATCGTGGGGCTGTTCGGGCTGCTGCCGATCCCGGTCACCGGCCACGCCGTCAACTCGATCTGGCACGACCCCATCATGATCTCGATGGAGGTCCACGTGATGGGCGCGGCGGCGTGGACCGGCGGGCTGGTCGTCACGGCCGCCTTCCTCGCCCCGCACCGCGACCTGCTGGCGGTGGCGCTGCCGAGGTTCTCCAGGATCGCCACCGTGTGCCTGCTCCTGGTGGCGCTGTCGGGCCTGATCACGGGGCTCGGCACGATGGCGCTCACGCCCGGCGTGACGCTGCCCGGCGCGATCGTGACCAGCCACTACGGCCTGCTGGTCGTGGTCAAGGCGGCGCTGGTGGCGCTGCTGGTGCCGCTGGCC
This sequence comes from Nonomuraea salmonea, assembly GCF_042428605.1. NCBI lineage: Bacteria > Bacillati > Actinomycetota > Actinomycetes > Streptosporangiales > Streptosporangiaceae > Nonomuraea > Nonomuraea salmonea. The sequence continues at coordinate 482,799 of NZ_JBHMCF010000029.1, forward strand.
GCGCACATCCGCTTCCGGCTGCTGCCCGCCATCAGGAGGGGGCAGGCCACCGCCCTGGTCGGGTGGACGGTGGCCGAGGTGAGCGTGATGGGCCTGGCGTACGGGGTGGCGGTGGCGATCACCCGCGCCTCGATCGCCTGACCGCTCCTCCTGCCCGGAACTTCACGCGGTGGCGGGAACCTCAGGTGGTGGCGGGAACCTCAGGTGGTGGCCGGAGCCGCCACCACCGGGGCGGGCGTCCCCACGGGTCGAGCCTTCCTGCGGCCGGTGAGGGCCTCGATCGCCAGCCAGGCGACGAGCAGGCCGATGCCGGCCCACACCGCCGACGACGTGGCGAGCGGGGGCGCTCCGAGCAGCCCCTCCTGGCCCTTCAGAGCGCCGTAGACCGGCCCCATGGCCGCGTTCTGCACCACGAGCGCGCCGTACGCGGCGGCGGTCGCGACGACCGTGCCCAGCACCGCCCGCACGTACGGCATCCGCACCAGGAACGCGACGTCCACCAGCAACCCGGCCACGACCAGGAAGAACGGCAGCGCGGACGGCGGGAAGCCGGTGAAGGTGAGCAGCGGCCAGATCACGGTCCTGAACCCGACGTAGCCGGCCGCGACGAGCGTCGCCGCGCCGAACCTGCCGATCAGCCGCCTGGCCAGCACCAGCACCGACAGCCCGGCGACCACCGCGTAGACCGGATAGAGGTAGTCGGGTACCGGCAGCGTGAACCCGGCCATCATCTCCCTGTCGATCGGCCGGTTCATCTGGTCGGCCGCGAACTGGAGCAGGATGGGCTCGGCGTAGGTCGCCTTGTTGTCCCAGGCGCCGAGCGAGAGCACGCCGTACTCCTGGTGCTGCTCGGGGAAGTGCACGTTCTCCAGGAAGAACGCGAAGAAGGCGCCCAGCACGACCGTGCGCTCGCGCCCGGGTGGCGCGCCCATGAACCAGCCTCTGATCACGCCGGCGATCATGAAGAACGTTCCGACGTACAGCATGATGTGGGACGGGCTCCACGAGGTGATGTCGAGCCCGTTGACGCGGTGGTTGATCAGGTCGAGCGGCACCGCGACGAGGAAGATGCCGGTGCCCCACTGGATGAGCTTGAGCGCCTTCTTGTCGACGCCGTAGCCGGTGTAGCCGTGGATCAGGGTGAGGGCGACGGCGAGGGCGGTGCCGGCGGAGTTGAGCAGGTGGGGCGGCGCGAGGTCGTCACGCAGCCACTTGAAGTGCCAGGAGACGTCCCAGGCCGAGCCGAGCAGCTTGAGCGTGAGCGCCACCAGCCAGCCGAAGTAGAGCACCCTGAACAGGTCGGGCGGTGTGTCGCGGCCTGCCTCGCCGCGGGTCCAGTAGGGCAGGGCCCACGCGGCGGCCTTCTTGAGCGATGCTGGAGACTTCACGGCAGAGAATCTTACGGTCAGCCGCCCGGAACGCCGCTCCCGGCCGGGCTCGCGGTCGCCCGCAGGGAGAACATCAGCGGGACCCTCGGCGCGCCGGCGGGCGGGCGGTAGCCGCCGTCGCGTTCCGTGTAGGTGTCGAAGCGGCGGAACAACGTGTGGTCGTGCTCGTGCAGGAACTCCAGGCGCAGGCCGGCGTTCGCGACCGCGGTGACGATCTCGCCCATGCCGTGCCTGAACTCCACGGACGTCTGGTGTTCGAGCACTTCCGGGCCGGTGTAGGTGTGCGGGTAGTCCCATACGTGGGGGCCGCGGTCGAAGTAGTCGTTGGTGACCTTCGTACCGGTTTCGTCGTCGAGGACCTCGGTGAACGGGTGGAAATCGGCGACATAGAGGAATCCGCCGGGTTTGAGCAGGCGGGCGACGGTCCCGGCCCAGCGGGTGAGGTCGGGCAGCCAGACGAGGGCTCCGATGCCGGTGTAGACGATGTCGTACGTCGCGCCGAGCGCCTCAGGAGCGTCGTACACGTCGGCCGTGACGAACCGCGCCGGGATGCCGCACTCCGCGGCGATGCGCTCGGCCTGGTCGATCGCGGCGTCGGACAGGTCGAGGCCGGTCACCTCCGCCCCCCGCCTGGCCCAGGAGAGGGTGTCGAGGCCGAAGTGGCACTGCAGGTGCACCAGGCTGCGGCCGGCCACCTCGCCCATCTCCTCGATCTCGAACGCGCGCAGCGGGCTGCGGCCCGACTTGAAGCCCGCGACGTCGTAGAAGGAGCTGGCGACGTGGACGGGGACACGCGCGTTCCAGTTGTCCCGGTTGATGCGCAGGTAGTCGGCCATGATCGTGATGATAGGCAGCCGATGGCCGGGTTCTCAGCACGTTTTCCTGGAGCTCAGGCGTACCGGAAGGTGCTTCAGTCCGTTCTGGAAGTTGGACGTGAGGCGGCGGGGCGGGCCGGCGAGTTCGACGTCCCACCTGAGCAGTTCCCTGAACACCGAACGGAGCTGGGCGCGGGCCAGGTGCGCGCCGAGACAGAAGTGCGGGCCGAAGCCGAAGCTGACGTGGTCGTTGGGGGTGCGGGCGATGTCGAAGCGGTCGGGGCCGGGGAAGACGGCCGGGTCGCGGTTGGCTGAGGCGTGGTAAACGACCACCTTCTCGCCCGCCCTGACCCGCTGCCCGCCCAGGGTGAGGTCGCGGGTCGCCGTACGCCTGAAGTGCATGACCGGCGGCCAGAAGCGCAGCATCTCCTCGACGGCGGAGTCGAGCAGCTCGGGGTGCGCGCGCAGGCGCTCCAGCTGGTCCGAGTGCTGGAGGAGGGTGAGCAGGCCGCCGGGGATGCCGTTGCGCAGGGTCTCGTTCCCGGCGACGGCGAACAGGAAGAACATGTTCTCGAACTCGGCCTCCGTCAGGCCGCCCTTCCGCATGGCGGACATGACGGACTCGTCGTCCACGGGGGCCTCCCCCAGCGCGTGCGCGTAGGCGAACATGTCGGCCAGGGCCGCCCGCGACCGCGGGTTGACGCCGGGCCGCGGCTCCGGCCTGGCCTTGACGGCGTGACGGCCCATGGGGGTCAGGGATGCGACGTCCGCCGTGGACAGGCCCGCGTAGTCGGCGTCCTGGTAGCCGATGACGCGCGACGCCCAGTCGTACAGCAGCCGCCTGTCCTGCGCGGGCACCCCCATGACGTGCGCCAGCGTCCAGACGGGCAGGTCGGCGGCCACCTCCACGAAATCGCACTCCCCCTCGCCGAACAGCGCCGCCGCCCGCCGCTCGATCGTCCGTTCCAGGGCGCGTACGGCGCGGGGCGTGAACGCCGCCGCCACGATCCTGCGCAGCCTGGAATGGCCTGGCGGGTCCATGTTCAACATCTGCACCTGGACGAACTCCAGGTCGGACGGGGTGTCGGGGTCGCGGATCTGGGTGGCGCCGAGGTAGGAGGAGAAGTCCTCCGGGGTACGCAGGACGTGCTTGACGTCGGCGTGCCGGAACACCGCCCAGTACCCGGCCCCCGCCCGCCACGGCCCCACCGGAGGCTCGGGGACGCGGCAGACGGGGCTCTCCTCACGCAGCCGGGCGAAGAGCTCGTACGGGACGGCCCGGTCGTAGGTGGAGGGCAGGAACACCTCGACCACATCACCGACAATCCCCGCCTCCGTCACCTGACACCGCCGGTCCCGCTCCCCTGGCCTCTGATCCGCCTCCGTCGCCTGGCGCCGCCGATCCCGCTCGCTCGGCCTCTGGTCCGCCTCCTCGGGCGTCGGGCGTCGGGGGCGTCGGTCCATCGGACCGTCGTCGTTCGCGGTCGACATGCGCATCCTCCCGGCTCGTCCACAGGCGTTCGCGGGGCGTGGCCCGTTGTCCACAGGTCGTGCGTGAGGCGGCCCGCCCGTCGTGTCCAGCGTGCATGATGTCCGCGTGACTCCAGAAGACGCAGAGGCGATCCTCCAGGAATACTTCGCCCCCTGGATCCGTCAGCTCGGGCTGCGCGTGGAGGAGGTCGGCGAGCGCCACGCGATCGTCCGCCTCCCCTGGTCCGACGACCTGGCGAGGGAGGGCGGCGGGCTGTGCGGCCAGGCCATGATGGCCGCCGCCGACACCGCCACGGTCGTCGCGATCTCGGCGGCGCGCGGCGGGTTCGTGCCGATGACGACGGTGCAGCAGTCCACCACGTTCCAGCGGCCGGTGGTCGGCGACGACGTGCTGATCGACGTCCGCATCACCAAGCTCGGACGCACGCTCGCCTTCTCCGAGATCACCTTGCGTGCGGCGAGCAGCTCAGAGACGGCCGCCCACGCCACAACCGTCTACGCACTCCTGGGGTGAGACCCGCCCAGGCCGTGGTCTGAGCGCTGCCGGCGTGTCCGTTCGCCCAGGCCAGGACCTACGCGCTGCCGACGTGACGATTCGTTCGGGTCAGGACCTGCGCGCTGCCGGCGTGAGCGTTCGCTCAGGTGGTGCAGGTTCGGGGCCTGGGCCGCGAGGGTTCGGGGCCTGGGCTGCGACGGTGCGCGCGATCTTGCGGAGACGGCCGCTGACCAGTCCTTTCAGCCCCGGTTCACTCCTGGGGCGGTGTTCGCGCGGGCGCCGTCTCAGGGATCTCTCAGGTGTGGAAAGTAGGCTCACCACATGAAGCGTGTGGCCGCTCTGGTAGTGGCACTCGCCCTCATCGGGGTGGCGACATGGCTCGTGTGGCCGTCGGCGCCCCAGGTGCGGGGCCAAGACCAGCAGATAACCGTCGTCGACGGACCGTCGGACGACCAACGGGTCGAACTCGACACGACGTTCTTCCCGCCGCCAGAAGGCGGAAAAGCGCCCGTCATCCTGCTCGCCCACGGTTTCGGCGGCAGCAAGCAGAGCATGCGGGACCAAGCGGTCCGCCTCGCCCAGCAGGGCTACGGCGTGCTGACGTGGTCGGCGCGCGGCTTCGGCCGTTCCGGCGGCCAGATCGCGCTCAACTCGCCCGACTACGAGGTCAAAGACGTCAAGCAGCTGATCGACTGGCTCGCCAAGCGTCCCGACGTGCAGCTCGACGCGGCGGGCGACCCGCGCGTGGGCATCGCGGGCGGCTCCTACGGCGGCGCCATCGCGCTGATGACGGCGGCGTACGACCAGCGCGTCGATGCGATCGTCCCGCAGATCACCTGGTCCGACCTGGCCGACGCGCTGTTCCCCAACGCGGCCGCGCCGAGCTCGGGCGAGCCGGCCGGCGGGGTCTTCAAGCGCATGTGGGCCGGCATCTTCTTCGGCCAGGGCGTCTCGCTCGACGCCTCGTCGCTGCTGGGCCGGCGCGAGGCCGCCGCGCCGCTGACTCCTGAGCAGGCGCGGTGCGGCAGGTTCCTGCCCGCCATCTGCGACGTCTACCAGCAGGTCGCCACCGACGGCCGGGCCACGCCCGAGGCGGTGGCGCTGCTGCGCAAGTCCAGCCCCGTCACGGTGGCCGGGCAGATCAAGGCGCCGACGCTGCTCATCCAGGGGCAGCGCGACTCGCTGTTCCCGATCGGCCACGCCGACGCCAACGCCAAGGCCATCGCCGCCGCCGGCACGCCGGTGAGCATCGCCTGGTTCGACGGCGGGCACGACGGCGGCAACGGCGAGGCCGACTGGCTGTTCGAGCAGACCTCGGCCTGGTTCGGCCGCTACCTCAAGGGCGAGGGCTCGGGTGACGCCGCGACGCCGGTGAGCGCGTTCACGGTGACCCGCGACGGCGGACGCGACCCCGGCACCCGCCAGCGCATCCGCCTCCACCCGGAGGCCGACTCCTATCCCGGCCTGACCGGCACCGACACCACCGCGGTCGAGCTGAGCGGCCCCGCCCAGAACATCGTCAACCCGCCGGGCGGCGCGCCCGCCTCCATCTCCACGGTGCCCGGCATCGGCGGCCTGCTGGGCGGTCAGGGCGTCGGCGTCTCCCTCGACATGCCGGGCCAGAGCGCCGCCTTCGAATCCCGGCCGCTCACCGAGCCGCTCCAGCTCACGGGCAGCCCGACCGTCAAGGTCACGGTGACCGGCAAGGGCGAGGCGACGCTGTTCGCCAAGCTCTACGACGTGGCCGACGCCCTCCAGCCGCCCACCCTGCCCGCGGGGCTGGTGGCGCCGTTCCGGGTGACCATCCCCGAGGGCGCGGGCAGCGCCGAGGCGACGATCACGCTGCCGGCAGTCGACCACCGCTTCGCCGTGGGCCACCGCCTGCGCCTGGTGGTGACGACGACCGACATGGGCTTCGCGACGCCGGCCCAGCCCGCCGCGTACCAGGTGGCGCTGGCCTCCCCGGCCCTGACCGTCCCCACGGTCTCCACGCTGGCCGCCGCGCCGACGGGAGTCGCGTGGTGGGTGTGGGCGATGCCGCTGGCCGCCATCGTGGTCGCCGCCGTCATCCTGGCGACGGGCCGCACCACCTCCCGCCGCCGCCCGGCCTCTCCCGCCAAGCCCGCCCCCTCCGACGCCACCGACGCCACCGACGCGAAGGAGCGCGCGACCACCGCCGTCACGGCCGACCTCACCACCGCCGGAACGTCCGGAAGCACGGCCGGTCCGAACGGCCGAACACACGCGCACGACGCGTCCGGTGACGCCACCTCCGGCGACACCGCCGCCATCGGCACTTCCGGCGCGGTGGTCCGCCCCAACGGCAAGACGCACGATCTCGACGTGGCCGGTGACGCCGCCGCACCCAGCGAGGATGCGGGAAGTCGCGAGGTCGCGGTGGCCGGTGCGGGAGTGCCGCTGGAGATCAGTGGGCTGACCAAGGCGTACAGGAATGGTGAGCTGGCCGTCGACAACCTGTCGTTCCGCGTCGAGCAGGGCCAGGTGCTGGGGCTGCTCGGCCCCAACGGCGCCGGCAAGACGACGACGATGCGGATGATGATGGGCCTCATCCAGCCCGACGCGGGCGAGATCCGCATCTTCGGCGAGCGGGTGACGCCCGGCGCGCCCGTGCTGTCGAGGCTGGGGTCGTTCGTCGAGGGGCCGGGGTTTCTGCCGCATCTGTCGGGGCGCGACAACGTCCAGCTCTACTGGGCGGCCACCGGCAGGCCCACCGCCGACGCCCACTTCGACGAGGCGCTGGAGATCGCCGGTCTCGGAAAGGCGCTGGAGCGGGCCGTACGCACCTACTCGCAGGGCATGCGGCAACGGCTGGCCATCGCCCAGGCGATGCTCGGCCTGCCCGACCTGCTCGTGCTCGACGAACCCACCAACGGGCTCGACCCACCCCAGATCCGGGAGATGCGCGAGGTGCTCAAGCGCTACGCGCGCGACGGCCGTACCGTGATCGTCTCCAGCCACATGCTGGCCGAGGTCGAGCAGGCCTGCAGCCACGTCGTGGTGATGCAGCGCGGCCGGCTGGTCTCGACCGGCCCCGTCTCGCGGCTGCTCAGCTCGGCCGCGACCGGCAACGGTCACGGGCCGCGCCTGGAAGACGTGTTCCTCGACCTCATCGGAGACAAGGGATGACCACCGCGACCGGTTACGCGCCCCGCCGCACGCTGCCGCTGCGGGTGGAGATCGTCAGGCAGTTCAAGCGGCGGCGGACGATCGGCATGTTCGCGCTGCTGCTGGCGTTGCCGTGGATCCTGGTGATCGCGTTCCAGTTCGGGCCGCAGTCGAGCGGGCAGGGGCAGTCGTCGCTGCGCATCTCCGACCTGGCCACCGAGAGCGGCCTCAACTTCGCCGCCTTCGCCCTGTCGGTGTCGGCCAGCTTCCTGCTGGTGGTGGCGGTGGCGCTGTTCTGCGGCGACACCGTGGCCAGCGAGGCCAACTGGTCGTCGCTGCGCTACCTGCTGGCGGCGCCGGTCCCCCGCGACCGGCTGCTGCGCCAGAAGCTGATCGTCGCGCTCGGCTACTCGGCGGCGGCGGTGATCTGCCTGCCGCTGATGGCGCTGCTCGCGGGCACGCTGGCGTTCGGCTGGGACGACATCCAGGTGCCGGGCACGGGTGAGGTCATCCCGGCGTTCGACGTCCTGCCCCGGTTCGGGATCGTCATCGGGTACGCCCTGGTCAGCCAGCTCGTGGTGGCCGCTCTGGCCTTCCTCATCTCCACGATGACCGACTCGCCGCTCGGCGCGGTGGGCGGGGCCGTCGGGCTGTGGATCGTCTGCACGATCCTGCAGGCGGTCGAGGCGCTGGGGTCGCTGCGCGAGTTCCTGCCGACGTTCTGGAACAACGCCTGGCTCGACGCCCTGGCGCCCGAGCTCGACTGGAGCGGCATGGTCAAGGGCGCCTCGGTCTCGATCACGTACGCCGCGATCCTGATCGCCATCGCCTTCCGCCGCTTCCGCAGAAAGGACGTAGTGAGCTGACGCTCCCGCTCCTCCCCTGACCTCGGGGGCCACCAGACGATCGATGGCGGGGCACCCGGCGCTTGTGGCCGGGCACCCCGCCGTCGACGTCAGGCACCTGCTCCGCCGTTCTGGAGGCGCGGCAGTCCTGGCCCCCTGTTGGGCGTCAGTCGAGCCAGGCGAAGGACTTCGTTACTGCCTTCTTCCAGCCGGCGTAGCCTTCCTCGCGTTGTTCCTGTGTCCAGGTTGGTTCCCAGCGGCGGTCTTCTGCCCAGTGGGTGCGGAGTTCGGTGGTGTCTCTCCAGTAGCCGACAGCCAGGCCCGCCGCGTACGCGGCGCCCAGGGCCGTGGTCTCCGAGACCGTGGGGCGGCTGACGGGGACGCCGAGGATGTCGGACTGGAGTTGCATGCACAGGTCGTTCGAGGTGACGCCGCCGTCCACGCGCAGGACGTCCAGGACGACCCCCGAGTCGCGCTGCATGGCCTCCACCACGTCGCGGCTCTGGTAGCAGATGGCCTCCAGGGTCGCGCGGGCGATGTGGGCGTCGGTGTTGTAGCGGGACAGGCCGACGATGGCGCCGCGGGCGTCGGCCCGCCAGTACGGCGCGAACAACCCGGAGAAGGCGGGCACGAAGTAGACGCCCCCGTTGTCGGGCACCTGCCGCGCGAGCGTCTCGCTCTGCGGGGCGGAGGTGATGATGTGGAGCTGGTCGCGCAGCCATTGGACGGCGGAGCCCGTGACGGCGATGGAGCCCTCCAGCGCGTAGACGGCCGGCTGGTCGCCGAACTTGTAGGCGACGGTGGTGAGCAGGCCGCTCTCGGAGCGTACGCGGGAGGTGCCGGTGTTGAGCAGCAGGAAGTTGCCGGTGCCGTAGGTGTTCTTGGCCTCGCCGGGCGAGAAGCAGACCTGGCCGACGGTGGCCGCCTGCTGGTCGCCGAGGATGGCGGTGATGGGCACCTCGCCGCCGACCGGGCCGTACCCGAGCGTGACGCCGTAGTGGGAGGGGTCGGCGGAGGGGCGGATCTCGGGGAGCATGGCGCGCGGGATGCCGAAGAAGGACAGCAGCTCGTCGTCCCAGTCGAGGGTGTCGAGGTCCATGAGCATCGTGCGGCTGGCGTTGGTGACGTCGGTGATGTGCACGCCACCGTTGACGCCGCCGGTGAGGTTCCACAGGGTCCAGGTGTCGGTGTTGCCGAAGACGGCCTCACCGCGGTCGACGGCCTCGCGGACGCCGTCCACGTTCTCGAGGATCCATTGGATCTTGCCGCCGGAGAAGTACGCCTCGGGCCGCAGCCCCGTCCTGTCGCGGATGACCTGGCCGCGGCCGTCGCGTTCGAGTGCGGCGGCGATGCGGTCGGTACGGGTGTCCTGCCAGACGATGGCGTTGTAGTAGGGGCGGCCGGTGCGCGGGTTCCACACGACGGTGGTCTCGCGCTGGTTGGTGACGCCGAGCGCGGCGAGGTCGCTGTGGTGCAGGCGGGTGCGCTGGAGGGTGGTCTGGATGACGGCGGCGGTGCGCGTCCAGATCTCGATCGGGTTGTGCTCGACCCAACCGGCTCTGGGCAGGATCTGCTCGTGTTCGAGCTGGTATTTGGCGTATTCGGCGCCATCGTGATCGAAGATCATGAAGCGGGTGCTGGTGGTGCCCTGGTCCACCGCGCCGACGAAATCAGGCATGGCTCACTCTCAATCTGACGGCTTCACGGTGTCGCGGTCCTCGCCCTGCGGCAGGAAGCGGGCGATGCACAGCTGGTAGAGAGCGGCTCCGAGCGCTGCGCCGACCAGCGGGCCGACGATGGGGACCCACCAGTACGGGTCGCCGTACTGATCTCGCCAGGCCCCGTCGTAGCCGGTGAGCCAGCTGGCCAGTCGGGGGCCGAAGTCGCGGGCCGGGTTGATGGCGTAGCCGGCGTCGGTGCCGAACGACATGCCGATCCCGACGATGAGCAGGCCGATGATGAACGGCCCCAGGTTCGCCCCCGGTGCCATGTTGAGGACGTCGGAGAGCGCGAAGAGGACGAACAGCAGGATCGCGGTGCCGATGATCTGGTCGCGCAGCCCGCCCCACATGGAGACCGGCAGGGTGCCGTTGCCCGGCAGGGTGGAGAAGACGATCTGGGTCTTGATCGTGTGGCCGGGGTCGGCCATGGCCAGGACCTCGGTGTAGTTCCAGCGCACGATGAGCGCGCCGACGAACGCGCCGAGTGTCTGCGCCAGCGCGTACGGCAGCACCTTCGGCCACGGGAACCCCCGGAACAGCGCGAACCCCAGGGTCACGGCCGGGTTGATGTGGGCTCCCGTCGTGCGGCCCGCGACGTACACGCCGAGCGTCACGCCGATGCCCCACGCCCACGCGATGCTGTCGTGGTCGCCCAGCTCGGCGGCGATGACCTGCGCGACGACGCCGCAGCCGAACAGGATGAGCACCATCGTGCCGAGGAACTCCGCGATGAGCTCCCCTGTCAGCTTCCGCTGGGTGAGCAGATGCGCCACCGATCCACCTCCTTGCCGTGCTTGTCTGCTTTCCCGATCAACGGGCGCCGCATACGGCATGTGGTGGATAGGTTGCGCAAAGTGCTGGAGGGTGGACCTCTCAGAGAGCGCGGGTGAAGGTGACCAGGCTGGTGCCGGGGCCGTTGTAGCCGGGCACGGGGTCGCTGACCGTGAAGCCCATCCGCTGGTGGAACGCGATCGACGTCGCGTTGGCGGAGGACGTGACCGCGCGGACGACGTGGCGGCCGTGCTCGCGGGCGAGGGCGAAGAAGCGCTCGTAGAGGGTGCGGGCGAGGCCGCTGCGCCTGGCCGCAGGGTGCACGCCGGCGAAGTGGATGTACGCCTCGCCGGGCAGGGACGGCGAAGGGAAGCCGATCAGGAAGCCGGCCAGGTCGCCGGAGCTCTCGGCGACGAGGCTGGTGGCGTGGAAGTGGTCGAGGAAGAGCCGCGGGAGCGCGGCGCGGACCGGCCGGCCCCACCAGTCGTCGACCACGGCGGCGATGGCGTCGTAGTCGGCCGGTGCGGCGGGGCGGAAATCGTAAGGGGGCACCTGGTCAGTCCCAGTGCGGGGGGCGGTTCTCCAGGTAGAAGGTGTCGTCGTCGGTGTCGCGCCACTCGCCCCAGCCGAGGTCGGTGTCGTCGGAGGTCTGGTCGGGTAGGAATTCCTTCACGTCGTACATGCTACCGAGGCGTACAAACCTGTCCCCGGTGTGTCCGCTGGATCAAGGACAGTTCGCAAGGTCAGCGGTACGATGCGTAGGCAGGTGTCGCCGATCCCCCCGTGAGGCTGCTCATGGCCACCCCGACAGGCTGGCGGCGAGAAGGCAATCTACCGGCGGAGCTGACCAGCTTCATCGGCAGGACACGTCTCCTCGCCAACCTCAAACGACACCTCAACGAGTCACGCCTGGTGACCGTGACCGGCATCGGTGGTGTCGGCAAGTCGCGCACGGTGCTGCGCCTGGCCCATCAGGTGCGCGCCCACTACCCCGACGGCGTGTGGTTCGCCGATCTCGCCCGGCTGCAGGACGCGGGCATGGTCAAGCACACGATCGCCTCGGCGCTCGGCATCGCCGACCAGTCTTCGCGCACGGAGTCGGAGTCGCTGTCGGAGTGGGTCGGCGAGCGCGACATGCTGCTCATCATCGACACCTGCGAGCACCTGGTGCAGGGCTGCGCCGAGCTGGTGCACGAGCTGCTGGAGGCGGCGCCCAACCTCAAGGTGCTGGCCACCAGCCGCCAGTCGCTGCACCTGCCTTACGAGCACGTCGTGCCGGTGCCGCCGCTGCAGGTGCCGGGCGACGACCCGGCCGAGAACCTGTTCACCAACGAGTCGGTGCAGCTGTTCGCGGCCCGCGCGAGCGCCAGTGTGCCCGACTTCGTGCTCGACGAGGACAACATCGGCCCGGTGGCCGAGCTGTGCCGCAGGCTCGACGGCATCCCGCTGGCGATCGAGCTGGCGGCGGTGCGGCTGCGCGCGCTGTCGGTGGAGCAGATCCTGGGCCTGCTGGCCGACCGGTTCAGCCTGCTGGCGGGCGCGAGCCGCACGGCGCTGCCCCGGCACCAGACGCTGCGCGCGGCGATCGGCTGGAGCCACGAGCTGTGCGAGCCGGCCGAGCGGCTGCTGTGGGCGCGGCTGTCGGTCTTCGCCGGTGACTTCGAGCTCGACGCGGCCCGGTTCGTCTGCTCCGACGGGCGGCTGCCGTCGGAGGACATCACCGACCTGGTGACGGGCCTGGTGGAGAAGTCGATCCTGCTGATCAGGAGCAACCACGCGGGCGTGCGCTACAAGCTGATCGACACGCTGGCCGAATACGGCGAGGAGTGGCTGGAGAAGCTGGGCCAGACGGAGCAGCTGCGCCAGCGCCATCTGGAGTATTACCTGAGCCTCGCGCAGCGCAGCGAGGACGCCTGGTCGGGGCCGCGGCAGATCTACTGGTTCGTCCGCATGCGGCAGGAGCACGACAACATCCGTCTCGCGCTGGAGCACACGCTGTCCACGCCGGGTAAGGAGCCGCTGGCGCTCACCCTGCTGGCGTCGCTGTGGTTCATGTGGGTGTGCTGCGGGTTCGCCCGCGAGGGCCGCCTTTACTTGGAGCGGGCGCTGGAGGCCAATCCCACGGTGAGCAAGGAGCGTTGCAAGGCGCTGTGGGTGCTCTCCTATGTGCGTAGTGCTCAGGGCGACATCGTGGGCGCGCGTGAGACGGCTGAGGCCTGCAGCGTCGAGGCCGTTCGGGTGGGCGACTCCCGAGCCGTGATCTTGGGTTCCAAGATGCAGGGCACGGCCGCGATGCTGCAGGGCGACCTGCAGAAGGCAAGCGCCCTGCTCGGTGTGGCCATCGAGTTCAACACGGATAACAAGGAGCTCAACCCGGGGCTGCTCCCCGCCATCGTAGAGCTTTCCATCGTCCTCACCGAACAAGGGAGCATGCACGAGGCCGAGTCACTGTTGCTGGACTGTCTGCAGGTCTGCCGCGAGCGCGGGGAGCTGTGGCTGAGCTCGTACGCGCACTGGGCGTTGTCGCTGCCGATGATGGCGATGAACCGGCTGAACGAGGCGCTGGCGACGGCTCAGGAGGCGCTGCGCATCAAGCGCTACTTCCACGACACCGTCGGCACACTCATGGCACTCGAGACGATCGCCAAGATCTACTCGGCCCTGGGCGAGGCCGAGCGCGCAACGCTTCTGCTCGGTGCGCTGCATCAGAACTGCCGCTCCTCCGGCCTGCCCATGCTCGGTGCCCCGTTCCTCACGGCCACTCACGAGAAATGCGTCAAGGAGTGCAAGAGTCTCCTCGGTGAGGACCGCTACAAATTGGCATTTGAGGCGGGCGCAGAACTGGACCTGGACCAGGTAGTCGCAACCGTACAGGATGACCCACACAGCACCTAAATCGCCCAGGCCGTAACCTTTTTCCTTCTGGCCCGTTATTGCGTAAATGATTCGGCAAATTCGGCTTCGGGTAGGCCCCACAAGAACGACATCTGCCCCAACGAGGGGTATTTGCCACGGTTGCCGTGGGGAGGCTGCGCACTCATGCCCGAACTACCACCGGTTTCGTTACCCACCCCTTCTATCCCGTACCCGTCGAAGATCAATCCCTTCGAGGCCGTTGCGGCCGAGCGCACCATCGCCTGGGCTCAGCAGCTGAGACTCATCGCGGATGAGACCGCAGCCTCGCGCTTCGCTGGGGAGTCGTATTCCCGGCTCGTCGCCAGGCTGTATCCCGAGGCGTCGGTGCCGGTCCTGGCGCTGGCCGCCGACCTCAACAGCTGGTTCCACGTCTACGACGACCAGTTCGAGCTGGCCGACGTGGGCTCCAACCCCGATCTGGCGCGGCGCATGGCGGACAAGTTCCGTGCGGTGCTGAACGGCGAACCGCTGCCTGCCACCGCAGGACCGATACTCCACGGGTTGGCCGATATCCGTGACCGTATGCTCCTACACGCCAGCGCCCAGTGGTGGAACCGCTTCGCCACCCACCTTCAGGACTGCTTCGAAACGGCCCAGTGGGAGGTCGACAACCGCACGAGGGGCGAGGTCCCCGATCCCGACAGTTACGTCGAGCACAAGCTCAATATCGCCTATGTCCCGCCCTCGTTCGACCTCATCGAACTCGCCGAGCAGTTCGAGGTGCCCGACGACATCCGCGCCTCGGCCGTGTACCGCACTCTCGTCCACGAGGCCGGACACGTGGTGGTCTGCACCAACGATCTGATCGGCTTACGGCGTGAGCTGCTGCAAGGGGAATTCCACAACCTCGTCATCGTCTATTGGAAGGCCTTGGACTGTCCTCTTCAGGTTGCCGTCGAAATGGTCAACCAGAAGATCTCCGAGCGTATACGCGTCTTCGAAGCGGCCAAGGCAGACCTCCAGCACACGTTCGACGAACTCGGCACCGACCAGAATCGCCGGCACGGCACCCTCCGCTGCGTAACAGGGCTCGAGAACTGGATGCGCGGTTACCTCGACTGGGCCAAGGAGACGCGCCGATTCGCCGACCCGGTGCTGCGCGGACAGATCACCGGCTTCCAGCGCGAGCTGGCCGACTAAGACGATGTCACTGATTACCATGCGGGCGGTGTTCGCGACGAAGAGCGCCCGCATGGCATCAACGTCTGCCTGGATCGGCGGTGTGGGCACGACCGTGATGAGCCGTCTGCAGCAGCGAAGTGTCACCTTGCCGTCTGCCGGGCCCCCGAACCCCGCCCGAGGCGTACGCGTGCTGTGAACGCGGTGTCGCCCGCTCTGACCAGGTAGATCGAGGTCCTCCTGGATGTCTCCGCCCTTAGGGCCTTCGTCCATACAAAACGGTTCTCCCGATAGGGTGCCCTGCACGGAATCGTTCCGACGCGCCGTAGGTTCTGGTGAAGAGTACCTAGGGAAAGGCTGTCCAACCGTGTTCGACCCGAAGGATCTCTACGAGCTCGCAGACGACGCGCCCGAGCTGCCCGATCCGGTGTTGCTGTACCACTTCGACGGTTTCGTCGACGCGGGCGGTGCCGGACGTCTCGCGCTGGGCCACCTGCTGGCCGAGCTGGAGCACCGGGTCGTGGCGACGTTCGACGTGGACCGGCTGCTCGACTACCGGTCGCGGCGTCCGATCATGACGTTCGACACCGACCGGTGGGTGGATTGGGAGAGTCCCGAGCTGGCCGTGCACGTCGCCAAGGACGCGACGGGCACGCAGTTCCTGGTGATGAGCGGGCCCGAGCCCGACCGGGAGTGGGAGCTGTTCGCCAAGGCCGTGGCCGAGCTGGTCGAGCGGCTGAACGTGAGCAAGCTGGTGACCCTGCACGGCATCCCCATGGCCGTGCCGCACACCCGGCCGCTCGGCGTCACCGCGCACGCCAGCCGGCCCGAGCTGATCTCCGCGCAGACCAGCGTGTTCGGCCGGGTGCAGGTGCCCGGCAGCGTGGCGGCCCTGCTGGAGCTGCGGCTGGGCGCCAAGGGCCACGACGCCGTGGGCTACGCGGTGCACGTGCCTCACTACCTGTCGCAGGCCGAATACCCGACCGCCGCCGTGGCGGCCCTGGAGGCGGTGACGCGCGGCACGGGGCTGGTCTTCCCGATGGAGTCGCTGCACGACGCCGCCCGGCGTACGACGACGGAGATCGAGGAGCAGATCAAGGCCTCGGCCGAGCTGTCCACCGCGATCACCGGCCTCGAGCAGCAGTACGACGCCTTCGCCGCGGGCGCGGAGCGCGAGAACCTCATGGCCGAGACCACGCCGATGCCCACGGGCGACGAGCTGGCCGCCCAGTTCGAGCGGTTCCTGGCCGAGCGCGACGACGACTAGCGCCGCCTGGAGGGGCGCGCGGACAGCACGGTCGCGAAAGGACGGGCGGATAACCTGGGCCGATGAGCGATCAGGCAGACCGGCCGCAGCCGCGGCGCGCCTCTCAGCCGTCCGCCGGCACGGACATCCGTGTCGGCCTCGTCGGCTACGGCACCGCGGGGGCCTACTTCCACGCCCCGCTGATCCACGCCACCCCCGGCCTGTCCCTGGCCGCCGTCGTGACCAGGAACCCCGATCGCCGGGCCGAGGTCGCCGCCGCGTACGGCGCGGCCGCGGTGGACGACGTGCAGGACCTGTGGGGCCGCTGTGACCTCGTCGTGGTCGCCTCGCCCAACCGCACCCACGTCGCCACGGCCGCGGCGGCGCTCACCGAGGGCCTGCCCGTGGTCGTGGACAAGCCGCTGGCCAGGACCGCCGAGGAGGGGCGCGGGCTGGTCCGCCTGGCCGAGGAGCGTGGTCTCCTGCTGACCGTGTTCCAGAACCGGCGCTGGGACGGCGACTTCCGCACCGTGCGCCGCCTGGCCGGCGAGGGGCTGCTGGGCCGGGTGCTGCGCTTCGAGTCGCGCTTCGAGCGCTGGCGGCCCGTGCCCAAGGGCGGCTGGCGCGAGAGCGGCGGGCCCGATGAGGTGGGCGGGCTGCTGTACGACCTCGGCAGCCACCTGGTGGACCAGGCGCTGCAGCTGCTCGGCCCCGTACGCGCGGTCTACTGCGAGAGCGACGTGCGGCGCGAGGGCGTGGAGGCCGACGACGACACGTTCATCGCGCTCACCCACGCGAGCGGGGCCAGGTCGCATCTGTGGGCCAGCTCGATGGCCGCCCGGCTCGGGCCCAGGTTCCGGGTGCTCGGGTCGGCGGCCGGCTTCGTCAAGTACGGCATGGACGTGCAGGAGGAGCGGCTGCGGGCCGGGATGACGCCCGACGCGCCGGGGTTCGGGGACGACCCGGAGGAGCGCTGGGGCGAGCTGGGCACGGAAGGCGAGCGGCGCGTCGTGCGTACGGAGGCGGGGGCGTACCTGGACTTCTACCGGGAGGTGGCGGCGACGCTGCGCGACGGCGGCCCGCCGCCGGTGGACCCGGCGAGCGCCGTCGAGGCGCTCGCCGTCATCGAGGCCGCCCGCCTGTCGGCCTCCCAGGGCATCGTCGTCCACCTCGGCTGAAGCCCCGGGAAGCCGCTGGGGCCGGCTGCAAGCCCAGGCCGCCGTTCAGGCGGGCTGTCCGGGCGGGCTGTCCGGGCGGGCTGTCCGGGCGGGCTGTCCGGGCGGGCTGTCCGGGCGGGGCCGTCAGTCGCGCAGGCAGGCCCGCAGGGCAGGGCGGTCGTGTCAGCGGTCCAGCCGTTCGCGGCCGTCAGTCGCGCAGGCGGGCGCGCAGGGCGGTCGTGTCGGCGTCGGTCCAGCCGTTCGCGGCCAGCCAGCCCATGGGCCCGCCGAACCGGTCGTCGAGCACGCCCAGGAACTGCTCGATGTAGCGGGCCCGCGGCATGTGGTCGTCGGCCGGGCGCGAGTCGAGGTCGTCGCGGTAGGTGTCGCTGCCGCGCAGCCGCTTGAGAATCAGCTCAAGCCGCTCCCCCGTGGCGACGTAGTCCTCGACGATGGCCTCCCTGGTGGCGCCGGCGACCTCCAGGGCCAGCGCCGCCAGCACGCCGGTGCGGTCCTTGCCCGCCGCGCAGTGCACCAGCGCCGCGCCGTCGTCCAGCGCCATCGCCCGCAGCGCCGCCACCACGCCGTCGGGCCGGTCGCGCAGGTAGCCGAAGTAGAACCCGGTGACCCGCAGCTCCTCGTCGAGCACCCGGTCCGCCCACGGCAGCACCCGCTCGCCGTCGATGCCCTCGGGCGCGACGTCCGCCTCGACGTCGGTGTGCCGGCCGCCCTCGGCGAACAACGTCAGGTGGTGGTGACGCACCTCGGGCACCCGGGTCAGCGGACCGGGCCCCTCCAGCGTCACCTCGGCCGTCGAGCGCAGATCCACGACGTGCCGCAGGTTGAGCTCGCCGACCAGCAGCGCCACGTCGGCGGGCGTCAGGCCCTGCAGGTTGTCGGCGCGGTAGAGCTGGCCGCGACGGGTGCGGCCGCCGTCACGAGTGGGCAATCCGCCCAGGTCACGCGCGTTGACCGCGCCTTCAAGGTCGATCCACCTCGTCATCTCGCTCATTATTACGACCCTATATGTCCGGCAGAACGCAGCGAATTCGAGGTTCATAACGCAGCATGAACGTATGGATCCACGAGCTCTGCCTCCACGGCTGGTGATCGATCCATCGCTGCCCCCGGAGATCTCGGTCGAGTTGCGGTCGAGCCCGCACATCCTCCGCCAGGCTCGGTCGGGCGCGCGAATGGACACCACGCGAAACCCCGCCACCCTGTTCGTCCTGCCGGCCTTCCTGTTGCTGCTGTTCATGCTGACCAGCAGCACGCCCCTGTTCGTCATGGGCACGGGGGTCGGCATGATCGTCGTGATCAGGTGGTTGGCGACGGACGGCACCTACCGCTCGACCAAGCGAAGACTGGGGCTCGCGCGGGCCCACGCCGAGCACTACATCCTTCCGGAGGACCTCGACCACCCCTGCCAGATGCTGCTGCGCAGGGCGCAGAACGCCGTGGAGGCCATTCTCCACTCCAACGTGCACAAGGCCGGGCTCATCGACAGCGTCGACAACCAGGTGTCGCTGCCCGAGGAGGTCTGGCAGATCGCCCAGCGGCTGCGCCGGCTGTCGTCGATGCACGCCGAGCACGGCAAGCTGGTGCCGCGTGAGCTGCCGCCGGACATGGAGGCGGCGTTCAAGCCGTACACGAGCGCGCTGGACGCGGCCTGGACGTCGCTGACGCACCGCGTACGGCATCTGGAGAAGTACGCCAAGCAGGTGCTGAAGGCCGACAAGGTCTACCACGCCCACCTGCGGCTGGAGAAGCTGGCCGCGAAGACGCCGGAATACCAGCAGCTGCTGGCCGAGACCGTGCGCGACGAGCTGGCCCACGGCCGCATCAACGAGCTGTCGGACCAGGCGGCCCATGTGCGCAAGCTGTTCGAGGAGAGCATCCTGCAGGCCAGGCAGACGGCGGGCGAGCTGCTGCGCTCGCCGCTCACCTGAGCTGCTGCGCCCGCCGCTCACCCAGGCCCGGCACAGACGAACGGGGCACAGACGAACGGGGCACGGCTTCGGCCGTGCCCCGTCGTCATGTCAGCCGATCACGGTGCAGCTGGCCGTGGCCTTCTTGGCCGGGTCGCTCTCGGACGTGGCCGTGAGCTTGATCTTGCCGACGTGGCCGCCGCCGGTGCGTACGGCGTCCACGCTGACGAGCTCCTGCTTGCCGAACTCGACGGAGGCCAGCGCGTTGGGCAGCCGGACGTCCCAGCCCTTGCCCTGGACCTCGGCCTTGAGCCGGTAGATGTCGGCGTTGAGGTAGGCGCTGACGTCCTCGGGATGCTGGCCACGGGCCGCGGCCTTCTTGCCGGTGTTGAACAGCGGGAACTTGCAGGTGGAGACGTTCTTGCCGGACGGCAGCCCCACCGAGGGCAGCAGCTTGACGCCGCGCCGCTGCGGGCCCGCGCCGTCGAGCGAGCGGATCGCGACCGTGTACGACAGCTGGCCCTTCTTGTCCCGGTGCAGGTCGGTGACGTAGAAGTGCAGCCGGTTGGCCTCGTCGACGTACTCGTACTCGCTGCCGGAGTCGGTGCCGGCGTGGAAGAGGGCGTCAGACAGCTGGCGGTAGTCGCCGATGGTGATCGGCACCTTCGTGCCGTCGGGCAGCACGTAGTCGGTCATGCCGATGTCCTGCGGGTTGGCGTCGATCACCCACTCGAACGGCGACCTGTCCTCGTTCTTGGTCTTGGCGAGCAGCACGCCGGAGTCGGGCGTGAACGAGTCGGCGCCCATCCGGTCGACGACCTCGACGGTGTAGTTGTTGTAACCACCGCCGTCGCACAGCGGATCGCCGCTGTCACAGGTGCTGCGGTCCTGGTCCATCGCGATGTTGACGCCGGACAGCCCGTTCTTGCCGGGCTGCACCACGCGGGCCGTCACCTTGGCGGTCACCAGGCCCGACTCGGCGAGCGCCTCGCGGCTGAGCCGCAGCACGTTCGCCTCGTCCACCATGTTCAGCTTGATCTTGTTGCGGAGCATGTGCTGGGCGCCCATGGACCCGCCCGCGGTGGGCGGGACGAGCCAGCGTGAGTGCGGGCCGCCGGGGCCGTTGAAGCTGCCGCGGCTCAGCATCTCCCAGATGCCGGTGTACGACCGCCGCGGCGGCACCCCGTACGGGTTGTTGTAGTTGTCGGCGATGCCGAAGATGTGGCTCAGCTCGTGGGCGTAGACGCCCATGCCGGAGCTCTCGGCCTGCACCGAGTCGACGCCGAAGCGGGCGTTGGGCCAGAAGTTGGAGCCGGCCTGCCAGGAGGTCCACTCGACGTAGCGGGTCGGCGACCAGTTGGGCAGCGCCGGGTCGTCCGGGCCCCACTCGTCGGTGACGTCCTCCTTGGTCGGGAACTTCATCATCCCGAACTCCTGCCAGGTGGCCGATTCGTCCTGGCCGGCGCTGAGGTAGAAGACGAAGTCGAACTGGTCCGCCACATCCTGGCCGACGTCGGCCAGCCAGGCCGCGTTGCCGTCGGCGCGCAGGTTCTTGTTGCAGCTGTCGCCGGAGGGGCACGACTGGCGCTGGTACTCCATCGCGTACTCGTGGTCCTTGCCCGGCATCGTGTACGGGCCGAACCCGGTCAGCTCCACGCCGATGCGGCCACCGGAGTCCTCCATCCAGTATTCGTGGATGGTGTGCCCCTTGTTGAGGTCGTTCGGGGTGTTGAGGAAGTCCTGGTAGAACCTGGCGACCTGGTCGCGCGGGATGTCGTGGGCCTCGGCGCTCGGGTTGGCGTACACCGTGGAGTTCTGCGGCTGGGTCACCACGAACGGCTGGTTGGGGTAGTCGAGCAGCACGAGCGCGCCCTTGAAGGTGCGCTGCGACCCCTTGACGGCGGGGTCGTTCCACTTCGTGCCGGGGGGCTTCTTGTAGTCCGCCCACGTCATGTTGTCGGGGTTCACCCAGTTCTGCGGGTCGACGGGCTTGAGACCGGTGCTGGGAGTCTTGCGCAGGGCCCGCTCCTCGGCAGCGGCGTCGAGGGATTCGTCGAGCTGCCAGGGCTGGGTCTGCGGCCAGTGGTTCTGCCGCCACGGGTGCTCGGGGTTCTCGGGGGGTGCTGCGGAAGCAGGGGTCGCCATCAGGCTCACCGGGATCAGCACGATGGCCGCCAGCAAACCCTTCAGCAGCTTCTTCGGGGCGTTCACGGCTTGACCGTATAGACGTTGTTGACGGAGATCACCGAGCAGTTGTAGGGAAGACCTGTACTGACATTTCCGTCATTTGTCGAAAAGGCCATGTAAGGGGTGGTTGTGGCGGATCTTCAACGGGCCGTGGACGAGCTCGCCGCCCGCCTCGAACGCCCCCTGCTCCTGGAGGACCGCCACCAGCGCGTGGTCGCCTACAGCGAGCAGAACGGCGCGATGGACGACGTCCGCCGCGACTCGATCCTGCGCCGGCACACCGTGCCCGAGGTGCGGCAGTGGCTGCGCGCGGCCGGGATCACCGAGGCCACCGGGCCGCTGCGCACGCCTGGCGCGCCCCAGCTCGGGCTGCTGCCGCGGGTCTGCGTTCCCGTACGGCACGCCGACGGCCTGCTCGGCTTCCTGTGGTTCATCGACGCCGAGCCGCCCATGCCCCAGCCGGCCGTCGCCGAGGCCGCCCGCGCGGTGCCGGGGCTCGCCCTCGCGCTGTTCCACGAGAGCCTGGCCAGCGGGCTCGCCTCGCAGCGGGAGCTGGAGGCGGTGACCGGGCTGCTGCTCGGCGAGCGGGACGCGGCCAGGCAGCTCATCGAGGCGGGCGCGTTCCCGCAGGCGCAGCCGGTGACCGTCCAGGTGGCCAGGCCGCGCACGGCCGAGCCCGACGACGCGCTCCGGCTGGCGCTGGAGCAGGGGCTGCTGGCGCTGCGGCGGCGGCTGAGCGGGCACCACCCGCTGCACCTGATGCGCTACGACCACGCGGTGCTGCTCACGGCGGGGCCGCCGGTCTCGGCCGACGAGCTGCACGCGGCCATGCCGGTGCCGGTGGTGGTCGGGGTGGGCCGGCCCAGGCCCGAGCTGGCGCTGGCGGCGGAGTCGTACCGGGAGGCCAGGCACGCGGCCGAGGTGACGGCGCGGGTGCCCGGCCTCGGGCGTACGGCGGAGTGGGCCAGGCTGGGCGTCTACCGGATGCTCACCCAGCTGCCGGACCGGGAGCTGCACCCGGGGCTCGAAGGGCTGCTGGCGGACGCGCAGTACCTGCCGCTGCTGGAGACCCTGGAGACGTATCTGGATCTGGCGGGCAGCGCGGTGGCGACCTCGAAGGCGCTGCGGCTGCACAGGACCTCGCTGTACTACCGATTACAGCGGGTGGAGGAGCTGGCCCGCACCGATCTGAAGGACGGCGGCGAGCGGCTGGCGCTGCACCTCAGCCTGAAGCTGGCGCGCCTGTCCGGGCGTTATCTGCCGCGCGAGCCGCCCGGCCCGTCCTGACCTCCGCTCTCGACGCGTTCGAGCAGCTCGCGCAGCGACGCGCGTTGCTCGGGCGTGAGCACCGCGAGCAGCTCCTCCCCCGCTTCCCTGCGCGCCTCGCGAGCCCGATCGGCCAGCGCGCGCCCCTCGCCGGTGAGCACGACCAGCGTGGAGCGCCGGTTGGCCGGATCGACCTGCCTGCGCACCAGGCCCGCCGCCTCCAGCGCGTCCACGACGGGCGTGAGCGAGCGCGGCACGATGCGCAGCTCGTCGGCCAGCCGGACCATGCGCATCGGCTGCCCTGCGTCGGCCAGAGCCCGCAGCGCCCGCGCCTGGCCCGGATTGAGCCCCAGCGGGACCAGCCGGTGGGCGTAGCCGTGCCGCACACGCTTGCCGACCAGGTAGAAGAGCTCCGCGAGCTCCTTGTCTGCCATGCCGAGAAGTTTAGCCGGAACAAATATGAGCTAACCTCTGTTCGAATGGGCAGCCGAAAGAAGGAGGTTCCACGTTGGCGGAGGAACCGCGCGCGCCGATCGGGCGCATCATCAAGCTGTTCGGCGCCTACCGCGGCCGCCTCACCGTGGTTGCCTCGCTCATCGTGCTGTCCTCGCTGGTGGGGCTGGCCTCGCCGTTCCTGCTGCGCGAGGTGCTCGACGTGGCGATCCCGGCCAGGGACGCCGGGCTGCTCACCCTGCTCGCGCTCGGCATGATCCTCGTGGCGGTCACGACGACCGTGTTCGACGTGCTGCAGACGCTCGTCTCCACCACTGTGGGTCAGCGGGTCATGCACGACCTGCGGGTCTCGGTCTACAGCCACCTCCAGCGCATGTCGATGGCCTTCTTCACCAGGACCAGGACCGGCGAGGTGCAGTCGCGCATCGCCAACGACATCGGCGGCATGCAGGCCGTCGTCACCTCGACGGCCGCGTCCCTGGTCTCCAACCTGACCACGGTGATCGCCACGGTCGTCGCCATGGCCGCCCTCGACTGGCGGCTGACCCTGGTCTCGCTCGCGCTGCTGCCGGTGTTCGTGTGGATCAGCCGCAAGGTCGGCTCGGAGCGCAAGCGCATCACCTCCGAGCGCCAGCGCAAGCTCGCCGGCATCGCCTCGATGGTGCAGGAGTCACTGTCGATCAGCGGCATCCTGCTCGGCCGCACGATGGGCCGCTCCGCCGAGCTGACCGAGCGCTTCGGCAGGGCCTCGCACGAGCTGGCCGAGCTGGGCGTGGCCACCAGCATGGCGGGGCGCTGGCGGCAGGCGTCGATCCAGCTCGTGATGGCCGCCATGCCCGCCGCCATCTACTGGGCCGCCGGCCACACCGCGGCGATCTCGGTGGGCACGCTGGTGGCGTTCACGACGTTGCAGACGAGCCTGTTCCGGCCGATGGTGTCGCTGCTGCGGCTCGGCGTCGAGGTGCAGACCTCGCTGGCGCTGTTCGGGCGCATCTTCGAGTATCTCGACCTGCCGGTGGACATCAGGCCGGGCACGCGGGAGCTGACGGACGTGCGCGGCGAGGTGCGCTTCGAGCAGGTCGACTTCTCCTACGGCGACACCCCCACGCTCACCGGCGTCGACCTCACCGTGCCCGCGGGCTCGTCGCTGGCCATCGTGGGCGAGACGGGCTCGGGCAAGACCACGCTCAGCTACCTGCTCCCCCGCCTGTACGACGTCACCGCCGGCCGGGTCACCATCGACGGCGTGGACGTGCGGGAGCTGACGTTCGAGACGCTCAGCGGCACCGTGGGGGTCGTGTCGCAGGAGACGTACCTGTTCCACGCCTCGATCGCCGACAACCTGCGCTTCGCCCGCCCCTCGGCCACCGACGAGGAGCTGGAGGCGGCGGCGCGGGCGGCGCGCATCCACGACCACATCGCGGCGCTGCCCGACGGCTACGACACCGTGGTGGGCGAGCGCGGCTACCGCTTCTCAGGAGGCGAGAAGCAGCGCCTGGCCATCGCCCGTACGCTGCTGCGCGACCCGCCGGTCCTGGTGCTCGACGAGGCCACCAGCGCGCTGGACACGCAGACGGAGAAGGCCGTGCAGGAGGCGCTGGACACGCTGGCGCGGGGGCGTACGACGATCACCATCGCCCACCGCCTGTCCACCGTGCGCGACGCCGGCCAGATCGTGGTGCTCGCCCACGGGCGGGTCGTGGAGCGCGGCACCCACGACGAGCTGATCGCCCGCGGCGGCCACTACGCGGCCCTGGTGAGCCGCGATCATCCCGTGGAACTCGTCTGACCGCCCCCTAAACGTGCTTTGCCTCACATTACGGTCAGGCCGGAATCCGCTTCGCGGAAGCGCTTGTTCATCCCCCCGGTGCTTCCCCAAGGCAAGGATTCTTCGTGTCTCTGTCCTCCTCCACGTTCAGGGCCCTGCGTCATCACAATTACCGGCTCTGGGCGGGAGCCGACATCGTCTCCGTGACCGGCACCTGGATGCAGGTGCTCGGGGTGAACTGGCTCATCCTGACCCTGACGGGCTCGGCGACCAGCGTGGGGCTGAGCCTTGTGATGCAGGCGCTGCCGACGCTGCTGCTCGGCATGTGGGGCGGGGCGCTGGCCGACCGGCTGCCGAGCAGGCCCGTCGTGATCGCCGCGCAGCTCGCGCAGGCGGGCCTCGCCGCCGTGCTCGCGGTGATCGCGCTGAGCGAGGTGACGTCCGTGCTGCCGATCTACGGCGTGGCGCTGGCGGGCGGCGTGGTGAACGCGCTCGGCGGGCCCGCGCTCGGGCGCTTCGGGGCCGAGGTGGTGCCGCCCGACGACCTGCCGAACGCGATGGCGCTCGGCTCGATCCTCAACTCCGCCGGCCGCATCCTGGGCATGAGCCTGGCCGGCGCGCTGCTGCCGTTCACCGGCAACGGCGGCCTGTTCGTGGTCAACGCCGCCAGCTTCTTCGTGGTGATCGCGGCCGTTCTGGGCATGCGGCGGCGGGAGTTCCACCGGCTGGCCGCCGCCGACCGGCAGCCCGGCGCCGTGCTCGACGGCCTGCGGTACGTGCTGCGCACGCCCTGGCTGCTCGTGGTGCTCGCGCTCTGGTTCGTCTCGGGCAGCGTCGGCCGCAACTACCAGGTCACCATGGCCGCCATGAGCGCGGGCCCGCTGGAGGCGGGCGCGGGCGGCTACGGGCTGCTGTCCACGGTCTTCGCCGTCGGCACGGTGCTGGGCGGCTTCCTCGCCGCCACGCGAACCCGGCTGACGCTGCGGCTGCTGCTCATCATGGCGTTCCTGACCGGGCTGGTGCAGGCGCTGAGCGGGCTGATGCCGTCGCTGTGGTCGTTCGCGGCCCTGATGGTGCCGATCGCGGCGGGCGCGGTGGCGCTGGACACCACCGTCTCCGCCCGCGCCCAGCTCGACAGCCCCGACGCGATGCGCGGGCGGGTCATCGCGGCGCTGTCCATCGTCAGCGCCGCCGCGGGCGCGGTCGGCGGGCCGCTGCTCGGCTGGCTGAGCGACACGCTCGGGCCGCGCGTCGCCCTGGAGGTCGGCGGCGTGGCGTGCCTGTCGGCCGCGCTGCTCGCGGCGGTGGGGCTGGCCCGGCTCTCCGGGCGTACGGTGCGGCAGGCCATCCGCCTGCGCCCGCAACTGGAGAACGCCTGACCACCTGTGGGAACACTCTTTCCCGCGTTGCACCGCATACCAGCGAGCAGTCAACCCATAACGTGAGTTGGAGGTCAGCCGAACGGCGTCCTCGCCGTGCGCATCCCGGTCCTGGAGCGGCCAGGCCCGTGAGGAGATGACATGCCGGACCTGCCCTTCGACGACGAGCACGCACCTCTCTACTCACTCGGGCAGGTGGCGGAGATGCTGCAGGTGCAACCCGCCTTCCTGCGCCGGCTCGACCAGCACGACGTCGTCAGGCCCAGCAGGTCGAGCGGCGGCCAGCGGCGCTACTCGCGGCGCGACATCGTCATCGTCCAGCACGTCACCCGCATGGCCGAGGAAGGCATGACGCTCATCGCCATCCGCCGCATCCTGGAGCTGGAGCGCGAGGTCGCCGCCCTGCGCCAGGAGCTCGAAGGGACGCGGGCACGGCTGCGCGAGCAGGAGTGACACCGGAGATCTGCCCCGAGATCGGTGGGGCGCGTACTCTCGTGGCGTGCACAACACGAGATACGCGCCCTCCGGCATGGTGTGCAGCGTCGACCACCTGGCCTCGGCGGCCGGGCTGGCGATGCTGGAGCGCGGCGGCTCGGCCGCCGACGCGGCGATCGCCGCCAACGCCGTGCTGGCGGTCGTCGCCCCCCACATGTGCGGCCTCGGCGGCGACCTGTTCGCCCTGGTCCACGACGGCGCCACCGTCACCGCGCTCAACGCCTCAGGACGCGCGGGCTCCGGCGCCGATCCGGCCCGGCTTCGGGCCGAAGGCCACACGCGCATGCCCCACCTGCACGACATCAGGTCCGTCACCGTGCCTGGGTGCGTCGACGGCTGGGCCTCGCTGCACGGCAGGCACGGCAGGCTGCCCATGGCCGAGCTGCTGGCGCCCGCGATCAGGCTGGCCTCCGCCGGGTTCCCCGCCTCACCCCTGATGGTGGCGGGCGCCGCCAACGCGGCCCGGCGGCCCGGTGGCGGCGACTTCGCCTCCGTACGCGCGGCGGGCGACCGCGTCACCAGGCCCGGCGTGGCCCGCGCGCTGCAGGCCCTGGCCGGGCACGGCCGTAACGGCTTCTACCTGGGCGAGTTCGGGCAGGGCCTGGTCGAGGCGGGCGCCGGCGAGTACGTCGAGGCCGACCTGGCCGCGCCGGGCGCCGACTGGGTCGAGCCGCTCAGGACCCGCGCCCACGGCCACGACGTCTGGTCGATGCCGCCCAACTCCCAGGGCTACCTGCTGCTGATGTCCCTCGCCATCGCCGAGGGGCTCGACCTGCCCGCCTCCCCTTCCCATCCCGTCTGGGCCCACCTGCTGGCCGAGTCCGCCAGGATCGCCGGGCACGACCGGCTCGACGTGCTGCACGAGGATACCAAGGACCTGCTCGACCCGGCCGAGATCACCCGGCGGCGGTCGCGGATCGACTCGCGGTCCCGGCTGCGGCTCGGCGGGCCGGGCCAGGACGGTGACACGACGTACCTGTGCGTGATCGACGGCGACGGCATGGGGGTCTCGCTCATCCAGTCGAACGCGTCCGGGTTCGGCAGCATGGTGTTCGAGCCCCGTACGGGGATCAACCTGCACAACCGCGGCATCGGCTTCTCGCTCAAGCCCGGTCACCCGGCCGAGTACGGGCCGGGCCGCCGCCCGCCCCACACGCTCACCCCCGCGCTCATCACCCGCCCCGACGGCTCGCTGAGGTCCGTCGTCGGCACCATGGGCGGCGACGCCCAGCCCCAGGTCCTGCTGCAGGTCATCACCCGCCTGCTGCGCCACGGCGAGGAGCCGGGCCGCGCGATCGCGGCGCCGCGCTGGCGGCTCGGCACCGGCGGCACCGGGTTCGACACCTGGGACGCGCCCGACGACGCCGTGCTCGACCTGGAGGAGGGCGGCGGCTGGTCCGACGGCCTCGCCGCGCTCGGGCACCGGGTGGCGGCGCTGCCGTACGGGAGCTCGTTCGGCCACGCCCACCTCATCGACGTCCGCCCCGACGGCATGCTGGCCGGCGCCGCCGACCCGCGCTCGCTCGTCGGCGCCGCGATTGGACGCTGAGCCGCCGGGTAGCGGGTGCCGCTATGGCTACGGACGTCATCACGCTTGGAGGAGGGGAGCACGCTGCTGCCCGCGCTGCGGCAGACGGCCGACGCCAAGGAGCTCGACCGGCTCGGCAGGGCCTTCGAGCAGCGCCGCGCCGAGGAGCTGAAGGCCCTGTCAGGTTCGGCCTCCGGCTCTCCCGACGGCGCCACCAAGGCCGAGTTGCACGAGCAGGCGCAGCAGGCCGACGTCCCCGGCCGGTCACAGATGGACAAGCAAGAGCTGGCGCGGGCTTTGAAGAAGGCCGGATCCTAGGATTCCGGCCCGTTGGGAGGGTAGGGGTACCGACATGACGGAGCTGCCTCCGGACCGGTTCGGCCTGGCTGACGAGCAGGAGATCGAGGTCGAGGAGTGGACCGACGACCTCGGGTTCCGGCACGAGGTCGTGCCCGACGACCCCCGGCACCACGACTCGCTCGACGAGCGCCTGCGCCGCGAGGCTCCCGACCGGCTGCGCGGGCCCCGCCCCAAACACCGGCTCACCCAGCCGGACGAGGGGCTCGGGCCCGACCTGGACGACGAGGAGATCGCCACGGAGTACTCCGACGACGGCGACGACCTCTCGGCCGAGGAGCGCGCGATCCGCATCGACTCGGAGGACGACCTCACCTGAGGTGAAGCGGCCTCAGGCGGCGGTCAGGGGAGGCGGCGCAGGGCGGGGAGGATGGCGTGGAGGTCGTCGACGATGACGTCGGCGGCCTTCGCCTGCGGCCGCTCGGCGTGCAGGTAGCCCCACGGGCCGCGGCGCAGCAGCGCGGTGCGCATGCCCGCCGCCGCGGCCGGCAGCACGTCGTTGTCCAGCCGGTCGCCGACGTACAGGATCTCGGCGGGCGCGCACCCGGCCACCGCGGCGACCTTGGCGAAGAAGCCGGGGTCGGGCTTGGAGACGCCCCAGCCGTCGGAGGTGTGGACGGAGTCGGCGGGCAGGTCCATCGCCACCAGCGCGTCGTAGGCGCGGCGCGGCTGGTTGCCGGCGATGATCACCTGGTGTCCCGCGGCCCTGATGGCCGCCAGCGCCTCGCGCACGTCGGGATAGAGGTCGTCGGCGTCGAAGTGGTTGCGCAGGCCGTCGGGGTCGTCACGTTCCCAGGCCGCCTCCTCGACGTCGGGATCGATGCCGGGACGGACGAGGCGAAAGGCGTCACTGTGCGGCCGGTCGAGGGCCGCCATCCCGCCCAGGGCGCCCATGAGCAGGAAGGGGCTGACGCCCAGCCGCTCGGCCCAGCGGTGCCAGATGCGGCCCTCGCTGACGAGCGTCTCACCGACGTCGAACACCACTGCCTTGATCATCGATCCCCCTGCTCACCTGGCGGCTAGGCGCACCGGCCGGCCCGACAGACCCGGACAAACGGTGCACGGGTGATTTTCTCACGGGACGGCCGTGAACCACACGTCTCAGGGCGCCAGCCGGTCCATCGCCTTCGCGATGCGCTTCTCCGACACCGGGGTCGGCGTGCCGAGGGTCTGGGCGAAGAAGCTCACCCGCAGCTCCTCGATCATCCACCGGACCTCCACCACGTCGGGGTCACCCCGCCGCGCCGGATGCAGCTTGGCCAGCAGGTCGTCGTAGTCGTCCTCGACCTTGTGGACGCGGTCCATCCACTCCTGGTCGCGCCACGGGTCCTCGGGCAGCTTGATCAGGCGGCGGTCGATGGCCCGCAGGTAGCGCAGGACGTCGGAAAGCCGCCCGTGACCGGTCGCGGTGACGAAGCCCGGGTAGACGAGCCTGCCGAGCTGCTCGCGTACGTCGTCGGTGGCGGCGCTCGCGCGCAGGGAGTCGAGCCGGGCCCCGGCCTCGTGCCACACGCTGAGAATCTGCTCGACCTTGTCCAGCACGTCGCGGGCGGTGTCGTAGAGGTGGGTGCGGACGTGCTGGTAGAGGCGGTCGTAGCCGACCGGCTCCCAGACGACGCCGCCCGCCTCCAGCATGAGCTTGTCGACCGCCGCGTTGACCACGTCGTCGAACAGCGCCACCGCCCCGCCGTGCGGGCTGCGCGACAGCGCCAGCTTGGCCTGGTTGGACAGGCCGCCGAGCAGGGACTTCGCGGGGTTGGTGACGTTGAGCAGGAGCAGGCGGCGCAGGCCGGGCCAGTGGGAGCGGCGCTGCTCTGCCTCGGTCTCGAAGATCTTGACGGAGACGGAGTCGCCGGCGTCGACGAGCGCCGGATAGCCCTTCATCCGGCCCTGCTCGAACACCTTGGGCAGGGTGCCGAAGCTCCACGTGTGCAGGCCGGTCTGCTCGAGGTCGTCGCCGGCTTGCGAGAGCGTCTGGCGCAGGCGCGGGGCCAGCCGCCGTTTGAGCGCGTCGAGGTCTTTGTCCTCGGCCACCGTACGCCGCTTCTCGTCGATCACCCGATACGTGATGCGCAGGTGATCGGGCACCTGGTCGAGCTGCCACGCCTCGCGCGGCACCCGGACGCCCGTGAGCCGCAGCAGCTCGCGCTCGACCGCGGCCAGCAGCGGCTCGCCGCCCTGCTTGACGCCGGCCAGCACCTGCTTGGCGTAGTTGGGGGCGGGCACGAAGTTGCGGCGCAGGTGCTTCGGCAGCGACCTGATGAGTGCGGTGATGAGCTCTTCGCGCAGGCCGGGGATCTGCCAGTCGAAGCCGTCGGAGCTGACCTGGTTGAGCACCGCCAGCGGCACGTGGACGGTGACGCCGTCGGCGTCGGCCCCCGGCTCGAACTGGTAGGTCAGCTTCATCCGCTGACCGAGCTGCTTCCACGTGTCGGGGTAGTCGCGGGTGCTGATGTCGGCGCCCTCGTTGACCAGCATCTCGGGCGAGAACGTGAGCAGGTCGGGCTGCTCCCGCCCGGCCTTCTTCCACCAGGAGTCGAAGTGGCGGGCCGAGACGACGTCGGCGGGCACCCGCTGGTCGTAGAAGTCGTAGAGCGCCTCGTCGTCCACCAGGATGTCGCGTCGGCGGGCCCGGTTCTCCAGCTCCTCGACCTCGCCGAGCAGCCGGCGGTTGTCCTTGAGGAACCTGTGGTGCGTGTCCCAGTCGCCCTCGACCAGCGCGTGCCTGATGAACAGCTCGCGTGACAGGTCGGGGTCGATGCGGCCGTAGGTGACCTTGCGGCCGACGACGAGCGGGACGCCGTAGAGGGTGACCTTCTCCAGGGCGATCACCGCGCCCTGGTTCTTCTCCCAGTGCGGCTCCGAGTAGGTGCGCTTGACCAGGTGCTGGGCGAGCGGCTCGACCCAGTCGGGCTCGATCTTGGCGTTGACCCTGGCCCACAGGCGCGAGGTCTCGACCAGCTCGGCCGACATGACCCACTGCGGCTGCTTCTTGGCCAGCGCGGAGCCGGGGAAGATGGCGAAGCGGGCGTTGCGGGCGCCGATGTACTCCTGGATCGGCCGCCGGCCGTCCTGCCCGCGCTGCTTGTCGATGACGTCCTTCACGCCGATGTGCGACAGCAGGCCCACCAGCAGCGAGGCGTGGATGTGGTACGGCTCGGCGGGCTGGGAGTTGGGCTGGGCGCCGAGCGTCTGGCGGAGCTGGCTGTAGATGTCCTGCCACTCGCGTACGCGCAGGTAGTTGAGGAACTCGGCCTTGCACAGCCGCCGGAACGCGCTGGACGACAGCTCCTTCTGCTTGTCGCGCAGGTAGTTCCACAGGTTGAGGTAGGCCATGAAGTCGGACTCGGGGTCGGCGAAGCGCCGGTGCTTCTCGTCGGCCTGCTGCTGCTTCTCGGCGGGCCGCTCGCGCGGGTCCTGGATGGACAGCGCCGCGGCGATCACCATGACCTCGCGCAGGCAGCCGTTCTTCTCGGCCTCCAGCACCATGCGGCCGAGCCGCGGGTCGACCGGGAGCTGCGCCAGCTTGCGGCCGACGGGGGTGAGCTTGTTGTGGGCGTCGAACGCGCCCAGCTCATGGAGCAGGTTGACGCCGTCCTTGACCTGGCGGCGGTCGGGCGGCTCGACGAACGGGAACGCCTCGATGTCGCCCAGCCCGATCGAGGTCATCTGCAGGATGACCGAGGCCAGGTTGGTGCGCAGGATCTCGGGGTCGGTGAACTCCGGCCTGCTGAGGAAGTCGTCCTCCTCGTAGAGCCGGATGCAGATGCCGTCGGACGTGCGGCCAGAGCGGCCCTTGCGCTGGTTGGCGCTGGCCTGCGAGATGGGCTCGATCGGCAGGCGCTGCACCTTCGTGCGGTGGCTGTAGCGGGAGATGCGCGCGAAGCCGGGATCGACCACGTATTTGATGCCCGGCACGGTCAGCGACGTCTCGGCGACGTTGGTGGCCAGCACGATGCGGCGGCCGGTGTGGCGCTGGAAGACGCGGTGCTGCTCGGCGGCGCTCAGCCGGGCGTAGAGCGGCAGCACCTCGGTGTTGCGGAAGTCGGCCTTGCCCAGGCTGTCGGCGGCGTCGCGGATCTCCCGCTCGCCCGACAGGAACACCAGGATGTCGCCGGGGCCCTCGCTGATCAGCTCGCGGCAGGCGTCGACGATGCCCTGGGTCTGGTCGTCGTCGTCATCGAGCGGGCGGTAGCGCACCTCGACCGGGTAGGTGCGGCCGGAGACCTCGATGATGGGGGCGTCGTCGAAGTGGCGGGAGAAGCGCTCGGGGTCGATGGTGGCGCTGGTGATGATGACCTTGAGGTCGGGGCGCTTGGGCAGCAGCTGTTTGAGGTAGCCGAGGATGAAGTCGATGTTGAGGCTGCGCTCGTGGGCCTCGTCGATGATCAGCGTGTCGTACTGGTCGAGCATGCGGTCGTTCTGCAGCTCGGCCAGCAGGATGCCGTCGGTCATGAGCTTGACCAGCGTGCGGTCGCTCGCCTGGTCGGTGAAGCGGACCTTGTAGCCGACCACCTCGCCGAGCCCGGTGCCGAGCTCCTCCGCGATGCGCTCGGCGACCGTGCGGGCGGCGATGCGGCGGGGCTGGGTGTGGCCGATCAGGCCGCGTACGCCCCGGCCCAGCTCCAGGCAGATCTTCGGGATCTGGGTGGTCTTTCCCGAGCCCGTCTCGCCGGCGATGATCACGACCTGGTGGTCGCGGATGGCGGCGAGGATGTCGTCCTTACGCTGCGAGACCGGCAGGTTGTCCGGATAGGTCACCGCCGGGACGGCGTCGCGGCGGCGTACGAGCCGCTGCTCGGCCCGCTCGACGTCGGCGAGGATCTCTGCGGCGATCTTGTCGCGCGCGTCGCGGGAGCGGACCCTGCGCATGCCGTCGAGCCTGCGCCGCAGCCGCCGCTGGTCGCGCGGCATGAGCTCGGGCAGGCGCGACTGGAGGTCCGCGAATGACCCGGAGGCCCGCGCGGATCGGGAAGGCGAGGCCGGAGACGGCGAGGACGGCGAGGACAACGAAGACGTTCCCATACTGCTTTCAGGATATTTGAGCTCCGCTTCGCCGGAGCCAACCGCCCATGGTGCCCGACCCGCCCGCCGCGCGCATCCCAATATCGCCGCGACTAGCGGCTGTGCGCGGTGACCACGTAGCCGTCGGGGTCGGTGAAGCTGAACGAGCGGCCGAACGGGCCGTCCGCCGGCGGGGTCACGATCGGCACGCCGGCCGCCTGGAGCTCGTCGTGCAGCCGCTGGGCGTCGCCGCACTCGAACCACAGGACGACGCCCGTGCCGGGGCGCTCGGGCAGCTCGACGCCGGGGAGCGGCTCGCGTACGGCGAAGGGGACGGGCTCGGTGGCGAACACCACGGCTCCGGGCGGGCCGGCCGGGGCGCGCTTGAGCCCGAGGCGCCGCTCGTAGAAGTCGGCGGCCTTGGTGAGGTCGCGGACCTGAAGGGCGACGAAGTCGATGCCGGTGGCGGTCATGGTCTCTCCTCGTATGTCAGAACGTTGACATAGAGAACTGTATGTCAGAATGTTGACATGACGCAAGACGAGCTTGGGCGCAGCGTCGGATACCAGCTCAAACGGGTGCAGGCGGCGCTGCGGGCGGCCATGGACGGCGTGCTGCGCGCGCACGGGCTCACCACGCCGCAGTACTCGTGTCTCGACGTGCTCGGGCAGCGGCCAGGGCTGTCGAACGCGGAGCTGGCGCGCGCGGTGTTCGTGACCCGGCAGTCGATGAACGTGCTGCTGCAGCACCTTCAGGAGACCGGGCTGGTCGAGCGGCCGTCGACGGCCCCCTCGGGGCGCGCGCTGCCCGCCCGGCTCACCGAGGCAGGGCGGCGCCGCCTGGCGGCCGCCAAGGCCGACGTGCTGGCCGTGGAGCGGCGGATGAACTCCCCGCTGGCCCCGAACCAGGCGGAGGAGCTGGCGCGACTGCTGGCCCGCATGGCCGAAGCCCTCACGGACTGACACCCGCGGGCCCCCGCACAGCGGCGGCGGCTACGCGTGGGAGGCGCTGCGGCGGCGGCGCCATGTGTGGGCGGCGGCTCAAGGGGCGGCGGCGTGGGCGGCGCCGATGATGCCGGCCTGGTTCTGGAGGCCGGCCGGCACGATCGGCGTGTCGAGCCGTACGTGCGGCAGGAACTTCTGGGCCTTCTTGCTCACTCCCCCGCCGAGGACGATCAGCGACGGCGAGAACAGCATCTCGACGTGCCGCAGGTACTCCTCGACCCGCTCGGCCCACTTCTCCCAGCTGAGGTCGTGCTCCTCGCGCACCCGGGCGGCGGCGCGGTGCTCGGCGTCCTTGCCGTGCAGCTCCAGGTGCCCCAGCTCGGTGTTGGGCACCAGCACCCCGCCGGTGAACAGGGCGCTGCCGATGCCGGTGCCGAAGGTGAGCACCAGCACCGTCCCCTGGTGCCCGCGGGCGGCGCCGAAGCGCATCTCGGCGAGGCCGGCCGCGTCGGCGTCGTTGAGCACGGTCGCCCCGCCGAACAGCCGGCCCGCGTCCACGCCGATCCACGAGCGGTCGACGTTGGCCGCCGAGCGCACCACGCCGTCCACGACGACACCGGGAAAGGTGACTCCGACCGGACCGTTCCACCCGAAATGTTCGCGCAGCTGAGCCACCACGCCCGCGACCGCGTCCGGGCCCGACGGCTCCGGCGTGGGGATGCGCAGCCGCTCCCGCAGCAGCTCTCCTGCCTCTGTGTCGACCGGCGCGCCCTTGATGCCGGAGCCGCCGATGTCGATGCCCAAGACGTCCATGCTCTTCCTCTCCCCGTTACGACGCCGGCGAACGCTATTTATGGCCACGGCTGAACCCTTCTCCCGCCCGCATGCGTACCTCGCGTCACAAGCGCTCATTAGGAGGCACCGGATGCGGCCACGCATCATCACACTCTGCGCTGTTGCGGTCGTTCTGGGAGCGACTCTCACCACTCCCGCACACGCCACCACCAGGACGCGTTTCGACGTCATCAGCCTTGTGTCGGACGTCAAGGGCAAAGCCCCTGTCACCGACCCCAAGGTCGTCAACCCGTGGGGCCTGGCCATGGGCAAGACTCTGTGGGTCTCGAACACCGGCACCGGCACCGCCACCGTCTACTCCGGCACGGGCAAGAAGGAGAAGACCGAGGTGGCGATCCCGGGCGGAGCCCCGACCGGGCAGGTGTTCAACCCCGGCCAGGGCTTCACCGTCAAGGGCAAGCCGGCCTCGTTCATCTTCTCCAGCCCGAGCGGCGCCATCAGCGGCTGGAACGCGGAGGTCGACCCGGCCAACGCGATCATCGCGGCCTTCACCCGCGGCGCCGACTACAAGGGGCTGGAGCTCGTCCAGACCGAGGACGAGGCGTTCCTGCTGGCGGCCGACTTCGCCGGTGGGCGCATCCACGCCTTCGACCAGGACTTCCGGCGCGTCAAGCTGGCGCGCTGGCAGTTCAGGGACTCGGCGCTGCCGAAGGGCTACAACGCCTACAACGTGGCGGTGGCCAACGGCAACATCTGGGTCGCCTACGCCCTGCGTGACCCGGCGACCGGCAAGCCGGTCTTCGGCAACGGCAAGGGGTTCGTCAGCCGGTTCAACGCCAACGGGCGGCTGACCGGGCGCATCTCCCGGGTCGGGCTCAACGCCCCCTGGGGACTGACCGCCGCGCCCAAGGGCTGGGGCCGCGAGTACGCGGGCTCGCTGCTGGTCGGCAACTTCGGCGACGGCACGGTGCACGCGTACAGGCAGGGCCGGCACCTCGGCGCCCTGCGCGACTCCGGTGGCAGGCAGATCGTGCTGCCCGGGCTCTGGGACCTCGAGCCGGGCACCGCCGCCACCGGCGGCGAGAAGGCCCTGTGGTTCTCCGCCGGCATCGACGGCACCAAGCACGGCCTGATCGGCGTGATCGCGCCGAAGGGCACGAAGGTCAGCTCGAACGGGGCGGCCGCGGCGCCGAAGCCGTCGGGCCAGAGGACGAGCGCCCCAGCGACCCGGCCCCCCTCCCAGAATCCCTACGGCGGGTACTGACCGGCGCTCAGCCGCCGCCGTCCCCTCCAGCCCGGCGAGGAGCGCAGCTCGCCCACAGGGGCGAGGGGGCGGCGGTCGGGGGGTCTCCGGCGCGGCCGGCGCGAGCCGCGCCGGAGACGCCCGCAACCCTCGCGAGCGCGGGACCGCGCGCGGCCGGTCAGGTGAGGGCGGCGGTCAGGTCGGTGAAGGTGCGGTAGTGGACGCCGGTCATGCCGAGCGCCACGGCGGCCTCGACGTTCTGCGGCCGGTCGTCCACGAACAGGCAGCGCTCGGGCGCCGCCCCGGCCAGCTCGGCGGCGATCTCGTAGATGCGCCGGTCGGGCTTGGCCACGCCGACCCTGGCGCTGCTGACCACGGCGTCGGCGAAGTACGTGAGACCCAGCAGGTCGAGATGCGACTCCAGGGTGTCCATGGCGTTGGTCACGATGACCACCGGCACGTGCTCCTGCACCCGGGCCAGCAGCTCCCTGACCTGCTCGTCCACCCAGAACCTGATCTCCACGAACTCGGCCACCGCCCGCCTGGCCCGCTCGTCTCCCCCGAGCGCCACGGCGACCGACTCGGCCCATTCGGCCTCGGTGCGCTCGCCGAGCGTGGCCGGCAGGATCAGCTCGGGGTCGAAGGCCGTCTTCGTGAGCGGCAGCCCGTAGCGGGCCTCGATCTCGGCCTGGGCGGCGTGGTCGAAGTGGCGCAGCACGCCGTCGAAGTCGGTGAGAACCGCGTCGTAGGGGATCACAGCCCACCATTCTGCCCGGTGCGGGCAACCCCGTCCCCCCTGCCACAGGTGCTGAGGGGACCCGCGGCACTACCATCTCCGAGACAGGATTCGGTATCGGAACGGTAGGGCATGAGCGATCACCGGCTGCCACGCGAGCTGTGCCAGCTGTTCGCCGACGGCGGCAAGGGGAGGAGGCTGCCCGTGGCGCTGCCTCCCGGCGACGTCGTATGGCCGGATCCCGGCTACACCGGGCAGGGGGAGGCACCGCGACCGGCGTTCTGGATGAGCGACGAGCAGGCGAACGGCGCCGACTGGGCGCTGCTGCGCGAGTGGCACCCGCACAGCGGGTTATGGCCGCTGCTGCTGGACGAGTCGGCGCAGCCGTGGGCGGTCGGGCAGGTCGTGCCGGACGATCCCCGTCAGATCGACCACTTCACCGCCGACGGGTTCATGGCCGAGGTGTGGGAGGAGTGGGTGGCGCAGATGCCGGCGGACGCGCTCGAAGAACTGGAGCCGTACGGCGCGATCTGTCCTGGTCCGGCCCCGCCCGGCGTGCTGCGGGCCGATCCCGAGGCGGTGGCGGCGTGGCTGGCGGGCGAGCTGGCGGCGAAGGGGATGCCGCTCGGCCTGGTCGCCGCGGGCCGCGGCGCGGACGCGCTGGCCGTCATGGGCTGGCAGGGGGCGCTGCACCACAACGAGTGGATGGTGCCGATGGCGGCGGTGGTGCGCAGCTGGGAGGACCGCTTCGGGGCGCGGGTGGTGAGCGTCGGGTTCAACACGCTCGACCTGAGTGTCGCGGCGCCGCCGGTCGATCCTGAGCACGCGCTGCACGTCGCGGCCGAGCACTGGACGTTCTGCCCGGACAACGTGGTGCAGGGTCCTGGCGATCTGCAGGGGTACGCCGAGCAGATCATCGGCGGGCACGCCTGGTCGTTCTGGTGGGACTGAGCGCTCAAGGGCGCCCCTGACGCGCGGGGGCCGGTGTCCTTGCCGTCCCGGCCCCGTCGTCCGCGTCAGGGGACGCGCACCACGGCCCCGTACGTGCCGGACGCGCCGGGATCGCAGACGTCGTCGGAGCCGTCGGAGCCGTCGGGCCGCCAGTCCGGGACCCACACCAGCCCCGGCTCGACCAGTGCGAGCCCTTCGAGCAACGCCTTGACCTCCTCCCTGGTGCGTACGGCGTGCCCCGGCAGCGTCATCGCCAGCAGGTCGTGAATGGCCGGCAGCAACTCGGGGGGAATGGCGTCGAACGTGGTCTGCACCAGCGACAGATAACTCCGCTCGGGAACCACCTGCCGAATGCGTTTGATCACGTAATGGAAGTATTCGTCGTCGTTGAGGCTGTAAGCCGACAGCAGTAACACGGCCATGGGCCGGTCCCAATCGAGGAACGTCTGCAGGACGCGGTCGTCGAGCACCTCGTCGATCTCGCGCAGGTCGCCTTCGACGACGCGGACGAGATCGGTGACGGGCTCGATGGTGGCCCGCGCGCCGGCCAGCACCATCGGATCGTTCTCGACATAGACCACGCGCGGCACGGAGTCGAGCAGCGCCTTGCGCGCGACGTCGTGCAGCTGGCGGCCGGCGGGCAGCCCGCTGGGCACCCCGCTGCCGACGATCACGAACTGGTCCACACCGCGTACGGCCAGGTGACGGACCACCCGGCACAAGAACCGCAGCACGGCACGGGCGGCCGTCGTGGTGACGGGGGCGGCCAGGTCGTAGCGCCGCACGGCGTCCAGATCGGCCGTGAAGTGGTTCTTCCCACCTGCGGCCGCGTCGAGAATCCGGGTGACTCTCGCTTGGGTCAGCTCCAGCTTCGCCAGATTTCGGATGGCACGCTGACGCATTGAGTGTTGCCCCTTTCCCCTCGCCCACAATCTCGGGAAAAGATGATCCTTTCGGACCCCACTCGATGACCCAGACCATATGATCCTCGCCACACGGGGAAAGACAACCGGAAAAGCCATTAGTTTTGGGTATATGTCACTAACCACTCGCCGGCATAAATGATCTCGCGGGCGGGAAGGGGCTCATTTCCCGAACGAACGCGAAAGCCTTTCGCGATGGTTCGGGAAGGGGCTCATTTCCCGAACGAACGCGAAAGCCTTTCGCGATGGTGGTTGAGCACCTCGAAGGTCTCTTCGCGGGTGGTGGTCGTCACCGATAGCTTGGTGAACGCCTGGTGGTAGACCTCGACCTCGGCCGCGTCGCCGGTCAGCCGGTCGGACTCGATGCCGTGGGCGCAGGCGATGTCGGGCTCGAACGCCTCGGCGAAGCGCCAGATCGTGAACGGGCCGGTGCGCGGGACGTAGACGGGGTCGTCCGTCGGCACCACGTGCAGCGAGACGTTGGGCCGCTTGGCGTGCTCAAGGAGCACCTCGAGCTGGCGGAGCTGCACGTGCTGCCCGACGATCGAGCGGGTCAGCACGCTCTCGTCGATGACGGCCCACAGCACCAGGCCGCTGTCGCGGGGCAGCGCCTCCTGGCGGGCCATGACGAGGGCGAGTGCCTCGTCGACCGTCTGCTGGCCGAGCGTGGCGGGGCCCGCGACGGTGAGCGCGGCCCTGGCGTACTCCTCGGTCTGCAGCAGCGGCGGCACGAACTGGGGGTGGTAGCTGCGGATCACGGTGGCGCGCTGTTCGAGCGCGTAGCCGGTGGCCAGCCAGACGGGCACCGACTGGGCGTCGTACCAGGCGGCCTCGCGCTCGCCCCTGGCCAGGCTCAGCACGTATTCGCGGATGGGCGGCGACGAGACGCCGTAGACGGTCAGCAGGCGCTCGACCGTGATGGGGGCCGGCGCGATGCGGCCCTCCTCGATGGCGGGGATCGCCGCGGCGCCCTTGCCGATCGCGGTCTCGACCTGCTCGACGGAGAGCCGGGCCGAGACGCGCAGGCCGTGCAGCCGCTTGCCGAGCGCCCTGCGCTGCGGCCCGCTCAACGGCGCGACCGCCTCGGGAATCTCGGCGGTGGGCTCGGGCTCGTCGGGCAGCCCCTCGGCCTTGCGCGCCATCTCGACCACGCCGCGCAGCACGGCCAGCGAGCCCTCGGACAGCCCTGAGGCGGACAGGCCGATGGTGGCGGCGCGCAGCTGGAGGTCCTCGACCGACCCTGACTCGAGGTAGTCGTCGCCGACCAGCCAGCCCACGCTCACCTGAAGGCACGAGGCCAGCGCCCGCAGCACCTGGAGCGTCGGGTTGGTCTGCTTGCCCGTGCGCAACTGGCTGACGTAGGCGCGCGTGATGGGGATGCCCGCCTCCGTCAGGGCGGAGGCGACCTGCGCGCCGGTGTAACCGCGCTTGGTCAGCGCGAGATCGAGCCGTTCGGCGAAGTTCGCCACGGCACACCTCCTACCGCCCGTGAACTTTTCCAGCGTAAGGGACGCGGGGCCCGGTGTCCCCTGCCATGCGGGCAAGCTCTGCCCCGCGATGGGGTATCAACATATTCGCAAACTGTCAGTTGACATAGCCCGCCTTGAAAGCGGACTATCGGAAGCGCGTGGTAACTGTGGCTTAACAGCCTACGGGTTCTGGAGAGATTCCCCGGGCAAGGAGGTGGCCGGACATGACCATGGAGCATCGGGACGGTTCCCGGTTCATGGACGATCCGGTCTCCGCCGGGCAGGAA
This sequence comes from Nonomuraea salmonea, assembly GCF_042428605.1. Taxonomy (NCBI): domain Bacteria; kingdom Bacillati; phylum Actinomycetota; class Actinomycetes; order Streptosporangiales; family Streptosporangiaceae; genus Nonomuraea; species Nonomuraea salmonea. The sequence continues at coordinate 523,603 of NZ_JBHMCF010000029.1, forward strand.
GAGGCGGTGCGCCGCATCTGTGCCCGCGTGACCGGGCCAGAGGCGGGCGACGACGTCCAGGTCGCCGGCCTGCCGCTGGGCGGTCTCCAGGTCTGGCTGGAAAGCCCTCGTCACCGCTGGCGCTTCTACCATCGGATGGCCCGCGAGCTGCGGCTGGCCGGCTGGCACACGGAGACGGGACCGGAACGGCTGCTGTTGCTCGGGTGGAGTGCGGTCTGCCTGAGCCACCGCGTCAGGATGCTGGGCGCGGCCCTCAAGGGACGGCTGGCCGACTTCGACCAGACGGCGTTCACCGCCGTCATGCTCGCCACCCGGCTGTGTCACGACGGGTTCCCGATGGCGGACGTGCCCGCCGAGGTCGAGGCTCGCTGCGCCGACGCGCTGCGCTGGCCGGCCCGGCTGGCCGACCTCGAAGGGCTCGAACGCCGGTCGTCGCTGGAGCCGATGCGGCTCAGGCTGGCCCAGGTGGCCGGTCTGGAGGCCAAGGTGGCCAGGCGCTGCGGTGAGCACCTCGTCCTGGCCTCGAAGGTCGCGCGTACGGTCGCCGGTGGTGCGGGACCGGCACGGACGCGGACGGCCGGGCCCCGATCGGCGGCACAGCGTGCCGGGCTGACGGAGCGCATGGTCTGCGTCAGCGTCCCGAACGTGGCCGAGAGTGCGGTGACGGCCCGATGACGAACACCAGCCGCCAGGGCGCGACCGCGGTCATCACGGCCGCGCCAGGGCCAGGACCGCGGGGAGGACGGCCCGATCCCTGCATCGGAGCCGCGATGTGCCTCCCCGTCTCGCTCGCGCCGTTCGCCGGCGAGCGGTCCACCGGACGCGTGCCTCCGGGCACCGCGCCGACGCGCGTCAGCGCAGGCGCCGGAATGCCGGCGCTGCCATCCGGCGGCGGGAGGTGGCGGGCCGCGCGCGGCCTGCCCGGCCCGTCCGCCTTCAGTGCGGGAACGGTGGCAGCGCGCAAAGCGCTGGCCCCGGCGCTTCCCCGCCCCCCCGGCACCGTGCGGCACGTGCCCGACTCAGTCGGTTCGGTGCTGTTGGCCAGCGCGGTAGCGGCTGGCGTGCTGGCCAACTCGAGGGGTAGCGCCTGGGGTCGGCTCAACTTGTTCCAACCCGGCTTCGGCGGGTCGATCGGCAGGGCGGGCGCCACTGAGCCGATCGACCGGCCGTCCCGGCGGGCAGCGGTGCCCGGGTGTGCGCCCGTGACCGTTCCGCCGGCCGCCGTTCTGCTCGCCGCCACGGCGCTGGTGCGGGTCGCCGTGGCGTCGGGACGTGAGACCGGACGTCGATCTCAGCGCGCGGCGGAAGAGGGGCCGGCGATCGCCCGCCGGCTCCTCGCCGCACGACGCGCGGCCTTCCTCCCGGTACGCGGCCACGCGCCGCGCCCGCGCGGAGGCCCCCGACTCAGCCCGCAACCGTTCAGGACACCCGCTATAGACAGGAGCGATCATGCTCACCGACGAAACGCGCAGGTCACAACCCCATGAAGTGCACCCGCGAGGCGTGAGGCCCGGCCCGCCGCCACCCAACGGCGACGAGGACAGGGCGGCTCCGCCCCCGCAGGCGACGATGCGCAGCGCCCACCGGTTGCGCCGCATCCGTCAGGTGTCCGTCGACGCCATCACCGAGATCGACCAGGCGCTCCGGCACCGCGCCTCGTGACCCTTTCTCTCGCCTTCCCGCACAGGAGGAAGACCATGCGCACCGTCCGGGGCACGCTATGAGCCGCGGCAGGGTCGGCGTGATCGTCGCGCCGGAGAACCCCTCCGCAGAGCCGGAACTCACCCGGCTGTTCGGCTCGCGTGCCGACATGTACGTCGCCCGCCTCCCCATCTGTCCGCGTCCCTCGCTGACCGACCGCCTGGAGAGCTACAACGCCGCGCTGCCCGCCATGGCGCGCGCCTTCGGCGGCCTGCGGCTGGACGCGCTGGTCATGGCCTGCACAGAGCCGCGCTACCTGCTGGGCCCCGACGAGGACCGCCGGCAGTGCACGGAGCTGACCACGGCGACCAAGCTGCCGATCGCCTCGGCGACGCTGGCCACCCACGAGGCGCTCGACCATCTCGGCGTGAGCGACATCGTGCTGGTCTCGCCGTACGAGCCGTGGGTGACCGATCTCGCCGAGCGGTTCTGGAAGACGGCCGGCGTCACCGTCACGCAGGTCGTGCAGATCCGCGCGGGCGACGGCTACTCCTCGTACGCGGTCACCCCCGAGGAGCTGATCTCCCAGGTCGAGTCGGCCGAGCCGCCCGATGACGCGGCGCTGCTGTTCACCGGCACAGGGCTGCCGACGCTGCCCGTGCTCGGGCCGCTGACCACCGGCAACGACCGGCGGCTGCTCACCACGAACCTCTGCCTGGCCTGGTGGGCGCTGTCCAGGGCGTTCGGCCGTCAGGTGACGCTCAGCCCGCTCCCCCACCGCAGGACGGCCGCGCGGAGGGTGGCGCACACGGGAGGCCGCGCATGAACGGCGTCATCGTCGCCGGAGCCGGGCCGGCCGGCCTGACCGCGGCGCTCTCCCTGGCCAGGGCCGGGATCCCGGTCACCGTGCTGGAGCGCGAGAGCGAGCTGCCCAGGCAGCCCCGGGCCTGCACCTTTCACCCCGCCACCCTCGACCTGCTCGACGACCTCGGCGTGGCCGCCAGGCTGGTCGCCGGCGGCCGGGTGGTCGACCGGGTGCAGTGGCGCGACAGGGCGGGGCTCGTGCTGGCCGAGATGGGCATGAACCGGCTCGACGGCCTGACCAAGCACCCCTTCAGGATCCACGCCGACCAGAGCGCGCTGACGCCGCTGCTGCTGGAGGCGCTCAACGTCTACCCCGACGTGGACGTACGCTTCGGCGCGCAGGTGGACGGCGTCGCCGAGGGCGGCACGGGCGTCCGGGTCCGCGTCGGCCACACCTGGACGCGGGCCCGGTACATGATCGCCGCCGACGGCGCCGACAGCAGCGTGCGCGGGGCGCTGGGGCTGCCGTTCCCCCGGGCCGCCTGCCCGGCCCAGGCGCTGCGGGTCTTCACCGAGGCGCCGCTGGACCGGCTGCTGCCGAGCCTGGCGCCGCTGACGTACGTACGGGACGTGCAGCAGTCGTGCACCCTGCTCAAGCTGCCCGACCACTGGCGGATCATCTTCAAGATCCCCTGCGAGGCGTACGAGCCGCTGTCGCCGTCGAACCTGTCGCTGCTGGTCCGCCGGTCCCTGCCGGGCGCCACCGAGCCCATCAGGGTCACCGGGGCCGACCGGTTCGGGCTTAACCGGAGGGTGCTGACCTCGTACCGGTGCGGGCGGGTGCTGTTCGTGGGCGACGCGGCGCACCTGACCTCGACCATCGGCGGGCTGAACATGAACGCCGGCATCCACGACGCAGCCGAGGCCGCCCAGGTCATCGCGGCGGTGATCGGCGGGTACGCCCCGGCCGCCGCGCTGGAGGCGTGGGCCTGGCGGCGGCGCTCGGTGCTGATGCACCGAGTGATCCCGCGCGGCGAGACGCGTCCCGCGGGCGTACGGGAACGTGACAGTGCCCGGCTCGCCGCGGCCATGGCCGGGTTACGCGCCATCGCCGGCGACCCCGACGCCACCCGCGCCTACCTGGCGCAGGCTTCGCTGCTCGACCCTGTGCCGAACCCGGTGCCGAACCAGGTGCCGAACCAGGTGCCGAACCAGGTGCCCGTGCGGAGAGCCGTGGGGAGGGCCTGACGCTTGAACACCACCCGACCGCGTACCGAATGGAGGAGGTGACACCGGATGTGGCGAACCCTGTCAGACGACGCGCGCCAGGCCATTCGTGACCTGTGCGACAAGCACGGAGCCCGGCTCTACGACTACTGCCGCACCGAGCTCGCCGCCGGCGACGCCGAGCAGGCCGTGGCCGGCGCCGCGATGACGGCGCACCTGTACGCGGACCGCGTGGTGGACCCGGCCCTGCGCCGCCCCTGGCTGTACGCGGTGGCCCGCGCGCACCGGGCGTTCGTGGCGAGTCCGGCGAGCATCGGCTCGTGGTCGCGGCCAGGCCGCATGTCGGAGCTGCTGCCCGAGGCCCTGCTGTCCCTGGAGCGGCCCCAGCGGGAGCTGCTCGACCTGTCCGTACGGCACGGCCTGTCCGACCCGGAGCTGGCCGCGATCTTCGAGCTGCCCGCGGCCGAGGTGCACGCCATCGTCACCAGGGCCGCGTCCGGCCTGGAGGAGTGGTTCGCCGCGATCGTCGCGGCCCGCTCCCCCGACGGCTGCCCCGACCTGACCGCCCGGATGGAGGCGTGGGTCGCCGCGCCGGGCCGCCGGGCCAGGGCCAGGATCGGCCGGCACATCCAAGCGTGCGCGACCTGCCGGGCCGCGCCCAGGACGATGACGGCGGCGGCGCTGCTGCGCCGGCTGCCCATCGCCACACTGCCCGGCACACTTCCCAACCGGCTGGCGTCGGCGCAGCCGTTGCCCGGCGAGGGGCCACTCTGGCGGGCCGACGGCTTTCCTGTGCAGGCCCGCACACTGGTGGAGACCTCCTCGTCGCAGGCTCCACCGGCCGCCGACGCCATGCCGTCCGCCCCGGTCGCCGGCCCCACGACGGCGACCCCGGGAAAGCCCTGGTCGGAGGCGGGCGCGGCCGCCTCCGACCAGGAGCCCCCGACCATTCCCGCGGCGCGGCTGCCGCTGGAGTCCCTTCCGCGGCCGATGTCCATGCCGCTGGCGGCTCCCACGTACGCGGAGTACGACACCGAGGACGAGGCTCCCGAGGAACCCATCGCGGCGCCGGCCGTGCGGGGGCGGCATCCGTTCACGCCGCCGAGCCGTACCAGGGCCTTCCGCGGCGGCGTGGCCGGCGACAAGCTCGTCTACCGCACCGCGCTCAAGGGCGAGAGCAACGGCGTGCCCCATGACGCCCCGGTCATCCGCTACGGCGGGATCACGGCGTCCAACACGGTGTCCAACACGGCGTCCAACACGGTGTCGAACTTCGTCCAGCCGCCGGGGGGCGGGGACGGCGGGCAGTGGCAGGAGTACTGGCGTGAGCCGCCCGACGACGATCCCGAGCAGGGCACCCCGATCAGGGCCGTCGCCAGGCTGGCGCTGATCCTCGGTGTGGGGCTGCTGGCGGTGGGGCTGATCTGGGCCATCATGAACGGCCAGGCCGGCACCCCGGCCCTCACCAAGGCCGCCGCCCAGTCCAGCGCCGACCCCGAGGCGCCGTCCGGCGCCCAGGCCGGAGCGGGGAGCGAGGCCGAGAGCGGGCCGCGGAGCAGCGCCCAGCCCGACGAGCCGGCACGCGAGGCGTCCGGTTCTGACGCCGCCGAGCGGGAGGCGTCAGAGCGGGAGGCGTCAGAGCGGGAGGCGTCCGGGCGAGAGACGTCCGGGCGAGAGACGTCCGGGCGAGAGACGTCCGGGCGGGAGGCTTCGGGAGGCGGGGCTGAGGAGAGCGCCGGGTCCGGGTTGAAGGCGGTGCCGAGGAAGAGCGCGCTGCCGAAGCCGGCCGCGCCGGTCGCCGAACTGTCGCCGTCGTCGGCGTGGCTGGGCGAGCGGCGCACCGGGTCGTTCGCGCTGGCGTGCACCGGCCGCTGCCAGGTCGTCTCCGCGGCCGGCACCGCCGGCATCGCCGTGTCGGGCACCCGCTTCCGCGTCGCCGACCGGCTGGAGAGCTGCGACCCCGCACCGGCCGTACGGCGCGGGAAGATCACCGTCAAGTGGGCGGGCACCGCGAAGGGCGACGGCGAGCGCACCGGCGGCACCACCACCGCGAGCGGCACGCTCACCATGAACGTGACCTGGACGCCCTCCCCCGACGCGAGCTGCGGGTAGGAGGCCCGGGGCCGGGCCCCCTACCAGGGACTTCTTAGAAGAAGTGGAACCCGGGCTCGGGCTCCGGCAGGTCCAGCTTCTCGGGGCCGCGGAACGTGGTGGCGTCCTTCGGCACGTCGGCGAGCGGCGTCCCGAGCACGAACGGCACGCTGACGCTGCTCTTGGTCAGGTCGAGGGTGACGTTGGCGCCGGTGCCCTGCTCACCGGTGTAGGTGCCGTCGGTGCCTGCCACGATCAGGCCGATGCGGTGGCCCTTCTTGAACGTGTAGTCCTGCGGCAGCGTCAGCCACTTGACCGTGCCGTACGTGCCGGGGGTCAGCGGCTTCGCCTGGCTGAGCGAGTCGCGGTTCTGCACGTCGATCCAGCCGCGGGCGACGATCTCCAGCGGGCGGGTGGCCACGTTCGTGACGACCTTGCGGTAGCAGGCGTCGTCGTCAGCGGTGCTCTCGCCGTGGCAGTCCTCCTCGGTGAGCGTGGTGATGCCCTGGCCCGTCCGCCAGTCGACGCGGGTGTCGGTGCCGAAGTCCACCAGGAGCGCGGTCAGGTTGGCGGTCGGCTTGTCCAGCTTGACCCGCAGGTCGGCGGTGGGCGTGCCGGACAGGCGCAGGCTCAGCGGGAGCGGGCCCGTGGTGAACGCGACCCGGCCGGGCTTCGCCGTGCCCACGTCGGCCACCATGTCGTTCTCGCTCATGCGGACGTCGGTGAAGGAGGCGGTGCTGTTGCGCTTGGCGGGCTTGAGCCCGAGCGTGCCGTCCGCCGACGGGCGCAGCGGCACCTTGAGCGCGTACGGCGCCGGCCAGTCGCGCTGGGTGATCCACTTCGCCGGGGCCACCTCGACGTCCGCGCGGGGCTCGTTCGTGATCCCGTTGCGCACGCCGTGCAGCCAGTGGTCGAACCAGCGGTGCAGCGTGTCCACCCAGAGGTCCCTGCGGCCCTCGAAGTCGAACGGGTCCACGTGCTGGGTCTGGCCGACCCAGATCTTGCGCGGCACGTTCCTGTCGGCCAGCGCCTTCCACCAGACGGAGAAGTTGTCGGGCTTGACGTTGAGGTCGTTGACCGTGTGGATGACGAAGACGCTCGCCTTGACCTTGGAGACGTCGCCGAGCAGGCCCTTGATGTAGTCGCGCTCGGCCCAGAACGTGTTGAAGTTCCCCGTGTCGTCGCCGTCCTCGGCGTCCATCTTGTCGCGGACCTGGCGGCACTTGTCCTCCGGGTCGGTGTCGACGTAGTTGGCCAGCCAGGACGCGTAGTCGTAGTTGTAGATCACGCCGTTCGAGCGCTGGTACTTGTACCAGGAGCTGATCGCCGAGATCGGCACGATGGTCTTCAGGCCGTCCACGCCGGTCGCGGCGACGGCGTTGGCGAGGGTGCCGTCGTACGACTTGCCGATCATGGCGGCCTTGCCGGTCGTCCAGTCGGCCACGGCGGGGCTGCCGTCCGCCCAGAACGCCTTGGCGCGGCCGTTCAGCCAGTCGATGACGGCCTTGCCGCCCAGCACGTCGGCCTTGCCGCCGATGTCGGGACAGCCATCGGACTTGGTGGTGCCGAGCATGTCGACGTTGAGGACGGCGTAGCCGCGGGGGACGAAGTAGTTGTCGTAGAAGAGCGGATATTTCACGACGTTTCCGGCGGCGTCGTAGACCTTCCGCTCGCCTTCGTTGCCGCGGCCCGAGTTGTCGTAGTACGGGCTCTCATCGATGATCACCGGGACCTTGAGCCCCGGGCCGGACTCCTTGGGCCGGATGATGTCCACCCTGACCTTGTCGAGGGCGCCGTCGAGGTCGCTGTCGACGGTCGACTCGACGTACACGTGCTCGCGGACGGCGTCCGCGTAGGAGAAGACCGGCTGCGTCCGGCCGTTCTTGACGGTGATGGCCGGGCCGGCGGCGGCCTGGGCCGGAGTCGCGATCGCGAGGGTGAGGGCGACGGCGAAGAGGGCTGGGCGTAATTGTGACACGCGTGACCTCCGGGACATTTGACAACAAACGCCACCGTCTCAGACGGCCTGAGAGGTGGCAAGATCCGACTATGAATGTTCTGGATCGGGTGCTGGGCTGCCTGCTGGGCGGCGCGATCGGTGACGCGCTGGGGGCGCCGATCGAGTTCCAGTCGCTGCGGGAGATCCGCAGGGCGTACGGGGAAGAGGGCGTCAGCGACTACGTCACGGATTGGCGCGGTAAGGCCGGCCTGATCACCGACGACACCCAGATGACCCTCTTCACCGTCGAGGGCCTCCTGACCGACGGTGGCTCCGCGGCCGTGGAGGCCGTACGGGCGGCCTATCTGCGGTGGCTGGACACGCAGGACCACAAGGCGCCGCCCCCGGCGAGCCTGCCGCACCACACGGGACTGCTGCGCGAGGAGGGCTGGCTGTACTCGCGGCGCGCCCCCGGCAACGCCTGCCTGTCCGGCCTGCACCGGCCCTTCCCAGGCCCGGCCGCGTGGGGCGAGCCCGGCCCGGTGAACCCCGACTCCAAGGGCTGCGGCACCGTGATGCGCTCCGCCCCCTTCGGCCTCCTCGCCGCCCTCGCCCATCAGGCGCCCGCCGACAGCGGGGAGCGGGCGGTGCGGGAGGCGTTCGAGCTGTCGGCGGTGTGCGCGCAGATCACGCACGGGCACCCCACCGGGTACCTCGCCGCCGGGGCGTTCGCGGCGATCATCGCGCAGCTCATGGCCAGCGAGGCGCTGGAGCCCGCCGTCCGCCGCACCCTCGCCCTCCTGGCCACCTACCCCGGCCACGAGGAGACCACGGCCGCCCTCCACGCCGCCATGGAGCTGGCCGCGAAGGGGCAGCCCGGCCCCGAGGCGATCGAGTCGCTCGGCGGCGCATGGGTGGCCGAGGAGGCGCTCGCCATCGGCGTCTACTGCGCCCTCGCCGAGCCCGAGGCGGACCGCGCCCTGCTGCTGTCGGTCAACCACTCGGGCGACAGCGACTCGACCGGCTCGGTGTGCGGAAACCTCGTCGGCGCCCTGTACGGCAGGGACGCCCTGCCCGCCGCCTGGCTGCTTCCGCTGGAGGGCCGCGAGACGATCGAACGGCTGGCCGCCGAACTCGTCGCCACCCCGGGGTGATCGTCCGCCCCCGCCCCCGCAGCATCTAGGGTGGTGGGCGTCAGCCGTTGAGGAGAAGGTGGATGCGTAACGTCGCTCGGACCTCGCTCGTGGACGCCGCCATCGCCGAGCTCCGCCGGGAGATCGCCGAAGGGGTGTGGCCGGTCGGCACCAAGATCCCGTCGGAGAGCCGCCTCGCGGAGAGCCTCGGCATGAGCCGGCTGTCCGTACGCGAGGCCGTACGCGTCCTGGCCCACGCGGGGCTGCTGCACACCCGGCAGGGCGACGGCACATACGTCACCGCCACCGACGAGTCCGAGGTCGCCCTGCGCCGCCGGCTCGACACCGCGGCCGCCATGGACATCATCGACGTACGCCGCGGCCTCGACCTCGTCGCCGCCCGGCTGGCGGCGGGCCGGCGCACCGACGACGACCTGGCCGCGATGCGCGCCGCCCTGGCCCGCCGCGACGCCGCCGCCCAGGCGGGCGACCTCGACGGGTTCGCCGACGCCGACGTGGCCTTCCACCTGAGCGTCGCGGAGGCCGCGCACAACGCCCTCCTCGGCGACCTCTACCGCAGCATGAGCGCGGCCCTGCGCGACAGCGTCAGAGACCAGGAACAGGCGGCCCTCGACCCTGACCCCTGGCACGCCGAGCTGCTCAAGGCCATCGAGAACCGCGACCCCGCCGAAGCGGTCGCCGTCTCCATCGCCCTCCTCGACAAACAGGAACGCGACCTCTGACCCTCAGCGCCGCGACCGGTTGTCAGGGAAGGGCGCGGGGTAGGCGGACACGGGTCCGCAGCCGCCCGGGACAGGCCCGGTTCTGGGTGCACGCGTGTGCGCGAGTGCCGGTTCTGGGCACGCGTGTGCGCGAGTGCCGGTTCTGGGTGCACGCGTGTGCGCGAGTGCCCGGGACGTGGTCGCGTCCCTGGCGCGCGGTGCCTCTCTCATGGGATGGCCAGGGTGTCCGTGGAGGGATCCGCCGGTGGGTCGGAAGCCTGGCGCCGGCGGCGGGTCGCCAGCCACAGCGCCGCCGCCGCGAGCGCCGCACCTCCGGCGGCGGCGAGCAGCAGGGTGTAGGCGGGGATCCCGGTGCTGGTGACCGCGCTCTGAGCGCCGGCCTTGAGCACGTCGCCACCTGTCGCAGCCGCCTCATCGCCGGGTCCGGCCGCTGTTCCGTTCGCGGGCACTGCCTCTTGCGAGGTCGCCGCTCCTGGCTCGGGCGCCGTCGCCAGTTGGTCGGGAGAGGCGGGCACGAAGGTGGGGACCTTGCCGGGGACGACCTTCGGGGGCCGGATCGCGCCCCAGCGCTCCTCCGTACGCTGGCCACCCACCATCTCGGCCGGCACCGGCGCGACGCGCAGGTCTCCGGGCACCTTCAGGACGCCCACCTCGTACGGCGGGAACCAGCCCTGCAGCGCCTCCACCTTCCACTCCCCGCGCGGCACCGCCAGGGACGTCGCATAGTGCGCCGCCTCGGGCAGCGGCGTGGCCTCGAACGTCACGCTGCGGCCGTCCGCCCGGGTGAGCCGCAGCCCGACACGGTCGAGCACGCCCTCGAACGGATGGGTGCCATGCTGCAACACCCAGAACCCCACCGTGTACGTGTGCCCGGCCTCGAACCGCCCCGGCACCGGATCAAGGTACGTCACCGCCCATCCCCCACGGGCCCCCTCTTTGGCCCCCTCTTGGGCGCCCGCCTGGGAAGCCGCCTGGGATGCCGCCTGGGATGCCGGCACCGGCACCGGCGCCAGAACCGGGGCCGCCGCAAGTGCCAGGGTCGCCAACGCGACCATCGTCTTTCGCATGAAAGTCACCTCCGGTGTGCATACACCGCAGAGGTGCCGGAGGTTCTGGGGGCCGCGCAATCAGCGGGCGACATTTCCTGACAAGGGTGCGCACATGCGAACGTGTGACCCGGTGGCCCGGGACGGCCGCAAGTTCTCCTGCGCCGACCCACTGCTCGTCTCGCACGAGGGCGAGGAGATCAGGCTCACCGCACAGCAGGCCGACGCGTGGACGCGGGGTGCTTTCGCGGTCTGCCTCGCGCTGGTGGACCAGCGCCGCATCAGCCCCCGCATCCCCGGCGCTACTCCACATCATTAACTCGAAAAGCGCATATTTCCGGCGTTCGCCGGGCCGGCAGGGGCGGGTCTGGTCGGCGGCCGGTCGCCTGCGACCCGCCGCCTCCCCCGCCCCCGAAAACCCCGTCAGGGCGTCACCGACCTCGTCAGCCCTTGTTGTTCATGAACTGCGAGATCTTCCACTCCTCGCCTTCCTTCGTGAGCACGAACAGCTCACGCATGTTGTTGTCGCCCTGCTTGCTGGTCGCCCTGACGATGGCGTCGTCGGGGCCGGCGGTGCGGGTCTCGTCGATGGTGTGGGTGGCCTGCTTCATGCCGTTGCCGCCCTGGAGCTGCTTCTGGAACAGCGACTTGATGGCTTCGCCGCCCTCGGCGGTGGGCTGCCCGGCGAGCAGGACCACCGCGTCGTCGGCGAAGGTGTCGGTGACCTGGTCCACGTCGCCCGCCTTGAGCGCGTCGAAGAAGCCCTGGACGGCGGTCTCCGCCTGCCCGCCGCCCGCGGTGTCGCCCGGCGAGGGCGAGTCGTCGGGTGAGGTGTCGGGCGCCATGGAGTCCATGTCGGTGGGGCTGGCCGCCCCCTTCATGGCCTGGGTGTTGCCGGAGCAGCCCGCAACCAGGAGGGCGGGGACGATCGCGGCCAGCAGGAGTGCCCTGCGCTGAGAAATCTTGCTCATGGCCGCTTTGATGCCCCCGCCGATGAGTGGCGAATGCGGGGTTTAGGCACTCCGCACGACGCCTTTACCTGGTCGGGGTGGTCTGGACGGTAACGGTTAACGGATCAGGGAGAGACGCGTCAGAGGTTCGATCGTTGCCGTCCTGATACCAGCGGGCCGGAGAGCGCCGATAGCGTGCCTACAGTGCCGCGAATCATGGCGAACGCCGAACCCCTCCCCCAGCGCGAAGACGCCGAACGCTGCGACAGTGTCGAAGCAGGACGGCGCTGCGTGCTCCCGGTGGCGCATCGCAGCCCCCACGTCTACCCACCGGTCGAGGCGCCCGCCGTGGAGGCCAGCGCGTAGGCGGGCACTTCCCGGGTGACTTCCGGCGCGGCTTCCAGGGTGACCTCGACGTGGCCGAGGGCGTTCACGCGTACCGGATAGGCCGGCACCGAGACGCCCGGGTCGTCCAGGCAGCGGCCGGTGCGCAGTGAGAACACCTGCTTGTGCAGCGGCGACGCGACGGTCGGCTCGCCCTTCCTGGTGCCGACGATGCCGCGCGAGAGCACGTAGGCGCCGCTGAACGGGTCGAGGTTGGCGAGCGCGTGCAGCTCGCCGTCGTACGTGCGGAAGACCGCCACCTGCGTGCCCTCGACGAGGGCGCAGACGCCGCGCTCTGGCAGCAGGGAGTCGTAGGCGCAGATCGTGGTCCAGCTCATCGGGCCATCACCGGCTTGATCTGGCCGCGCTCGCTGGCGAACACGATCGACGGGTCGGGCACTCCGGGCGCGTTGACGAAGCTGACGAACCTGGTCAGCTTGTCGGGGTCGTCCAGGGTGGCGGCCCATTCGTCGGTGTACGTGGCGATGTGGTGCTCCATCTGGGCGTCGAGGTCGGCGCAGATGCCGAGCGAGTCCTCCATGATCACCTCACGTAGGTAGTCGAGGCCGCCGTCCAGTGACTCGATCCAGGCGGCGGTGCGCTGCAGCCGGTCGGCGGTGCGGATGTAGAACATCAGGAAGCGGTCGATGGTCCTGAGCAGTTCGTCGGTGGTGAGGTCGTTGGCGAGCAGGTCGGCGTGGCGGGGCTTGAAGCCGCCGTTGCCGCCGACGTACAGGTTCCAGCCCTGCTCGGTGGCGATGACGCCGAAGTCCTTCGAGCGGGCCTCGGCGCATTCGCGGGCGCAGCCGGAGACGGCGGACTTGAGCTTGTGCGGCGAGCGCAGGCCGCGGTAGCGCAGCTCCAGCGCGATGGCCATGCCCACGGAGTCCTGGACGCCGTAGCGGCACCAGGTGGAGCCGACGCAGGACTTCACGGTACGCAGGGCCTTGCCGTACGCGTGGCCCGACTCGAACCCGGCGTCCACGAGCCGCCGCCAGATCTCCGGCAGCTGCTCGACCCGGGCGCCGAACAGGTCGATGCGCTGCCCGCCGGTGATCTTGGTGTAGAGGCCGAAGTCGCGGGCCACCTCGCCGATCACGATGAGCTTGTCGGGGGTGATCTCGCCGCCGGGGATGCGCGGGACGACCGAGTACGTGCCGTTCTTCTGGATGTTGGCGAGGAAGGCGTCGTTGGTGTCCTGCAGCGCGGCCCGCTCGCCCTCCAGCACGTGCCCGTTGTGCAGGGAGGCGAGGATGGAGGCCACGGCGGGCTTGCAGATGTCGCAGCCCCGGCCCTGCCCGTGCTGGGAGATCAGCTCGGAGAAGGTGGTGATGCCGCGCACCCGTACGATGTCGAACAGCTCGGCCCGCGAGTACGTGAAGTGCTCGCACAGTGCCTTGCTGACCTCGACGCCCGACTTCTCCAGCAGCTGCTTGAGCATCGGCACGCAGCTGCCGCAGGTCGTCCCGGCCCTGGTGCACGCCTTGATCGCGGGCACGTCGGTGGCGGAGCCGTCGGCGATGGCGGTGCGGATGTCGCCGGCGCACACGTTGTTGCAGGAGCAGACCTGGGCGTCGTCCGGCAGGTCGAGCCCGGCTCCCGCGCCGGAGAAGAGCAGGTCCGACGGCGAGGCGGGCAGCTCCTTGCCCACGAAGGGCCGCAGCGAGGTGTACGGCGCCGCGTCGCCCACGCAGATGCCGCCGAGCAGGGTGCGGGCGTCGTCGCTGATGAACAGCTTCTTGTAGATCCCGGCGACCGGGTCGAGGTAGGTGACGTCGAGCGCCCCTTCCATGGCCCCGAACTGGGCGACCTCGACGCCGAGCAGCTTGAGCTTGGTGGACAGGTCGGCGCCGCCGAACGTGGCCGTGCCGCCCATGATCTGGTCGGCGGCCACCTCGGCCATCGTCTGGCAGGGCCCGACGAGCCCGTACACCATGCCGCCGGCCAGCGCGCACTCGCCGACGGCGTAGACGGCGGGGTCGGAGGTGCGCATGGCGGCGTCGACGACGATGCCGCCGCGCGGCCCGACCTCCAGGCCGGCGTCCCTGGCCAGCTCGTCGCGCGGCCTGATGCCCGCGGAGAACACCACGACCTGCGCGTCGATCAGCGTGCCGTCGGGCTTGCGCAGGCCGCTCACCTCGCCGCCGGCGTGCACGATCTCCTGCACGCCGGCGCCGGCGTGCACGGTCAGCCCGAGCCCCTCGATGTGCGACTTGAGCACCGAGCCGCCGCCCTCGTCCACCTGGCGCGGCATGAGCCACGGGCTCATCTCCACGATGTGGGTCTTCAGCCCGAGCGCGCGCAGCGCGTCGGCGGCCTCCAGGCCGAGCAGCCCGCCGCCGACGACGACGCCCTGCTCGGCGTCCTTGGCGGCGGTCCTGATGGCGTCGAGGTCCTCGATGGTGCGGTAGACGAAGGCGTGCTCGGCGCCGGGCACCGGCGGCACGAACGGCGCGGATCCGGTGGCCAGCACGAGCACGTCGTACGGCTCGCTGCCGCCGTCGGCGAGCGTGACCCGCCTGGCCTGCCGGTCGATGGCGGTGACCCGGGTGTTCAGCCGGGTGACGACGCCGCCGGGCACGGTGTAGGTGAGGTCCTCTGCCGAGGTGCCGTTCAGGTAGGAGGTCAGGTGCACCCGGTCGTAGGCCGGTCGCGGCTCCTCCCCGATGACGGTCACGCTGCCGCTGAAGCCCTTGCTCGTGAGGGTTTCGACGAGCCGGTGGGCGGTCGGGCCGTACCCGACGACGACGATCCTGTTCACGCTGAGATCCCTTCCTGCTCGCACAGCCAGCCGACGATGCCCTCCACGGCGTCGCGGCAGGTCCCGCATCCGGTGGTGGCCCTGGTCGAGGCCGCCACTCCGGCCACGTCACGGGCGCCGGCCTCCCAGCACGCCCTGATCCGGCCCTTGGTCACGTTGTTGCAGCGGCAGACGATGGCCGCGTCCGGCATCAGCGTCGGGCTGTCGGCCACGGGCGCCGCCGCGAGGCCGGGGAACAGCAGCCCGGCGCGGTCGCCCGGCAGCGGCCCGCCGCGGTCGAAGAGCTGGGTGAGGGTGCCGACGGCGTCGCTCTCGCCCAGCAGGATCGCGCCGACCAGCCGGCCGTCCCTGATGACGAGCTTCCTGTAGGTGCCGCGGGCGCGGTGGCTGAAGCGCACCACCTCGGCGTGCTCCTCCCCGAGCTGGGTCTCGCCCATCGCCGCCAGCTCGACGCTCTTGGCCTTGAGCCTGGTGACCAGGCGGGAGCCGCGGTAGAGCGCCTTGCCGCCGGTGATGACCTCGGCGGCCACGGTGGCCTGCTCCCAGGCGGGGGCGACGAGGCCGTAGACGGTGCCGTCGTGCTCGGCGCACTCGCCGATCGCGAAGATCGACGGGTCGTCGGTGCGCAGCTCGTCGTCCACGACGATGCCGCGCCGCACTTCGAGACCGGCGTCGGCGGCCAGGCCGGTGACCGGCCGCACCCCGCAGGCCAGCACGACCAGGTCGGCCTCGACCAGCTCGCCGTCGTCGAGCCTGACGCCGTCGTCCTCGACGCCCGCGGCGCTGACGCCGGTGCGGATGTGCACGCCCAGCCCGGCGAGCGTCTCGCCGAGCACCTCGCCCGCCTCCACGTCGAGCTGGCGTTCCATGAGGTGGCCCGCCAGGTGCAGCAGCGTGACGGGCAGGCCGCGCCCGGCCAGGCCGCGGGCGGCCTCGATGCCGAGCAACCCGCCGCCGATCACGACCGCCGTACGGGCCCGCTCGGCCTCGCCCAGGATGCGTTCGCAGTCGTCCAGCGTGCGGAAGGGGATGGCCCGCTCGACGCCGGGGATCGGCGGCACGAGCGCGTCGCTGCCGGTCGCGAGGACCAGCAGGTCGTACGGCTCGCGCCGTCCGTCCTCCGTCACGACGTGCCTGGTCTCCCTGTCCACGTGCGCGACGGGGCTGCCGAACGCGGCCTCGACGTCGTGGGCGTCGTACCAGGCGGGGTCCACCAGGCGGACCTGCTCGGGCCGGGAGCTGCCGGCCAGGACGTTGGACAGCAGGATCCGGTTGTAGGGCCGGCACGCCTCGGCGCCGAACACGGTGATCTTCATGTGCGGGTCCCGGGTGCGTACCTCGCTGACCAGGCGCGACCCGGCCATCCCGTTGCCCACGACGACGAGCCTCATGAGTCCCTCTCCACCCTGACGGCGCAGACCTTGAACTCCGGCATCCTCGACGTGGGGTCGAGTGCCGGGTTGGTCAGCCGGTTGGCGCCCTCCCAGTGGAAGGGCATGAACACGGTGTCGCGCCTGATGGCGTCGCTGATCCTGGCCACTGCCTTGCTCTCGCCCCTCCTGCTGCTGACGCGGACGACGTCCCCTGCCGTGATGTCGAGCTGCTCGGCCAGGTCGGGGTGCAGCTCGACGTACGGCTCCGGGGCGGCCTGGACGAGCGGCGCGATCCTGCGGGTCTGGGCGCCGCTCTGGTAGTGGGCCAGCACCCGGCCGGTGCTGAGGTAGACGGGGTAGTCGGCGTCGATCTCCTCGGCGGCGGGCCGGTGCTGGACGGGCACGAACCTGGCCAGCCCGTCGGGGTGCGCGAACCGGTCGAGGAACGGCCGCGGCGTCCCCGGGTGCTCCTCCGACGGGCACGGCCAGAACACGCCGGTCTCGTCCGCGATGCGCTCGTAGGTGATGCCGGAGTAGTCGGCGGGGCCGCCCGCGCTGGCGCGGCGCAGCTCGTCGAAGACCTCGACCGGCTCGGTCCCGAAGGTGTGGCCGAGCCGGTCGGCCAGCGCGGCGATGACGTCGAGGTCGCTGCGCACCCCCGGCGGCGGGTCCAGGGCCTTGCGGCGCAGCAGCACCCGGCCCTCCAGGTTGGTCATCGTGCCGGTCTCCTCGGCCCACTGCGTCACCGGGAAGACCACGTCCGCCAGCGCGGCGGTCTCCGACAGCACGAAGTCGCAGGTCACCAGCAGGTCGAGGGAGCCGATCCGCTCGGCGACGTGCTCGGCGGCGGGCGCCGAGATGATCGGGTTCGAGCCGAACAGCAGCAGCGCCCTGGGCCCCTCAGGGGTGCCCAGCGCGTCGAGCAGCTCGTACGCCGACCGCCCAGGCCCCGGGATGTCCTCGGCCCGGATGCCCCAGATGCGGGCCATGTGCGCGCGGGCCGCCGGATCGTCGATCTTGCGGTAGCCGGGCAGCTGGTCGGCCTTCTGCCCGTGCTCCCTGCCGCCCTGGCCGTTGCCCTGCCCGGTCACGCAGCCGTACCCGGAGCCCGGGGTGCCGGGCAGGCCGAGCGCGAGCGCCAGGTTGATGAACGCGGTGACCGTGTCGGTGCCCTTGGCGTGCTGCTCGGCGCCGCGTCCCGTCAGGATGTACGCCCGCTCCACCGCGGCGAGCGCCCTGACCGCCTGCCGCATCTGGTGCACGGGCACCCCGGTGATCCGCTCGACCCGCTCGGGCCACCAGGAGGCCAGCGAGGTGCGGACGTCGTCGAAGCCGGTGGTCCGCGCGGCCACGTACGCCTCGTCCACGAGCCCGTCGGCGACCGCGATGTGCAGCAGCCCGAGCGCGAGCGCCAGGTCGGTGCCCGGGGTGGGCTGCAGGTGCAGCCAGGCCAGCCGGGCGGTCGGCGAGCGGCGCGGGTCGACGACGATGAGCCGCGGCCCGTCGAGGTGGCGGACGAACGGCGGCATGGTCTCGGCGACGTTCGCGCCGGCCAGCAGCACGACGTCCGCCTCCGCGAGGTCGGTGACGGGGAACGGCATGCCCCGGTCCATGCCGAACGCCCTGATGGACGCGGCGGCGGCCGACGACATGCAGAACCGGCCGTTGTAGTCGATCTGGCTGGTGCCGAGCGCGACCCTGGCGAACTTGCCCAGCGTGTACGCCTTCTCGTTCGTCAGCCCACCGCCGCCGAACACGGCCACGGCGTCGGGGCCGTGCTCGGCGCGGATGGCGGACAGCCGGTAGGCCACGTAGTCCAGCGCGACGTCCCAGTCCACGGGCTCGCCGTGCAGGAGCGGGGTGGTCAGGCGCTCGGTGCTGGTGAGCAGCTCACCCGCCGTCCACCCCTTCTGGCACAGCGCTCCCGGTGCGTTGGCCGGGATGTCGGTGCGCGGGCTGATGGCCGGCCCGGGTCCGATCTTCATGCCGCACTGCAGCGCGCAGTACGGGCAGTGCGTCGCCGTCATGTCAGACCCTGGCATGGGCGAGGCTCGCCACCACGTTGACGCCGACCGTGCGCATGTAGCACCACCAGGTCAGGGCGAAGCAGGAGGCGTAGAACAGGCCGAAGGTGAGGAACGCGGCGGCGGGGCTGCCGGAGGCGGCGAACGACATGCCGAACGCCCGGTTGATGAGGAACCCGCCGAGCGCCCCGACCGCCGAGATGATGCCGATGGCGGCGCTGGCCTGGCGCTTGCCGTACAGCAGGGCCTCCTCGCCCTCGCCGCGCTCGGCCACGGCCTTGGCCTGGAAGATGGCCGGGATCATCCGGTACGTCGAGCCGTTCCCGACGCCCGAGGTGACGAAGAGCAGCTGGAAGGCCAGGAAGAACAGCCAGAAGTTGCCGCTCGTGCCGGCCAGCCAGACCAGCAGCACGCCGCCGCCCATCGCGGCGAAGTTCCACAGCGTCACGGGCGCGCCGCCGTGCCGGTCGGCCAGCCAGCCGCCGACCGGCCTGATCAGCGAGCCGAGCAGCGGCCCGACGAAGGCGACCGCCGCGTACGGCGCGTCGGGGAACAGGTTCTGGCTCAGCAGCGGGAAGGCCGTCGAGTAGCCGATGAACGAGCCGAACGTGCCGATGTAGAGGAACGACATGACCCAGGTCTGCGCCTTGCCCGCCACCGCGAACTGCTCGCGCGGGTCGGCCTTGGCGCTGGTCAGGTTGTCCATGAAGAAGAACGCGCAGGCCCCGGCCACCACGATGAACGGGATCCAGAACCACCCGGCGGCGGCCAGCCCGAGCGAGCCGATCACCAGCGGCATGACGAGCTGCACCGAGCTGACGCCGACGTTGCCGCCCGCCGCGTTCAGCCCGAGCGCCACGCCCTGCTTCTCGCGCGGGTAGAAGTAGGTGATGTTGGCCATGCTGGAGGCGAAGTTCCCGCCGCCCAGCCCGGCCAGGGCCGCGATCACCAGGAAGAGCCAGTACGGCGTGGCCGGGTTGTTCACCGCGACACCGAGCAGCACCGCGGGGATGAGCAGCAGCACGGCGCTGACCACGGTGAAGTTGCGCCCGCCGAACCTGGCGGGCCCGAACGTGTAGGGCACCCGCAGCACGGAGCCGATCAGGTTGGGCAGGGCGACCAGCCAGAACAGCTGGTCGGTGGAGAACTCGTACGACCCCATCTTGGTCGCCACGATGCTCCACAGCGTCCACACGGTGAAGCCGAGGTGCTCGGCCACGATCGAGAAGACCAGGTTGCGCCGGGCCACCCGCCGGCCTGATCTCTCCCAGAAGGCTGGGTCATCGGGGTGCCACTCGGCGATCCAGCGCGCCATCGACCTCTCCTACGCTCGGCGTCCGGGATCTCCAAGGTAGGAAGGGCTCATTACGCACGATGACCGTGCGTGGCTGTGCGTTCGTTACGGGTGATTCACCGCGGTAACAAGCTCCGCACAACCGTCACCCGCGAAACATGATGTTAATGATCGGTTATCGGCCTCTTGCTGGGGTAACAGCACTCAGACAAGGGGGGAAACATGATCAAACAGCTGCACAAGATGGGCGTTAAGTCGGGCCACATGTACACCTGCGGCCTGGCGTCGATCGCGCTGGCCTTCGCCAGCTGGGCGGTGTCCACGAAGGCCGAGAAGGCCGGGCTCGACCGGGCCGACCGGTGGGGCATCTTCGTCGGCGAGTGGGCGCCGACGTTCTTCGCGATCGGTGTCGCGCTGCGGATGGAGGAGACCCACCGCGAGCTCGACGAGTCCGAGATGGGCATGTTCGATCAGTCCGAGAGCACGCGGAGCAGGACGCACGCCGGCGTCTGAACCGTTTGTGTCACGCAGGTCACGTCACCGTGCGTGACCTGCGTGGCCGTGTGCGGGGGGGTGTTCTCAGCCGGCCAGGGGTGCTTTCAGCCGGCCAGGCGGCGCAGCGGCTCGTCGGTCAGCCGATAGCGGAACCACTCGTTCTGGTTGACCGCGCCGAGCTTCTCGTAGAAGGCGATGGACGGCTCGTTCCAGTCGAGGACCGCCCACTCCAGGCGCTCGTAGCCGCGCTCGGCGCAGATGCGGGCCAGCTCGCGCACCAGCGCCACGCCGTGGCCGCCGCCCCTGTGCTGGGGGCGGACGTACAGGTCCTCCATGTAGACGCCGTGCACGCCGCGCCAGGTGGAGTACGTCAGGAACCACAGCGTGAAGCCCACCACCTCACCGTCCTGCTCGGCCATGTGCGCGAAGGCCGCGGGGTGGTCGCGGAAGAGGGTGTCGTGGAGCTGCTCCTCGGTCACCCGCACCTCGTGTGCGGCCTTCTCGTACTCGGCTAGCTCGCGGATCATGCTGACGATCTCGGGCACGTCAGCGGGTGTGGCGGGACGAATCATGGCAGACAGGGTACGTGCCCTGGCCCATCGCCCGTGCCTCGCCGAGGCCCCGGCGTGCGCAGTGGGTATCGGCATCCGGAAGACTGGTGCCGGTCACGTTCGAGAAAGGCAGACACCCATGGAACAGCGCGTTTTGGGACGTACCGGACGCCAGGTCGGTGTGGTCGGCCTCGGCGCCTGGCAGCTCGGCGCCGACTGGGGCCAGGTGACGGAGTCCGACGCGGTCGCCACGCTGGAGGCGGCGGTGGACGCGGGCGTCACCTTCATCGACACCGCCGACGTCTACGGCGACGGCCGCAGCGAGCAGATCGTCGGCCGCTTCGCCAAGAACCACCCCGGCCTCACGGTGGCCACGAAGATGGGGCGGCGGGTGGAGCAGATCCCCGCCAACTACGTGATGGACAACTTCCGCGCCTGGAACGAGCGCTCCCGCCACAACCTCGGCGTCGACACCCTCGACCTGGTGCAGCTCCACTGCCCGCCGACGCCCGTCTACTCGACGGACGCGGTGTTCGACGCGCTCGACACGCTGGTGGCGGAGAAGAAGATCGCCGCGTACGGCGTGAGCGTCGAGACCTGCGAGGAGGCGCTGACCGCGATCGCCCGTCCCGGTGTGGCGACCGTGCAGATCATCCTCAACGCGTTCCGGCTCAAGCCGCTCGAGCAGGTCCTGCCCGCCGCGCGCGCCGCCGGGGTCGGCATCATCGCCCGCGTCCCGCTGGCCAGCGGCCTGCTGTCGGGCAAGTACGACGAGCACACCACGTTCTCCTCCGACGACCACCGCTCGTTCAACCGGCGCGGAGAGGCGTTCGACGTCGGGGAGACGTTCTCGGGCGTCGACTTCGCCACCGGCCTGGAGGCGGTCCGCCGCCTGGCGCCGCTGGTGCCGCCGGGGGCGACGATGGCGCAGTTCGCGCTGCGCTGGATCCTCGACCAGGAGGGGGTCTCGGTGGTGATCCCGGGCGCCCGCAACCCCGCCCAGGCCCAGGCCAACGCCGCCGCCGACGCCCTCACCCCGCTGGACGACGCGGCGCTCTCGACGGTCCGCGAGGTCTACGACGAGCTCATCCGCCCCCAGGTCCACGACCGCTGGTGACAGGGCGGTCCGGCGTCCCGCCCGGAGCGGCAGAGGCACCGTCAAGCGGCGGCAGGTCTGGTGACCTCGCCGGTCACCGCCACCCATCTCGCCGTCCGGGCGGGACTACCCGCCGGGGACACGCCCCGGCCGGGTCTCCCTCCACCTTCGTCCCGCAACGCCGCCCCGGCAAGGGCCTTTCAGGCTCGAAGCCGCCAGAGGATCACGACCAGCAGGGCCAGCGCGCAGTACATGGCGATGACGGCGACCTCGCCGAGCCAGGCGTACCCGGACTCAGCCAGCAGGGCGACCGCCCCCGCCCCCACCACCGCCCATCGCAGCGCGTCGAGCAGCGTGACGTCGTAGTGGTCGCCGGAGGGGCGGATGTACCGGATAGCGACGTCCACCACCGCCCAGAGCGTGACCAGCGCCCCGGCGGCGTACCCGAGCCAGAACGCCGAGTACGACGTCCCCTGCGCCGCATCGCCTTCAAACAGCGCGACGACCGACAGAACGGCCATTCCCAAGGCGAGCCACCCCGCCTTGCTGCCCGGCTTCAGGTCGCCCACCCCGAGCAGGCACAGCCACCAGCCGATCGGGTCGAACAGCAGGTCGAGCCCGCCCACCCGGAGGGCCGCGAAGGCGACCAGCAGCCCGATCGCGATCTTCAATCCCGGCCGGGCGGGTGCCGCAGGGGGCGCCGGCTCCTTCAGGACCACTCGTCACTCACCGCCTCGTTGCACGCCTGGGCCGCGAGTCCGCGCTGCCAGGCCAGCGGCACGCGGTCCTCCTCCCCGGGCGTCGAGATGTGCCAGGCGCCCGGCACCGCCTCAGACTCTCCCGACCACAGCGGGGTCCGGTAGGTGAACCGCACCGGCCGCGGCTCCCTCGGCACCTTGGCGCAGTCGCCCACGTGCACGGTCCTGTAGATCACGTCTCTCTCGTAGCCCGCCACCTCGACCGACGCCCACTCGTTGTTCTTCGCGTCGAGGGGCAGCAGGCGCAGGCCGGGGACGTCGAGCGCGATGCCCGTGATCGTGACAGGAACCGGCCCCTCGTTCAGCACTTCGAGGGTCATGGTGGTGACGAGCCGCCCGGCGTCGTCCCGGTGGGGCAGCCAGGCTTCGGCCGTCCAGGCGGCCCGTGGCGTCGCCGCGCCCGCCCACGAGAAAATGGCGGCGGCGACGGCGAGCATCGCACAACACCAGCTCACTGCCCCAGGCCAGGGTAAGCGCCGGTCGCCGATGCCTAATCGCTGCCATATTAAATCGGGATGCATGGCACAGCACCTTATATCGTGTCCCGGTGATGATCTGGGTGTTGGGGGCCGCCGCCATTCTCGCGGCGGCGGTAACGGTGTCGCGGGAAATGCTCACGAGGTTCGCCACGCTGAGCGGTTATCCGGTCACCATGGAAAATGCGCCGCAGGTCATCGACTATTTCTCGCGATTACGCCGCTGGCGGCTGGCCGCCGTCGTCCTGGCCGTTCCGGTGGCGGGTTTCACCGGTGACCCGTTCTATCTGGTCGCCGGCTGGTGCGCCGGGCCGCTATTGGCGGCGCGGCGCGTGCCGTTCTTCGCGATGAATGTTCCGCGCGCCCTGTGGCTGACGTCCGTGACCGCCGCCGCGCTGGCCGGCGTCCACCTGGTCGTGTCCGAGGACCCGGGCCGGACCCTGCTGCCGCACGCCGCCGTGGCCGTCGCCGTCGCGGCGGCCGTGACGCTCGCGGACCGGCGCCCGCGCATGGAGGATCAGGATCAGGCCGCGCAAGCACTCGGCGCTTGGTCGGCGCGGAACGTGCACCTCGCGGGCAGCGCGGTCGTGCTGGCGGGCGTCCTGCTCGTCCCAGGCCGCCCGCCCCAGGACGAACCGCTCGCCCACAGCGGGCCCGCCGAGGTGCGGGCGATCCCGGCCACGTTCGAGACCGTCGACGAGCACGACGCCCCGACCTGCCCGTGGTTCGACGAGATCGTGGCCCCGTGCCGGTTCTGGCTGGTCAACGGCGAGCCGTTCCCGCAGGCCGCACCCTATGTCGCCGAGGCGGGCAAGGCCCCCCGTAGCGCCCCCTTCGCCGTCGCCCCGAACCGCAAGGCGGTGGTCTACCTGCACGCGGAGGACCGCCGTCTGACGTATCAGGACGCACGCGGCAGCCGTGCCCTCACCCCGCCCCTGACCGACGCCGACGTGCCCGCCGTCACCTTCGACGGCCGCTTCGTGGTCATGTCGGGAGCCGGCGCGCGGGTCGTCGACACCCGCACCTGGGCGCCGCTGGTGCTCGCCGGCGCGCGGGAGGTGCACGACGTCAACGCGGCCGGCGTCGTCGTCACCACGGGCGATCGGGTCCTCGTCCTCGACCCCAGGGGCAGGGAGCGCATGCGGCTCCCGCTGGGGAAACTCGGCGACAACTACCACCTGCGCCCCGACGGCCGCCGGCTGGTCGTCATCCGATGGGCGAAGCAGCGCGCGGAAACCTATGATCCGGCCACCGGGAAACGCCTGTCGGCCGTCACCTATCGCTTTCCCGGTGATGACGTGCTGGAGAATGTGCCGGGCTGGTCGAAGGGCGGGCGATTCCTGCTGCACAGCGCGTACGAGGACCGCTCCTATTCGCTCGACCTGGCGACCGGCAAGCTGACGCCGCGGTGAAAAGGGCGGCGGCCCCCCGGTTACCCTACCGGGGGGCCTGAGTGAGGCCGCCATATCGCGGTGCCGGCGGCGTTTAAGAGGACGGGTCAGTCATCATGACGTGCGCTCGACCATTGAACCATCGGGGCAGGAATAGAGCCCCGAACCGGATTCGAACCGGTATCTCACCATCACAGCCCGTCCTCGGTCGATCCGGCGCCTGGCGGCGAATGCTGAATCTGGAGCGAGAATCTGAGTTTCAGGCGGTTGCCTCTACCAATTGGGCCACCGGGGCGCGTGAATGCCCCGGGGAGGACTCGAACCTCCATGTCACCGCCGATCAGCTTCAGGCGTCAGCCTCAGCTTGCGCTCCTGGCGCACCCCCGCCCGAAGGCGAGGGGGTCTGGGGGAGGGTTCACCCGAACAGGTAGGTGAACACCTTGTCGCCGATCTTACGGTCGACGACCTGCGTGCCGTTCGCCTCCTCACGCGCGTACTTCACCGCGTCCTGCAGCTTCTGTACGCGGGTCAGCAGTTCGTTCACCCGCCGCTGCGGCAGCGCGCCGGAGAAGGCGACCTTCGTCCAGTATCCGACCACGACGTCCTCGTTGTACACCTGCACCTGCGCCGGGTGCTTCTCCGTCGCCTCGGCGAGCACGTGGTTGCGCGGCACCTTCTTGGTGCGGGTGGTCTTGACCGGGTCGGTGCGCCACGTGTCGGTGGCCTCGTCGCGCGACCAGGTCTCGGCCGGGTCGAGGGTCGGCAGCTTGGAGACGAACGTGTAGACGTCGGTGAGCTGCTTCTCCAGGAAGAGCAGGTACGTCACCGGCACGTCCTCCAGCAGCACCTCGCCGTCGACCCGCACGCTGGCCTTGGCCTCGCAGTTGGCCCAATCCTTGGTGGCGGTCACGTCGAACAGCCGGGTCAGAGTCGTGCCGACCCCCTTGAGCACCTCTTCGGCCTGCACCTGCACGCGCGTCGACTCGGGCGGCAGCCGCTCGCCCTCGTCGTCGATCGGCTGGTAGGTGCGGGAGAGGCCGGACAGCAGGGGCGCCTTCTGGATCTGGTGGTAGGCGTCCGTCACCTTGCGCTGGACGTCCGACTTCACACCCTTCTCGACCGCGAGGATCTGGTTGAGCTTGGTCACGGATCAACCCTAGATGTCCGGCGAACCAGGACACATCCGGTTTTCTGCCAAACGCCGGGATCCCTCCTGGCAAGGAGAGGGATCCCGGCGTCCGGCGGACGTTGGCGCTCCAGGGCCCCCACTGGAGCGATGCCAGATTAGTAGCTTCATGTCCGTTTTGTGAAGATATGCGAACCGTTCCGCTGCGTCATCGCGACATTGACTTTGTGTAGTCAATCGATTACTACTCGTTGGGTAACTGATGGCAGCAGGAAGGACACGTTCCGTGCGCAAGACTCTCACCGCCCTCGCCGCCGCGTGCTGCGCCCTGGGTGCGGCCACCGCCCCCGCCCAGGCCGCCGCCCCCGCCGGCAACGCACCCTCCTGCGTGGTCGTCTGGCAGACGACCGGCACCATCACCAAGACCGGCTACGCGCGCAACGACTGCAGCAGGACGCTGCGCCTGAAGATCGTGTGGGCCCACGGCACCGACGGCCAGTGCCACACGGTCCGCCCCGGCGGGACGATCTGGTCGAAGGTGGCCCGCGGCGTCCGTACGTTCGACGGCGCCAACTCCTGCTGACCTCCTGAGCACGGCGAGGCCGCCTGGCCTCGCCGTGATCTGCAACCGGTTGCACCGCGCTTCCAGCGGAAACAGGCGGCGGACGTCTGGATCACCGCAACGGGTCGGCATATGCTCCGGGCGGTCCCGAGCGTGACAGGGAGAGTTGCCCGTGCTGAGCCGCCGCGCCGCCATGCGTGCCCTGGCGATGTCCGCCATCGCCGTCCCCATCCTCACCCCCGAAGCCGCCCTCGCCCGCCGATCAGGAACGGCCGCTGCCTGGGCTCGTGCGAACCGCATCGCCGCGCGCGTCCGCCCGCCCGTCTTCCCACACCGTCGCTTCGACATCACCCGCTTCGGCGCACGCGGCGACGGCACGACCGACTGCACCGCCGCCATCCGCGCCGCGATCAGAGCCTGCCACCGGGCGGGCGGCGGCCACGTGGACGTGCCGGAAGGCCGCTGGCTCACCGGCCCCATCCACCTGCTCGACCGCGTGGACCTGCACGTCAAGGAGGGCGCCACGCTGCTGTTCAGCACCGACCCGAAGGCGTACCTGCCGCTCGTGCCGACCCGGTTCGAGGGCGTCGAGCTGCTCAACTACTCGCCGCTCATCTACGCCTACGGCCGCAGCGACATCGCCGTGACCGGGTCGGGCGTGCTCGACGGGCAGGCCGGCGCCGAGCACTGGTGGCCGTGGAAGGGGTCGAGCGACCACGGGTGGGAGCCGGGCGAGCCGACCCAGGCCGCCGCGCGGGCCGCCCTGTTCGCCCAGGCCGAGCAGGGGGTGCCGGTCGCGCAGCGCCGCTACGGCGAGGGCGGTTACCTGCGGCCCTCCTTCATCGAGCCGTACCGGTGCCGCAACGTGCTCATCGAGGGCGTCACCATCGTCAACTCCCCCATGTGGGAGATCCACCCCACCTTGTCGGAGAACGTCCTCGTCCAGAACGTCACCGTCATCTCCCACGGCCCCAACAACGACGGCTGCAACCCCGAGTCCAGCCGCATGGTGGTGATCAGGGGCTGCACGTTCGACACCGGCGACGACTGCATCGCGATCAAGTCGGGCCGCAACGCCGACGGCCGCCGGGTGAACGTCCCCAGCGAGCACATCCTGGTCGAGAACTGCACCTTCCGCGACGGGCACGGCGGCATGACGATCGGCAGCGAGATGTCGGGCGGGGTGCGCGAGGTGTTCATCAGGGACTGCGCGATGTCCAGCCCCAACCTCGACATCGCGCTGCGGTTCAAGACGAACTCCGTACGCGGCGGGTTCATCGAGGGCTTCCACGCCAGGGACCTGGAGATCGGGCAGGTCGGCGGCTCGGTGATCGACGTGAACTTCTTCTACGAGGAGGGGCCCGGGCACGGGTTCGACCCGTCCGTACGCGGGATCGACGTCAGGGACGTGACCGTACGGACCGCCAGGCGCGCGCTCAACCTGCGCGGCTACCCGGAGGCGCCGATCCGCGACGTCACCCTCACCGACGTGGACTTCGGCGCCACCATCACCGCGAACGTCATCGAGAACGTCGAGAACCTCGTCCTCGAGAACGTCACCGCCAACGGCGTCCCCGTCACGGCCTGAGAATCGCCAAGCTCTCCCGCCAGTCCGCAGGCAGCTCGTGCCTGGTCAGGGTCGCCTCGCCCGGCCTCCACAGGGCGACCACACTCGCGTAGTCGCTCTCGCGGGGGTGGTCGTCCGCCGTGGTGACGAAGCCGCCCGCGAGCACCAGCCGGCCGTCCGGCGTCCATCGCATGCGGCGGCTCTTGACGTCCACGGGGAGAGGCATGGACGGGACGTGCGTCCATGCGAGCGTGCGCGTGTCCAGCACCCAGACGTCGAGTGACTCGTGCGCGCCGGGTGTGGGCGTGAGGAACGGAACGGCGACGTACGTGCCGTTCGAACTCACCTCACCCTCGGCCGCCACGCCCGTGCCGCTCGGCCTGCCGACCGGCCGTTCCTCCCCACCTGGCACCACCAAGGCGAGCCGCCCGTCGTTCCGCTCGACCAGCAGCTCCGTGGACGTCACGGCGACGATCCGCGGATGGCGGGCGGTCTTCCGCAGACCGTCATGGGTCAGGAGCAGCGACTCGCGCCGGTGCCTGGCATGCAGTCCGTAAGGCGTGTCGGCGTACGGCAGGGCACCGCAGGGGCTCCACTTGGGGCGGCGCAGGATCGTCCCGTCCTCGGCCTGCTCGCGTACGGTGCAAGGACCGCCGTACTCCGGCTGATCCGTCACCCAGAAGCCCGAGCCGTCAGCGGCAGGGAACGCGTTCCAGCCGCTGGCGAGTTCGACCGCCTTGGACCCTTTGAGCAGAAACAGCCGTACCTGGTTGACGCCAGGACCACTCGCGGCGATCACCGTGTGCGGCCCGTGGACGGTGGTCGTGAGGGTGACCCTCTGCTCCGCCGGCAGCCCGGTCACAGGCGTCGCGGCGCCGGTGTCCACGTCCACGATCCTCGTGCCGCCCACCAGCAACCGGATCCCGCTCAACCGTGGGCTCTCCGTGGCCCGCCCGGCCTGGGGAGCGGCGGCGCAACCCACCGCGAACAGCAGCACGAGCACCGGCCCCACCCTGCCCGCCCACATGCCGAGAAGCTACCGGAAAAGCGTCTCTCGTGGCATGCGAAGATCCCGGTGTAGGCACGACGCGACGAAAGAGACCCCCGCCATGGCCGTCATCCACCACACCACCCTCAAGCCGACCAAGCTGGAGCTGCTCACCGCCTGGCTCCCCACCCGCCCGTGGTACCGCGGCTCGACCGCGCCCGAGCTGTCGAAGGCGGGCGGCTTCCGGCTGGACGATCCCGAGGGCGCGGTGGGCATCGAGTTCATGGTGGTCAACGACACGTCAGGCGACCGGGCGACGGCGTACCTGGTGCCGCTCACGTACCGGGGAGCTCCGCTCGCGGACGCCGAACACGCCCTGATCGGCACCGCCGAGCACGGCGTGCTGGGCCGCCGCTGGATCTACGACGGCTGCCACGACCCCGTACTGATCGTCCAGCTGACGGCCCTGCTCGAAGGCCAGGTGGCAGCCCAGGACCAGAACGCCACCGACACCCCCGACCCCACCATCACCGTCTCCTACACCGCGACGTCGGCAGGCCCCGCCGGGACCGGCACCACCGACGACGCAGACGGCACGATCCTCCCCGGCCCACCCGGCACAGCTCTCCGCCTCCACCGCGTGCTCCAGCCCGCCACCCCACTGGCCGCAACCGGCCACATCACCGGCCCCTGGGCCAACTCCGACGGCACCAAGGCCACCGGCCCTTTCCTCACCGTCCACCCACGACATTGAGCGACCGCAAGACCATCGGCCGAACGCCCGCCGGCTCAGCGGCAGAACGCCCGCGGGAGGGGCAGGACGGGCGATTCAGCGCTGCTTGAGGCGGGCGGCTTCCTTGCGGGCCTCGGCGTGGACGCCGCGCTCGTGCTCAAGCCACTCCGGGTTCTCCGCCTTCAGCTGCTCGATCTCGGCCGTGGTGAGCGGCTCGGTGATGCCGGCCCTGGCCAGGCCGGAGATGGAGACGCCGAGCTTGGCGGCCACGACCTGCTTGGGGTGCGGGCCGTTGCGGCGCAGGTCGGTGAGCCAGGCGGGCGGGTTGGCCTGCAACGCGTTCAGCTCGTCCCTGGAGACGACGCCCGCGCGGAACTCCGCGGGGGTGGCCGAGAAGAGGACACCCAGCTTTTTGGCCGCCGTCTCGGGCTTCATCGTCTGAATGCTCTTCGGTTTGGACGAGGTCATGGCGCCAAGCGTAGCCAGTCGGGAGGGGTTCGCTGACATCGGTACGCTGTGGCGGTGACCGATGGTGAGACGTTCCGGCTGGCGTACGTGCCCGGCGTGACCCCCGCGAAGTGGGTGAACGTCTGGACCGAGCGGCTGCCCGACGTACCGATCACCCTGTCCATGGCGCCCACCCCCGAGGTGGTGGCGCTCCTGCGCGACGGCGGCGCCGACGCCGGCTTCGTCCGGCTCCCGATCGACCGCGACGGCCTCAACGTCATCCCTCTCTACGTCGAGACCACGGTGGTCGTGACGCCGAAGGACCACGCGGTGACCGCCGCCGACGAGGTGACGCTCGCCGACCTGGCCGACGACGACATCTTCCACCCCTTGGACGACGCCCTCCAGTGGACGACGCTCCCCGGCCGCCCCGCCTTCACCCGCCCGCCCACCACGGCCGAGACCATCCCGCTGGTGGCCTCCGGCACCGGCCTCGTCCTGGTCCCCCAGTCACTGGCCCGCCTGTACCACCGCAAAGACCTCACGTACCGGCCGGTGACGGACGCCCCGCAATCCCAGATCGGCCTGACCTGGCTGACGGACGCGACGACGGACCTGATGGAAGACTTCATCGGCATAGTCCGCGGCCGCACGGTCAACAGCTCCCGCGGCCGCCCCCGCCCCACCACCCCCGAAAAAACCAAAAAACCAGCACAAAAACGCCACACCCCTCCCCCCAAAAACCGCAGAGGCCGACGCCGCTGAGCCCGCCATACCGCTACCGGAGAGCCCGACCGTGCTCCAGGTAGCCGGTCAGGCCACGTTCCCGTGCGGTGACACCGGCCTTGACCCGACGGGCGAGCCGCTCGATCAGCAACCCGTCGAGCTCCTCAACGGAATGAAAAGCGAAGGCGCTCAGCTCGCCGTCCACGAAGGTGATCTGCTCAAGCACCTCACCCTGCAAGACCCCGCCGTCGAACACGAACAACACCAGCTCGCCCGCCACCGGATCAGGCGCCCAATCGGCCACGAGCAACCGCCCGATCCGGGGCTCGACCCCCAGCTCTTCCCGCACCTCCCGGACGCACGCCTCGTACGGGGTCTCCCCCGGCTCCACGAACCCACCCGGAATGTCGAGCGTGGGCTTGTACGTAGGCGTGACCACCATCACCCGGCCACCCTCATCGAAGAACAGCGCCCCAGCGGCAGCCCGAGCCCAAGCGAACCGCGCACCCCCTTGATCACTCACACCCTCGCCCCTCACAACGGCCTGAACCGCGCCACCTGTATCCGCTACTCCGACGTGTATTGGTCGCGTCCCTGCTGAGCGGTGAACGACTTGCTGACCACTTGCTCGCCCACCTGAACTCGCCATTGGTAGCGCCCAGGTCCAAGCTGGAGAGGAGGAATGCTGACGCTGAATGCCGCATCGATCAGCGTTTCTGCCGCAAGCTCGGGCGGCTGCCCTATCTCGAGATCGCCGCTATGAACGATCGGCGTCCGCTCGCCATCCGGCTTGGTCACCTGAACCGGCTGACCGTTCTCATCACAGAGTTGGAGCCGAAGTGGAATCTTCTGGTTCGCGCGATCCCGCGGGATGCCCATCAGCACGACGACAGCATGTGGCGCGATAGGCGCTCCGGTTACGGACCAACCGGCGCCGAGCATGTGCACCTTGCCGCTCGGATCAGAGACAGCCGCATCACACAAGATGAGCTGGATATCGATAGGTGCGGCCATCAGCAGACGTTGACCAGTACGGAGCCGCTCGTCCTGGTCTCCCCGACCGTGGGCGTCCCCACGATCGTCAGGTGCTCGTTGAACCCACGATCGGGCCTGCGGGTCACCCGCTTCTCGCCACGCTCGAACGCCTCAAGGATGTCTTGGACGGGTTCGTCCTCTTCGTAGAAATCGTTGGCGCTCATGTACGTCATGATGCCCTCCAGAGCATGCTTGAGACCAGCGACGATCAGATCGGGTACGCGCTGCCGAGGTTGTAGACATCACCGTCAAGTTCAGTGGCGGGATAGAGGACGACCAGCGTCGTCATCCCCCGTATGCGCACCTGCACCAGGGCTCGGACGCCACGCTCCGGATGATGGTGCCAGGTGTACACCAGTCCCTCACGGCACACCACCGCGTCCCTTACCTCAAGGGCGCTCAGTCCATGGCGATTCTGGATCTTCTCTGCGGTCTTTGCACTGACATTCAGCCATGCAACCCACAGCTCCTCCCTCATGCCGCTCCGCCTGTCCGGGCACTACTGTGCGTGTCCGTACCATTGCGCTACATGATGATTCGCCACGAAGATCGTTCGCATTGAGACGGCCACATCGGGCCGCGAGCAGAAGCGTCCCGGCGGAAAGACTCCACATACCGCCGACCTGCAAGCCGCTCGTCCGGAGCCGTCGTCGCCGCTCGGGATCAGCCTAGGCGAGGGCGACGAGGTGGTAGCAGCGGAAGCAGGTGCGTTCGTCCAGGCTGACTTCGCCGCAGTCCACCCGATACAAGCCCGGCTCGATCTCGACGCTGATCGCCTCCGCATCCATCTCGCCCCGCGCCTGGTCGATCCGTACCTCTGCTCCAGGCGCCGCGGCGTCGAGAAGCACCATCGGCCCGCCGACGTCCACGATCGGCCCTTGCTCCCAGACGACGTCGCGCAGGTCCGACACCGCCTGCTCCACGTCAGCATCGGAATCGGCGTACATCCACTGCACGAAGAGCCGCTCGAAGAACGTGGTCCGCGCAGGCTCATCCCAGACAATCAATGCCGACCGGTCTTTTCCAAATCTGATGACCCCGAAGCTTTCAACCGCGCATGCCGCGTCGTAATCGGCGCCGTTCACGCCGGTCCACTCGTGCAACGCCTCCGCAGGCACGAGTGCCAGCGGTCCGCCCGAGGAGTCCACCCAGATCCGCACGTCCCGTCCTTTCCCACACCGCTGAAATCCGCTTGGTCCCCAACACCCACCCGGGCATCATGGTCGCCATGCCGGAACTCATCGACCCGACCAGCAAACTGAGGACATCGTTCGTGGCCGCGGTGAAAGAGTTCCGCGCCGACCAGGATTATCCGGTGCCGTGGTTCGTCGAGGACGTCGACCCGCAGGCTCTCGTGGATCCGGCGGCTTTCGAGGCGTACACCGTGCGCGTCATCAACGAGCGGACCGCATCGGGCGTACGTCCCGGATTCGTGCCGATGACCACCCTGTGGTGGGCCGACGGCGAGCGATTCCTCGGAAGAATGGCCATCCGTCACCACCTCACTCCGGCTCTGGAGAAGTGGGGCGGTCACATCGGCTATGACGTCCGGCCCAGCGCACGCCGCCAGGGCCACGCGACGGCCATGCTGGCCGCGGCGCTCCCGATCGCGAAAAGCCTGGGCATTTCCCAGGCGCTGGTCATGTGCGACAAGACCAATGTCGCCTCCCGCCGGGTCATCGAAGCCAACGGCGGGCAATTGATCAACGTCACCGACCAGAAGCGCCGCTATTGGGTCCCGACCGCTTAGAACGGCCAGCCGGCGTCGCCCCCGGCCTCCAGCAAAGGAATCAACGCGAACATGGAGTCGGAGAAACCGCCGAACTCGTGCCGGTTCCCCCGCCCGGTCGGCATCGCGGCGTACCGATAACCCTGAAGGTTGAAGCCGTACATGGGGACATGCTCAGGTGCGGCCGACGTGACGCCGCGCCCGATGGAGCGGGTCATGGTCTGCATGTCCGACAGGATGACGACGCGATCATGCCCTCGGTACGTGCTCCGCACGGCCTCCGCGATCCGCGTACCGTGCCCGACCGCTCCGATTCGCCGGCAGAACCGCCGCATCTCCGCCAGCACCGAGCCATCCGCAGGAACGGGGTGCTCGAAGACCCCGTCGGCGAAGCCGTACAGATCCACTTGTGAGCCCCGGACGGCGAGCGTGACGCCGAACAGCGCCGCCGCCTGCACCGGCGAGACCGACGAACGCGCCGCGACCGCCCCCGACGTCATGGACGCGGACGTGTCGACAAGGACGAGCGTCCGCCCCTTGAACGACGGCACGTTCGAGGTCGCCAGCGTGAGCGCCCGGTCCAGCGTGGCCCCCCATCGCGACGACGAGGACGCCCGGTACGCGGAGTAGAACCGGAACGGCAGCTGCCGCGACCTGGCCACCTCGTCCGGGTCCGCGAGCTTCGCCATGATCTGTTCGGCGACGGCGTCGCTGATGCCGGCCGCGTCGAAGTTGCGCAGGTTACGGAGCAGGGCCATGTACCCCATGCTCGGGATGATCGCCTCCCACACCTGCGCGTCCAGGGGCCCCTGGAGCCATCCGGCGAGCGCTTCCCAGGTCATGCCCGCCTCGGCGAGCGTCGCCGCGGGCCGGCCCTGGGTGAGGAGCGCGCGCCGCTCGGCGACGGGGATCGACATCAGGTATGCGCGCCGCCGCAGCATCGCCAGCGAGTCGGGAAGGGCGTTGTCCCGGTTGTGACGCCGGTCGAGGGCATGTCGGAAAAGGTCCCCCTGCCATGGCTTGTCCGGGTGTGGAGCCGGGTGGACGAGGTCGATGACGTCCCCGAAGCGGTACGGCTGGGAGGCGGTGTCGTACTTGAGCAGGTTGCGCTCGGTGTAGAGCCGCTGGACGGCGTCCGCGATGCCGCGCTTGACCGGCTTCGGGATGGATCGTCCGTACGTGGAGGTCCAGTATACGAGCGCTTCCCCCGGCTCGTCCGCACGCTGGAGCACGCCGTCGACGAGCCCTCGGTTCAGCCCATGCCGCCCCGCGGCGAGCCGCGCCCTGACCGCTTCGAGCGCGGCGACGAGCGACGCGGAGCGCATGTTCGCCTCAGAGCGCAGCCACGGCAGGAACCGGGCCAGCCACTCACCGTCCTCGACGGCCACCCGGTGGACCAGCCGCCGGAACCGGCCGTCGCGATCACCGGCCTGCTCGTAATAGGTGTCCTCGCCGACCATGTTCGAGACCGCGATGAGGAAGAGCGCGCTCTTGGGGTCGCGTACGTAGCCGGAGGCGCCCTCGTACGTGCCGGAGGACGGCTCCCGCTCCGTCACGACGGGAGACGTGCCACGATCGAGCACCACGAAAGGCCTCCCGAACGTAGCCCGAGGTCAGGAGAACGTGCCCGAGATCAAAGCGGCGAAGCGTCACGACCGATGCTCTGCCATCTGAGCTACCGAGGCCGAAGCCTGCGGGCAGGACTCGAACCTGCGACACACGGGAGAAGAATTCCTCGCCTGCGCACCGGGCACGTTCCCGGAGATCCTATCCCGCTACTTCCTCAGCCAGAGCATGTAGAACGGGCTGTCCCAGCGGCAGTCGTATTCCTTGTAGTTCTCCATGATCAGCTTGGCCGTCCCCGCCTGAACGCAGGTCGTCAGCGTCCGGAAGCCCTGGTACGGGAACCAGCCGGCAGCCGCGGCGCTGGCCGGGGCGGCGGTGAGGGTTCCGGTGGCGAGAGCGCCGGCCATGGCCATGGTCACGCCGAAACGTGCGGCTTTGCGTCGCATGACATCGTCCTTCCTCTATGGGCGACACACGCGCCGCCCGTACGGATGACCTCACGCTACGGCTTGTCGATCTAGAAAATCCCCACTTATGGATCTTGTCGGAAAACTATGGATCATGAGCGGACGGCGCGCAGGGGCAGCTCGGCCAGGGCGTTGCGGCTGTTACTGGCGGGAGCGGCGAGCCGACGACCCCTCATACGCCTTGCCGGTTGGAGCCACCTGCTCTTCGTCGCTCGGCTCAGCCCGCGATCCCGCATGTCAACGGCGGCCTCAACGCGTCGTAGGCGCACCTCGAAAGCCGTATGGTGACGCCCGCCAGAAGCGCGCAACAGACCAGCATCACCAGAACCACCCCGATGCCGACAAGCGCAAGAATCCTCCCGGAGGAGGCACCGAAAAGTCGCCGGCCGTTATGCCCAACGCAGTGAGCGCGCCTCCACCCATCAGGGCGAACACCAACATCAGCCCAGCCCGGATGGAAACAGCTAACAACCTCTTAGCATGCATGCGCGGTGACCCCAGTCGGCTCTCGCAGAACATCTGCCTCGCTGACGGAGTGCTGTATCGGCCTACCTCCACGATGAGCAAGACCGTAGTGCCGGGTCAGGGACATGGACCTCGGCGCTCGCCCCTGAAGCGGCCGTGAAGATCCCGGTCCCGCAAAGGGAACACGGGAAGGCAGGTTAATGGCACGAAGCCCCGTTCCCATGATCGGAGACGGGGCTGATGTCACAGGTGGGCGGTACTGGGTTCGAACCAGTGACCCCTCGCTTGTAAGTCGCCTCACAGCCAGGTGGGATGGCTGGTCGAACGGCCTCTCACCTGGACCTTCATACCGTGGAAGATCACCAGCGTCCACGGCCGTCCACGGCGGTTGTCACTCAGTTGGTCACTCAGACTTCGAGCGCTTCGCCCGTTCGGCCTCGATCTCCTTGCGCTCTTCAGGCGTGGTCACGAAGCTGCCCATGCCGGGCTCCGTACGAATCAGCCCGTCCGCGCGAAGGGCGCGCATGACCTTCTGGCCGGTGGCGTTGGCGATGCCGAACTCCTCGATGAGATCGATCAAGGACGGAATGCGCTCCCCCGCCTTGTACTCGCCCGTGCGGATGCGCTCGGCGATGATCGCGTGCACCTGCCGCCACCTGGGCTGATTCGCCTTCAACTCCACCATTGCAGCAACGCTAGGGATGCATACCGCGCCATGGCGATGGACAGCGCGCCAGGTGCGCTATAGCGCGCTATAGCTTGGTGAGCCTATGATGCCGCCATGACACCAGCTCAGAACCTCCGTGGCATCGCCATCGGTGAGTGCGCAAGCCGTCACGTACGCACGCTGCGAAAAGATCATCAACGCATAGAGTGGGCGCCACCCTGCGACGCCCTCGAACGACCTCGCCCGCTGGCCTGGACCTGCTCGTGCAAGGCCACGGTGTATGAGCTGTGCTCCAGCGGAGCCAGAGGCTTCATCCGGCGCACCGTCCAGCACGACAGCGGGCATGTGGTGCACGAGACGCACACGATGTCGATCAACGACGCATGGACTCTCTGGGCGGCCCTGCTGGACGGAGCCGCCCGGTAAGCCACCGAACTGCGGCTCACCCGCCATGGCAGCCCAGACGTGAAACGCATCGGGCTGCCATCACTACCCCTCATGTATGCATGCCGATCACTCCCACCACCTCGTACGCCGTCGACTCACCGCGTAGCGGCAGCGGGCCGGGGACGGAGCGTCAAGCCCGGCTTCGCGTGTACGTTGGCCGGTCGCCGTTCCTCGGTCATGTGTTGTCCTGCGGTCAGAGCCGGGCTTGATGCGGAGGAGCCGGGCTGCTGGGCTTGCCTGAGTCGATGGCGTGCGAGGTGGTCCCCCACCTCGGGGCCGGAGCGCTCCCGCCGGAGGCACGAGGGTTGAAGAGTCCCCCTCTTCTGGTGAGTGGAGCGGCCGGCGCCCATGCGAAGCACCCGGAGGGCCGCGAAGCGGTGGGGGCCGGCGGCGGAACGTCGGCGACGGCGCGGAGGTCGGCCGGGGAAGGTGTACGGCGGTGCGGCGGCCGTGCGGCGGTACGGCCCGAGCCGCTGCCGCCCGGGACCGGCCCCCAGGCCGCACGCCCGGGCGGCGGGCGGGCGCGGGGCCGTGCGCACGGCGCGGAGCGCCGTCGCCTTGAACCAGTAAAGAAACTCTGAGCCAGACCGACGCCCGGTGGGCCGTCTAGATCACGAGGTCTATGCCGTTGTCGCTGAGTTCCTGTGGCGTGAAGTCGTCGTCAGGGTCGTCGGCGAGTTCGCGGTGGTAGCCGATCTCGTAGCGGTTGGCGGGGGCCTTGACCTCGGTGACCTCGATGGGGTGGCCGTTGGGGTGCGCCATGGTGCGGCGGATGATGAGGACGGCTTCGGCGTAGTCCATACCGAGTGCGGCGCGTTCGTCTTCGTAGGCGATGCGGGCGGTGGTGAGGGTCATCCAGCGGACGGGGCCGTGTTCGCGGATGAGCGACTGGTAGAAGAAGCCGGGCCGCTTGCGGTATTGGGCGTGGCGCTTGGGGTCGTCATAGTCGGGGAGCATGTCGGCGTTGGTGTAGGAGTTGATCTCCAGGCGGGCTGATGCGCCGTGGATGGCGGCGGTGTGGCCGCGGTGCCACATGCTGCGGCGGTGGATGACCGGGTGGCCGGGGCGGACGCCGAGCATGATCGCGACGTCTCGGCTGGCGATGGTCTTCTCGCCGGTGAACAGTGGGGTCTCGTGGTCGCGTTGGGCGAGGTCCCAGCCGAAGGCTTGGACGTCGGGGTGGTTGCCGGGGGCGGCGAGGTCGGGCCGGTCTCGGTCGGTGATGACGATGGCGCGGCGTTCGGGCATGGGGCGGACGAAGGAGCCGCGTCCGCGCATGACGTAGGCGAGCCCTTCGGAGACCAGCGTTTCAATGGCCTTGCGGACGGTGGGTCGGGAGACGTCGTACTTGCGGACGAGTTCGGGTTCGCTGGGCAGTGCGCCGCCGGGTGGATAGCGGCCGTCGAGGATGGCGCCTCTTAGGTCTGAGGCGATGACGCGCCAGAGGGCGTCCTTGTCGTCGGTGCTGGTCTCCATGGTTGGCCTTCCTCGGTAAAGCTTTCAGGACTACTTGTACTACAGGTTGACCACCAAGCGCGATGTCTGTCAACCTGTACTACAGGTAGTCCAACAGAGGAGGTGGTGCCCTATGAGCAAGGAGGAAGAGTCACTAGGTTCCGACTGGATGGCCGACCTGACCCGCCTGATCAACGCACCGGGCTATGGACGCTGGAAGTCCATGGTCACGGCGATCGGCGGATGCGCCCACCCAGTACACCTGGCCGGACAATCGATGATCGTCAACGCGAGCACCGGCGAGATCCTGCACGCCTACACAACAGACGGTGAGCCCTCAGGACATCTCCTGGTGGCCTGCGGGAACCGGCGGGCCTCGGTCTGCCCGGCCTGCTCCCAGACCTACCAGGCCGACACGTTCCACCTGATCCGGGCAGGACTGTCAGGAGGCAAAGGCGTGCCCGAGACCGTCAGCACGCACCCCCGGGCATTCGTCACCCTGACCGCGCCCTCCTTCGGTCCCGTCCACTCCCACCGCGACGGCCGTCGCTGCCGTCCCCGCAACCGCGACAGGGTGTGCGAGCACGGGCGGCCGGTCGGCTGCCACCTCCGGCACGAGCCCCAGGACGACCGGCTCGGCCAGCCGATCTGCCCCGACTGCTACGACTACACCGGCGCGGTGCTGTGGCAGGCGCACGCGGGCGCGCTGTGGCACCGCTTCACCCTCGCCATCCGCCAAGAGCTGGCCCGCCAGAGCGGGATGACCCGTCGCGGCTTCGCCGAGCACGCCAAGGTGTCCTTCGCCAAGGTCGCCGAATACCAGCGGCGCGGCCTGATCCACTTCCACGCCGTCATCCGCCTCGACGGACCCGCCGGACCTGCCCAGCCGCCACCCGACTGGGCAGACCACCACCTGCTCACCCAGGCCATCCCACCCGCCGTCCACCAGGTCACCGTCACCACACCACCGAGCGACCTCGGCAGATGGACCCTCACCTGGGGCGACCAGCTCGACATCCGCCCCATCCTGCTCGACCCCGACGCCGACGGGCTCAGCGAACGAGCCGTCGCCTCCTACATCGCCAAGTACGCCACCAAGGGCGCCGAAGCCTCCGGCACCATCGACCACCGCCTGTCCTGCCGATCCTGCGCCGGACGCGGGCGGCTCAGCCCGATGACAACCTGCGGGCACTGCCACGGCAGCGGCCTCAAACCCGGCCTGAACCTCGACGCCCTGCCCGTCACCGACCACGCCCGACGCATGATCCGTACCTGCTGGTACCTCGGCGCACGTCCCGAGTTCCGCGCACTACGCCTCCGCCCCTGGGCGCACATGCTCGGCTTTCGCGGCCACTTCTCCAGCAAGAGCCGCGCCTACTCACTCAAGCTCACCGACCTGCGCAACGCCCGCGCAGCACACCGCGCCGCCGAAGCCCGCGAGCGCCACGGCCTGCCCGCCCTCGACGACACCACCACCCTCGTCCTCGGTCACTGGCGATTCACCGGAATCGGCCACACCCCAGGCGAAGCGATCATGGCCGAACACATCCGCCACCGCGTCCAGACCGCCCGCCAGATCGCGGCAGAACAGGCGGATGCATGACCCCACCCCTACCCGCCCACGACCGGCGGCTCTACCGCGTCTGCGAAGCCATGCACCTGCTCAGCCTCAGCCGCAGCGTGATCTACGAACTCATCCGCTCAGGACGGCTCCGCTCCGTCACCCAAGGGCGCACACGCCTCATCCCCGCCTCAGCCATTGAGGACTACATCGCACTACTCGAACAGGAGGCATCATGACCGAACGACGCAGCCGGGGCGACGGCGGCCTGCACTGGGACGACAAACGGCAACGCTGGATCGCCTCGGTGACGGTCGGCTACACCCCGGCCGGCAAACGCATCGTCAAGAAGGCCAGCGGCAAGACCAAGACCGAAGCCAAGGCCAAGCTCAAAGAGATCATCCGCGACTACGAAGACGGCCTGGCAATCGCGCCGACCAACTACACCGTGGCCGACGCGGTGCGCTACTGGCTGGAACACGGCCTCGGTGGGAGGTCGGACGCCACGGTGAAGATGTACATCACCTACGCCGACAAGCACGTGATCCCTGCCCTCGGCGCTCGCAAGCTGCGCGACCTCTCGGTGGAGGACGTGGACAAGTGGCTCACCAGTAAGACCGGTGACCTGGGCACCCGGTCGCTGAAGCTGATCCACGGCATCCTCAACCGGTCGGTCAAGAGCGCCATGCGCCGTGACAAGGTGAAGCGGAACGTCGTGGATCTGTGCGACATCCCGGAGGGGCGCGCCGGTCGTCCGTCCAAGGCCCTGACGCTGGCCCAAGCTCTCGCCGTTCTCGCCCAGGCGGAGAAGAGCAACGAGCGCATACGGGCCTACATCGTCTTGTCCCTGCTGACCGGGGCTCGTACGGAGGAACTGCGGGCACTGCTCTGGTCGCACGTCGTGGCGTACGACGAGAGCCGTGAAGCCTGGCTGCCGGTGGCAGAGGCGGGCTGGGAGCACACCGACTTCGCGGTCTACGTCTGGCGATCCGTCCGGCAGAAGGGCGACACCAAGACGGTGAAGTCCCGCCGGTCACTCAAGCTCCCCCAGCGCTGCGTGGACGCGTTGCGCCTCCTCAAGGAAGCGCAGGACCTCGCGAGGGAGAAGGCGGGCAACCGATGGCAGGACACCGACCTCGTGTTCTGCACGCGAACGGGCACACCCGTCACGGCTCACAACGTACGGCGTGACTTCCGCAAGGTCGTCGTGGCGGCGGGGCTCACCGAACGAAAGTGGTCACCTCGCGAGCTACGCCACAGCTTTGTGTCCGTGCTGTCAGACTCCGGTGTCCCCATCGAGGACATCTCGCGCCTGGTGGGCCACTCCAACACGGTGGTCACCGAGACGGTCTACCGGCACCAGATCCGGCCCGTGATCATGCAGGGAGCTGCGGCGATGGACAAGATCTTCGGGAGTTAGTCACTCACTTAGTCACTCAGTCGCCGTTTTCAAGATCAAAGATCGTGTGTTTTCGCAGGTGGGCGGTACTGGGTTCGAACCAGTGACCCCTCGCTTGTAAGGCGAGTGCTCTACCGCTGAGCTAACCGCCCCTGATCGGCACTACACCTTACGACACCAACGGGCCCGATCGCACATCCACCACCCACCCGGGCCCCAGCTCGGGGCGGCCGGCGGCGCGCCAGCCCAGGAGGGCGGCGCCGAGCATGCCGGCGTCCACGCCGAGTGCGGCGGGGACGAGCGGGGGCGCCTCGCGGAAGGCCAGGCGCTTGATCAGGCGCGTGCGTACGGGGTCGAACAGGGCGGGGCCGGCTTCGGCGAGGCCGCCGCCGAGGACGATGACGGACGGGTCCAAGAGCAGCGTGTACGTGGCCAGCGCCAGCGACAGCGCCTCCACGGCCTCGTCCCATACCTCGATGGCGATGGGGTCGTCGGAGGAGACCACCTGCTCGGCCTTGACGCCCTCCACGCCGGCTCGCTGGCTGTAGCGGCGCCCGACGGAGGCCGCCGACGCGTACGTCTCCAGGCAGCCGAACTGCCCGCACGCGCACTGTTCACCGTCGGGGAAGACGGGGGTGTGGCCGATCTCGCCCGCCCAGCCGGCGGCGCCGCCGTACGGTTCGCCGTTGATGATCGAGGCGCCGGCGATGCCCGTGCCGATGGGGAGGAAGAGGAAGTCGGAGACGCCGCGGCCCGAGCCGAGGATGCTCTCCGCCAGGCCCCCGGTGCGTACGTCGTGCCCGAGCATGACCGGGATGTCCAGGGTGGTGAAGTCCGTGGCGGGGACGTCGCGCCAGCCCAGGTTCGTCGCGTATACGGCGGTGCTCTCCGTCACCAGCCCCGGTACGGCGAGCCCGACGCCTGCGGGGATGCCGTCGCCCGATCCGGCCAGGTGGCTGATGAAGTCGGAGATCGCGGCCACGACCGCCTCCGGTCCCTCGGTCCGAGGGGTGGGGCGCCGCTCGCTCAGCAGCACCGCGCCGGACTCGCTGACCAGGCCGCCCTTCATGGACGTGCCACCGACGTCAAGCGCGACGACGAACGAACTCATTGCGGACACGGAAGGAGACGATAGCGCAGCTCAGCAAATGTCCGGAAAGGGCGTCCGGCCCCAGGCACAAGATCAGCACGTGAACGCGACATCGATCGGCCGCCGACCACGACCTTGATCAACCAGCCAAACCGCGGCCCGTGCCAGGGGGCCGTGGCAGGGGGCCGTGCCAGGGGGCCGTGCCAGGGGGCCGTGCCAGGGGGCCGCGGCAGAGGTCCGCGGCAGAGGTCCGCGGCAGAGGTCCGCGGCAGAGGTCCGCGGCAGAGGTCCGCGGCAGAGGTCCGCGGCAAGAATCAGTAGCAAGGGTCCGTGGCAGAGGTCCGTGGCAGGGGTTCACGACCTGCCCGGAGCCCGGGGGCAGGGCGTCCCAGACATCTTGGGTGCGGCGTCCCAGACACGATCAAGCTGAGGCGCGCATCCCGTTCAAGACGCCCCAGATCATCACACAGCCCCGCGAACCCAAGTGAAGCACCCCAAGTCCGCCACACACCCGCAACCCCGCACAAGCCCCCTCAGGCCCGCCCAAGGACCCGGTTGAGCGCCGCCTCCACCTCGGCCGACAACCCTGGCGGTGCGGCGACGGCGGGTGGGTGGATGGGGTCGGTGGACGAGCGGGCCATCCAGACGGCGCCGCATCCCCGGCACTCCACCTCGCCCAGCCGGCAGAACAGTGCCGTGGACCCGCATGTCGAGCAGGAGTCGAGGTCGAGGTCGTGCAGCCGCTGACAGTCAGGGCAGATGAGCACCTGGGACTCGTGGCGCACCCCGCGCTGCCACGGGCTGGCTCCGCGCACCGGGTCCGTCTGCCGGGCCCCGCACCGGAAGCAGGGCATCGTTTCCTCCGAAGTCGGCGATGTCCTTGAACGTCATACGATATCGGCGAGTGCCTTGACATAGTCGGCGACGTCACGTGCTGAGGAGATCGGATTGACCACCGACCACCGGATCACGCCCTCGCCGTCGATGATGAAGGTCCCCCGCTGCGCGAGCCCCTTCGCCTCATCGAACACACCGTACGCCTGCGCGACCTGTCCGTGTGGCCAGAAATCAGACAGCAGGGAGAACGTGTAACCCTCGCGATCCGCCCACGCGCGGTGGGTGAAGACCGAGTCGACGGACACGGTCAGCAACCGCGCGCCCTCGATGGGCTGATCGCGCAGGGCGGACAGCTCGCTGCCGCAGATGCCGCTGAACGCCAGCGGATAGAAGACCAGCACGACCTTCTCGCCCCGGAACTGTCGCAGGCTCACCGGGGTGCCGTGCTGGTCCTGTAGCTCGAAATGAGGAGCCTGGGCGCCGACCTCGGCAGGATGTGCGTTCACAGGTCCATCCTGCCGTACGGCACGCGCTCGGGACTCCTACCGGCGGCTGCCCTTCGGCGGGACGAGCCTGGTCCCGGACCAGTCGGGTGCGGCGGAGATGCTGCTCGTCTGCGAGAGACCCGCGGTAGCGGCATCCTCCCCGATGTCGCTCGGCTCCACGTGGCCATCGCGCCCGGCCTTGGGAGTCAGCAGCCAGATCTGGCCGCCGTCGGCGAGTGCTCGCATGGCGTTGGTCAGAGCGTCGAAGAGGTCGCCGTCACCGTCGCGCCACCACAGCAGCACCACGTCGACGACGTCATCACTGTCCTCATCCAGCAGCTCGTTGCCGGTCAGGTCTTCGATGGAGTCGCGAAGCTCGTCGTCGACGTCCTCGTCCCAACCGATCTCCTGCACCACCTGACCCGGCTTGAGGCCGAGTCGTTCGGCCAGGCCGCGCTCGCCCTGCGCCTGACCCGCGGTCGCGCTCACGTTTATCCCTCCTGCTTGAGTGGCCCCGCTTATGCGGTTTATCGCTTCGGCACAGTCCACACGCTGTGACCCTCAGTCGTCAACGGTCGCCACGGGTACGGCCCTGGTCGGCCAGAATCAATCAGACAAAAACGACAGCCGAACCTGGCGTTGCGGGTTGTCGACGTTCAGGTCGATCAAGGCGACCGACTGCCACGTGCCCAGTGCCATTCGCCCGCGCAGCACGGGGATCGTGGCGTACGGCGGGATCAGTGCGGGCATCACGTGGGACCTGCCGTGACCTCGCGAACCGTGGGCATGACGCCATCGATCGTCGGCGGGCAGCAGGTCGCGCAGCGCGGCCAGCAGGTCGTCGTCGCTGCCCGAGCCCAGCTCCAGCAGCGCGACCCCGGCCGTGGCGTGGGGCACGAAGACGTGCAGCAGCCCGTCGCCGCCCTGACCGCGTACGAATTCGGCGCATTCGGCCGTGATGTCGTGCACGGTCTCCCGGGAACCGGTGGCCACAGCGATGATTTCAGATCTCACGCGAAAATCTTACTGATGCACCACCACGGCATCGGGCCCGGGAAAGACCAGGCAGGTGTGCCCGTCGTCGTACTGGACCCGGTACGGGGGCGCGCCGTCCACGCCCTGGACCTCAGTGATTACGCCACTCCTGTCACTTTCGCCCACGGTATTGCCATGTACCAGGAGCCGATCGCCAACCGTCGCATTCATACCTCTCACATTGGTACGCGGAATGCCGTACGAAAAGTGAGA
Source organism: Nonomuraea salmonea (assembly GCF_042428605.1). Classification (NCBI taxonomy): domain Bacteria; kingdom Bacillati; phylum Actinomycetota; class Actinomycetes; order Streptosporangiales; family Streptosporangiaceae; genus Nonomuraea; species Nonomuraea salmonea. Next base: position 568,380 of record NZ_JBHMCF010000029.1, read on the forward strand.
TTCCTAAGTTTTGCCGGGTCTGGAGAGCGCTCCAGAATCATGACCGGATCGTTACGGTGCATGGAGCGGACGTCGCCACCGCGAGAGCGACGGTTGGGAGCCCCGATCGGCGGCGACGCGCCCGGGCGGTGGGGCACCGGACAGAGGGGTGCGAAGAGCCTCCAGGGCACACCGGCGCAAGGCCCCCACGGCGCAAGAAAGAACGCGGCGGGCAGCCCGGGAACAGGCCGAAGCCGCCGCCCGCTCGCGCCGAAAGCCGGCGCATGATCCGCGTGGGTCACCTGAACCAAGAGCGGTCCGGCCAGGAGCGGCCGGCGGACGGCCGCGATCCCGGCCTGAGCGCCCGGCCGACCTGGCCGGATAGACTCGCCCGCCGCGAGTGAGAAGCCTCCCCTGAGGGGGAGGCTAAGGCTACGGAGGAGACATCGCGGAAGCAGCCGGGAATCGAGCGAAATTTCGTTGGTTTTCTGGTCTTGTTAAATTGCTTGCGGGATGTAACCTTTGGTGGCGATTCGTCCTACCATCGGTGGTCTAGGCCATCAGGGGCGGCCCTGCCAGCAGGGACACTCTGGTTACTGGCTAGTAGAGATGCGTTTTCTCCGGCTAGAGACCAGGATGGAAGGCGACCCAGACCAGACATCAGTCCATCTCGGAAGGCGAGACCCAGTGGCTTCCGGACGCCAGCGATTCTCGATCATCAGCGACGGCCTACCCAGCCAGCTGCCTGATGTCGATCCCAGCGAGACCAACGAGTGGCTCGAGTCTCTCGACAACGTCGTCAAGACCGAGGGCCGCACCAGAGCCCGCTATCTCATGCTGCGCATGCTGGAGCGGGCCCGCGAGCACCAGGTCGGCGTGCCGGGCCTGCGCAGCACCGACTACATCAACACCATCCCGCCGGAGCGCGAGCCCTGGTTCCCGGGTGACGAGCACGTCGAGCGCCGCATCCGTGCCTACATCCGCTGGAACGCGGCGGTCATGGTGTCGCGAGCCAACGCCCGCACCAACGTCGGCGGCCACATCGCCACCTACGCCTCGGCCGCCTCCCTCTATGAGGTGGGCTTCAACCACTTCTTCCGCGGCAAGGACCACGGCGAATCCGGCGACCAGGTCTTCTTCCAGGGTCACGCGGCCCCGGGCATCTACGCGCGCGCGTTCCTCGAGGGCCGGCTCAACGAGGCCCAGCTCGACGCGTTCCGCCAGGAGCTGTCGCACGGCTTCCACGGACTGCCCTCCTACCCGCACCCGCGGCTCATGCCCGACTTCTGGGAGTTCCCGACGGTGTCGATGGGTCTCGGCCCGATCGGCGCGATCTACCAGGCGCGGTTCAACCGCTACCTGTTCAACCGCCAGGTCAAGGACACCAGCCGCAGCCACGTCTGGGCCTTCCTCGGCGACGGCGAGATGGACGAGCCCGAGTCGCTGGGCGCGATCGGCCTGGCCGCGCGCGAGGAACTCGACAACCTCACGTTCGTGATCAACTGCAACCTGCAGCGGCTGGACGGCCCGGTACGCGGCAACGGCAAGATCATCCAGGAGCTGGAGTCGTACTTCCGCGGCGCCGGCTGGAACGTGATCAAGGTCGTCTGGGGCCGCGACTGGGACCCGCTGCTGGCGGCCGACGTCGACGGCGTGCTGGTCAACCAGATGAACACGACCCCCGACGGCCAGTTCCAGACCTACTCGGTCGAGTCGGGCGCCTACATCCGCGACCACTTCTTCGGCTCCGACCCGCGCCTGCGCAAGATGGTCGAGCACCTCACCGACGACGACATCCGCAAGCTGTCGCGCGGCGGCCACGACTACCGCAAGGTCTACGCCGCGTTCAAGGCGGCCCGCGAGCACGTCGGCCAGCCGACGGTGATCCTCGCCCAGACCATCAAGGGCTGGACGCTGGGCAAGGACTTCGAGGCGCGCAACGCCACCCACCAGATGAAGAAGCTCACCAAGGCCGAGCTCAAGGAGTTCAGGGACCGGCTCTACCTGCCGATCCCCGACTCCGCGCTGGAGGGCGACCTGCCTCCTTACTTCCACCCGGGCGAGAACGACCCCGAGATCCAGTACATGAAGGAGCGCCGCGCGGCGCTCGGCGGCGTGCTGCCCAAGCGGGTCATCCGCGCCAAGCCGGTCAAGCTGCCCGGCGACGAGGTCTACGCCACCTTCCAGAAGGGCTCGGGCAAGCAGCAGGTCGCCACCACGATGGCGTTCGTGCGGCTGCTGAAGGACCTCATGCGCGACAAGGAGATCGGCCACCGCTTCGTGCCGATCATCCCCGACGAGGCCCGTACGTTCGGCATGGACGCCATGTTCCCGACGGCCAAGATCTATTCGCCCCACGGGCAGACGTACGAGGCCGTCGACAGGGAGCTGCTGCTGTCGTACAAGGAGGCGACGCAGGGGCAGATCCTGCACGAGGGCATCAGCGAGTCGGGCTCGATGGCCTCGGCGATCGCGGCCGGCACCTCCTACGCCACGCACGGCGAGCACATGATCCCGATCTACATCTTCTACTCGATGTTCGGGTTCCAGCGCACCGGCGACCAGATGTGGCAGATGGGCGACCAGATGGGCCGCGGCTTCCTGCTGGGCGCCACCGCGGGCCGCACCACGCTCAACGGCGAGGGCCTGCAGCACGAGGACGGCCACACGCCGCTCATCGCCTCGACGAACCCGGCCGTCGTCGCCTACGACCCGTCGTGGGCGTTCGAGGTGGCCCACATCGTCAAGGACGGCCTCAGGCGCATGTACGGCGACCAGCCCGAGGACGTCTTCTACTACCTGACCGTCTACAACGAGCCCTACCTGCAGCCGGCCCAGCCGGCCGACATCGACGTGCAGGGCCTGCTCAAGGGCCTGTACAAGTTCGCCGACGGCCCGGAGACGCAGGGGCCCAAGGCCAACATCCTGTCCTCCGGCGTGGCGGGCCCGTGGGCCGTGGAGGCGCAGCGGCTGCTGGCCGAGCACTGGGGCGTGTCCGCCACGCTGTGGTCGGCGACATCGTGGTCGGAGCTGCGCCGCGAGGCGCTGGCGTGCGACGAGCACAACCTGCTCAACCCCGACGCCGAGCGCCGCGTCCCCTACGTCACGCAGGCGCTGTCCCAGGCGCAGGGCCCGTTCGTGGGCGTCAGCGACTACATGAAGGCCGTGCAGGACCAGATCGCGCAGTGGGTGCCGGGTGACTGGTCCTCGCTGGGCACCGACGGGTTCGGCCTGTCCGACACCCGCTCGGCGCTGCGCCGCCACTTCCACGTCGACGCCGCCTCGATCACGCTGGCCGTGCTGAGCAGCCTGGTCAAGCGGGGCGAGCTCGACGGCGAGGTGCTGCGCGAGGCCATCGCCCGCTACCACCTCAAGAACGGCGTCACCGAGGCGGGCGGCGCGGAGAGCAACGACACCCAGTCGATGGGCGTCTGACCCGACCGAGATACGGCGCTCCCGCGAAGATCTTCGCGGGAGCGCCGTCATATCAGGCCGTCCCGGCCGCCGGGCATCTGAGGCGGCAGGTTCAGGAGGGGGTACGTGCCGCCTCACTCACCATTGGTGCACGTTGCCGTATTGTGGGCACTACTTCCCCCTGAAGAGATGTGAGGGGAAGTTTCGTCATGCGTCGCGTTATAGCCGCCGCCCTGGTCCTGGCGGCCGCCGGCTGCTCCACCGCACCCGCCCAGCCGGCCTCGGAGGCCCTCGACGGCGCGAGCCCCGGGCCCGCCGCATCAGGGTCGATCGCCTGGGGGCCGTGCACCGACATCAAGCGTCCCGACGGCGAGCCGCCCGCCCGCCAGGACGCCTCCGTCCGGTGCGGCAAGCTCGCGGTGCCCCTCGACTACGCCAAGCCGGACGGCGAGAAGATCGACCTGGCGCTCATCAAGCTGCCCGCCACCGGCAAGGCGAAGAAGCTCGGCTCGATGGTGTTCAACTTCGGCGGGCCAGGGGCCTCCGGCGTCGACACGCTCGACCAGGCCGCCAAGGCGCTGACCGCGCTGCGCGCCCGCTACGACCTGATCAGCTTCGACCCCCGCGGCGTCGAGCGCAGCTCCGGCGTGCGCTGCGGCGACGGCGCCGAGATGGACAGGTTCACCTCGCTCAACACGCTGCCGGCCGACGCGCAGACGCACCAGGCGGCCGAGGCGGCCAACAAGGAGTTCGCCGCCCTCTGCCAGGAGCACTCCGGCAAGATCCTGCCCTACGTCGGCACCGTGAACGCCGCCCGCGACATGGACCGCATCCGCGAGGCCGTCGGCGACCCCAAGCTCAACTACGTCGGCATGTCGTACGGCACCCAGCTCGGCGGCGTCTACGCCACCCTGTTCCCGAAGAACGTCGGCCGCATGGTGCTCGACGCGCCGCTCGACCCGACGGTCACGTTCGAGCAGCGCACACTGGCCCAGACGCGCGGCTTCCAGCAGGCGTACGAGAGCTTCCTCAAGGCGTGCGTGAAGGAGGGCAGCTGCGCGGTCGGCAAGACGCCCGAGGAGGCCAACGCGAACGTGGCCCGGCTGATGAACCAGCTGACCACCAAGCCGCTGCAGGTGGGCGGCCGCGCGCTGACCCAGGGCCTGGCCTCCACCGGCGTGGCCGCCGCGCTCTACTCGGAGCTGACCTGGCCGTTCCTTGAGCAGGCGCTGGGCGAGGCGCTCAAGGGGCGGGGCGAGGCGCTGATGTACCTCGCCGACTCCTACACCGGGCGCGACCAGAACGGCAACTACTCCACGCAGATGACCAGCTTCCCCGCCATCACCTGCGTCGACACCGCCGAGCGGCCCGACGAGGCGACGCTGCGCCGCACGGAGGCGGCGGCGCTGAAGATCTCGCCGCTGTTCGGCAGCGAGGGCTCGGGCGGGCTGTGCCGGGTCTGGCCGGCCAAGGGCAGCGACGAGGCCAGGCACGTGGACGCCACCGGCTCCGCGCCGATCCTGGTGGTGGGCGGCAAGGGCGACCCGGCCACGCCGTACCAGTGGGCGCCCAAGCTGACGGCCCAGCTCAAGACCGCGACGCTGGTGACGTACGAGGGCGAGGGGCACGGGGCGTACCTGTCGGGCAGCAAGTGCGTGCAGGGGATCGTGGACGCGTACCTGATCGACGGCAAGATGCCGCAGAAGGGCACGACTTGCCCGGCGGCCTAATGTAGATCGCGTGACTGACTACCTCGCGAAGATCGAAGCCGAGACGACCAGGCTGGCGGCGCTGTCGGGGGATCTGTCGGTGCCGGTGCCGACCTGTCCTGGCTGGACGATCGCCGACCTGGTCACCCACGTCGGGCGGCTGCACCGCTGGACCGCGCACGTGCTGGGCAACCAGGCGCAGGAGCGGATCTGGTCGTTCCAGGTGCCGACCGGCCTGCCGGAGGGCGTCCCCGGCGACGCGGCGTGGCTGACGGCGGGGGCCGGCGAGATGCTGGAGACGCTGCGCGCCACCGATCCCTCGACGCCCGTGTGGTCGTGGGGGCCGGAGAAGCGGGCCTCGTGGTGGCCGCGCCGGATGTTCTTCGAGCTGCTGATCCACCGGGTGGACGCCGAGCTCGCGCTCGGCGTCGACCCGGAGATCCCGGCGGAGACCGCGATCGACGGCATCGAAGAGCTGCTGCACAACCTGCCGTCCGCCAGGTGGGTCACCAAGCCGCTGGCCGAGCTCGGCCTGGAGGGGGCCACGATCCACCTCCACGCGAGCGACGCCGACGGCGAGTGGACCATCACGCAGGGCCCCGCCGGGACGTTCACCTGGGAGCGCGGGCACGCCAAGGGCGACGTGGCCGTGCGCGGCCCGGTCGCCGAGCTGCTGCTGGTGCTCTACGGCCGCCGCTCACCCGCCGCGGTGACCGTGCACGGCGACCAGGACCTCCTCGACCGCTGGCTGTCGGCCGCCTCCCTTTGAGCACCGCCCTGCTCCCTGACCGCCGTCTCCGAGCACCGTCTCCGAGCACCGTCTCCGAGCACCGTCTCCGAGCCCCAACTCTGAGCCCCGACTCTGAGCACCGTCCGATCGCCGCGAGCGCAAGGGCCCTGGACGCGCCGCCGCTCGGCGATCGGCGGCGGGTCCAGGGCGACGGGTGACCCGCCCCGCGCAGGCGGGGCGGCCCGCTCGCCGGGACCGGGATCTCGCGGGGAAGGCGCTCTCTCCGGCCGGCGAGCGGATGATCACCTGGGATGGAAGATCATGCGCCCTTCGTTGTTCGAACACCACAAGCATGTATCCCTATGGCGACAACCCCCTGTCGGTGTTTTCGAAAAAACTCTCGGATAAGTCAGTCGAGCACCGTGCCGTGCACGACCATCTCGGGCACGTCGGTGGCGAAGCCCTCAAGGGGCCGGTCGGGGCAGCGCTCGGCGGTGACGGCGGCGGCCGCGATGCGATCGAGGCGGAAGACGCGTACGTCGTCGCGCAGCCGGCACCACGCCACGAGATACCAGAACCCGCCGCGCCCGCCCAGGAACACACCAGGCTCGACGTCGCGCGAGGTCAGCGCCCCCTTGGCGTCGGCGTAGTCGAGCCTGAGCACCCGGCGGCGCAGCAGCGCCTCCTCGATGGCCCTGGAGATGCCCTCGCCGCCCATCGGCCGGACGTCCGGCTCGTCCTGCGGGCGCGCGAGCTGCACGCGCCTGGCCAGCTCTCTGGCCAGCTCGCCCTCGGCGCCCGGCATGGCGGCCACCACCTTGCGTAACGCGCTGCGCGCCTGGCGGCCGAACGGCTGGTCGCCGGCCCGGCTGAGCGCCACCGCGATGGCCACCGCCTCGGTCGGCGTGAAGTTGAGCGGAGGCAGGGATGCCTTCCTGTCGATCGCGTAGCCGCCCCTGCGACCCGGCTCGGCGTAGATCGGCACGCCCGACTCCTGCAACGCGGTGATGTCGCGCTCGATCGTGCGTACGCTCACCTCGAACCGCGCGGCCAGCTCGCGGGCGGAGCGGCAGCGTGGCGCGATGGCGCGCAGGTCTTCGACGAGCGCGTAGAGCCGGTCGGTACGGTTCACAAGCGGAACGCTACGCGCCGCCACCGACAATCGCGGGCCGCGCGGCAGCTCCGCGACACCCACCTAACCGCGCCGCCACAGGGATCTCACGCCCGCGTGACCACCCCCGGGACCCCGGAGAAAAGCGGAACGACCTTACAGGCGGCATGCGAGCCGTGCTCGCCTTTCCGCCACGTGACGATCCGCGGTTCTTCCCGTCAGCCGAGCAGTCAGCCGAGCAGTCAGCCGACTGGTCGGCCGACCGGTCAGCCGCGCAGCCAGCCGACCGATCAGCCGCGCGAGCAGCCGGCCGGTCATCCCGCGCAGTCAGCCGCGCGTCCAGTCGAGCAGCCGGTCGAGCGGCCAGGTGTTGACGATCCTGTCCGCCTCGATCCCGCACCTCGCGGCCCGCTCGCAGCCGTTGCGCTGCCAGTCGAGCTGCCCCGGCGCGTGCGCGTCGGAGTCGATCGCGAACAGGCAGCCCGTCTCGTACGCCAGCCGCATCAGCCGCTTGGGCGGGTCGAGCCGATCGGGCCTGGAGTTGATCTCGACCGCCACCGAGAACCGCCGGCACGCCTCGAAGACCAGCTCCGCCTCGAACTCCGACTCGGGACGCTTCACCCCTCGCTTGCCGCCCGCCCGCACGACGCGGCCCGTGCAGTGGCCGAGCACGTCCACGCGAGGGTCGGCGATGGCGGTGACCATGCGGCGGGTCATGTCCTCCGCGCCCATGCGCAGCTTGGAGTGCACGCTGGCGACCACCACGTCCAGCCGGTCGAGCAGCTCGGGCTGCTGGTCGAGCGAGCCGTCGAGGTTCACGTCCACCTCGATGCCGGTCAGGATCCTGAACGGCGCCAGCCGCTCGTTCAGCGCGGCCACCTCGTCGAGCTGGCGCTCCAGCCGCTCGGCCGACAGCCCCTTGGCCACGGTCAGCCGCGGTGAGTGGTCGGTCAGAGCCAGGTAGTCGTGCCCGAGCGCGATCGCCGCCCGCGCCATCTCCTCGATCGGCGAGCCGCCGTCCGACCAGTCGGAGTGGCTGTGCAGGTCGCCCTTGAGCGCCGCGCGCAGCTCCGCGGTCTCCGCGTCGAGCTCCGTGCCGGCAGTCGCCCGCATTCGCCGCAAATAAGTTGGAACCTCACCCATAAGGCTTTCGTTAACCACAAGGGCGGTGACCTTCCCGATGCCGGGCAGATCACCGAGCCCGCCGTCACGGGCCAGACGGGCGAGTTCTCCGGGGGACAGCTCATCGATCACCGCGGCGGCGCGGCGAAAGGCACGCACGCGGTACGGGGGCTCATCCGCGCGCTCGAGCAGAAAGGCGATCTCGCGCAGGGCCTCGACCGGATCCATGCGTCCAGTCCTACCCCAGGAGAGCGGCGACCGGGAGCACCAACCCTGATCAGGGCAAATCGGCCAGGGACCATTGATCAGGGCCGAGGGCCGCCGCTAGTCTGATCGGCCCAGGAAAGCAGGAGTTTCATGCCACACCCGTCGCAGGCGCCGAAGCAACCGCCGCGCAAATCGTCCAAGATCGTTCCGCTGGCGGTCCTCGGTGTCCTCTCGGTGATGGTCGTGGGTTATTGCGCGGCGGTCGACGACGACGAGGAGGTCACGGCCGACTGCGTCCTGCTGGGCAGCCCGACCGGCAGCGGCGACTTCCCCGCCACACCGACCCCCACACCGACCGGCACTGACAGCGCCACCCCGACCGCCACCCCGACCGCCACCCCGACCGCCACCGACTCCCCGACCGCCTCCCCGACCCCGACCAGCAGCCCCACGGCCACGAGCACTTCCTCCGACGGCTCCTACCAGGTCGTGGACGACTCCAACTGCGACGACGACAGCCGCTCCTCCTCCACCGGCGGCCACTACTACGGCGGCTCCCACGGCGCCTACGTCTGGTACTACGGCGGCCACCGCGTCGGCACCCGCGTACGCGGCGGCACCACGCTCAAGCCCTCCGACGTCAACATCAGCAGCAGGAGCGGCAAGTCGATCCAGCGCGGCGGCTTCGGCCGCGGCTGGAGCGGCGGGAGCTGAGCCATGCGCCGCGAGCACGCCGCTCCCAGGGACGGCTGGGAGAAGACCATCGAAGGCCAGGGCCTGGCCTACCACCGCGCCGCCCACCCGGCCGGGCTGAGCCGCCCCTACTGGGACGAGTCCGTCCATTACGTCTTCTCCATGGACGAGGTCGAAGAGCTCGAACGCCAGGTGGAAGAGCTGCACGAGATGTGCCTGCACGCCGCGGCGCACGTGGTGGAGAGCGGCCGCTTCGCCGACTTCGCGATCCCTGAATGGGCGTGGGAGGACGTCGCCCGCTCATGGGAGCGCCGCGACGACCACCTGTACGCCCGCTTCGACCTGCGCTACGACGGCACAGGCCCGGCCAAGCTGCTGGAGTACAACGCCGACACGCCCACGTCGCTGGTGGAGTCGTCGGTCGTGCAGTGGTTCTGGCTGCAGGACGTCTTCCCCGGCGACGACCAGTGGAACTCGGTGCACGAGCGGCTCATCGACCGCTGGCGGGAGCTGCGCCTGCCGTCCGGCCCTGCCCACTTCGCCTTCACCAGCGCCGACGAGACCGGCGAAGAGGCCATGACCGTGGCCTACCTCCAGGAGACCGCCGAACAGGCGGGCCTCGCGACCGTGGCCGTCGCCATGGAGGACATCGGCTGGGACGCGCTCAACCGCACGTTCGTGGACACCGAGGGCCGCGTGATGCGCTCGGTGTTCAAGCTGTACCCGTGGGAGTGGATGCTGTCCGACGAGTTCGGACGCCACGCCGTACGCCACTCCACCTGGATCGAGCCGCTGTGGAAGGTGCTGCTGTCGAACAAGGCGCTGCTCGCCGTGCTCTGGGAGCTCAATCCCGGCCATCCCAACCTGCTGCCCGCCTACCTCGACGGGCCCCGCGACCTGACCTCGTTCATCAGCAAGCCGCTGCTCGGCAGGGAGGGCGCATCGATGCGCATCGTCACCCCTGAGGGGGTCCAGGAGACGGCCGGCCAGTACGGCCGCGAGGGCTACGTCCACCAGGGCTTCGAGGCGCTGCCCGCCTTCGAGGGCCAGCGGCCGGTGCTCGGCGCCTGGATGGTCGCCGACGAGGCGGCCGGCCTGGGCATCAGGGAGACGACCGGCTACATCACCGACGACACCTCCTCCTTCGTCCCGCACCGCATCGAGACCTGACCCCGTACCGACCCGTTTCGAATGGATCTTCCGTGACCCTCCTTGAGACCCTCGCCCGCGGTTCGGGCGCCATCGCCGCCTACGCCGCCGTCGGCCTGATCCTGCTGATCGTCGGCTTCTACGTGATCGACTGGGCCACCCCCGGCAAGCTGAGCGAGGTCATCCGCTCCGAGCGCAACCCCAACGCCACCCTGCTCGCCACCTCCGCCCTGGCCGCGATCGGCCTCATCGTGGCCGCCTCCATCTGGTCGGCCGGCGGCCGCCTGGGGGAGGGACTCGCGGGCACGGCCGTGTTCGGCCTGGTCGGCATCGTGGTCCAGACGCTCGCCATGCTGATCTTCGACAAGGTGGCCGGCATCTCCGTCCGCGACCTCGTCAAGGAGCAGGAGCTGCAGCCCGGCGCCCGCCTGCTCGCGGTCACGCACGTCGCGATCGGCCTGATCACCGCGGTCGCGGTCATCTGAGCCGCGAACCCGTCGCGCTCCGAACCGCCGTTCCGGACATCCGGAGGGACCTGGCACTCTAGGAGGCGTGACAGACCGGACCCGGGAGGACACCACCCGTCGGCTCGAGCGCGCCATGGGCGCGCTCGGCACCGCGGCGATGGCCCGCATGGACGAGCAGCTGCCGTGGTTCCGCGCGCTCAGCGCGGAGGACCGCTCGTGGGTGGGACTCGTGGCCCAGGCCGGCATCGCCGCCTTCGTCGAGTGGTTCCAGCACGCCGGCGAGGGCCGGCTCACGCCCAGCATCGAGTTCTTCGGCACCGCGCCGCGCGAGCTCAAGCGCTCCATCTCGCTCCAGCAGACCGTCGACGTCGTCAGGATCGTGGTCGAGGTGGTCGAGGCGCAGACCCATGAGCTGGCCGCCCCCGGCGGCGAGGACCAGCTCCAGCAGGCCATGCTGCGCTACACCCGCGACGTCGCGTTCGCCGCCGCCCAGGTCTACGCCCGCGAGGCCGAGGCCAGGGGGTCGTGGGACGCCAGGCTCGAGGCGCTGATCGTCGACGCGCTGGTGCGCGGCGAGGTGGACGACGGCCTGCACTCCTGGGCCGCCGCGCTCGGCTGGACCTCCTCCCCCGTGGTCGTCATCGCCGGCAACGCGCCCGGCGACGACCCGCGTGCGGTCATCGACGGGCTGCGCGAGAAGGGCCGCCGCATCGGCATGGACCTGCTGGCCGGGGTCCAGGCCGACCGGCTGATCGTGATCGTGGGCGGCGCGAGCGACGCCGACCACGCGGCCAAGCAGGTCGTGGCCAGGTTCGGCGTCGGTCCCATCGTCATCGGGCCCGAGGTGCCCGACCTGCACGCCGCCGCCAGGTCCGCGCGGGCGGCGCTGGCCGGGCTCAAGGCGTCCTGCGGCTGGCCCGACGCGCCCCGCCCGGTGCACGCCGAGGACCTGCTGGCCGAACGGGCGCTCGACGGCGACGCCGACGCCAGGGAGCAGCTCATCGAGAACGTCTACCTGCCGCTCGCGGGCACGCCGCTGCTCGACACGCTGGCGACGTACCTGGAGCAGGGCACCTCCCTGGAGGCGACGGCGCGGCTGCTGTTCGTGCACCCCAACACCGTGCGCTACCGCCTGAAGAAGATCACCGAACTGACGGGCTACCAGCCGACGGAGGGCAGGTCCGCCTTCACCCTCCAGGTGGGTCTCATCCTCGGCAGGCTCTCGGAGAGCGCCGAAACGTGGCGAGCGCTAACGTAACGCCGCCGAAATCCCCACTGTGGGGAACCTACAAATCACCCCGGACAAAGTTCGTACGGATCTCCATCCGCGTGTCGAAGTTCTACAGGGCAAGGTGGTTTTTGTGCTTGTACTCGTCGCCCCGGGCCAAGGTGCCCAATCACCGGGCTTCCTGACTCCCTGGCTCGAGCTGCCCGGCCTGGCCGACAGACTCGGCGCCTGGTCCGACGTCGTCGAGCTCGACCTGATCGCCTACGGCACCACCGCCGGCGCCGACGAGATCCGCGACACCGCCGTGGCGCAGCCGCTGCTCGTGGCCGCCGCACTGGCCGCCGCCGAGGCGCTCGGGGCGACCCCCGACGTGCTGGCCGGCCACAGCGTCGGCGAGTTCGCCGCCGCCGCGCTCGCCGGGGTGCTCACCCCCGAGCAGGCGCTCGGCCTCGTCCGCGAGCGCGCCCAGGCCATGGCCAGGGCGGCCGCCACCACCGAGACCGGCATGACCGCGGTGCTCGGCGGCGTCGAGGAGGACGTGCTCGCGGCCATCGAGAAGCACGGCCTGACCCCGGCCAACATCAACGGCGCCGGCCAGATCGTCGCGGGCGGCACGCTCGAGCAGCTCGCCGCGTTCAAGGACGACGCTCCCGCCCGCGCCAGGCTCATCCCGCTGAAGGTCGCGGGCGCCTTCCACACCGACCACATGGCCTCCGCGGTCGAGAGCCTGCGCGCGGCGGCCGCGGCCGTCGAGCCCGCCGACCCGTCGGTCACGCTGCTGTCCAACGCCGACGGCCAGGCGGTCGCGTCCGGGGCCGAGTTCCTGCAGCGGCTGATCAGGCAGGTGAGCAACCCCGTCAGGTGGGACTCCTGCATGGAGACCATGGCCGCGCTCGGCGTGACCGACATGATCGAGCTGCTGCCCGGCGGCACGCTGACCGGGCTGGCCAAGCGCGGCCTGCGCGGCGTGCGCACCGCGGCGCTCAAGACCCCCGACGACCTCGACGCGGCCAGGGAGCTGATCCAGTGAAGATCCCCGACATCGTTCCCGGCGCGAAGGTGCTGGCGCTCGGCCACTACCAGCCCGCCAACGTCGTCACCAACGACGACCTCGCCAAGACCATGGAGACCAACGACGAGTGGATCCAGTCGCGGGTCGGCATCAAGGAGCGCAGGGTCGCCCCGGCCGGCGAGTCCGTCGAGGACATGGCGGCCATCGCCGGCGGCAAGGCCATGGCGGCCTGCGGCATGTCGCCCGACGACATCGACCTCGTCATCGTGGCCAGCTGCACGCTGGAGACCCAGATCCCCAACGCCTCCGCGGTCGTCGCCCACCGCCTGGGCATCAACGCCCCCGGCGCGTTCGACGTCAACGCCGCCTGCGCCGGGTTCTGCTACGCGCTCGGCACCGCCAGCGCCGCCGTCCGTGCGGGCTCGGCCAAGAACGTGCTGGTCATCGGCGCCGAGAAGCTGTCGCAGTGGGTCGACTGGACCGACCGGTCCACGGCCGTGATCTTCGCCGACGGCGCCGGCGCGGCGGTCGTCGGCCCGTCCGACACTCCCGGCATCGGCCCCGTCGTGTGGGGCAGCGCCGGCGACAAGTCCGACGCCATCATCATCAAAGACCGCAACGACAGCCTCCACCAGGAGGGCCAGACGGTCTTCCGGTGGGCCACCACCGCCCTGCACCCGGTGGCGCTCGAGGCCTGCAGGCGCGCCGGCGTCGAGCCGTCTGAGCTCGCCGCGTTCGTGCCTCACCAGGCCAACCTGCGCATAGTCGAGTCGATCGCCCGTAAGCTGGGCGCCGACAACGCCGTCATCGCCCGCGACATCGTCCTCGCCGGCAACACCTCGGCCGCCTCCATCCCGCTCGCGCTCTCGCGCATGCTGGAGCGTGGCGAGGTGCAGTCGGGTGGCCTGGCGCTGGTGCTCGGCTTCGGCGCGGGCCTGACGTACGCAGGACAGGTGATCGAGATCCCGTAGGGAGCTCGGCCACCCTTCCGTACTTGTGCGGCACCGCCCGCACAGAACCCAGAAAAACAAAGGAGAACTAGCGACATGGCTGCCACCGAGCAGGACATCCTCGAGGGCCTCGGCAAGATCATCAACGAGATCACCGGCATCCCGGCGTCCGAGGTGACCCCCGAGAAGAGCTTCGTGGACGACCTCGACATCGACTCCCTGTCCATGGTCGAGATCGCCGTGGCCGCCCAGGACGAGTTCGGCGTCGAGATCCCCGACGACCAGCTCAAGAACCTGAAGACGGTCAAGGACGTCCTCACCTTCATCCAGAACTGAGCGATCGATCACCGATCCGATCCATCCATGACTGATTCCAGCAAGGAGCGCGAAACGTGAGTGCGAACCGGGTACGTGTCGTCGTCACCGGGCTTGGCGCGACGACGCCCGTCGGTGGAGACGTCACCTCGACCTGGTCGGCGCTCCTAGCCGGTCAGTCGGGCGTCAAGACCCTGACCACGGACTGGATCGACACCGTCCCCGTGAAGTTCGCGGGGACGGCGGCGGTCGATCCCGCCGAGGTGCTGCCGCGGCCCGAGGCCCGCCGCCTCGACCGCAGCGAGCAGTTCGCGCTGGTCGCCGCCCGGGAGGCCTGGCAGGACGCCGGCGCCCCCGAGGTGGCGCCCGAGCGGCTCGGCGTCGTGGTCTCCAGCGGCATCGGCGGCATCAACACCACGCTGTCGGCGTACGACACCTACCGCGAGCGCGGCTGGAACCGGCTGTCGCCGTTCACCGTGCCCATGCTCATGCCCAACGGCCCGGCCGCCTGGATCGGGCTCGACCTGGGCGCCATGGCGGGCGTGCACGCCACGGTGTCGGCCTGCGCGTCCGGCGCCGAGGCCATCGGCTACGCGATGGACATGATCAGGGCGGGCCGCGCCGACGTGGTCGTGGCCGGCGGCACCGAGGCAGCGATCCACGGCCTCAACATCGCGGCCTTCGCCGCCGCGCGGGCCATGTCCACCCGCAACGACGACCCCGAGGGCGCCTCCCGCCCGTGGGACCGCGACCGCGACGGCTTCGTGCTGGGCGAGGGCGCGGGCGTCGTCGTGCTGGAGTCGGAGGAATACGCCAAGGCGCGTGGCGCGCGCATCTACGCGTACTGCGCGGGCGTCGGCTACTCCGCCGACGCGCACCACATCACCCAGCCTGAGCCCGAGGGCCGCGGCCAGATCATGGCGATGACGCAGGCGCTCAACGACGCCGACGTCACGGGCCTCGACGTCAAGCACGTCAACGCCCACGCCACCTCGACCCCCGCGGGCGACATCGGCGAGGTGCAGGCCGTGGCCAAGGCCATCGGCACCCACCCGCTCGTCACCTCCACCAAGTCCATGACCGGGCACCTGCTCGGCGGAGCCGGCGGCATCGAGTCCGTCTTCACCATCAAGGCTCTGCAGGAGCGGATCGTCCCGCGCACGATCAACATCGACGACCTCGACGACGGCATCGAGGTCGACCTCGTCCACGACGCGAACCGCGCGCTGCCTGACGGCGACATCGCCGCGGTCAACAACTCGTTCGGGTTCGGCGGCCACAACGTGACCGTCGTGTTTAAGGGGGCTTAAATGACCGTGCTCGACAACCGGGTGGTGAGCGAGGGCTCCGATCAGGAGCCCGCTGATCCCCGCGATCCCGTCGTCCGCCTGACCGCGCTGCTCGACGAGGGCTCGCTGCGGCTGATCACGCCCGAGGACAAGAGCGGCGCGCTCGCCTCGATGGGCCGCGTCGAAGGCGTCCCCGTCGTCGCGTTCTGCAGCGACGCCCGCGTCCAGGGCGGCGCCATGGGCGGCGAGGGATGCGAGCACATCGTCCACGCCTACGACGTCGCCGTCCGTGAGCGGGTGCCCGTCATCGGCATCTGGCACTCCGGCGGCGCGCGCCTCGCCGAAGGCGCCGAGTCGCTGCACGCGGTCGGCCGGGTCTTCGCCGCCATGACCAAGGCGTCCGGCATCGTGCCGCAGATCTCCGTGGTCGTCGGCCCCGCCGCCGGCGGCGCCGCCTACGGGCCCGCGCTCACCGACCTGGTCATCCTCGCCGACACCGGCCGCATCTTCGTCACCGGTCCCGACGTCGTGCGCAGCGTCACCGGCGAGGACGTCGACGCCGCCGCGCTCGGCGGGCCCGACCCGCACAGCAAGCGCAGCGGCGTGGCCCACATCGTCACCAAGTCCGAGACCGACGCCCTCGTCAAGGCGCGCCAGCTCGCCACGCTGCTCGGCCACCAGGGCCGCATGCGCACCGGCGAGATCGGCGAGATCGACTTCTCGTCCCTGCTGCCCGACT
Source organism: Nonomuraea salmonea (assembly GCF_042428605.1). Lineage (NCBI taxonomy): Bacteria > Bacillati > Actinomycetota > Actinomycetes > Streptosporangiales > Streptosporangiaceae > Nonomuraea > Nonomuraea salmonea. The sequence goes on from NZ_JBHMCF010000029.1 coordinate 584,494, forward strand.
CCGCCCGCCGCGCCTACGACGTCAAGCCTCTGGTCAACGGGCTGCTCGACGAGCCGGGCCTGGAGCTGCACCCCAAGTGGGCGCCCAACATCGTCACCTCGCTCGGCCGCATGGGCGGCCGCACGGTCGGTGTCATCGCCAACAACCCGATGCGGCTGGGCGGCTGCCTCGACGCCACGTCCGCCGAGAAGGCCGCCCGGTTCGTCCGTATGTGTGACGCCTTCGGGGTGCCGCTGGTTGTCCTGGTGGACGTACCCGGTTACCTCCCGGGTGTCGGGCAGGAGCACGACGGCGTGGTCCGGCGCGGGGCCAAGCTGCTGCACGCCTTCGCCGAGGCGTCGGTGCCGCGGGTCACGCTCATCACCAGGAAGGCGTACGGCGGGGCGTACATCGCGATGAACTCCCGCGCGCTCGGCGCCACCAAGGTCTTCGCCTGGCCGACCACCGAGATCGGGGTCATGGGTGAGGTGGCCGCGGTGCGCGTGCTCAAGCGCCGCCAGCTGGCCGCCGTCCCCGAGGAGGAGCGGGCCGAGCTGGAGCTGCGCCTGGCCGAGGAGCACAAGCAGGAGTCCGGCGGGCTGGTCAGGGCTCAGGAGCTGGGCGTCGTCGACGAGGTGATCAAGCCCGGCGAGACACGCGGCGCGATCGCCAAGGTGCTGTCCCAGGCCACCCCTGCCAGGGGCGCCCACGGCAACATCCCGCTGTAACACGCGACCTCACGGCAGAGGCCCCGCACCGGAATCGGTGCGGGGCCTCTCTCGTGTCTTCGGGCGCCCTTCACGGGTCTCGGGCGCTCGTCAGCGTCGTCGCGGGGCTCATACGGCCGTTCGGGGCGTCACCCTCGCGGCCGGTGCTCGCTTTCGGGGTCAGACGGCCGCGTGCAGCCACCTGACCGGGGCGCCGTCGCCGGCGTACCGGAACGGCTCCAGCTCCTCGTCCCACGGCCGGCCCAGCATCTTGTCCAGCTCGTCCTCAAGCACGCACCGGCCCTGCGCGGCCATCATCATCACGGAGCGCAGCCGGTCCTCAGGGATCATGATGTCGCCGTTGACGCCGATCACGGCCGTGAAGGGGCCGAGCGTCGGCGTGTAGGCATGGCGGGAGCCGTCGACGCCGGGTGAGGCGTCCTCGGTGATCTCGAACCTGAGGCGCTGCCAGCCCATGAGGGAGGAGGCGATGGCCGCCGCGATGCCCGGCCGGCCCTCCCACTCCGCCTGGGCCCGCACGACGTTGGGCGCGGCGGGTTGCGGAGTCCACGTCAGGTCTACGGGCACGCCAAGGACACCCGCGACTGCCCATTCGATGTGAGGGCACAGCGCGGGCTGAGCCGAGTGGACGTAAAGGACGCCACGAGCAGACACCGGACCTCCCGTTCGGTACGAGGTGCGCCTTCCCCAACGGCCTCGTCCCGGGATGATCACAAGTGACTAGGGAGAGACTACCGTCGGTCGCTATCCGGCACCAGAGGGGGGCCATACCAAGTTGGTGCGCAAGTGGCGGGTGACAGGTCGTCTCCGCAGGAAACATACCCGCTCATGGAAATCCAATCAGTCGGGGAGGCGTTCGTCCGCCCGCGCCAGGTGCTGACCGACCGGACGGCGCTGTCGTCCGTGCGGCGCTGGACGCAGGCGGTCTCGGAGGCGGACGGCGTCTGCGTGCTCCACCTGGCCGAAGGCGTCGATCCGTGCGAGCTGACCGCCGAGTTGCGCGAGCAGGGCCTGCGCGCCTCTCCCAACCACGTCTTCCGCGGCCAGCCGCTGTTCTTCGGCGGCCCGGCCTCACGGCCCTTTCCCACGCCGCCGATCGGCGGCAGGACCCACAGATCCCGCTCCGACGTGGTCGTGGGCCTGCTCGACACCGGCGTGTCCAAGCACCCCTGGTGGTCGGGCAGCGAATGGTACGCCCGCCTCGGCCCCCAGGAGGCCGACGCCATGGAGGGCGAGCAGGCGGGGCACGGCACGTTCATCGCGGGTCTGCTGACCCGCCGCGCCCCGGGCGTGTCGCTGCGCGTGGAGCGGGTGCTCGACGCCGATGGCGTGACCGACGAGGCGACCGTCGTCCGCGCCCTGCACCGCATGCGCGAACGTCCCCCGCACGTGCTGAACCTCTCCTTCGGCGGCCACACCTTCGACGACCGGCCGCCGCCCCTGCTGTCCGACGCCCTCGGCGCGCTGGGCGCGACGTCCACGAGGACGGTGACCGTGGCGTGCGCCGGCAACACCGCGTCCGACCGGCCGTTCTGGCCCGCGGCGCTGCCCTTCGTGGTCGGCGTGGCGGCCGTGGACGCCTCCCAGCAGTGCCGCGCCCCCTACTCGGGCTACGGCACCTGGGTCGACGCGTGCGCCCGAGGCGACTGGCTGACCAGCAGCTATCTCGACGTGGGCGAGTTCGGCGGGTACGCGGCGTGGAGCGGCACGTCGTTCGCCACCGCGCTGGTGAGCGGCGCCATCGCCGACGCGGCCAGGGACGAGCCCGCCAGGCCGTGGATCGACCGGCTGCTCGACTCCGAGGAGACGCCGCAAATTCAGGATCTGGGGGTCCTCTTCCCGGCGAGTCTGTAGAGTTTACGCTCAGTCCCCGGACCATCACGGGGAGGCATGATCGCCTCCCCTGGCCGGGCGGAAGGAGGCCGTATGCGTGATCTGCGTGATCCAGCGGAGCTGCTCACGGCCGCTGCCAAGGACGACCGGGCGGCATGGGACGAGCTCGAAGCGAGGTTCGGGCCGCGCATGTGGGCGGTGGCCAGGGCCTGCGGCCTGAGCACCGTCGACGCGGCCGACGCGGTCCAGGGCGCCTGGCTCCGCCTGCTGCAACACCTCACCGACATCAGAGACCCGGCGAGCGTGGGCGGCTGGCTCGTGACGACGGTGCGTCGCGAGGCCCTGCTCATGCAGCGCAAGGACCCGCCCCTCGTCTCCGCCGCCGAGCCGGTCGGCGAGCCCGACCCGGCCGCCGCCGTCCTGGAGGCCGACGGTCGCCGCCGGCTCTGGCAGACGGTCTCCACGCTCGACGAACCCTGCCGCTCGATCCTCGAACTCGTCGCGAACGAGGCCGGCAACCAGCAGGTGGCATCGCGGCTCGGGCTGCCCGCCGGCAGCGTCGGCCCGACGAAGGCACGCTGCCTGGAGAAACTGCGCACTCTGCTCTCACTACAGGAGACAGCGCAATGATCAACGACGAATACTTCCTGGCGGCCCTCCGGCTGGGCGCCGGGAACGACCCGATCCCGGGTCACGTGTCCGCCGCCGCACGTGACGCCTACCGGCTTCGGGTGCCGATGGCGGTCACCGCCGCCGCCCACGCCGAGTCCGCCACGATCCGCAGCGTGCGCGACGACGACAGCTCGCATCTGGTCAGGTTCATCGCCGCCGGCCTCACGTTCGACCTGGAGGTGACGGAGGGCGACGGGCTCATCGACGTCGCCGGCCACATCTCCCCCTACCCCGGCGAGGGCGCCCTCGTCGACGTGCGCTCCCCGCACCTGACGCTGACCAGGCGCATCGCCCCCACCGGCCACTTCGTCGCCACGGGGTTGCCGCCCGGCTGGCTGAGCGTGGTGTGCCACCGGCCGGGCCACGCACCCGTACAGACCACATGGGTGCGCATCCGCCCCTGACCCGCCAATGACCCGGCCGGGAGAGCCGCGCATTTCTCCCGGCCGTCTTCTCCTCCGAGGCCGGCCATGAGCGCATCATCGGACCCCCACGACCTCCATCCGGACCTCCATCCGCTCGTCAGAGCGGCCGAGGCCGCCATGATGCGTTCCCTGATCGACCCCGAGCACGCGCTGCTGGCCTCCCGTGCCGTCCGGGAGGCCGCGCGGCGCGACGGGTGCCGCGAGGCCGAGGCCGTCGCGCTGCGCTCGATGGCGCTGGCCGCGCGCGAGCTGGGCGACCTCGAAGGCGCCGAGCACCACCTGCGGGCGGCCATCGCCATGACCGACATCCCGCCGGAGCGCGTGGCGCAGGCCAGGTTGTCGCTGGTCACCGTACGCACCGAGCGTGGCCACCCGCTGCAGGCGCTGCGCGTGGCGGCCCTCGCCTGGGCCTACCTGTCGCCGCTCGACCAGGCCAAGCTCGACACGCAGCGCGCGGTGGCGCTGGCGCGGCTCGGCCGGCTCCAGGAGGCCATCGCGTCCTGCGACCGTGCGCTGCGGGCGCTGGTGAAGGCGCCCGGCACGCTCGACGACCGCAGGTTCCTGGCCGGCGGGCTGCTCAACCGGGGGCTCATCCACTCCTGCCGGGGCGACTGGGACGCCGCCCTGCGCGACCTCACGGCCTGCCTGGAGATCGCCAAGCACGCCGGGCTGCGGCACCTGGAGCGGCTGTCGGCCGCCAACCTGCCGTTTCTGTCCGTACGCAGGGGCGATCTCGCCGCCGCGTTCAAGCACTACCACGAGGCCGAGGACACCCTGTTCGGCTATCCCGAGCGGCTGGCCACGATGCGAGCCGACTTCGCCGGCGCGCTGCTGGCCGCCCACCAGCCGGGCGAGGCCAGGGCGATGCTGAGCCTGGCCGTGCCCGACCTGGAGGCGTCGGGAGCGCGGGTCGCGCTGGCCGAGGCGCGGCTGAGGCTGGCCCAGGTCGAACTGCTCACCGGCGACCCCACCAGGGCCTGGCAGGTGGCCGAGCAGGCGGCGGCCGAGCTGTCGGAGCAGCAGCGCGTGTCGTGGCTGCCGCTGGCCAGGGAGGTCGTGCTGCGCTCGCGGCTGGCGCTCGGGCCCGTCACGCGCGAGCTGGTGGGCGAGCTGGTCGAGTGCGCCCGCGAACTGGAGGAGTGCGACGAGCACGGCGCGGGTGCGGCGGCCCTGCGGCTGGTCGCAGCCGAGGCGGCGCTCGCCGTGGACGACCGCGGCACGGCCATGGCGCAGCTCGCCCGGCTCACCCGCAACGCCGGGCCTCAGGAGCGGCGGCCGCCCGCGGGCACCCGGCTCACCCGCCTCGCCTCCGAGCCGCAGGCCAGGCAGCTCGCCCGTACGTCGCCGATCCCGGTGCCGGTGCGCCAGCACGCGCTCGCCCTCAGGTCGGCGCTGCAGGAGGACCTCGCGGGGGCCTTCGCCGCCGTACGCGACGGGCTGGCCGAGGTGAGCGGGTGCGTGGAGGGGCTGGCGGACCCGTCGCTGCGGGCCCACGCGGCGCGGGCGGGTGAGCGGCTGGCGGCGTTCGGGCTTGAGCTGGCCGTACGCGACGGGAGCGCGCGGGCCGTCTTCGAGTGGGCCGAACGGTGGCGGGCCGTCGCCGCGCCCGCCCACGCGTGCGCGCTCGTGGACCCTGACCGGGTGCGTGCCGAGCTGGGGCGGGGCGCGCTGGTCGAATACGTGGCCGACCGCGACACGCTGCTCGCCGTCCTCATCACCGGTGAGCGCCTGCTGCTGCGGCGCATCGGTGACCTGCGGCAGGTCAGCGAGGCGATCCTGCGGCTGCGGTACGCGCTGCGCAGGCCCGCGCAGCGGCACGACGCCGAGGCGGCCGCCGTCGCGCTCGAAGAGCTGGTCCTGCGGCCCCTGGCTCCGGCGATCGGTGACCGGCCGCTGGTGGTGGTGCCGGTGGCGAGTCTGCACACGCTGCCCTGGGGTGCGCTGCCCGGCCTGCGCGAGCGGCCGGTGAGCGTGGCCGCCGGAGCGGCGGCGTGGCTGCGGGCCCGCGCGTCCGCCCGTCGTGCCGGCGTCCCGCCCACGCTGGTCGCCGCCGCCGGGCCCGCGCTTTCGCACGCGCACGCCGAGGTGGAGCACGTCGTACGCTGCCATCCTGGCGGGCGCTCGGCCCCCGGGCGGGTGGGGCCGGTGAAGGAGGCGCTGGTCACGGCCGACGTCGTGCACCTGGCGGCGCACGGGGTGTTCCACTCGCGCAGCCCGCTGGTGTCCGGCATCACGCTGGAGGACGGGGCGCTGATGGCGTACGACCTGCTGGACCTGCCGCGCACGGCCGGGCTGGTGGTGCTGTCGGCGTGCAACTCGGGGATGTCGCGCACGCCCATGGAGGGGGCGCCGCTCGGGCTGTCCGGGACGTTCCTGTCCAAGGGCACGTCGTGCGTGATCGCCGGCATGCTGCCGATAGGCGACGAGTCGGCGCGGACCCTGATGAGCGCCTTCCACGAGCTGCTCACCGCCGGACAGGCCCCCGACGCGGCGCTGGCCTGCGCGGCGGCCAAGACAGGCGAGCTGGGCTTCACCTGCTTCGGCGCCGGCGACCTGCCCGTCTACTGAGCCGCACGGCCCGGACTCTCGATGGTCAGCCGGTGGCGATCGGGCGGTCGGGGTCGGTGACCCAGTCGGACCAGGAGCCGACGTAGAGGGCGGCGGGCAGGCCCGCCACCTCCAGGGCCAGCACCTCATGTGCGGCCGTCACGCCCGAGCCGCAGTACGCGCCCGTCTCGACGCCGTCGCCCACGCCCAGGGCGGCGAAGCGGGAGCGCAGGTCATCGGGGGCGAGGAAGCGTCCGTCCGGGGTGACGTTGCCGGTGGTGGGGGCGCTCACCGCGCCGGGGACGTGGCCGGCCACCGGATCGACCGGCTCCACCTCGCCGCGGTAGCGCTCGCCGGCGCGGGCGTCCAGCAGCACGCCGCGCCCGGCCAGCTCGCCCGCCTCATCGGCCGACAGCACCGGCATGCCGCCCGGCCTCGCCGTGAAGTCGCCCTCGGCCGGGGCCGGCGCCTCCTTGGTGACCGGGAAGCCGGCCGCGAGCCAGGCGGGCAGGCCGCCGTCGAGGACGCGTACGTCCTGGTGGCCGAAGTAGCGCAGCGTCCACCAGGCGCGGGCCGCGACCGTGGCGGCGGCGTCGTCGTACACGACCACCGGGCGGCCTGCGGAGACGCCGAGCCGGCGCATCGCGCTCTGGAACGCCGCCGCGCCGGGCAGCGGGTGGCGCCCGCCCGCGCCGGGCGGTGCGGCGAGGTCGGTGTCGAGGTCGCAGTAGACGGCGCCCTCGATGTGGCCCTCGCGGTAGGACTCGAGCCCGGGCGGCCCGCCGAGCCGCCAGCGTACGTCGAGCACGGTGACCTCGCCCTGCCTGACGAGGTCCGCGAGCGCGGCCGGGGTGATGAGCGGGCTGGTCACGGGCGTACCTCCAGGAGCGGGACGTGCTGCTCCGCCGAGGTCAGCGAGCCGTGGTAACCGGTGAACGCCGCCTCGACGGGATGTCTGCTGGGAGCGGTGATGGCGAGGTCGGTGCGGGGGACGGCCACGACATCGCCGATGCGGGCCAGCCACGGCTCGCGTACGCGGGGGCCGAACCAGCCGGACTCGACGGCCTCCTGCCGCGACACCACCCAGGCCCGCTCGCCCAGCGTCTCCCGCCAGGCGTCGAGCACCTGCGCGGCGGCCCCCGGCTGCGCGTAGACGTGGCGCGCCCTGGACTCGCCGCCCAGCATCGCCACCCCTTCGGTCAGCTCGGGGACGCTCTCCGCGTCGATCTTCTCGGTGGCGTTGATCATGCCGTGGTCGGCCGTGACGTAGAGGGCGGAGCCGGGCGGCAGGCCCTCGGCCAGGCGGCGGGCCATGTCGTCGACGATCTCCAGCTGGCGCAGCCACTCCTCGCCGCCCCAGCCCTGCAGGTGGCCCGCGGCGTCGAGGTCGCCGTAGTAGACGGTGACGTGGGACCGGCGGCGAGCCCGCAGCGCCTCGTGGACGCGGGCCACCCGGTCGTCCACGGTGGCGGCCGGGACGTAGCGGACGCCGCGGTAGACGGCCCTGGTCAGGCCGGTGCCCTCGAACTCGGCGGGGGCGACGTAGACGGGCTCGACGCCCGCGGCGGCGGCGCGTTCGTAGACGGTGGCCGCCGGTTGCCAGGTCTCGGGGTCGATCGGCGCGCCGCCGGGGAAGGTCCAGCGCAGGCAGTTGAGCATGGCGCCGGTGCCCGGCACGGCGAGCAGCAGGCCGACCATGCCGTGCTCGCCGGGGGTCAGGCCGGTGCCGAGCGAGGTCAGGCTGGTGACGGTGGTGGCGGGGAAGCCGGCGGTGAGCCGCTTGGAGGTGCGGTGTGCCGCCAGGAACGGGGCCCGCTCGGGGTGGGCGTCGAGCAGCTCGGCGCCGAGGCCGTCGACCAGGAACAGGCAGACGCGGTCGGCCGGGTCGAGGGCCAGTGGGTTGGGCTCGGGCATGCCGAGCGCGGCCAGCAGCGAACCCGGAAGGTCGGCCAGGGACGCGCCACCATATCCGGGCACCAGCATGCCCCTCAGTCTAGCCCCGCCCCGATCACCCGCCCCGGCGCCGGCGAACGCATCGGCAGCAGGCCGAAAGCGAACACCCATCAGCCCCGGCTCCACAGCTCAGCCGCCTCCACCGACGGAACCTGCTCGTCAGACATCGGCTTGCGGCGGTGATCAGCGTCCAGGCCCAGGCACGGACACGGCCCCCGCAACCAGCATCGGCTCGCGGTGGTCAGAGTCGGGCGCGAGGCACAGACAGACACAGAGAGGCACAGAGAGGCACGGACACGACCCGCATGCCAAGTGCCGGAGCGCGCGGCGGGCAGGGGCGGGCACACGGATCCGCGTGACAGGCGCCGGCTCAGGCGGGGGTTGCCTGGTGAAGGGGTCAGGTGGAGGGGGTCAGGTGGTGGCGCGGGCGGTGGCTTCGGAGAGGGCCTTGGCGAAGGCGAGGACGTGGGTGACCGCCTCGGGGCCGTCGGCGGCCTCGCTGACCCGCAGCGACAGGTCGTCGGCGGTGATGGCGCCGGTGTAGCCGTGGTCGGCCTCGCAGTTTTCGTCGCCGCACGTGGCCGGCTCGAGGTCGACGTGGGAGATGGCGCCCCAGCCGATGGTGAGCGTCACCTCCGTGGGAGGGATGCCGGGCACGTAGGAGGCGGGGTCGGGCACGACGCGGGTGACGGCGACGGACTGGACGCGGCTCAGCCGCACCGCCTCGGTGGTGGTGGAGGCATGGGACGCCGAGACCCCCTCCACCGCGGGGTGCTCGTCGGTGTGGCAGACCAGCAGCCGCGTGCCCGTCAGCACCAGCACGGTGACGTGGCGGCGCACCTCCATCGCGGGATCGAAGGTCGCCTCGTGGTGGACCACGAACGCGGTCACGGCCTCCTTGCCCAGCGCGGATTCGACCGCATCGGTGACGAGGTCGGGGTAGTAGCCGCTGCGCTCGATCGCTTCGCGCAGGCCCGCGGCTGAGACTCGGGTTTCCCTCATGGGTCCATCCTGCCAGGGACGGGCAGTACACTCACCCGCCGGATATAACGCTCTATAACGTCTTATGCCGGGTCATCAGGGGCACTCGGTCCGCTCCCTTCGCTCAGGGCTGACCGAGAGCCCCCGAGGAGCCGGGCGGGCCGGTCAGGACAGCCGCCGCGGGCCCCCGTCGAGTCTCGGGCCCGCCGGGGTGCGCAGGGTGGCGCGGGCCCCGAGGATCATCACCGCCGACTCCCCCACGAGCACCTGGTCGAGGTCGAGCCTGGCCACCTCGGGCAGATCGTGCGCCAGGCGGCCGACGCGTACGAGCAGGTCCTCCAGGGCGTCGACCGCGACCGGCGGATAGCCGTACTGGCCGAAGAGCAGGGGCGCCGCGCGTACGGACCTGATCAGGTCGGAGGCGTCCTCCGGGGAGAGCGGCGCGAGGCGGAAGCTCTGGTCGAGCAGGAGCCGCGCGGTCACCTCGCCCAGCCCGAACGACACCACGGGCCCGAACGCGGGATCCTCGACCATCCCGACGACGGTCGGCACCGCGGGCTGCGGCGCCATCCGCTGCACGGCCAGCTCCGCGTGCTCGCCCAGCAGCTCGGCGTAGGCGTGGCGGACCATGTCGGGGCCGGTCAGCCCGAGGCGCACGGTGCCGGCCCGCCGCGAGGCCGCGGGATCGGCCACCTTGACCACCACCGGCCAGCCCAGCCGCTCGGCGGCGGCCACGGCCTCGTCGGGCGAGCGGACGATCTCGGCGGGCCAGACGGTCAGCCCGTAGCAGGACAGCAGCTCGGCCGCGTCGACCTCGACGGGCGGCCCCTGCTGGGCGAACCCGCCGGGCGGGATGTCGGGCGCGGTGCCCGCCAGCGTCTCGCGGGCCAGCGTCTGGGCCCGGTCGGTGTCGATGCCGCTCAGCTCGGGCGGCGGCTGCACCGGCTGGGCGCGCCAGCGGGCGTAACGGACGACGTGGGCGAGGGCGCGTACGGCCTCCTCGGGGGCGGCGTACGACGGGATGGACCCCCGCGCGGGCCCGTCACCGGGGACGCGCAGCGCGGGATGCATGCCGAGATGCCCCATGAACGTGGCGAGCACCGGCTTGCCGGAGTCCTGGGAGGCGCGCAGCAGCTCGGCGGCCACCTCGTCGGTCTCGCCCGGGATCGGCGGCATGTAGATGACGACGGCGGCGTCCACCTCGGGGGAGGCCAGCTCGCCCGCGAGCGCGGCACCGTACTCGGCGGGCCCGGCGGCGGGGCCGAGGTTGACCGGCTTGCGGGGTTCGAGCCCGGCGGCCAGGCAGGCGTCGGCGGCGAGCAGGCCGAGCGCGTCGGAGTTGGTGACGAGCGCGGTGCGCGGCCCGCCGGGCAGCGGCTGGTAGGCAAGCAGCTGCCCCACGTCGAAGAGCTGGATGAGGTCGTCGACCCTGATCAGCCCCGCCTGCTCGAACAGCGAGCTGATCGCCGAGTCGGGCAGCCCCAGCTCGGCGGCGGAGTGGCCGGACGGGGTGCCGCCGCTCTTGACCACCACGACGGGCTTGCGGCGGGAGATGCGCCTGGCCAGCCGGGTGAACTTGCGCGGGTTACCGAGCGACTCGAGGTAGAGCAGGATGACCTCGGTGGAGTCGTCCTCCTCCCAATACTGCAGGAGGTCGTTGCCCGAGACGTCGGCGCGGTTGCCGGCCGAGACGAACGTCGAGATGCCCATGCCGCGCTGGGCGACCCGCTGGAGCAGCGCGGTGCCGAGCGCGCCCGACTGGCTGAAGAAGCCCACGTTGCCGCGGCCCGGCACGGTGGCGGCGAGGGTGGCGTTGAGCTTGACGCCGGGGTCGGTGTTGGCGATGCCGAGGCAGTTGGGGCCGACGACGCGCAGGCCGTAGGAGCGGGCGATGCGGGCCAGCTCGTCCTGCCTGGCCCGGCCCTCGGCGCCGGTCTCGCCGAACCCCGACGACACCACGACCAGGCCGTGCACGCCTTTCTCCGCGCACTCCTTGACCACGTCGAGGACGCCTTCGGCGGGCACGGCGACCACGGCGAGGTCGACCTCGCCGTCGATGGCCGTGACGCTCGGGTAGGCGCGCACGCCCGCCACCGCCCGCACCTCGCGGTGCACGGGGTAGACGGGGCCGGTGAAGTCGGCGGCCAGCAGGTTGCGCAGCACGGTCTGGCCGACGCCGCCCGGCTCGCGCGAGGCGCCGATCACCGCGACGGATCCGGGGGTGAGCAGCCGGGCGATCGAGCGGGACTCGGCGCGGTGCTCGCGGGCCGCGGTGACCTCGGCGGAGGTGTCGGTGGGGGTGAGGTCGAGCGTCATGCGGACGACGCCGTCCTCGAACTGGCTCTGCGCGGTGTAGCCGGCCTGGCGCAGCAGCCCGGTCATGCGCATGTTGGCGGGCAGCACGTCTGCGATGAAGCGTTCGATGCCGCGCTCGCGCGCGGTGGCGGCCAGGTGTTCGAGCAGCACGGAGGCCACGCCCCTGCCCTGGTGGGCGTCCTCGACGAGGAAGGCGACCTCGGCCTCGCCCGGGCCGGTGCGGTCATAGCGGATGACGGCCACCATCTCGGTGCCGATGGTGGCGATCAGCGCGACGCGGTTGACGTAGTCGACGTTGGTGAAGCGTTCGACCTCGCGGTCGGACAGCCGGGGGCGCGGCCCGAAGAACCGAAAATAGATCGACTCGTCGGACAGACGGGAGTAGAACGAACGGAGACGGTCGGCGTCGGCGGGCCTGATGGGGCGCACGTGCGCGGTGCCGCCGTCGGCAAGGACGACATCGGCCTCCCAATGGGCCGGATATTGTGCCTCCACAGAAACGAGCGTAAACCCGCATCCCACATGCCAAGACGCTGGGGCCCTGTTGGGCAACGCTTGTGCATCGACTCCTGCCCGGTGTCGGGGGTATGCCCCACGAGCAGCTCGGAAGCTGTTAGTTTTGCCGTGGCGTTTTGCCGTGGCCAGGCTCGATCTGAAGGCAGCAAGGTGGTGACATCATGACGCGGGTCGTCGTGGTGGGCGATCTCATGACCGACGCGGTGGCGCGCGCCCGTTATGCGCTCGCCAGGGCGAGCGACACCCCGGCGATCGTGACGATGCACGGCGGCGGCTCGGGTGCGAACATCTCGTCCTGGCTGGCCGTCGAGAACAGCGAGGTGGCCTTCATCGGCCGCAGGGGCGCCGACATCACGGGGCGTAACCGCGACATGGAGCTGATGGGCTACGGCGTCGACGCCCGGCTCGTCATGGACCCCGAGCGGCCCACCGGCACGTGCGTGGTGCTGGTCACGCACAAGGGTGAGCGCACGATGCTCTCCGACCCCGGCGCCAACGCCGCGCTGTCACCGGAGGACCTCCCGCGCGACCTCTTCGTCCAGGGCTCCCACCTGCATCTGTCGGGTTACACGCTGATCAACGAGGGCTCGCGCGACGCCGGGCTCGCGGCGCTCGACATGGCCAGGCACACCGGCATGTCGATCTCCGTCGACTGCGCGTCGTCGGCGCCTCTTGAGCGTACGGGCGCCGAGCCGTTCCTCGAGTGGACCAACGGCGCGAAGTTGCTGTTCGCCAACATCGACCAGGCCAAGGTGCTGACCGGCCGCGACGACGCCGAGGCCGCGGCCAAGGTGCTCACGGCGTGGTTCCCGCAGGTCGTGATCAAGATGGGCGCCGAGGGCGCGCTGTGGTTCAGCAACGGGCGCCCCGACCCCGTGCGAGTGGCCGCCGAGCCGGTCGACAAGATCGTCGATGGCACGGGGGCCGGTGACGCGTTCTGTGCCGGGTTCCTGCCGCCGTGGCTGGAGGGCAAGCCCCCGGCCGACGCGCTGGCCTCCGGCTGCCGGCTGGCGTCGAAGGCGATCATGCACCTCGGCGCCCGCCCGCCGTTCTAGACTCAGACCTCCTCAGCCAGTCACGGCGCCCGCGACCGCCGCACTCCCTCAGCTGGTCACGGCGAGCGCCAGCAGAAGCACGGCCGGCGCGCCCGCCGCACTCCCTCAGCTGGTCACGGCGAGCGCCAGCGGCAGCACGGCCGGCGCGCCCGCGTGGCGCACCTGCGCCGCCGCCAGCGTCATCGTCCAGCCGGTGTCGACGCGGTCGTCGACCAGCAGCACCGGCCCGCCGCACTGCGCGATCGCGGCACTGAGGTCCTTCGGCATCGCGAGGGTGCCCCTGATGGCCAGCACCCGCTTGGCGCTGTTGAACTGCTTGCCCGGTGAGCCCGCGCGGTAGCCCAGCTCCCCCAGATAGTGCAGCCGCCCCACCTGCGCCAGCCGCTCGGCGAACCCGCGCACCAGCTTGGGCCGGCTCGCCGACGGCACGTTGACCACCGCGACGGGCCGCTCCCGCCACTCCCACGCCGACAGCACCTTGATGACGGCGGCGAACATGTCGTCGGGCATCGGCCCGTCGTCGCCGGCGAACAGCTCGCGCAGCCGGTTGCCCCAGCCGATGTCGGTCAGCCGCCCGAGCGCCCTGCCCGGCTCGGCGCCCAGCTCGGGCTTGATGCGCCCGGACAGGTCGGACAGGCCGGTGGGCCACTGCCTGCGGGCGTCGATCTCGACGCCTGGCCTGCTCAGGCGCTCGCGGGCGGTCTCGACGGCCTGCGCGGCGATCTCCGGCGAGCGGTGCCTGCCGGTGCAGTTGTCGCAGCGGCCGCAGGGCGTGGCGGTGTCGTCGTCGAGGTGGCGGCGCAGGAACTGCTCGCGGCACTCGGTGGTGGTGAGGTAGGCCAGCATGGCCTCCTGCTCGGCGCGGCGCTCGGCGGCGATGCGGGTGTAGCGCTCGGTGTCGTAGGCCCAGGGCTCGCCGGTGGCCGCCCAGCCGCCCTTGACCCGGCGTACGGCGCCTTCGACGTCGAGCACCTTGAGCATCATCTCCAGCCGGCCGCGGCTCAGGTCGACCGCGGTCTCCAGCGCCGGGGTGGACATGACGCCGCGCTCCTCCAGCGTCTGGAGCGTGGTGCGCACGACGGGCTCGGGCGGGAAGGCCAGCGAGGCGAAGTAGGCCCAGATGTCGCGGTCTTCGACGCCGGGCAGCAGGATGACCTCGGCCCGCTCGACGCCGCGCCCCGCCCTGCCGACCTGCTGGTAGTAGGCGACCGGCGACTGCGGCGCGCCGACGTGGATCACGAACCCCAGGTCGGGCTTGTCGAAGCCCATGCCGAGCGCGCTGGTGGCGATGAGCGCCTTGATCTTGTTGCCGATCAGCGCGTCCTCGGCGGCCAGCCGCTCGGCCGGCTCGGTCTGCCCGGAGTAGGCGGCCACTTCGAGGCCCTGCTCACGCAGGTAGCCGGCGATCTCGTGGGCGGCGGCCACGGTGAGGGTGTAGACGATGCCGGAGCCGGGCAGCTCGCGCAGCGTCTGGGCGAGCCAGGCGAGGCGCTGCTCGGCGGTGGGCAGGCGGACGACGCCGAGGTGGAGGCTGTCGCGTTCGAGCGGGCCGCGCAGGACGAGCGTGTCGTCGCCCTCGGGACGCAGCTCGGGCGGCAGGCTCAGCTGCTCGGCGACGTCGCGGGTGACGCGGGCGTTGGCCGTGGCGGTGGTGGCCAGCACGGGGATGCCGGGCGGCAGTTGCGCGAACAGCGTGGACAGCCGGCGGTAGTCGGGCCGGAAGTCGTGGCCCCAGTCGGAGATGCAGTGGGCCTCGTCGACCACGACCAGCCCGGCGCTCTCGGCCAGCTCGGGCAGGACGTTGTCGCGGAAGTCGGGGTTGTTGAGCCGCTCGGGGCTGACCAGCAGCACGTCGACCAGGCCCTCGGCGACCTGGCCGTAGATCTCCTCCCACGCCTCGGGGTTGGCGGAGTTGATCGTGACGGCTCTGATGCCCGCGCGCTCGGCGGCGGCGATCTGGTTGCGCATGAGGGCGAGCAGCGGCGAGACGATGACCGTGGGGCCCTCGCCCATCTCGCGCAGCAGCGCGGTGGCCACGAAGTAGACGGCCGACTTGCCCCAGCCGGTGCGTTGCACGACGAGCACCCTGCGGCGGTCGAGCACCAGGGCCTCGATGGCGGACCACTGGTCGTCGCGGAGCCTGGCGTGCTCGCCGGCCAGCGCCTGCAGCCGCTCTTCGGCCTCTTCCCGCAGCATCGCGGCATCGGGGGCATCAATCATGCCTCCCTTGTTACCAGCTCCGGGCGACGAAATTCGCCGCTACCGCGACGGAAACGCCTCTCAGGCCGGGTCGGCGTGCTCGGGGAAGGCGTTGATCGTGACGCGGTGCATGCGGCGGCGCTCGGTGTAGTCGGCGACGGCGTAGTGCTGGGTGGGCCGGTTGTCCCAGAAGGCCAGCGTGCCGGGCCGCCAGCGCAGCCTGACCTGGAACTCGGGCGAGCGGATGTGGTCGATGAGGAGCGGCAGCAGCGCCTCGTTCTCCCTGTCGGTCAGCCCGGCCAGGCGGGTGGTGGAGGCGCGGTTGACGAACAGCGCCTTGCGGCCGGTCTCGGCGTGCACGCGGACGACCGGGCGCTCCACGGGCGGCCACTTGGCCTGGATCTCGGCCAGGTCGAACGGATGCCCCTTGGCGATGGCCTTCTTCATGGACATCGTGATGTCGTGCACGGCGGTCAGCTCGTCGCACAGCCGCTGGATGGAGGGCGAGAGCGTCTCGTAGGCCAGGTACGTGTTCGCCCAGCACGTGTCGCCGCCCACGCTGGGCAGCTGCACGCAGCGCAGCAGCGAGCCCATGGGCGGCGTCGGCTCGAAGGTGTTGTCGCTGTGCCACTCGTCGCCGCCCTCCCCCTTGGGCGAGGTCTGGTCGAGGACGTGGATGGGGCTGGTGGCGTCCTTCTTGAACGCGGGGTGGTTGAGCGTGCCGAAGTTCAGGGCGAACTGCAGGTGCTGCTCGTCGTCGATGGGCTGGTCGCGGAAGAACAGCACGAGGTGCTCGAGCCAGCCCGCCCGCAGGGTCGCGACCTCTTCCTGTGACAGGGGCTTGCGCAGATCGACCCCGGTGACCTCGGCGCCGATGTGCTTGGTCACGGGATGGAACTCGATCATGACGCCCTCCGGAGACAGATGCGGATCCCTCGGATCGAACGTACGACCCAAGCAATTGCTTGGTCAAGCTACTCGTCCAGCTCGAACAAGTCAGCGAGAACTCGTACGGATCGAGTAGGATCTGAGCCTCGGCAGGATCCCTCCCAGGGCACCGGAAGCGTGAGCGACACCATGGATACGCCACAGAAGACCTGGCTCGTGCGATCATCTGCCATAGGCGAAGACGTCCCCACCCCTTCCGGTCGCGTGGCCGCGCCGGCTCGGGAGACGGGTCGCATCGCCGTCTCGCACGCCGATCTGACGCTTCTCCAGCGGGCTGACGGCTACCGTTAGAGCACAAGAACTGAAGGAGGATGCGCTTCCCCTCGGCGCGACGGCCGAGGCAGCCGCGCAGCATACGATGGCCCGACGCACGACAGCACCCCCGCCCGAGGACTTCGAGGAGCGGATCGTCGACATCGACGTCTCCTCCGAAATGCGCAGGAGCTATCTCGAGTACGCCTACTCGGTGATCTACCAGCGCGCGCTGCCCGACGCACGCGACGGGCTCAAGCCGGTCCAGCGGCGCATCCTCTACTCGATGAGCGAGATGGGCCTGCGGCCCGACCGCGGCCACGTCAAGTCCTCCCGCGTCGTCGGCGACGTCATGGGCAAGCTGCACCCCCACGGCGACGGCGCGATCTACGACGCCCTCGTCCGCCTGGCGCAGCCGTTCTCCATGCGCCTGCCGCTCGTCGACGGCCACGGCAACTTCGGCTCACCCGACGACCTGCCCGCCGCCATGCGTTACACCGAGGCCAGGCTGGCCCCGGCGGCGATGCTCATGGTCGAGTCGATCGACGAGGACACCGTCGACTTCAAGCCCAACTACGACGGCCAGGAGACCGAGCCGGTCGTCATGCCGTCGGCCTTCCCCAACCTGCTGGTCAACGGCACGAGCGGCATCGCCGTCGGCATGGCCACCAACATGGCGCCGCACAACCTCGTCGAGGTCGTGGCCGCCGCCCGCCACCTGATCAAGAAGCCCGACGCGACGCTCGACGAGCTGATGAGGTTCGTGCCGGGGCCCGACCTGCCGACGGGCGGGCAGATCATCGGGCTGCAGGGCGTGCGCGACGCCTACGAGACCGGGCGCGGCACGTTCCGCATGCGGGCCAAGTGCACGATCGAGCAGATCACGCCGCGGCGCAAGGGCATCGTCGTCACCGAGCTGCCGTACAACGTGGGTCCCGAGCGCGTGGTCGCCAAGATCAAAGAGCTCGTGACCAGCAAGAAGCTGCAGGGCATCGCCGACCTCAAAGACCTCACCGACCGCCACAAGGGCCTGCGGCTGGTCATCGAGATCAAGAACGGCTTCATCCCCGAGGCGGTCCTCGAAGAGCTCTACCGGCTCACGCCGATGGAGGAGACGTTCGGCATCAACAACGTCGCGCTGGTCGACGACGAGCCCCGCACGCTCGGGCTGCGCGAGCTGCTGCAGGTCTACGTCGACCACCGGCTCGAGGTCGTGCGCCGCCGCTCGGAGTTCCGCCGCCGCAAGCGCGAGGAGCGCCTGCACCTGGTCGACGGCCTCATCATCGCGCTGCTCAACATCGACGAGGTCATCCAGGTCATCCGGTCCAGCGACGACTCCGCCCAGGCGCGCACCCGCCTGATGGAGGTCTTCGACCTGACCGACATCCAGGCCGCCTACATCCTCGACACGCCGCTGCGCCGCCTGACCCGCTACGACAAGCTGGAGCTCGACCGGGAGAAGGAGACGCTGACCGACGAGATCGCGAAGCTGACCGAGATCCTCTCCTCCGACACCAAGCTGCGCCAGGTGGTCTCGGGTGAGCTGGCCGACGTCGCCAAGAAATACGGCACGCCACGCCGCACGGTCCTCCTGGAGTCGCCGGGCGTCACCCGCACTCCCGTGGTGGAGCTGCAGGTGGCCGACGACCCGTGTCTCGCGCTGCTGTCCTCGACCGGCCTGCTGGCCCGCACCTCCGACGCCTCGCCGCTGCCCGGCGAGGGCGAGCGGGCGGCCCACGACGTGCTGGTCAGCGTCGTACGCACGTCCGTACGCGGCGAGGTCGGCGTCGTCACCTCGCTGGGCCGGCTGATCCGGGTCCAGGTCGTCGACCTGCCCACGCTGCCGTCCACGGCCAATCCGCCGTCGCTGTCGGGCGGGCACCCGGTGTCCGAATACGTCTCGCTGGAGCCCGACGAGAAGGTGGTCGGCCTCGGCTCGCTCGATCCCGAGGGCCCGGGCCTGGCGCTCGGCACCGCTCAGGGCGTGGTGAAACGGGTGGTGCCCGACTATCCCGCCAACCGCGACGACTTCGAAGTGATCACGCTGAAGGACGGTGACCGCGTGGTGGGTGCGGTCGAGCTGGTGTCGGAGTCCCACGACCTGGTGTTCATCTCCTCCGACGCCCAGTTGCTGCGCTACCCCGCCTCGCTCGTACGCCCCCAGGGCCGGCCCGCGGGCGGCATGGCCGGCATCAGGCTCGACGACGGCGCCAGGGTGATCTGGTTCGGCGTGGTCGATCCGCAGGTTCCCGCCCGGGTGGTCACCATCGCGGGCTCCTCCACGGCGCTGCCCGGCACCCAGGTGGGCGGCGGCAAGATGTCCGACTACGCCGAGTTCCCCGCCAAGGGCCGGGCCACCGGCGGCGTACGCGCCCAGCGCTTCCTCAAGGGCGAGGACGAGCTGCTGCTGGCCTGGGCGGGCCCGGCGCCGGCCAAGGCGGTCTCTGCGGTGGGCAAGCCGGTGCCGCTGCCCGAGGAGCTGGGCCGCCGCGACGGCTCCGGCGTACGCCTGACCAACACGATCGGCGCCATCGGCGGCGCGCTCGCCTCCACGCCCGACGCCCTGCCGAGTGGCAGCGGAGGCCAGGCGCCCGCCGAGGACGAGTAGCGGGCAACGGGGGGCGCTCCCGCGTCCCCCGCGCCTGTCTCACTTCGGCCACCGCGATCCTGTTATGAAACACGTTCCGCCACCGATCCTCTGAGAGAGCGCTCTCAGTCTCCGGATCTGGAGGAAACGTGTCCCGACTCAAACCCCCGTTATGGGCGGCCCTCGTCCTCGCCGCCTCGCTCATCGTCGCCCCCGCCCCCGCGCAGGCCGCCGAGCCGCTGACCGTCACCGACTTCGAGTCCGACGGCGTGCCCGCCGGCGTGTACGCCTGGGGCAACGACACCGCCTCGACCCCGGCCCTGACCGTCGAGCCGGGCGCCGACCGTCCCGACGCGCCCGCGACGAACCGGGTGCTCACCTCCGCCTTCACCATCAGCCAGTGGGGCGGCTGGTCCCACGACCTGCCCGCCACCGCGGACTGGTCGGCGTACGAGGGCTTCTCCTTCCACGTCAAGGGCACCGGCTCGGGCCAGCGGGTCTTCTTCGAGCTGAAGGACGGCGGCGGCGGTCCCGGCACCGCCGAGCTGTTCGAGTCCTCCTTCACCGACGACGTCGCCGGCTGGCGCGAGGTGCGGGTGCCGTTCGCCGACTTCACCCGGCGTACCGACTACCAGCCGGGCGGCGCCCCCACCGACGGCGAGCTGGACCTCGTGGAGATCTGGGGCTACGCGATGCGCCTGCCCGTCGGGACGGGCACGTTCACCTGGGACGAGGTGCGCCTCTACGGCACCGCTCCCCCGCGCCCCGTCCGGCTGAGCGCCGACAGACCCGTCCTGCCGGTGGACGAGAAGGGCAGCGCCGAGCTGCGCGTCACCGTCACCACCGCCGACGGCGCACCCCTGCCCGCCGACCTGGCCGTGGACTACCGCACCGGTACGGGCACCGCCACCCCCGGCGCCGACTACACCCCCGTCCAGGGCACGCTGAGGTTCCCGGCCGGCACCGCGTCGGGCTCGGCCAAGACGATCACCGTCAGGACGCTGCGCGACCACCGGAACGAGGTGGCCGAGACCATCCCGATCGAGCTGTCCGGCGAGGGCGCCCGCCCGCCCGCCGAGCCGCCCGTCGTCGTCATCAACGCCCACGGCCTGCCCTACCTCGACGCCCGCAAGCCGATCAAACAGCGCGTCGCCGATCTGCTCGCCAGGATGACGCTGGAGGAGAAGGCCGGGCAGATGACCCAGGCCGAACGCGGGGCCCTCGCCAAGCAGAGCGACATCGCGGCGTACCGGCTCGGCTCCCTGCTGTCCGGCGGCGGCTCGACGCCCCCGCAGAACACCCCGCAGGCGTGGGCCGACATGATCGACGCCTTCCAGCTGCAGACCCGGCAGACCCGCCTGCAGGTGCCGCTCATCTACGGCGTGGACGCCGTGCACGGCTACAACAACGTGGTCGGCGCCACGATCTTCCCGCACAACGCCGGGCTCGGCGCCGCCCGCGACCCGCGCCTGGTCGAGCAGGCCGCCGCGATCACCGCCAAGGAGGTCAAGGCCACCGGCATCCCCTGGAACTTCGCCCCCTGCCTGTGCGTCTCCCGCGACGACCGGTGGGGCCGCGCGTACGAGTCGTTCGGCGAGGACCCGGCGCTGGTCACCCGCATGGCCACCGTCGTGGACGGCCTGCAGGACCACGGCGTGCTGGCTACCGCCAAGCACTACGTCGGCGACGGCGGCACCGTGTTCGGCTCGTCCACGACCGGCGACTACACCATCGACCAGGGCGTCACCACGACCACCCGCGAGGAGCTGGCCGCGATCCACCTGGCGCCGTTCAAGGAGGCGGTGAAACGCGGCGTCGCCACCGTGATGCCGTCGTTCTCCAGCGTGGACTTCGGCGACGGGCCGCTCAAGATGCACGCCCACGACGAGCTGATCAACGGGACGCTCAAGGGCAAGCTCGGGTTCAAGGGGTTCGTGATCAGCGACTGGCAGGCCATCGACCAGATCCCCGGCGACTATCCGTCCGACGTGCGCACCTCGGTCAACGCCGGGCTCGACATGATCATGGTGCCGTACGCCTACCCCGAGTTCACCGGCACGCTGAAGGCCGAGGTGGAGGCCGGACGGGTGCCCATGTCGCGGATCGACGACGCCGTCGCCAGGATCCTCACCCAGAAGTTCCGGCTCGGCCTGTTCGAACGCCCCTACGCCGACCGCTCCCACCTGCGCGACGTCGGCTCGCCCGCGCACCGCGCGGTCGCCCGCAAGGCCGCCGCGAAGTCGCAGGTGCTGCTGAAGAACGACGGCGGGCTGCTGCCGCTGCGCCGTAACGCGAAGGTGTACGTGGCCGGCTCCAACGCCGACGACATCGGCAACCAGAGCGGCGGCTGGACCATCACCTGGCAGGGCTCCTCAGGGCCCATCACGCCCGGCACGACCATCCTCGAGGCCGTCCGCTCGCGTGCCGCCTCCGTCACCTACTCCCGCGACGCCTCCGCCGGCCTCGCCGGGCACGACGTGGGCGTGGTCGTCGTGGGCGAGACGCCGTACGCCGAGGGGCAGGGCGACGTCGGCCGCGCCGGCCGCACGCTCGACCTGCCGGCCGCCGACCGGGCCGCCGTGGACAAGGTGTGCGGGGCCATGAAGTGCGTCGTCCTCGTCGTGTCCGGCCGGCCGCTGCTGCTCGGCGACCTGTCGGGCGTCGAGGCGGTCGTCGCGTCGTGGCTGCCCGGCACCGAGGGCGACGGGGTCGCCGACCCGCTGTTCGGCGCGGTCCCCTACACGGGGCGGCTGCCGTTCACCTGGTTCAGGAGCGTCGCGCAGCTGCCGATCAACGTGGGTGACGCGTCGTACGATCCGCTGTTCCCGTACGGGTGGGGGCTGCGTACCGACCGGGCCCGCGACCGGCTCAAGGACGCCCGCGACCGGCTCGCGCGCGGAGACGTCGCGTCCGGGGCGGCCGCGCTGACGCTCTCGGCCACCCTGTCCAGCCGGAACTGGAACGCCGACGGCTCGGTCCGCGACCAGCGAAAGGTGCTGGACGGACTGGCGGCCACCGCCACCCTGCTCGACCGCTCGAAGAACGAGCCGTACGAGGCGGCCGACGCCGTGGTCTCGGTAGCCCGCGACCTGGCGCAGAAGTCCGGAAAACGCCCGGACCTCCAGGCACTGGCCGACCACGAACTGGCGTCAGGCAACATCCGCAAGGCAGTGGACCTCCTGACCCAAGCGACCCGCTGACCCTTCAGGCCCCCGGCCGGGGGCCTGAAGCTCATCGAGACGTGACGCCTCTTGGCTCCGTGGAGACGTCGGCATCGGCCACGACCACGTCGAAGCCGGCGACGCGTGCGGAGACGTCCAGCATGGTCACCACGAGGTCGCGGGCCATCTCCTCGGCCTCGCTCACTGTTGCTTCTTCTCCTTCACGGCGTCCTGACACGATTCGGGGCTGACCCCGCGGAGTGCGGGGTCAGCCCCTCATCCGGGCCGGGAGCAGTCCCCTTCGCCCGGCCCGGGCTTCGATGCCGCCGGGTCGGTCGCGGCTCTGGGCGGTGTGGTCAGTCGTGGCAGAGGCAGAACGGGTGGCCGGCCGGGTCGAGGAAGACGCGGAAGGAATCGTTCTCGCTGGGCTGGTGCTCGTGCTTGCGGGCGCCGAGCTTGAGCACCTGGCGCTCGGCCTCGTCCATGTCGGACACCGTCACGTCGATGTGCATCTGCTGCGGGCGCTCGGCGCTCGGCCAGTCGGGCGGCTGGTGGTCAGGGACGAGCTGGAAGGCCAGCCGGTCGGGCGAGCCGCCGTTCGTGACCACCACCCAGTCGTCCTCGACCGAGGTGATCGGCCAGCCCAGCAGCTGCGAGTAGAACTCCGCCAGTCCCTTGGGATCCCGGCAATCGATGACGGTGGTTCGGAAAACGGCTATGCCGCCCATCCTGTTCAGCCTCTCCGTGACGACAATGGGTGTCATGGCTGCCAACTCGTTCATGGTTCCGCTCGGCACTCCCGCACCCGCCTTCGACCTGACCGCCATCGACGGCGGCAGCGTGTCGCTGGGTGACCTCGAGGGGTCGCCCGCCACCCTCGTGATCTTCCTGTCGAACCACTGCCCGTACGTACGGCGGATCGAGGACGGCCTCGCCGCCCTGGCCAAGGACTACGGCGCGAGGTTGTCGATCGTCGCCATCTGCAGCAACGACAGCGTGACCTACCCCGATGACGACCCGACACACCTCGCCGAGCAGGCGGCACGGGCGGGGTTCACGTTCCCGTACCTGCTGGACGACACCCAGGAGGTGGCCAAGGCCTTCCGCGCGGCCTGCACGCCCGACTTCTTCCTGTACGACGGGCGGCTCCGGCTGGCGTACCGGGGCGAGTTCGACGGGGCGCGGCCGGGGAACCACGGGCCCGTGACAGGTGCGTCGCTGCGCGCGGCCATCGACGCGGTGCTGGCGGACGAGCCGGTGCCGCAGGACCAGCGGCCGTCGATCGGCTGCGGCATCAAGTGGCGGCCGGGCAACGAGCCCGCCTGATCGCACGCGGGACGGCGGCCCGCCTGACCCGAGCGGCCCGCCTGACCCGAGCGGGCTGCCTGACCCATGCCTGGGCAGCGGCCTGTTCAGGGCCTGGATCAGGGCACAAGCCCGACGCCGGTGGGCCCCTTCCGGTCAGGAGGTGGCGGCGGCGATCGCGGCGGGGAGGGCGAGGAGCAGGTCGTGGGGCTCCCCGCCCTGCCAGTGCCGGATCAGCGCGGTGCCGGCCTCCCCCGGATCGAACTCCTCGCACCCCAGCGGGCCGAAGCAGCCGGCCTGGTCGAGCATGAGGATGAGGGGATCGTCGTCGGGCAGGGCGGCCGCGTACGCGGCGGCGTCGAGGAGCGCGAGCGCGCATCTGGCGTTTCGCCCCTCGTCCCTGGACTCCACGCGGTCGAGGCGACGCCGGGCTTGCGCACGGAGGTACTCGGCGAGCGATTCTGACCTACTCACGACAACCTTCTTCGATCACGTACGTACGGCTACGACATCATCACTCAAGGTGATGCTCTCTCGTGGGACGTTTGCCAACTACGGCCAGTCGGGCCCCCCGCGAACATGACTTTTGCGGGGTGGGGGATTATTTGAGGCATGAGTGCGTTCGACGACCTGTATGCCGCCAACGCGACGTTCGCCAAGGAGTTCGGCACCTCCGAGCTGACCGGCCGCGCGGCCCGTGGTCTGGCGGTGGTGACCTGCATGGACTCCCGCATCGACCCCCTCGGCCTGCTGGGGCTCAAACCCGGCGACGCCAAGATTCTGCGGAACGCGGGCGCCCGCGTAACGGATGACGTCCTGCGTACTTTGGTGCTGGCCGTTTACCTGCTCGGCGTGGAGCGGGTGCTCGTCATGGCCCACACGGACTGCGGCATGTCGAAGGTGACGGACGAGGACGTACACGACCTCACCGAGGCCCACGGGGTGGACACCCGCATGCTGGACTTCCACACCGTCCCCGACCAGGCCGCGGCCATGCGCCACGACCTCACCCGGATCCGCAGCACCCCGTTCCTGCCCCCGGGCATGCCGGTGGCCGGCGCCCTCTACGACGTCCACACCGGCCTGCTGTCCCCCTACCCGGACTGACGAGCACGCCGCCCCTTACTCGCGCCCACCCACCCCTCGCTGCGGCACCGACCCGCCGCAGCGAGGCTTTTCGTGTCCGACGCACCACCCACCTCTCCGCCGGACACGCTGAAGGGCACTCAGACGGCCTCAGCGCCCGAATGACGCGCCGAGACGATCAAGGGGCACAAGGGGGCCATGAAAGGGCTTCCGCAGGCCCAGAAAGCCGCACAGAGCCGCTGAGCCCTCGCCAGTCCCTTCAGACCCTTCCGTTCGAGCCCGCGCGACGCGTAATCGGGCGCACAGGCGCCTCATCGGGACAGCGGAACCAACCAGGCGCCCCATGACGCGCCGATGCGAACACCCCCTCGGACGCGAAGGAGGCGAACGCCAAGGACCCCTCGCACACGTTCATGATGACCTTCCGCGGTCGCCGCACCGCCATGACCGCCGAAACCGCGCTCACGCGCGCCCAGGCGAGCGGGGAACACGCGCCGGCACACAGGCAAGGCCGACGGATCCCGCGCTCACAAGCGAGGCCAGCGGACCGCGCCTGAGCCAGCGCGCCGCTCACCCACCTCAAGCCAATACCGCCGCTCGCCCCCCGCAGGTCGGCGTGCCGCTTGTCCGTCTCGGGCCGGGCCGCCCCCCGCTCACACGCCGCGGTCGCGCAAGCGGCCCGGCCGCCGTATCGCCCATGGGCGGTCGGGGGTCGGGGGTCGGGCCGGAAGGGTGGCGAGTCAGGCGTCGATGTGGTCGCGGTCGACTTCGGCGGCGCTGTTGACGATGAACTCGCGGCGCGGCGCGACCTCGCTGCCCATCAGCAGGTTGAAGATGTGCTCGGCCGCCTCGGCGTCCTCGATGCGGACGCGGCGCAGGATGCGGTGGCGCGGGTCCATGGTGGTCTCGGCCAGCTGGTCGGCGTCCATCTCGCCCAGACCCTTGTAGCGCTGCACCGGGTCCTTCCACCGCTTGCCGCGCCGCTCCAGGTCGCGCAGCACCTTCTGCAGCTCGGCGTCGGAGTAGCAGTAGATGTACTTGTCCTTGCCGCGCCCCGGGTTGCTCAGCTCGATGCGGTGCAGCGGCGGCACCGCGGCGAACACCCGCCCGGCCTCGACCATCGGCCGCATGTAGCGGTGGAAGAGGGTCAGCAGCAGGCAGCGGATGTGGGCGCCGTCGACGTCGGCGTCGGCCATGAGGATGACCTTGCCGTAGCGGGCGGAGTCGATGTCGAACGTGCGGCCCGACCCGGCCCCGACCACCTGGATGATGGCGGCGCACTCGGCGTTCTTGAGCATGTCGCTCACGGACGCCTTCTGGACGTTGAGGATCTTGCCCCGGATCGGCAGCAGCGCCTGGAACTCGGAGTCGCGGGCCAGCTTGGCGGTGCCGAGCGCCGAGTCGCCCTCGACGATGAACAGCTCGCTGCGGTCGACGGCGTCGCTGCGGCAGTCGACCAGCTTGGCCGGCAGCGCGGAGTTTTCCAGCGCGCTCTTGCGGCGCTGGTTGTCGCGGTGCTCGCGGGCCGCGATGCGGGCCTTGGCGGCGGCGACGATCTTCTCCAGCACCGCCCTCAGCGGCTGCTTGTAGCCGCGCGGCGGGTTGGTGAACAGCTCTTTGAGCTCGCGCGAGACCACGTGGGAGACGATGCGGGTGGCGGCGGAGGTGCCGAGCACCTCCTTGGTCTGTCCCTCGAACTGCGGCTCTGGCACCCGGACCGTGACCACGCCGGTCAGGCCCTCGGAGATGTCGTCCTTGGTGACGGGGTCGTCGCCGTTCTTCAGTAGGCGGGTCTCGCGCAGCAGCTCGTTGATCGTACGGACGAGGCCGCGCTCGAAGCCGGTGATGTGGGTGCCGCCCTTGGGCGTGGCGATGACGTTGACGAACGAGCGCACGGTGGACTCGTAGCCCTTGCCCCAGCGGACCGCCACGTCGACCGTCAGCTCGCGCTGGACCTCGGTGGGCGTCATGTGGCCCTGGTCGTCGAGGACCGGCACGGTCTCGTGGAAGTGGCCGACGCCCTGCAGGCGCAGCACGTCGCAGATCGCCTCGTCGCGGGCCAGGAACTCGGTGAACTCGGAGATGCCGCCGTCGAAGCGGAACTCCTCCTCCAGGCGCTCCTCGTGCCGGCTGTCGTAGACGGCCAGGGTCAGGCCGGGGACCAGGAACGCGGTCTGCCGCAGGCGTACGTGGATCTCGTCGAGCGAGACCTCGGCGTCGGGGAGGAAGATCTGCTTGTCGGCCCAGAAGCGCACGCGGGTGCCCGAGACGTTCTTCGGGATCTTGTCGCCGATGCGCAGGCCGGACTTCTTCTTGAACTTGGCGGTGGGCCCATCGCCGTCGAAGATGCCGGGGACCCCGCGCCTGAAGCTGATCTCGTGGACCACCCCGTCACGGTCGACCTCGACGTCGACGCGCGCCGACAGGGCGTTGACCACGGAGGCGCCCACGCCGTGCAGGCCGCCGGAGGCGCCGTAGGAACCGCCGCCGAACTTGCCGCCCGCGTGGAGCTTGGTGTAGACGAGCTCGACGCCGGCCAGGCCACTCTTGGGCTCGATGTCGACGGGGATGCCGCGGCCGTTGTCGCGCACCTCGATGGAGCCGTCGGCGTAGAGCTCGACCTCGATGCGGTCACAGTGGCCCGCCAGCGCCTCGTCGACGCCGTTGTCCACGATCTCCCAGAGGCAGTGCATGAGCCCGCGACTGTCGGTGGACCCGATGTACATGCCCGGGCGCTTGCGGACGGCCTCAAGACCCTCAAGCACCGACAGGTGACGAGCCGTGTAACCCGCCTCCACTAGCGTCACTCCAGCTCCCCTGTTCTAGTCATCGAACACGTGTGCGTAGCCTACCGTTCTTCCCGTACGCGCGCGTACAAGCTTGCCATGGCCGCTCGTTTGCCGTTACCAACCGGCTGATCGTCATTACTTCCGGGCACATTCCGCTCTGGGCGTAGAGAGGGGGCGGTTGGGAACGTCCACGTCCGGTTAGATGTTGTTCCAAGTGACTGACGCCAGATCCTCGCTTCGGCGGGGGTGACCCGAAAGGCGATACGTGACTGGAGCTCTCGCCCCCGTTAAGCCGCTGACGGCCCTCGACCGCTGCGACCGCTGCGGTGCCCAGGCCTACATTCGCGCGACCCTGCCTGTGGGTGGGGAGCTGCTGTTCTGCGCCCACCACGGGCGTCAGCACATCGCAGCGTTGCGTGAAAAGGGCGCCGACATCCTGGACGAGTCGGCTCGGCTCAGCGAAACCCCTGCAACCGCCCCCAGCGATGAGCGCTGATCACAGCGTTCATCGTGTGAGATAACCACATATTGCGAAACGCATGACGGCGACTCCGGGTCCACCCGGAGTCGCCGTCGTGCGTTCACCTGCTCGCGATGAGAGGCCGCGCCGGCTCCTACCGCACGGGCGGCGGCTCGGGCAGGACGAGCGACGAATGAACCGGATTCCCCTCAGCGGGCGGCATCTCACTGAGACTGCCCAGCCTCTCGTCGCGCAGCCTCAGCGCCTGGGCCGTGGTCGGCATGAGGGTGGCGCGCCCGTGCCCACCAGGTCCTGGTTCGCGGTGACGAAGCCACGGGCGTCGCGCTCGTACGCGGCGAAGCCCGGTAGGGGCGCATCTCCCACCTCCGCCGGCCGGTCCCTTGAGGGCGAAGGCTGAAGGGACGGTGGCCGCCGTGGCGACACACCGGGGGGTGCGGGTCAGAGGGGGGCGGCGCGGTAGTGGTAGCGGCCGGTCGCCGTGAAACCCTCGCTTCGGTAGAGGGACTGGGCGCCCGCGTTCTGAGCCGTCACCACCAGATACGCCTCGCCGCCGCCCGCATGGGCGACCAGTGCCCGCAGCACCGTCCTGGCCAGTCCCCTGCGCCGGGCCCCGGGCAGCGTGGCCATGCAGTAGACCCCGAGCGTGTCCCCCTGCGGGACGGCCCGGCCGACGGCCAATGCCCGGCCGCCCTCCTCGTACGCCGCGTACAGGGCCGGCACGCCGGTGCAGATCCGCTCGGCCACGGCGAGCCCGTCTGCGTAGCGGCCGTCCACGGCCCACCAGGTCTCCAGCCAGCCCGGCCAGGGCCGCTCCTCGACCCTGACCTCGGGGGCGGGCTCGCCCTTGGGCGTCCCCGACATGACGACCGTGGGATCGACCACCTCGTATCCCCGGCGTCCGAGCTCCTCGTCCAGCCCCGGCATGGTGCCGGGGCCCATGGAGAAGAAGCATCGCCGCCCCCGCTCCCGGTAGAAGTCCTCAGCCGCCGAGATCGCCCGGTCGAGGTCGGACGGCCGGTCGAGCGCCAGCACGGAATTGGCTCTCTTGGTGACCCCGCCGGCGTGTCGCAGCAGCCATCCGTCGTACGCCCGCACCTCGAAAGCGGGCCATGCCTCATGAACGAGCAGGTCGACATCCACCCGCGCAGCCTAGCGACCCGGGCCTGGGAAAGGGCCACTGGCCAGGGCCAATAGGGTAGAGGACTGTGCTGATCCTGTTGCCGCCGTCCGAAGGCAAGGCGTCGGAGGGTGACGGCCCACCCGTGGGCGAGCTGTCCTTCCCCTCCCTCGGCAAGTCCCGCAAGCGGGTGATGACCGCGCTCGTCCGGGCCTCCAAACGCCGCGACGCCCTCGACGTGCTGGGCCTGACGTCGGGCCTCGCGGGTGAGCTGGCCAAGAACACCGCGCTGGCGACCGCGCCCACCCTGCCCGCCGCCGCCCTCTACACCGGCGTCCTGTACGACAACCTCGGCCTGGCGGCCCTGGACGCGGAGGCGCTCGCTCGGGCCGAGGAGTCCGTACTGATCTTCTCCGGGCTCTGGGGCGTGGTGCGGATCACCGACCGCATCCCGCCCTACCGCCTGTCCATGGGCGTCAACCTGCCGCCGGTCGGCGGTCTGGCGGCCTTTTGGCGTCCGGTGATCTCCAAGGAGCTCGACCGGCTGCCGGGGCTGGTGGTGGATCTCCGCTCGGCCACGTACGCGGGTGCCTGGCAGCCGGGGTCACGCTCGGTGACGGTACGCGTGTTCCGCGACGGCAAGGTCGTCAGCCACATGGCGAAGGCCACCCGCGGCGAGATCGCCCGCGCCCTGCTCCACCAGCCGACCCAGCCGGCCACGCCTGAGGAGCTGGTCAAGACCCTCGACTCCCTCGGCTACACCACCCAGCTCACCGCTCCCCCAAACTCCAAGCGCCCCTGGGTGCTGGACATTCACCTGTGAAAAGTTGGAACCCCAGGAACACCTGAGGTCACCGAAGAAGCCGAAACGCCCCGCCGGAACTCCGGCGGGGCGTTTCGCACAACGAGGTGAGCCCCAGCGAACCAGGGCCCTGATGCGGGTCAGTCCAGGTAGTCGCGCAGGACCTGGGACCGCGACGGGTGGCGCAGCTTCGACATGGTCTTGGACTCGATCTGGCGGATGCGCTCACGGGTGACCCCGTAAACCTTGCCGATCTCGTCCAGCGTCTTGGGCTGGCCGTCCGTGAGGCCGAAGCGCATGGACACGACGCCCGCCTCCCGCTCCGACAACGTGTCGAGAACGGAGTGCAGCTGCTCCTGCAGCAGCGTGAAGCTGACGGCGTCGGCCGGCACGATGGCCTCGGAGTCCTCGATGAGGTCACCGAACTCGCTGTCGCCCTCCTCACCCAGCGGGGTGTGGAGGGAGATGGGCTCGCGGCCGTACTTCTGGACCTCGACGACCTTCTCGGGCGTCATGTCCAGCTCGCGGGCCAGCTCTTCCGGCGTGGGCTCGCGGCCGAGGTCCTGCAGCATCTGCCGCTGGACGCGGGCCAGCTTGTTGATCACTTCGACCATGTGGACCGGGATGCGGATGGTCCGCGCCTGGTCGGCCATGGCACGCGTGATCGCCTGCCGGATCCACCACGTGGCGTAGGTGGAGAACTTGTAGCCCTTGGTGTAGTCGAACTTCTCGACGGCCCTGATGAGGCCCAGGTTGCCTTCCTGGATCAGGTCGAGGAACAGCATGCCGCGCCCGGTGTAGCGCTTGGCCAGCGAGACCACGAGCCGGAGGTTGGCCTCCAGCAGGTGGTTCTTGGCGCGGCGGCCGTCTTCGGCGATCCACTCAAGCTCGGCCTTGACGTCGACGGGAAGCCCATCGGTCTCGGCACCGCCCAGCTGCTCCTCGGCGAACAGGCCGGCCTCGATGCGCTTGGCCAGCTCGACCTCCTGCTCGGCGTTGAGCAGGGGGACCTTGCCGATCTGCTTGAGGTAGTCCTTGACCGGGTCGGCGGTGGCGCCGGCGGCGGCCACCTGGGCGACCGGGGCGTCATCGTCGTCGTCGGAGAGGATGAGGACTTCTTCCTCGCTCTTCTCCACGGCGACCTCGGCGGGCTTCGGTTCGTCGTCGGACTCGGTGTCGTCGTCGGACTCGCCCTCGGAGTCGCCCTCGGCCACGATCTCGTCGTCGTCGACGTCGATGTCCTCGAGCTCGTCGAGCACTACGTCGCCGTCGAGCTCGATGTCCTCGTCGTCGTCGGCGTCGCGCGCGGCGTCGGGCCCCTTGGGCTTGGTCTCGGCAGGCCCAGCGTTCTTCGGCTCGGCCTTCTTGGCGGCGGCGGATGCCGCGGCCTTCTTCGCCGCCGGAGCGGCCTTCTTGGCAGGGGCCGCCTTCTTGGCGGCCGGCTCGGCTTCAGCGGTGCCCACGACCGCGGTCACGGTCTCGGGCTGCTGCTCTTTGGCGGCCGCCGCCGTCTTGGTCTTGACGGGGGCGGCGGTGCGGCGCTTTGCTGGACGAGACTTCTTCGGCGCAGCCGAATCCGCGGCGGTCACCACCACGGTCACGCCCTCTTTGCTGAGGTTCCGCAAGAACGCGGCGGCGTGCGACATGGGGATGTCCGCCTCCTCGAAGGCCTGACGGACATCCTCAGACTCGAGGAAACCCTGCGAGCGCCCACGCTCGAGCAGTCGCTGAATGACGGGCTCGTTCAGCTCTTGTGGCTTCGAGCGAGTCGAACTTGCAGGCGACACGAACACCTCTCGAACGAACGCGTGGCGACAATGGACCCAGATGCCCGCTGGGGGGCTGTTGCCTCTCTCGGAGATCGGTGAGGCCGTGCGGACCGCGACGGACCTGCACAGCATTGTGGCACGACCCCGCGATCCATACGGCCACCTCCCGGCGGTTGACCTCCACCCTAGGCCGACCAAGACAGTAGTGCGTACGTAAGCGGGGCACTGATACCCGAAAGCAACCGTTATGACTGTTTCATTCAGTCACTCTTCGTGGCTGGTGGGACGTGGATTGCGAGCGCGGTAACGTCATCATCCTGTTCATATCCAGACAACATCCGGTCAACCAGGAAGTCCAGCAACATGTGCGGACTACTCACCACCTCAGGCGGCGCTTCGGTCACAACACTGCAAAGCTCTGCGAGCCCGGCATCCAGTCCGCGCTTCCTGTTCTCGACGAGACCGTCGGAGTAGAGCACGGCGGTATGGCCGGGCGGCACCACGAACCTGAACTGCCTCCGGCTGGTCGGCCAGCCTAGCGGAGTGCCGGGCTCCGCGTCGCACAGGATCGCCGTGCCCTGAGGAGAGACCAGGACGGGTGGCGGGTGTCCCGCCATGGCCAGCGTGCCCTCGCCGGTGACGGGCTCGACCACCATGTACGCCAGCGTCGTGACCTGCTCCTCTTCCTCGGTCGCGTCGAAGACGCGGTCGAGACCGGTGAGCACGGCCGCGGGCGGCGGGTTGGTCAGCGCCAGCGCCCGCATGGCGTTGCGGATGCGGCCCATGCCGGCCGCGGCCTTGACGCCCTTGCCCATGACGTCGCCGACGACCGCCGCGACCCGCCCGTCCTGCAGCTCGAACGCGTCGTACCAGTCGCCGCCGACCTGGACGTGGCGGCTGCCCGAGCGGAAGCGCTGGGCCAGCACCAGGCCCTTGATCACCGGCAGGCGGTCAGGGAGCAGGCTGCGCTGCAGCGTCTCGGCGGTGCGGTGCTCGCGCTCGAACAGGGTGGCCCGCTCGACGGCGAGCGCGCACTGACCGGCCAGCGCCTCCAGGAAGACGCCGTCTTCCTGGGAGATCTTCTGTGGCCTGGTGAAGGAGAAGCGCAGGGCGCCGAGCGCGCGGCCGGCGGCCAGCAGCGGCAGGCCCACCCAGGCCCGCTCGTCGCCGCGGGCGATGAACTGGGCCAGCACCTCCTCGTCGCCACCGGCCTCGAGGAGCTGGGCCTTGAGCGACTCGGGCGACTCGGCGAAGACCGGGCGGCGGCTGTTGACCGCCATGGTCATCACGTTGGAGTGGGACAGCGGGATCTCGTCGCCGGTGGCCCCTGACGCCTCGAGGATGCCCTCGCCGTTGATCAGCTTGAGTGCGGCGCGGTCGGTGTCGAGCAGCGCGACGGCGGAGCGGTCGGCGGCGAGCGCGGTGCGGCCCACGTCGATGATGACCTGAACGACCTGCTCGACCGTCAGCGCCTCCGCCAGCATGGCCGTGGCGCCCTGGAGGCGCGCGGTGCGCAGGGCGGCGGCGCCGAGCTGGTCGGTCAGCCTGCCGCGCATCTCCTCGGCCTCGCGCTGCGGCGTGACGTCGGTGTTGGCGCCGACCCACTCCACCACCCTGCCGTGGCGGATGATCGGCACGGCCCGCACCTCGAAGTGGCGGTAGCCGCTCGCCCGGGTGCGCACCCGGTAGTTCCACTCGAACATGGTGCGGCCGCGCAGCGCCTCGCGCCACGCCTCCTCGGTCTGCTGCCGCTCCTCGGGGTGGACGACCTCCAGCCAGCCGTTGGCGAGGTATTCCTCCAGGCCCTGGCCGGTGATGGCGCGCCACTGCGGGGCGTCCTCGACCACGGCGCCGGTGGGCGAGGTGATCCAGACGAGCTGGGACTGCGCCTCGACCAGCGAGCGGTAGCGCTCCTCGCTGCGGCGCAGCGCCTCCTCGGTCTGGCGGCTCTCGGTGACGTCGAGCCCGACCAGGGCGATCGCGCGCAGCTCGCCGGCGTCGTCGTGGACCGGCGAGAAGGACAGCGACCAGTGGCGCGTGTCGCCCTCGGCGGAGCGCACGCGGACGCGGCCCTCGGTGACCGGCGCGTCACCCTCGATGACCGCCTGCACGGCGTGCGTGATGATCTGGCTGAGGTCGGCGGACAGCACCTCGACCGGCTGCCTGCCGATCATGCGGTCGGCGGGCACGTTGACGACGTCGCTGAAGACGTCGTTGACCCGCTGGATGCGGCTGTCGGCGTCGAAGAACGCGAAGGCGAACTCGGCCTCCGACAACATGCCCTTGAAGAGGGCGGAGTCTGAGATGTCCACATCCGACTCCCGGGGACGGGGAACGGAGGTCTCGGCGCTCATGGTCCGCACCTCCGTCGCGTGCCAGGGTCTCCCACGCGGCACATCTCCATAACTGTGTATCGGCGTAGCGCAGCTCCGGGCGACCGGATTCTGCAGTACATCATCGACGATGGGCATGTACGGACGGAAGCCCCCGCCGCGGCCCTGTCGCCTCTAGGGTCTACGCATCCTGTCAAAGTCGCTCCACATTGCGCAGCAAGATCAGGTTACAGCGCCAGATCGCCGGGGCGGATCCCGCCACGACCTCTGGGCCCCTACTGGCCCTTGGCCGCGCGCTTGGCCTCCTGTTTGGCCGCCCGCACGCGGGCCAGGCTGTCGGCGTCGACCACGTCGGCCACCGACCGGTACGACCCCTCCTCGCCGTAGAGTCCGGCTGCTTCACGCCAGCCTGATGGCTGGACCCCCGACTGCTTGCCCAGCAATGCCAAAAAGATCTGGGCCTTCTGCTTGCCGTATCCCGGCAGGGCCATGAGTCGTTTCACCAATTCTTGACCGTCGGCGGCGTCGGCCCAGATGTTCTCGGGCCGTCCGTCGTAGTGCTCGACGATATAGGCAGCCAGCTGCTGGATGCGGGCCGCCATGGATTTGGGGTAGCGATGCACGGCCGGCTTGTCCGCGAGCAGGGCGGTGAACGCCTCGGGGTCGTAGGAGGCGACCTCCTGCGCGGTCAGGTCGCGCCCGAGCCGCTCGGAGATCGTGTACGGCCCCGTGAACGCCCATTCCATGGGGATCTGCTGGTCGAGCAGCATGCCGACGAGCAGGGCGAACGGACTGCGGCCGAGGAGCTCATTCGCCTCGCTCCGCTGGGCGAGCTGGATGCGCATGGAGACAGCTTTGCATGAAAGCTCACCCGGCGAAGTGAACACAGGCCGCGCGGAGCCTTGACACGCGCCCGAGAAAAGGTGGAATGGGAGCGCAAGTCGCCCTGCAGACATTCCTGGGGGTTTGCCCCTACGGTTCAGAGGAATCTCACTCCTATGCTCGCTCTGGCCACACGGTTCCTGCGGGAGCCGGTCAGTCTCAGGCTGGCCGAAGAGTTCCTGACCGTGCCCGTGGACACGATCGACCGATGCGTGGCCGACGTGTGCGCGTGCGCGCAGCACCTGGGCATCTCGGCGACACCCGAGATCGTGGAACGCATCGCCCGGGAGCACCTGCTCGCGATCGTCAACTCCGCGCCGCCGCCGCGCGGCGTCCGCTGACCCCGGGACGCCGGCGCACGGCGTCCCACGACAGCGTGACGAGCGTGAAGTGTCCTGATCGGCGGGTCCGTCTCGTGTCCTTCTCGATCGCCGCCGCCGATAACATCGAGGTCACCGGGCCGTGTTCTCCGCACCGTCCGCGCCCGGAATACGAGAGAGTGAGGGTGTGCGCCGACACCGACGAGATCCCCGGGAGAGCACCCCTCCTGACGACGTGTTCAAGGAGATGGTGCAGGCGGCTCGTGAGTTGCTGGCCGTACGCACTCCCCTCGACGCGGAGCTGATGGTCTCCGACATGATCGGCGCCTGGTGGGGCAGGCGGGTCAGGGGCGGCGACGTCGAGCAGGTGCTCGGCGAAGGGCTGGTCGACTACGCCGCCAAGGCCGGCACCCCGGCCTCGCTCACGCTGCTCATCTGCCTGGCCTACCTCGGCACCGCCCGCCAGGGCGCCAAGGCGGAGGGCGCGGCGCTGGCGATGATGGAGTCGGGCGTGGCGCGCCCCGGCTGGGCCGACCGGGTCGGCGCGGTGAAACCGGCCGGCTGCTACGTCTCCCGCGACGCCTACGGCGACCAGGACACGGTGATCTGCACCTTCGCCTACCGCTGGAACGACAGCGAGCAGCCGATGGACCGCCACGCGCTGGTCCTGGTGGTCGACTACAACATGAGCGGCATGGCCCGCGACGCCTGGGTCTCCTCGCAGGTCGACAAGCTGCTGGAGCAGGCCAGGGCCGAGGCGGCGGGCAACCCGCTGCTGCTGTTCGAGGAGATCGAGCCCGACCAGGCCAGGGCGCTGCTGGAGTCGGCGATGAAGGCCACCAGAGAGCCGAAGACGCCGCCGCCGGTGAGCGACAGCTACAGCGCCTACCACGCCTTCGCCAGGGCCAGGCTCAAGGCGCTGCCGCCGGGGCGCAAGCGTCCCGCGCCGCTGCACACCGAGGCCCCCTACAGCAGGGAGCGGCGGGCCATGCTGGCGGCGGAGTTCCTCGCCTCCGACGCGGCCGAGCACCTGTCCGACCCCTCGGCGGCCTCGCGCTGCGCCGACCACATCATCGACTACGGCTGCGACCAGGACTTCAACCGGCCGCTGCGGGTGAGCCCGACCAAGTGCGAGACGTTCCTGCTCGACTGGCTGCCGCGCAAGGTGATGCTGAGCGAGGCGGAGCAGGAGGCGATGCCGCACGTGCTGGCGGCGTGGGTGCGCTTCGCGGCGCGCCGCACGGGGCTGCCCGAGCAGGGGCTCAAGGCCACGCTCGACGCGGTGTGGGAGGCGATCGGGAAGTTCCCCGAGGCCTACCGCGACCCGACGACGTTCGGGCTCGACCGGCCGCTGCTCGAAAGACTCCTGCCCGACGGCGACCTGTCGGCGCTGGCCAGGCGGGCCTTCGCCTTCCCCTATCTGCAGGGCACCCACAACGGCATCGACCTCGACCGGCTCGACCCGGCCGACGCCGCCGACCGCCGTACGTTACTCGAGATCGACCACGGCACCGTGATCGACCAGGAGCACCTGGCCTGGCACGAGGAGATCGCGAGCCGGCTGTGGGACGGCGACCCGCCGCAGCTGTGGGAGGCCGCACAGCGGCTGCTCGACCTCGGCCACGACCGCCACGACGTGCTCCACGTGCTGATCGAGATCGTCGAGCGGATCGGCGGCCATCCCGACGAGCTGGCGGCGGCGCTCGACGACATCGCGGACATCCCCGACGAGTTCTAGAGTCTTCATCCATGGCGATGTACCGGCGACTTGCCCGCGGCCGCTACTTGGCGTCGGAGCACACACAAGGTCCTTGGGATCCTCGCACGCAGCACATGGGGCCGGTCGCCGCGCTGATCGCGCACGAGCTGGCCCAGACCGCGCCGCGCCCGGGGCTGGAGCCGTCCCGGCTGGTGGCCGACGTGTTCGCGCCGGTGCCGGTGGCCGAGCTCGAGGTCACGACCGACGTCGTACGCGACGGCAAGCGGGTGCAGTGCCTGTCGGCGAGCGTGTCGTCGGGCGGCCGCGAATACGTCAGGGCCACGGCCTGGCGCATCCGTACGGAGGAGATGCCCCCGGTGGGCGGCGCCGCCCCGCCCGCTCCCCCGCGCTCCGTCGAGCCCGACGGCTCCTGGCTGGCCACCGACTTCGGCTACGGGCGGGCGATGGAGTGGCGGTTCGTCGCGGGCGGCCCCGGTGAGACGGGCCCCGCGACGGCGTGGGGCAGGCTGCGCGTGCCGCTGGTCGAGGGCGAGGAGCCGGCGCCGTTCGAGCGGGTGGCGGTGCTCGCCGACAGCGGCAACGGCATCAGCGCCGCCCTGAGCTTCGGCACGCACGTGTTCGTGAACGTCGATCTGACGATCTCGCTGTTCCGCGCGCCGGCGGGCGAATGGGTCTGCATGGACGCGGAGACCGTCGTCGGACCGTCCGGCCGCGGCCTGACCCGGAGCACCCTGTACGACGAGAGCGGTGAGGTCGGCGCGGCCACGCAGACGTTGTTCGTCGCGCCGAGGTAGCCGTACCCGCCATGATGGGTGCCATGGTGATCGACCTGAACGCTGACCTGGGCGAGGGTTTCGGCATCTGGCGGCTCGGCGACGACCTCGCGCTGCTCGACGTCGTCACGAGCGCCAACGTGGCCTGCGGCTTCCACGCGGGCGACCCGGTGACGATCAGGCGCACGTGCGCGGCGGCCGTGGACCGCGGGGTGTCGATCGGGGCGCAGGTGTCCTATCGCGACCTGGCCCACTTCGGGCGCAGGGAGATGGAGGTCGAGCCGGAGGAGCTGTGCGCCGAGGTGCTCTACCAGCTCGCCGCCGTCGACGGCATCGCCAGGGCGATGGGCGGGCGGGTCTCCTACGTCAAGCCGCACGGCGCGCTCTACAACCGGATCTGCCGCGACGAGGAGCAGGCCATGGCGGTGATCGAGGCGGTCGCCGACTACGACCCCGCGCTGCCGGTGCTGACCCTGCCGGGCTCGGTGGTGCACCGGGTGGCGGCTTCCGAGGGGGTGCCGACGGTGAGCGAGGCGTTCGCCGACCGGGCGTACACGCCGGCGGGCATGCTGGTGCCGCGCCGCGAGCCGGGGTCGGTCATCCACGACCCCGAGGCGGTGGCCGCCCGCGCCCGCCAGATGGCCGTGGAAGGCTCTGTGACGGCCGCTGACGGCAGTTCCGTGCCTCTTTCCGCGCGTTCCATCTGCGTCCACGGCGACACGCCTGACGCGGTCAGGCTGGCGCAGGGGGTGCGCGACGCGCTGCTGGCCGCCGGAGTGGTCCTGCAGGCGTTCGCGTGATCCGCACGGCCGGGGAGCACGGGCTGCTCGTGGAGACGGGCTCGCTGGAGCTGTCGCACCGCGTCGACGCGGCGTTGCGCGCGGCGCGGCCGGCGGGCGTCGTGGAGATCGTGCCAGGGCCCGCGACGGTGCTGGTGGTGGCGCCTGGCGCGGATCAGGGGCGGTTGCGGGCGCGGCTCGAATCGGTCGTAAGCGAGGAGAGCGGCAAGACGGCGGCGGACGAAGGCCGCGAACGGCCTGTCGTCACCATTCCCGTCGTCTACGACGGGGCCGACCTGGAGTCCGTGGCCGAGCTGGCCCGGCTCTCCGTGGCGGAGGTGATCGACCGGCACACCGGGCGTGAGCTGGTGGTGGGGTGGCTGGGGTTCGCCCCCGGCTTCGCCTACCTGACCGGGCTCGACCCGGTGCTGGAGATGCCCCGGCTGGACACGCCGCGCACGTCGGTGCCCGCGGGCTCCGTGGCCGTCGCGGGACCCTACTCGGCGGTCTATCCGACGGCGTCGCCTGGCGGCTGGCGGCTGCTCGGGCGGACGTCGGTGCGGGTGTGGGACGTTTCCGCCGATCCGCCGTCGCTGTTCAGGCCGGGCACGCGGGTGCGGTTCGAGGTCGCATGATCGAGGTCGTGGCGCCGGGTCCTTATGCGACCGTCCAGGATCTCGGGCGGCCGGGGTTCGCGCATCTGGGCGTGCCGTGCTCGGGCGCGGCCGACGCGCCCGCGCTGAAGCTGGCCAACCGGCTGGTCGGCAACGCCGAGTGGCTGGCAGGAGTCGAGCTGACGTTCGGCGGGGCGCGGCTGCGGTTCGCGGACGCGGCGTGGGTGGCGGTGACGGGGGCGCCGCTGGAGGTGCGGACGGCGGGCGCCTCCGGGGTGCGGCCCGGCATGGGGGCGCCGTTCTGGGTGCCCGCCGGAGCCGAGCTGAGCTTCGGGATGCCCGAGACAGGGCTGCGTACGTACGTGGCGGTGCGCGGCGGCATCGCGGTCGGGCCGGTGCTCGGCAGCAGGTCGACCGACTCGCTGTCCGGGCTCGGGCCCCCGCCGCTGCGGTCCGGCGACACGCTGCCGGTCGGCGCGGCCGACGGACTGATCACCGTGGACCAGGCGCCGCTGCCGGGGCCGCGGCCCGCCGTGCTGCGGGTGGTGCCGGGGCCGCGCGACGACTGGTTCGCGGGCGGGGCGCTGGAGGTGCTGTGCGGGCGGCCGTACGAGGTGAGCCAGGACAGCAACCGCGTCGGCGTGCGGCTGCACGGACCCGAGCTGGCGCGGGCCAGGGAGGGCGAGCTGCCGAGCGAGGGCATGGTGACCGGGGCGGTGCAGGTGCCGCCGAGCGGGCAGCCGATCGTCTTCCTCGCCGACCACCCGCCCACCGGCGGCTACCCGGTGATAGCGGTGGTGCTGGCCGCCGACCTGCCGGTCGCGGCCCAGCTGCGGCCAGGCGACGAGGTCCGCTTCACGCTCGCGCAGCAGCTCAGCGGTTGAGCGTGCCCGTGACGCAGGTCGTGACCGCGCCGCCGACCCAGATCCGGCCCTCGGCGTCGGTGGAGACGTGCACGCGGCCCCGCCTGCCGATCACGGTGCCCTGCGAGGCGACGTAGGGGGCGCTCGCCCGGCCGGTGCGCAGCAGCCACTGGGCGAGCGCGGCGTTCAGGCTCCCGGTCACGGGGTCCTCGACGGTGGCGCCGTTCTGCGGGAAGAACGCCCGCACCTCGAACGCGCACTCCGACCCCTCGGGGTGGGGACCCACGACGCCGATGTCCTCCGGCACCGTGCCGGGGCGCAGCGCCAGCACCTGCTCGGCGTCCGCCAGCAGCACCCCGATCCAGTGGGGGCCGTTGGCGGCCCACTCGGCGGCCACGATGTCGGCGCGCTCGATGCCGAGCGCGCCGGCGACCCGGCCGAGCAGCTCCTCGTCCACCGGTCCCGAGCGGATCAGCGGCGGCGCCTCGAAGGCCAGGCCGTCGCCGGTGACGCGCAGCGGCACGAGCCCGGCCTCGCACTCCTGCACCACCTCGCCCTCCTTGCGCGGCACGCCGCCCGCCTCCAGCCAGGCGTGGCAGGAGCCCAGCGTGGGATGCCCGGCGAAGGGCAACTCGCGGTCGGGGGTGAAGATGCGCACCCGGTAGTCGGCCTCCCCGCTGGTGGGCGGCAGCAGGAAGGTGGTCTCCGACAGGTTCGTCCATCGGGCGAAGCGCTGCATCTCCTCCGTGCTCAGCCCGTCGGCGTCGATGACGACCGCGAGCGCGTTGCCGAGGTACGGAGTGGCGGCGAAGACGTCGACCTGTGTGAATCTGCGAGACATACCCCGGAGTCTCCCAGAGGGGTCTTTTCCGCCGCACGGGCGACCCCGCAGACTGGACGGCGTGGCGGACTTCGATGTGGTGGTCCTGGGCTCGGGACCGGGCGGGCAGAAGGCGGCGATCGCGGCCGCGAAACTCGGCAAGCGTGTGGCGGTGATCGAGAAACGGAACATGATCGGCGGCGTGTGCATCAACACGGGCACGATCCCGTCGAAGACGCTGCGCGAGGCCGTCCTCTATCTGACGGGGCTCAACCAGCGGGAGCTGTACGGCGCCAGCTACCGCGTCAAGGACGAGATCACGGTCACCGACCTCGGCATGCGCACCCAGCACGTGATCGGCCGGGAGATCCAGGTGATCCGTGCGCAGCTGGCCCGCAACCACGTGACGGTGCTCCAGGGCACCGGCCGCTTCCTCGACCCGTACACGATCGGCATCAGCGGCGAGGACCAGGACGAGAAGAAGGTCACCGCCGACAAGATCGTGATCGCGACCGGCACCTCGCCGGCCCGGCCGGCGAGCGTCGAGTTCGACGACAAGACCGTGATCGACTCCGACGCGATCCTGCGGCTCGACCGGGTGCCCGAGACGCTGGTCGTGGTGGGCGCCGGGGTGATCGGCATCGAGTACGCCTCCATGTTCGCCGCGCTCGGCACCAAGGTGACCGTGATCGAGCGGCGCGAGCGCATGCTGGAGTTCTGCGACCTGGAGATCGTCGAGGCGCTGAAGTACCACCTGCGCGACCTCGCGGTCACCTTCCGGTTCGGCGAGAACGTGGCGGCCGTCGAGCGCCGCCCGCGCGGCGCGCTGACCCTGCTGGAGAGCGGCAAGATCATTCCGGCCGACTGCGTCATGTACTCGGCCGGCCGCCAGGGCAAGACCGCCGAGCTGTGCCTGGAGGCCGCCGGGCTGTCCGCCGACGACCGCGGCCGGATCAAGGTGGACGAGAACTTCGCCACCGAGGTGCCCCACATCTACGCCGTCGGCGACGTGATCGGCTTCCCCGCGCTGGCCGCCACCTCGATGGAGCAGGGCAGGCTGGCCGCGCAGCACGCCTGCGGCGAGCCGTCGGGCGACCTGGCCGAGCTGCCGCCCATCGGCATCTACACCATCCCCGAGATCAGCTTCGTCGGCCGCTCGGAGGACGAGCTGACCCGCGACAAGGTGCCGTTCGAGGTGGGCATCTCGCGCTACCGGGAGCTGGCCAGGGGGCAGATCATCGGCGACTCGTACGGCATGCTCAAGCTGCTGGTGTCCTCCGAGGACCGGCGGCTGCTCGGCGTGCACGTGTTCGGCACGGGCGCCACCGAGCTGGTGCACATCGGGCAGACCGTCATGGGGTGCGGCGGCACGGTCGACTACCTGGTCAACGCGGTGTTCAACTATCCGACGCTGGCGGAGTCGTACAAGGTGGCGGCGCTGGACGCGATGAACAAGATGCGCACGGTCGCCCGGCTCACCGCTGACCTGTAGAGGCCCCCTCACCTGGCGAAGGCGACCTCCACCCTGCGGTTCTTGGCGCGGCCCTTGGGGTCGTCGCCGCCGTCCGGCAGGGCGTTGGGGGCCAGCGGGTCGGCCTCGCCGTACCCCTCGGCGGTGAACTCGGCTTCAGCACCTCGGCCGTCTCGGCGAGTCGGCTCTTGGCCTTGCCGGTGAGCGTGGCCTTGCCGAAGGCGAACAGCACGTCGGCGGCCACGGTGATCGTCCGGCGCGTGCCGCTGGTCTCGTTCGTCACCGACTCGTCCAGGTTGGAGACGCGCTCGGCGATGTCGATCACCTTGCCGCCGAGGTCGAGGACCGGCGCGGTGGCGGGCGCCTCCCCCGCGAGCGGCGGACGTACGGGCTCCTCCTGCTGAGCCGGTCCGCCGGGCAGCAGGATCGCCGCGGCGACGCTGAGCGATCGGTACATCGGCCAGCGCCCCCACGGTCGGAATGTGCACGTCGACGGTTGACGTCCACGAGGTGGACGCCGTCCACGGCCGGATGCGGGTTGGGCACGGCGGCGAACGCGTTGTTCACCTGCCAGCCCAGCGGGGCGCCCTCCTCCAGCACGGTGGCGGTGAAGGTGAGGTTGACGAAGCGCTCGCGGCGGTCGGCGCGGTCGAAGGTGCGGTGGTCTGATGCGTCGGGGAGTCCAACGCCGCCCGCGCGGAAACCCCAGGGGTATTCGATCAGTCCGTGGAGGGGCGGCGGTTGCGCGGCGCGGGCTTCTTGCGGCCCGCCACCAGCGTGTCTCCCGGCGCGGTCGTGACCTCCTCGCCGTTGCCCGGCTCCTTGGCCGTGGTACGCGGCTTCGGGTGGGGCGCGGTGTCCTCGGACGAGGAGGGGGCCTCCTCCGTCTTCTGAGCCGGAGCCGGAGCCGGTTCCGCGGGTTTCTCCTCGGGCTCCTTGAGCGCGGCGATCACGCGGTCGGCCTCGGTGTCGGCGGCGAACTCGTCGGCCGCCTGCGACTCCCTGCGCCTGATGACGACCATGTGATCGACCGACACGCGGCCCGCGCCGACGACGGCGAGCAGCAGGCTGGCCGCGCCGAGGAGGATGAGCTCGTTCAGGCTGATGGGGTTGAGCGGGGGCGCGACCAGGAAGACGGCCAGCGCCTCGGCGAAGAGGATCAGCCCCGTGATGGAGACCGCGAGCCCGGCGATGAGCAGCGCGCCGCCGATGAGCTCGGCGAGCATGGTGACCGTGGCCCAGGCGCCAGGGGCGGGGGCGCCCTGCTCCAGGAACTTCGCCCCGGTGATCTTCAGGCCGTCTTCGAGCTTGGCCCAGCCGTTGGCGAAGAAGATCCCGCCCACGCCTAACCGGGCGACCAGCGCGGCAAGATCACGTAGGGACTGTTTCACGGTAGTTGTCTGCCCTAATCGGGACATGGCACACCTCAATCACGGCTGAGCAGCATGGCCACCACGACGGCGGTCAGGCCGAGCAGGACGACGCTCACGACCACGGTCGTGTGCAGGGCGTTGACGAAGGCCCACCGGGCGGCGTCGAGCAGCGCGCCGCCGGTCTGGCCGCCGAGCTGGTTCGCGACGTGGGCGGCCGAGGCGAGCGACTGGCGGGCCTCGTCCATGCCGCCCGCCGGCACGCCGGGGACGGACGGGAGCCCGGGGGCGTAGACGATGGCGGTGATCGTGCCGAGCACCGCCACGCCGAGTCCGGCGCCCAGCTCGTACGCGGTCTCCTCGATCGCCGCCGCGCCACCCGCCTGCGACTCGGGGGCGGCGGCCATGATCGTGTCGGACGCGGCGAGCAGCGCCACCTGCACGCCGA
Source organism: Nonomuraea salmonea (assembly GCF_042428605.1). Taxonomy (NCBI): domain Bacteria; kingdom Bacillati; phylum Actinomycetota; class Actinomycetes; order Streptosporangiales; family Streptosporangiaceae; genus Nonomuraea; species Nonomuraea salmonea. The sequence goes on from NZ_JBHMCF010000029.1 coordinate 628,388, forward strand.
AGCCGATGCCCACGAAGCAGCACGCGAGCATCACGGGATGCCCCTCGACGCCCCAGGTCAGCGTGGGGGTCAGGGAGAACGCGACGAGGCCGAGCCCGCCGCTCATCGTGGCCCGCATGCCGATCCTGGGCAGGATGTGGGCGGCGGCGAGACCGCCCGCGATGGCCGAGGCGACCAGGGGCAGCATGCGCAGCGCCGCGCGCACCGGGCTGTCGCCGAGCACGAGCTGCAGGTATTGGGCGAGCATGAGCTGCAGCCCGACCAGCGCGAACACGCCGAGCAGCACGCCGGTGACGCCGGTGGTGAACGACCGCCGCCGGAACAGGCCGACCTCCAGGAACGGCTCGCGCAGCCGCGTCTGGCGGCGGACGAACGCCACGAGCAGCCCCACCCCGGAGAAGAACACCAGCACCGAGGCCCACAGCGGCATGAGGCTGCCGGAGCCGGCCTCCTTCAGGCCGAAGGCCAGCGCCAGGATGCCGAGCACCGACAGGATCGCGCTGGCGACGTCCCATGGCCGGTCGGGGCGCTCGCGCGACTCGGGCAGCAGGCGTACGGCGGCGGGCAGCAGCACCAGCAGGATCGGCACGTTGATGAGGAAGACCGCGCCCCACCAGAGGCCGACGAGCACGCCGCCGATGAGCGGCCCGACGGCGGCGCCGGCGGCGGCGACCGCGCTCCAGACGCCGAGCGCGATGGCCCGCTCGCGCCGGTCGGTGAAGACCTGGCGGATCAGCGACAGCGTGGCCGGCATGATCATCGCGCCGCCCACGCCGAGCAGCGCCCTGGCGAGGATGAGGGTCAGCGGCGTCGGGGCGAACGCGGCCCCGGCCGAGGCCACCCCGAACAGCACGAAACCGCACAGCACCAGCCGCTTGCGGCCGTATTTGTCCCCCAGCGTGCCGAACATGATCAGCAGCGGCGCGACGACCAGCGAGTAGATGTCGATGATCCACAGGAGCTGCACCGCGGAGGGTTCGAGCGCGGCCGTGAGCGCGGGCACCGCGATGTGCAGAACGGTCGCGTCGACCGTGATGAGCAGCAGGCTCAGACAGAGCAGCACCAGGATGGACCAGCGGCGGTCACGAGGATCCCGGTCGGCGACGCGGACGAGGGGTGCGGCCTGTGTGACGGTCATGGGCCTCCTTGCAGGCCGATCCGAATCACAGGGCCCGCACGTGCTGGTAATCGACCGGGGGCGGAAGCGCGGTGGGGTGTCCTGGCTCCGGCGCTCCGGCTTGCGTGGCAGCTTAGGCCATGTCAGGCACTTGTCATAGCGGTATCGGACGATCCACGGCCGCCCCCGACCTCTCTAGAGAGATACAGCCATATGTCGGCATCTATCCATCGCTCGGATCGGAGCCGATCATGGTACGTGTGGGGACCGAAGGACGTGACACAACCACCCATCCCTCCGACCGGTCCTCCCGCGAATGGTGCGAAGAGGCCGTGACCAGGCTGAACGCCGGCCGCCCCGAGTCAGCGCTCGAAGCCGCCAAGAACGCCGCCGACCGCGAGCCGGGCGCCGAGTGGCCCTACCGGCTCATCAGCCTCGCCCACGAGCGGCTCGGCCGCGACGCCGACGCCCTGCCCGCCGCCGAGCGGGCCGTGGAACTCTCGCGCGGCTCGTGGCCCGCCCGGCTGCGCCTGGCCGCCGTGCTGCGCCGAGTTCCCGGCCGCTGGCAGGAGGCCGTGGAGCACGCGATCCTGGCCGGGAAGTTCGCGCCCGAGCAGCCGGGGCCCGCGGTCATGCTGGGCGACCTGGCGCTGCTGCGCGGCGAGCACGTACGCGCGGCGCGCTCGTACCGGGCGGCGCTCGCGCTCGACCCCGAAGACCCGCAGGCCCGCGTCAACCTGGGCCTGGCCCTGCTGCGGTGGGATCCGCCGCGCGCCCATCACGACCCGGCCTGGCCTGTCGGGCCGCGCGAGACAGGGCGGGCCAGGCGGGCGCTGGAGGTCTGGTCGCGCCAGGTCAGGCTGCTGCTCGCGGTGGCCACGCTGGCCGTCGCGGCGTGCGCGCTGCTGCTGGACTGGGGCGCGCAGGCGCGGCTCGGCGGGTTCGCGGTGCTGGTGCTGCTGGTGCCGCTCACCGTCCGGCAGGCGCGGCGGGTGGCGGTCTGGTCGTACGCGAAGGCGATGCTGCGCCGGGACCCCTGGCTCGGGGGGTCGGTGGTGTCGGCGGCCCTGGCGGTGCCGGCGTTCGCGGCCTGGCTGCTGCTGGGCGCCGTACCGGCTCTGCCGCGCGCCTTCGACCCGGTGTGGGCGGGGCTGGCCGGTTACGTGGTGCTGAGCTGGCCGGCGCTGGCGGGCGTACGAGCGCTGGCGGAGACGTGGCGGGGGCGTCCGCTGCCCGCGCTGGCCGGGACGCTGCCCGCGCGGGCGGCCGAGCGGGCGGCCAGGCGGAACACCGGCGTGCTGCTGTGGATCGTGCTCGGCAGGACGTGGTCGGTGCTGGTGACGCTGGTGGCCGGGGCGCTGGTGGTGGAGCCGCGGGCGGTGGTGGCCGCCGTCGCGGTGCCGTACCCGCTGGTGCGGGGGTATCTGCGGGCGCGAGGGCAGGGTGACAGGGCGCTGGCCGTCGCGTCGGCGCTGGTGGTGCTGGGCGCGGTGGCGTGCGCGGCGGGCGGGCTGCTGGGGCAGGCGTGGGCGTGGCGCGCCGGGCTGGGGGCGCTGCTCGCGGCGGCGGCGGTGTTCGCGGGACGCGCGCTGCTCGCCTGGTGGCGCGGCGGTCCCGGGCCGTGGCGCTCCTCGATGCTCATGTGCGATCTGCCGATGGGCGCGGAGCCTTCCGTCCCGCTCGACTCCGACGTCCGCCAGACCTTCTCCTACGCCCGCAGCATCGTCCTGTCGTACGGCGACGCGCTCGGGCCCCGCGTCGCCGGCGCGGTGGCGACCGTCACCTCGGCCGGCGAGCTGCGGCTGATCGCCGAGACCGAGGCGTGGCAGGCCATCGAGGACGACCCGCGCGTGGCGGTGTTCGCCGCGGACCCGTTGCAGCGGCGGTTCTGGGTGGAGGTGCGCGGCGTGGCGCAGGCCGACTCCGACGTGTTGTGGGTGACGCCCAAGCAGGTGCTCGTCGGCGAGTTCCCCGGGCGGCACCAGCGCCGCTGAGTAGAATGTTGTTCTATGCGGATTCTGCGCACCCCTGAAGAGCGCTTCGCCGGACTGCCCGACTTCCCCTACGAGCCGCGCTACGCCGAGGTCGGCGACGGGCTGCGGATGGCGTACGTCGAGGCGGGCCCCGCCGACGGCGAGCCCGTCGTCCTGCTGCACGGCGAGCCGAGCTGGTCCTTCCTCTACCGGCACGTCATTCCCGAGCTGACCGCGGCGGGGCTGCGCGCCATCGCGCCCGACCTGATCGGGTTCGGCCGCTCCGACAAGCCCGCCGAGCAGACCGGCCACAGCTACGCCAGGCACGTCGAGTGGACCAGGGCCCTGCTGTTCGACGCGCTCGGCCTGACCGGCGTGACGATCGCCGGCCAGGACTGGGGCGGCCTCATCGGGCTGCGCATCGCCGCCGAGCACCCCGGCCGGGTGGCGCGGATCGTCGCGGCCAACACGGGCTTGCCGACGGGTGACATTCCCATGCCCGAGGTGTGGCACCGGTTCAGGGACGCGGTCCGCAAGGCGCCGGTGCTGGACATCGCCCGGCTGATCCAGGCGGGCTGCACGACCAAGCTGGCGCCCGAGGTGCGGGCGGCCTACGACGCGCCGTTTCCCGACGAGTCCTACAAGGCGGGGCCGCGCGCCATGCCCGGTCTCGTGCCCAACACGCCCGACGACCCCGCGGCGCCCGCCAACCGCGCTGCCTGGGAGATCCTCACCACGCTCGACCGGCCGGTGCTGGTGGCCTTCTCCGACAGTGACCCGATCACCGGCGGCATGGCGCCCGTGCTCAAGAGGTCGCTGCGCGGCGCCGCGGGCCTGCGGCATCCCGAGATCAAAGACGCGGGGCACTTCCTGCAAGAGGACGCGGGCGCCGAGCTCGGCCGCCGGATAGCCCTTTTCGTGACCTCCACCTAGCGTGTCAGGACCGCCCAACTGTCGGCCTGGTGCGGTATAACCGGGGGCGGACCGGGGAGGCGTGATGCGTGAGTCCGGCAGGACCCAGACCGCGGGGAAGGCCGCGGCGCGGGATCTGTTCGAAAAGGTTCGGCTGCGTTATTTCCAGATTCCCCCGGCCGTGCGCCGGGTCCTCTACGCGGTCGTGCTCGTGGCCGCCATGGGCGTCGGCGCGGCACTTGGTTGGCAGCTTATGGATGCCTTCCCCGTGGTGGTGCTGCTGCTCGCCTTCGTGGCGCTGACCATGCGCTTCCCCAGGGCCGCCGCGACCGCACTGGTCGTCGCGGGCTGGGTCGCGCTGGCGTTGGTGGTCTTCACAACGCTGTTCCCCACCGGCGCCTTCACCGTGCACCTCATGGTCGCGCTCTCCCTGCCGGTCGCCGGGGCCGCCCACCTGATCCGCTGGGTGACGCCGTGGCTGACCACGCTGACGGCGCTCGCCCCCGCGGGGGTGCTCGCCGCCGCGATCTCACCCGTGTCCGACGGCGCCGCGGTCTGGGTCGCGTACGCCGCCGCCGCGGCCGTGCTGGTGCAGCGGTTCCTGGTGGCCCGCCGGGTCAAGGCCGAGGCCGCCGCCGCGGAGGAGCAGCAGGTCCGCGTACGGGTGCGCGAGGGCCGGCCCGAGTCGCCCCAGGACAAGCAGGGCGCGCCGCCGCAGATCTCCGTCGAGGAGGCGCTCGGCGAGCTGGAGAGCATGATCGGCCTGCAGCCGGTCAAAGAGCAGGTGCGCTCGATCGCCGCCTCCATCGAGGCCGGCCGCCTGCGCGCCGAGGCCGGCTACACCACCGGCCGCCCCACCAGGCACTTCGTCTTCGTCGGTCCGCCCGGCACCGGCAAGACCAGCGTCGCCCGCGCACTCGCCAAGATCTTCTACGCGTTCGGCCTGCTGGAGACCCCCTACGTCGTCGAGGCGCAGCGGGCCGACCTGGTGGGCGAGTTCCTTGGCGCGACCGCGATCAAGACCAACGAGCTGGTCGACCGGGCGCTCGGCGGCGTGCTGTTCATCGACGAAGCGTACGGGCTGGTCAACTCCTCCGACGGCCAGCCCGACCGGTTCGGCGCCGAGGCCGTGCAGACCCTGCTCAAGCGGGCCGAGGACGACCGCGACCGGCTGATCATCATCCTGGCCGGCTACGAGCAGGAGATGAGCGCGTTCCTGTCCAGCAACCCCGGGCTGGCCAGCAGGTTCGCCACCCGGGTGCGCTTCCCCGGCTACTCCCCCGCCGAGCTGGTCGAGGTCACCGAGCTGCTGCAGCGCCGCAGGGGCGACACGATGGCGCCCGAGACCCGGCGCGCGCTGCTCGGCCTCTACGAGGACGTCCACCGCCGCGGCCTGGTCGACGAGCTGGGCAACGCCCGCTTCGCGCGCAGCCTGGTCGAGGCCGCCGCGCAGGCCCGCGACGTGCGCGTGGTGGGCGCCGGCGGCACCCCGACCACGCAGGACCTCGTCACCACCACCACGCCCGACGTCACCAAGGCGTTCGACGAGCTGACCGCCCGCTTCCGCGGCTACGTCGCCACGCCCACGCTGGAGGAGGCGCTCGCCGACCTCGACAGGATGGCCGGGCTCGCCCCGGTCAAGCGGCAGGTGCACGCCATCGCCGCCCAGCTCCAGGTGGCCAGGATGCGCCAGGAGCGCGGCCTGCCCACGCCGCAGCAGATGCGCCACTTCGTCTTCACCGGCCCGCCCGGCACAGGCAAGACCACGGTGGCCCGCGTGCTCGGCCGCGTCTTCGCCGCGCTCGGCCTGCTGGCCAGGCCCGACGTCGTCGAGGCGCACCGCGCCGACCTGGTCGGCCAGCACCTCGGCTCGACCGCGATCAAGACCAACGAGCTGGTCGACCGGGCGCTCGGCGGCGTGCTGTTCATCGACGAGGCCTACAGCCTGGTCAACTCCGGCTACCAGGGCGGCGACGCGTTCGGCGCCGAGGCCGTTCAGGCCCTGCTCAAGCGGGCCGAGGACGACCGCGACCGGCTCGTCATCGTGCTGGCCGGCTACGAGCGCGAGATGGACGCCTTCCTCGCCACCAACCCCGGTCTGGCCAGCCGCTTCAACCAGCGCGTCGCCTTCCCCAGCTACTCACCCGCCGAGTTGTCGCAGATCGCGGTGCTGCTGGCCGAGAAATCCGGCGACACCTTCGACGACGAGGCGCTGAGCAGGCTCGACGAGGTGTTCGCCTGGGTGTGCGAGGAGCGGCTGATCGACGGGCTCGGCAACGGCCGCTTCGCGCGTTCGCTGTTCGAGCGCGCGGCCATGCGCCGCGACGTGCGGCTGGCCGCGCACGCGGCGCGCGGCGGCTCGGCCAGCGCGGCCGACCTCACCACGATCACCAGTGAGGACGTCCGCACGGCGGTGGATGAGCTGGCCGGACGCTGAGAGCCGGGCGCTGACTTTCTTTGACGCATCAGGTGCGCCGCGCCCCTCACATCGTGTAGCTATATGACTACGATGGGCCACATTCGGTGGCGTGTCGTATCTGTGGCCGCGTAGGAGGGGGAGCGATGGCGGGGTTCCTGGCCCGCAGGCTGCTCAACTACGCCGTGCTCGTCGTCGTGGCCGCCAGTCTCGCCTACCTGCTGGCGGCCATGGCGCTCGACCCGCGCTCCAACTACGCCGACCGCACGCCCAAGCCGCCGCCCGGCGTCGTGGACGCCCAGCTCACGGCGCTCAACCTCAACGACAAGACGCCGCTGCTGCAGCGCTACGCGACGTGGGCGGGCGGGGTGCTGCGCGGCGACTTCGGCAAGACGGTCGCGGGCTCGCCGGTCAACGAGGATCTCAAGCGCCGCATGGGCGTGACGTTCCGGCTGGTCATCCTGGGCCTGGTGTGCGGCAGCCTGCTCGGCGTGCTCACCGGCGCGCTGGCCGCGGTCCGCCAGTACGGCTGGTTCGACCGGCTGTCCACCGGCGTGTCGTTCCTGGTGCTGGCGATCCCCGTGGTCGTGCTGGCCAACATGCTGATCCTGGTGGCGTCGTGGGCCAACGAGGACCTGTTCGGCCGGCCGGTGCTGCTGGTCAGCGGCGAATACAGCGACGGCCTGACCACCGGCTTCTGGGGGCACGTGGTCGACCGGCTGCAACACCTGATCCTGCCGACGATCTCGCTGTCGGTCGGGCTGATCGCGGTGTTCAGCCGCTACCAGCGCAACATGATGCTCGACGTGCTCGACGCCGACTTCGTCCGCACCGCCAGGGCCAAGGGGCTGAGCAGGCGCAAGGCGCTGACCCGCCACGCGCTGCGCACGGCGATGATCCCGGTGGTGACCTATTTCGCGTTCACCTTCGGCGCGCTGCTGACCGGGGCCACGTTCACCGAGAAGATCTTCGGCTGGCACGGTCTGGGCGAGCAGCTGATCAACTCGATCTTCAACAACGACGTCAACACCGTGGCCGCCATCTCGCTGCTGGCCGCCATCGCCGTGCTGTGCGCCTCACTGGCCGCCGACCTGCTGCACGCCGCGCTCGACCCGAGGGTGCGGGCCGGATGACGCTGTCGGAGGAGGAACTGGCGGAAGAGCTGTCCGACGGCACGCTGACCAGGGCGCCGTCCAGGACGCGGGTGGTCGCCGGCCGGTTCTTCCGCTCCACGCAGGGGCGCATCGGGTTCGCGGTGCTGGCACTGATGTTCCTGCTCGCCTTCGTGGGGCCGCTGTTCAGCCCATGGACCTACACCGACAAGGACTTCACCGCGTTCCTGCAGCCGCCGTCGGCGCGTCACTGGTTCGGAACGCTCCAAACGGGCTCCGACGTCTTCGCCGTCACTCTGCGCGGCATGCAGAAGTCGCTGGTCGTGGGGCTGCTGGCGGCGCTGGTGTCCACGGCGCTGGCGGCGGTCGTGGGCGCGTTCGCCGGCTATTTCCTCGGCTGGACCGACCGGGCGCTGAGCTGGCTGACCGACCTGCTACTCGTGCTGCCGGCGTTCCTCATCCTGGCGATCCTGTCGCCGCTGTTCGGCTCCGGCCAGTGGCCGCTGTTCGTGATCATGCTGGCGCTGTTCCTGTGGATGGTGACCTCGAAGATCGTGCGCGGGATGTCGATCTCGCTCAAGGAGCGCGAGTTCGTGCAGGCCGCCCGCTACATGGGCGTGCCGCCGGTACGGATCATCTTCCGCCACATCATCCCCAACCTGTCCTCGCTGCTCATCGTGGACGCCACGCTCAACGTCAGCAGCGCCATCCTCACCGAGACCTCGCTGTCGTACTTCGGGTTCGGCATCCAGCCGCCCGACGTGTCGTTCGGCACGCTCATCGCCGACGGCTCCAAGACCGCGGTCTACGCGCCCTGGACGTTCTGGTTCGTGGCCGGGCTGCTGGTGGTCACGGTGCTGGCGGTCAACCTCGTCGGCGACGCGCTGCGCGACGCCTTCGACCCGTCCTCGTCCCGGGGGGCGCGATGAAACCGGTGCTGGAGGTCGGCGACCTCACCGTGTCGTTCGGCGGCGTACCCGCCGTCCGCGGGGTCAGCTACGCCGTACGTCCTGGCGAGGTGCTCGGCATTGTCGGCGAGTCGGGCTCCGGCAAGTCGCTGACCTGCGCCGCGGTGATGGGCCTGCTGCCACCCCGCGCCCGGGTCACCGGCTCCGTACGCCTGCACGGCCGCGAGCTGATCGGCGCCCCCGACCGCGCGCTCAACGCCTTCCGCGGCAAGACCATGTCGATGGTCTTCCAGGACCCGCTGTCCGCGCTCACCCCGGTCTACCGGGTGGGCGACCAGATCGCCGAAGCCGTCCGCGTGCACCAGCGGGTCAGCAAGGAGACCGCGCTGGTCAAGGCCGTCGAGCTGCTCGACCTCGTCGGGATCCCGCACCCGTCGGAGCGGGCGCTGGCCTTCCCGCACGAGTTCTCCGGCGGCATGCGGCAGCGCGTGGTGATCGCGATGGCCATCGCCAACGACCCCGACGTGATCATCTGCGACGAGCCGACCACGGCGCTCGACGTCACCGTGCAGGCGCAGGTGCTGGAGGTGCTCAAGCGGGCGCAGGCCAAGACCGGCGCCGCGATCATCATGATCACCCACGACCTGGGGGTGGTGGCCGGGTTCGCCGACCGGGTGCTCGTCATGTACGCCGGCCGGCCCGTCGAGGTGGGCGGCGTGGACGACGTATTCTACCGGACGCGGATGCCGTACACGGTGGGTCTGCTCGGCTCGATCCCGCGCGTCGACACCGGCGCCAGGCAGCCGCTGACGCCCATCGAGGGCAGCCCGCCCTCGCCCGCCGAGCTGCCGCCCGGCTGCCCGTTCGCGCCGCGCTGCCCGATGCGCATCGACGAGTGCGACGCCGCCGAGCCGCCGCTGTACGACGTCGGCGAGGGCCATCGGGCGGCCTGCATCCGCTGGCAGGAGGTGCATCCCAGGCCGCCCGGCAGGCACGCCGCTCCGGAGGAGGGCGTGCGGCTGCGGGCGCGCGGCGAACGGCCGGTGCTGGAGGTGCGCCACCTCGTCAAGGACTACCCGCTGCTCAAGGGCGCGGTCTTCAAGCGCCGGGTGGGCACCGTGCACGCGGTGGCCGGCGTCAGCTTCGACATCCGGCAGGGCGAGACGTTCGGCCTGGTCGGCGAGTCGGGCAGCGGCAAGACCACCACGCTGACGCAGATCCTTGAGCTGGCCGCGCCCCAGGAGGGCTCCGTCGTCGTGCTCGGCCACGACACCGCGCACCTCACCAGGGCCGAGCGCACCGAGATCCGCCGCGACATGCAGGTCGTCTTCCAGGACCCGCTGGCCTCGCTCGACCCCCGCATGACCGTGCACGACATCCTGGCCGAGCCGCTGCGCACGCACGGCAGGCCGGAGCCGGCCCGCCGGGTCGGCGAGCTCCTTACACTCGTCGGCCTCGACCCTTCCCACGCCGCCCGCTACCCGCAGGACTTCTCCGGGGGCCAGCGCCAGCGCATCGGCATCGCCAGGGCGCTCGCGCTGGAGCCCCGGCTGCTGGTGCTGGACGAGCCGGTCTCGGCGCTCGACGTGTCGATCCAGGCCGGGGTGATCAATCTGCTCGACTCGCTGCGCACCAGGCTCGGCTTGTCCTACCTGTTCGTGGCGCACGACCTCGCCGTCGTGCGGCACATCGCCGACCGGGTGGCGGTGATGTACCTCGGCAGGATCGCCGAGATCGGGCGGGTGGAGGCGGTCTACGGCACGCCGATGCATCCGTACACGCAGGCGCTGCTGTCGGCGATCCCGCTGCCCGACCCCGTACGCGAGCGCTCCCGCGAGCGCATCCTGCTCGAAGGCGACCTGCCGAGCCCCGCCCGTCCCCCCTCCGGCTGCCGCTTCCGCACCCGATGCCCCAAGTTCCGCGCCGAACTGACCGACGCGGAGCGCCGGCTCTGCGTCGACGCCGAGCCCGAGGTGCGCATGCTGGGCGGCGAGGACCAGGGGGCGGCCTGCCACTACGCAGACAGACGCGAAGTCGTCTAGACCTCGCTCGATCCGGGAGGGAATCGCCGATGAAACGATCACATCGTGTCGTGTCAGCACTGCTGGCGGGCACGCTGCTGCTGCCGGCCGGTTGCGGCAAGGAGCAGGGCAGCGGCACCGGGGCCACCGACAGCGCCGGTGACGAGCGGACGATCAAGGCGTTCGACATCAACCCGCAGCCGCGCGAGAAGGTCAAGGACGGCGGGACGCTGCGCTGGGGCATCAACGAGTTCCCGACCCAGTGGAACAGGAACCACGTCGACGGCAATCTCGCGATGGCCGCGGTGATCAGCAACGCGCTGCTGCCCTCGCCGTTCAGGTCCGACGAGAAGGCGGAGATCTCGCCAGAGACCGACTACGTGCTCGACGCGCAGGTGACGAGCACGAAGCCCAAGCAGGTGGTGACGTACCGGCTGAACCCGAAGGCGAAGTGGTCCGACGGCAAGCCGATCACGTGGGCCGACTACCGGGCGCAGTGGCAGGCGCTGAACGGCCGCGATCCCGACTACCGCATCGTCTCCTCCACCGGCTACCAGGACATCGAGAAGGTCGCGCGGGGCAAGGACGACCATGAGGTGGTGGTGACGTTCGCGCGGCCGTTCGGCGACTGGCAGGCGCTGTTCGGGCCGCTGCTGCCGGCCGCGACCAACCGCGACGCGGAGTCGTTCAACACCGCCTGGCTCAACAAGATCCCGGTGACGGCGGGGCCGTTCAAGTTCGGCGGGTTCGACCAGACGGCCAAGACGATCACCCTGGTACGCGACGACGCATGGTGGGGCGAGCGGTCCAAGCTCGACCGCATCATCTTCCGCGCCTCCGAGCAGGACTCCCTGATCAGCGCGTTCGGCAACGGTGAGCTCGACATCATCGACATCGGCCCGTCCGCGCCCGACTACGCGCGGGCCAGGTCCACCACCGGTGCCGAGGTGCGCCAGGCCGCCGGTCCCGACTTCCGGCACTTCACCTTCAACGGCTCCGGCCCGCTGCTCACCGACGTCAGGGTCCGCCAGGCCATCCAGCTCGGCATCAACAGGGAGGCCATCGCGCAGTCCGACCTGCAGGGCCTCGACTGGCCGGTCACCCCGCTGAACAACCACTTCTTCATGAACACCCAGGAGGGCTACCAGGACAACGCGAGCGCGCTCGGCGCCTACAACCCCGACAAGGCCAAGCAACTGCTCGACGCCGCCGGCTGGAAGCTCAACGGCCAGGTCAGGCAGAAGCAGGGCAGGACGCTCGACCTGCGGTTCGTGGTGCCGTCGGGGGTGCAGATCAGTAAGGCCGAGGGCGAGCTGGCGCAGAGCATGCTCGCCCAGATCGGCGTGAAGCTCTCCATCAAGGCGGTGCCGAGCGACGACTTCTTCACCAAGTACGTCATCCCCGGCAACTTCGACATCACCCCGTTCGCGTACATCGGCACGCCGTTCCCGGTCTCCAGCAGCTACGGCATCTACGCCAACGCGACGAACGGCCAGAACTGGAACGCCAACTTCGGCCGTACCGGGTCGCCCGAGATCGACCAGGCCATGAGCAGGGCCGCGCAGACGCTCGATCCGGCTCGGGCGCGGGCGGCGACGAACGAGGCCGACAAGCTGCTCTGGCCGCTGGTGAACGTGCTGCCGCTCTACCAGCGCCCGCAGCTCGTGGCCGTGCGCGCGTCGCTGGCCAACGTGGGGGCGCGCGGCTTCTTCGACCTCCAGTACGAGGACATCGGCTTCACCGGCTGAGCCCGCGAGGTCCTCGCCGCCGCGCCGCTCCTGGCGCGGCGGCTTCCTTTCGCGCGGTCAGGTGGCGCTGCCGGCCATCACCCGGTCGACGATGCCCTGGCTGCCCTCCTGGCGGGCGCAGTGCGCGCAGCAGTACCAGTGCTCGCCGGACTGCACGCCGTGCCCGATGACCTTGGTGCCGCAGTGCTCGCAGATGGGCGCCATGGCCTCGATCGCGCACTGGAAGCAGTCGAAGGTGTGCGTCGCTCCTTGCGCGCGCACCTCGAAGGCCATGTCATAGTCGTTTCCGCAGGTCTCGCAGACGGCCATGGTGATCCCCTCGTCAGTCGATCCGCTCGTGGGATACCCCGTTCCGTGGTCCCCTTTCCCCAAGAGACCGCCATATTCCGCCTTTTCGTCACGCTTCCCGACATGACGGGTTTCGCTTGATATTTCGGTCAGAGCACAGTAAAGATCATCCTTGCTCATGCACACCTCGCAGAAGGGCTCCACGTGCTCACCCGAACGATCATCGCGGCCGCGCTGGCCGCCGCAGGGCTCGCCGCCGTACCCTCCACCGCGTATGCGGCAACCGCCGCGTACACCCCCGAGCGCGTCTGCGGTAAGGGCTTCCACCGCGTCAAGGACGGCCACCGGGCGATGAAGACCAAGCGCGGCGCCGTCTTCGGCCACGTCTACCTGATGTACAGCAAGCGCAGCGGCAAGAACTGCGTGGCCGCCATCAAGACCGCCTTCACCGGCACCCGTACGACCACCGGCGCCTACCTCGAGGTGAAGGGCGGCGGCCGCAGCGAGGACGAGCAGCGCTACCGCTACTACGCCGAGACCGGCCACATCCAGGGGGCCTGGAAGTGCGTGCGGTACGCGGGCTGGACGCGCGACCCGGACAACCGCGTCACGGCGTTCGGCGGCCGCAAGTCGTGGGGCAACTGCAAGGGCTGATGAGGCGGCCGATGAGGTGACCGGTGCGGGGTAGGGTCCGAAAGAGGAGGTCAGGGCGACACATCCGGCCCCGGCCCCGAGACGAATCATCACTCGCCGAGACCATCGCCCTGCCGTCTTCGTAGAAATGCGTTGAGCGGGCGGGCGGCCCCGATTAGGTTGGCGCGCATGGCGGAGGTCAACCGGCCGTCATGACGTCGCCGGCGACACGCGGCGCAGCGTCGTGAAAGGAGAAAGACGCGCTTCCGAAGGGGGAAACACCATGAAACGCGTCAGAGTCACGAAGTCGGCCAAACGGCGCCCCCGGCCGGCGCTGGAGCTCGACCTGCGGTCACCGGCAGGTCGCCGGCTTCCCTACTGACTTGCTCCTTACACCGAACTTACGGGGGTATCTGTAGATAACATAGGTAACAGGAATATCACGGGGGGCTCACGATGAAGAGGCTTGCGGTGGTGCCGCCAGCTGTTGCCAGGCACAAGATCCGCGACATCCGGGCGGCCGACCGCCGCCGCAAGCCGCTCGCCGACGCCAAGGTCGTCGACCTGCGCGCCTACACCGGCAGAAACGTCATCCGGTTTCCCGGCGGGCCCACTCCCGCCGCCTGAACCTGCAGGTCCGGGCCGCTCCTTCAGCCCGGACCTGATCACGCTCAGCCGTACAGCCGCTGCTTGTACGACTCCCCGTAATAGCGCTCGAGCTCTTCGAGCGACTCGGTCACGGTCTGCACCTCTTTGATGATCTTCGCGTTGGACGGCAGGACGTCGGGGTTCCAGGTCTCCGGCTTCCACAGCTCCGAGCGCAGGAACGCCTTGGCGCAGTGGTGGAAGATCTGCTCGATCTCGACCACGAGCGCGAGGCGCGGGCGGTGGCCCTTGACGATCATCTCGTCGAAGAACGGGGCCTCGCGGACGAGCCGGGCGCGTCCGTTGATGCGCAGGGTCTCGTTCCGCCCGGGGATCAGAAAGATCAACCCCACATGCGGGTTTTTCAGGACATTTCGGAATCCGTCCGCTCTGCGATTGCCGGGACGCTCCGGGATCGCGATCGTCGTGTCGTCGATGACGTGCACGAACCCGGCCGGGTCGCCCTTGGGTGAGACGTCGCAGGCGCCCGTGTCGTCGGACGTCGCGATCAGGCAGAAGGGCGAGGCCGCCAGCCATTCGCGGTCGCGGGGGTGCAGGCGGGGCCGGTCCTTGGTGGCGGCCCGCGGCATGACCTCCCCCAGCAGCTCGCGCAGCTCAGCCTCCGACTCGATCTCCGTCCACGCCATGTGATCTCCCTTCGGGGGTTTCCACCATCTTGTCAGAGATGGGGGCGAGCATCCGGTGTGGTGTCCGGAGGGCGAGACTGACCGGATCATCCCGTACGACTCCGTCGCGCAGGGCGGGGCCCGGGCGGAGCTCCACCTCCTCAGGCGCGACGTTCCTGCCGCAGGACGCGCAGAAGGAGACCTGGTCGAGGCGGGTGCCGCAGGTCACGTGGTGGAACAGCCGGCGCGGGCCGCGCTCGGCCAGGTGCCGCTCGCCCCAGGCGGCCAGAGCCAGCACGGGCACCCACAGCTCGCGGCCCCTGGGGGTCAGGACGTACTCGTCGCGCGGCGGCGAGTCCTGGTAGCGGCGGCGTTCGAGGATGCCCGCGGCGACCAGCGCGGCCAGCCGCTGCGACAGCACCGCCCTGGGGATGTCGAGGTGGGCCTGGAAGTCGCCGAAGCGCCGCACGCCGTAGAGGGCGTCGCGGACGATGAGCAGCGTCCACCGCTCGCCGATCACCTCGAGGGCACTGGCCAGCGAGCAGTTCTGGCCTTCGTAGGTCTTCCCGAGCGCCATGGCCCCATGTTAGTTCATTCACCGAACCGTGCTAGCGTGCCCGACATGAGTTCAGTGACCGAACCGACGGTCCTCCTGCGGCGATGGACGCTGCCCGTGGCGTCGTCGGCGCCGTTCCTCGTCATGACGAACTTCTCGCTGCCGATGGCGACGCTGCCGCAGACCGCGCGGTCGCTGGGCGCCGGGCCGACAGGGCCGGTGTGGATCCTCGGCTCGATCGCGCTCGGGCTGTCGTCGCTGCTGCTGGTCGCGGGCGGGCTCGCCGACGACCACGGGCGCAGGCGGGTGCTCGTGACGGGCGGCTGGGTGCTCGCCGCCGCGAGCGTGCTGGCCGCCGTGAGCCCCAACGTGGCGGTGTTCGTGCTGGCCAGGCTCGTGCAGGGCGGGGCGAGCGCGGCGGTGCTGGCCGCCAGCCTGGGCATCGTGGGACACGCGTACCCGGCGGGGTCGGAGCGGGTGCGCGCGACCGGCCGCTACGGCGCCATGATCGGCCTCGGGACGACGGCCGGCCCGCTGCTGTCCGGTCTGATCGCGACGGCGACGAGCTGGCGGGCGGCCTACTGGCTGATGGCGGCCGGCGCGCTGGCCCTGACCGTGGTGTCGGCGCGGACGCTGGACGAGTCGCGGGCGGCGGCGCCACGCCGGTTCGACGTGCCCGGGGTGGTGCTGCTCACCCTCGGCGTGGCGGCGCTGGTCGCGGGCGTCATCGAGGGCCGGGCGGGCTGGTCGCGGCCGGTGGTGGAGTGGGCGTTCGCCGCGGCCGTGGTGCTGATCGCGGCCTTCGTCGCGGTCGAACGGCGCCGGCCTGAGCCACTGCTGGACCTGGAGCTGTTCAGGCGCCCGCTGTTCCTGGTCGCGACCGGCGGGGCGACCGTCGTGGGGGCGGCGGTGGTCGGGCTGCTCAGCTACCTGCCGACCGTGCTGCAGGAGGCGCACGGGCTGACCGCGCTGGACACGGCGCTGCTGTTCGCGGTCTGGTCGGGGCTGTCGTTCGTGACGTCGCTGCTGTCGCGGCACGTACGCCTGAGCGCCGCCGCCCGCCTGGCACTCGGCCTCGGGCTCAGCGCGGCCGGCTACACCGGGCTGCTGAGCCTGGCCGCCACGCTGTCGTTGCCGCTGGTCATCGCCGGACTGGCGGTGAGCGGCACCGGCTCGGGCCTGATCAACTCCTCCATCACCCACCTGGCGATCGAGAGCGTGCCCGCCCACCGCGTCAGCATGGGCTCGGGCGCCAACAACACCGCCAGGTACATCGGCTCGTCCCTGGGCGCGGCCGGGATCGCGGCCACGATCGGCGCCGCCGGCCTGTCGCAGGGGACCCTGATCTCCGTGGCCGCCGCCATCGTGCTGACCGGGCTCACCGCCGCGGCCGCGCTGCTCGTCAGGGCCTGACCCTCACCAGCGGCGCGAGCGCGCCATCGCCGCCAGGTACGCGTCACGCTCGGCCGCGAACCGCGCCGGGTCCATGGGCTTGCGCTCCGCCCGCACGTGCAGCATGGTCAGTTCGGTCGCCGCGTGCTGGTAGTCGCTCATGGCCCGGCCGAGCCCCACTCCCCTAGCCCACCTGCGGGCCGTCTTGCGCGTGGGCAGCGTGGTGAGCATGCGCAGGTCGGCGTCGCTGATCAGCCCCGTCTGCCGGTACGCGGGCAGGTAGTGGGCCATCCTGGCGATGAGGTGGCGGCGCTCGTTCACGGTCACCACGATGAGCGCGATGAGCGCCACCATGATCACCAGGTAGGCGCCGCCGAGCACGTTCAGCGAGCCCGTCGTGGCGGCGCCGTTCCACAGGCCGTGCAGGACGACCGCGCCCAGGTAGCCGAGCGGGATGGCGGCGTACCTGCCCGGAGTGCCGCGGGTGAGCGCGTACGCGATGCCGAGCCCGATCATCGAGGTGTAGATCGGGTGGCCGAGCGGGTCGATCAGGCCGCGCATCACGAAGAGCTGGACCGCGGCGCCGGGGCCGTCCTCGCCGAAGGCCAGCAGGTAGTAGCCGACGTTCTCGACGGTGGCGAAGCCGAGGCCGGTCATGGAGGCGTACACGATGCCGTCGGTCAGCCCGTCGATCTCGGCGCGCCTGCGCAGGAGCAGCAGCAGGGCCGAGCCCTTGAGCGCCTCCTCGATCACCGGCGCCAGCACGACGGAGCCGACGTCCTTGACGGTCGAGGCGGCATAGCCGGCCCTGCTGAACAGCTCCTGACCGGCGAGGGTCAGCGCGATGCCCGCCACGATCGCCACCCCCGCGCCCCAGGCGAAGGCGAAGGCGAGGTTGAGCTTCGGCTCGGGCTCGAGCCTGTCCAGCGAGAGCACGGCGGCCAGCAGCACGGGAAGGGGGGCGAGGCCCAGCAGCGCGGACAGGCCGAACCCGACGGGGCCGCCCGCGTACAGCATCAGGGCGAGGACGATCAGCGCGATAAGGCCGGAGGCGACGAGCCCGATCAGCAGGGCCTTGCTGGGCCGTTGGGCGAGCGGCGGTGCAGTCATGGTGGTGCCCTCTCTTCCCGTCTGCACGACCGGCTATGCGCCCCGGCCGTCACGCACGCTTAACGGTCGCTCGTTTCCCGGTAATAAGGATCCGCCACCACGGCCTCACCGTCTGTGTACGAATACACGTCGCGGCCCGAGATGAAAACCCTCAGCGCGCGGCTCATCACGTCGAGCGGGTCGCCGGACCAGATCACGACGTCGCCGTCGAGCCCCGGCCGCAGGGCGCCCACCCGGTCGTCGAGGCCCATGATGCGGGCCGGGTTGACGGTGATCGAGCGCAGCGCGGCGGTCCTGTCGAGGCCCTCCTTGACCGCCAGCGTGGCCTGGTGGACGAGGAAGTGGATCGGCACGACGGGGTGGTCGGTGGTGATCGCCACCTCGACGCCGGCCCGGTCGAGGATGCCGGGGTTGCGCAGCGAGCGCTCCCGCAGCTCCACCTTCGACCTGGAGGTGAACAGCGGACCGATGATGACCGGCACGTTGCGCTCGGCCAGGGTGTCGGCCAGCAGGTGGCCCTCGGTGCCGTGGTTGATCACCAGGCGGTAGCCGAACTCGTCGGCCAGCCGGAGCGCGGTGGCGATGTCGTCGGCGCGGTGGGTGTGCTGGCACCAGGGCAGCTCGCCGTCGAGCACGCGTACGAGGGTCTCCATCGTGCCGTCGCGGTCGAACGGCTTGCCCTCGTCCGCCGCCGCGGCCTTCTTCGCCTTGTAGTCCTGGGCCTTCATGAACGCGTCGCGGATCACCGCGGCCACGCCCTGGCGGGTGGAGGGCAGCTTCTTCTGGTCGCCGTAGACGCGCTTGGGGTTCTCGCCGAGCGCGCTCTTGACGCTCACCGGCTCCTTGAGCAGCATCTCGTCCACCGACCTGCCCCAGCACTTGATCGCGACCGTCTGGCCGCCGATCGGGTTGCCGGAGCCCGGCTTGATCACGGCGGTGGTCACGCCGCCGGACAGCGCGTCGCCGAAGGCCAGGTCGGCCGGGTTGATGGCGTCGAGTGCGCGCAGGCGGGCGCCGTTGGGGTCGGTCATCTCGTTGGTGTCCTGGCCGGCCCAGCCCTCGGCCTCCTCGTACACGCCGAGGTGGCCGTGGGCCTCCACGAAGCCGGGCAGCACCCAGCTACCGGCGGCGTCCACGACCTCGGTGCCTTCCGGGATGCTGACGTCGCGGCCGACCGCGGTGATCTTGCCGTCCTGGATGAGGACGGTTCCTCCGTCGATGGGGTCGCCGTCGACGGGCACAACGTATCCACTGGTGATGGCGAGATTCATGCGTTGTAACTTACAGCTCGCCGGGTAGGTGGCCTCAATGCTGGCTGACCTTTACCGACGATGGCTGCTGGAGCTGTGGAAGGGCGACTTCGGGCTGGCCGGCGAGCTGGTCACCGCCGACTTCGCCGGGCACTGGCCGGGGATGGACGTCTCGGGGCCCGCCGGTCTGACCGAGGCGCTGCGGCAGGCGCACGAGCCGTTCACGGACGTGGACGTCACCCTCGACGTGGGGCCGATCGTGGACGGTGATCTGGTGTCGGCGCGGTGGACGTTCGCCGGGACCTATCGGGGCGGGCTGCCCGGGGCGACGGCTCCTTCGGGCGCCAGGATCGCCTTCAGCGGGCACGACATTCTGCGGGCGCGTTCCGGGCGGTTCGCCGAGTACTGGGTGATCTCCGACGTCCAGACGTTCGGCCGACAGCTCGGTATAGGGTGATATTTCCCATTATCTAGCCATCAGGTTGATGCATGTCGGAAACCTACGGTCCCGGTGCCGGGCCCGCGCCTCGCTCCCTGCAGGACGAGCAGCTCTCCGGCCTGCTGGCCTCACAGCGCTTCGGCGCGCTGGCCACCACCAAGAGCAGCGGTCACCCCCACTTGTCCACCGTCCTCTACCACTGGGACCCTGAGCAGCGCGTCGCGCGCATCTCCACCGTCGCCGGCCGGCTCAAGGTGCGCCAGCTCAGCAACGACCCGCGCTGCGCCCTCTACGTCGCCAGCGACGACTTCATGGCCTTCGTGGTCGCCGAGGGGCAGGCGGAGCTGTCGCCGGTGAGCAGCGAGCCCGGCGACGAGGTGGGCAGGGAGCTGCTGGCCATGGCGCCGCAGGAGCCCGGGGACGAGGAGGCGTTCCTGAAGCAGATGGTGACCGACCAGCGCCTGGTGATCAGGCTACGGGTGAACCGCCTCTACGGAACGACGCTCCCCACCGACTGACCCGGCCTGCGGCCCTCCCGCGAGCCGGCCGCGCCTTTGCCGACATATCACCTGACGTGCGCATCTGTGGCTCGCCGATCTTCCCATGAAGTGAGCCGGTGTCGCGCGTTCTGCTCATCTGCGCGGCACCGCCGGGTTACCCTGCCCTCAACTCGCCGTCACAAGGCCTTGTCACCGTCGAGTCGTCATCTCTTCCCACCAGAGGAGACTCATGTTCCAGCGGCTCGCCGTCCTGACCATCACCTCCCTGTCCCTCACCCTCCTCGCGCCCGCCGCTCCCGCGAGCGCCGCCTTCGCCGCGACGGTCACCGCCGTCGCCCACCGGGGCGCGTCGGCGTACGCGCCGGAGAACACCGTCTCCGCCCTCCACCTCGCCGCCGACCAGGGCGCCGACATGTTCGAGGTGGACGTCCAGGAGACCAAGGACCACCACCTGGTCCTGATGCACGACACCACCCTGACCCGCACCACCGACGCAGAACGCCGCTTCCCCGGCCTGTCCCCCTGGAACGTCGGCGACCTCACCCTCGCCCAGATCCGCGAGCTCGACGCCGGCTCCTGGCTGTCCGGCGAGTACACCGGCGAGCCCGTGCCCACGCTGGCCGAGGCGCTGGAGGAGATGCGCGGCGCGGGCGTCGGGCTGCTGCTCGAGGTCAAGTCGCCGCACCTCTATCCCGGCATCGAGGCCCGCATCGCCGCCGAGCTGCGCCGCCACTCCTGGTGGCTGGCTCCCGGGCGGCTGGTCGTGCAGTCGTTCGACTGGGACTCGATGCGCCGGTTCGAGCGGCTGCTGCCGCAGGTGCCGATCGGGCTGCTGGGCACGCCTTCGACGAGTGAGCTGCGGGGGCTGGCCTCGTTCGCCGACCAGATCAACCCGCCGTACGGGGAGCTCACGGCCGCGTACGTGCGCCGCGTCCACCAGCTCGGCATGGACGTCCTCACCTGGACGGTGGACGATCCTGACACGATGCGGCGCATGCTGACCTACCAGGTGGACGGCATCATCAGCAACAAACCCGACGTCCTGCGCGACGTACTCGACTCTTGAGACAAGCCGAGAGGGGCCCGGATCGAGATCCGGGCCCCTCTCTCATTCGCTCACCACCGGCCGGTCTCTGAACCGCATCCGCCGGCCGGCGTCCTGCCGGGTCAGCTGCAGCCGCTGGTCGAGCCGCAGCCCTCGCAGACGTAGCAGCTGCCCGCGGGGCGCATCTTCGTGCCGCAGGTCATGCAGAGCGGCGCGTCGGCCGTGAAGCGCTGGTGGCTCTCCAGCGTCAGCTCCTGCTTGACGACCGGCAGCTCCTCCTCCGCCTTCGGCTGGGCGGCGGCCGACTCGATCGGGGCCGACTGGGCCAGCGCCTCGCGGTCGACCGTCTCCTGCAGCGCCGCCGGGTCCTCGCCGCGCTGCTGCGCCGCCCGCTCGGCCGCCGAGAAGATGCCGAGCGCCGCCCGCTCCTCGTAGGGCAGGTGGTCGAGGGCCAGCCGGCGGAAGATGTAGTCCATCACCGAGGTGGCCATGCGGATGTCGGGGTCGTCGGTCATCCCGGCCGGCTCGAACCGCATGTTGACGAACTTGCTCATGTACGTCTCCAGCGGCACGCCGTACTGGAGCCCGATGGAGATCGCCACCGAGAAGGCGTCCATGACGCCCGCCAGCGTCGAGCCCTGCTTGGACATCTTGAGGAAGACCTCGCCGAGCCCGTCGTCCGGGTAGGACGAGGCGGTCATGTAGCCCTTCGCGCCGCCCACCGTGAACCGGGTGGTCATGCTGGGCCGCTGGTTGGGCATGCGGCGCCGGGTCGGCCGGTTGACCTCGACGACCTTGACCTCGGGCTCCGCCGCCTGCTCGGCCTTCTGCTCCTGCTTCTTCGCTCCGTCGCCGGCCGACAGCGGCTGGCCGACCTTGCAGTTGTCGCGGTAGACGGCCAGGGCCTTGAGCCCGAGCCGCCAGCCCTCGAGGTAGACCTGCTCGATGTCGTCGATCGTGGCCGACTCGGGCAGGTTGACCGTCTTGGAGATGGCGCCGGACAGGAACGACTGCGTGGCCGCCATCATGCGGACGTGGCCCATGGGCGCGATCGCCCGCTCGCCCATCGCGCAGTCGAACACCTCGTAGTGCTCCTGGCGCAGGCCGGGGGCGTCGACGACGTGGCCGTGCTCGGCGATGTACTCGACGATGGCCTCGATCTGCTCCTGCTGGTAGCCGAGCTGCTTGAGCGCCCGCGGGATCGTCTGGTTGACGATCTGCATGGAGCCGCCGCCGACGAGCTTCTTGAACTTGACCAGCGCCAGGTCGGGCTCGATGCCGGTGGTGTCGCAGTCCATCATGAGGCCGATCGTGCCGGTGGGCGCGAGGAGGCTGGCCTGGGCGTTGCGGTAGCCGTTCCTCTCACCCAGCTTGAGGCACTCCGACCACTGGCGGGACGCCTCGGCGTGGATCTTCGCGTCCATCGTGCCGACCGTGCGCAGGTCGTCGTTGGCCGCCGCGTGCTTGCGCATGACCCGCTTGTGCGGCTCCGCGTTACGGGCATATCCGTCGTACGGGCCCACGACGCCCGCCAGCTCCGCGCTGCGCCGGTAGGACACACCGGTCATCAGAGACGTGATCGCCCCCGCCACGGCCCGGCCGCCGTCGGAGTCGTACGCGTGGCCGGTCGCCATCAGCAGCGCGCCGAGGTTGGCGTAGCCGATGCCGAGCTGCCGGTAGGCCCGCGTCGTCTCGCCGATCTTCTCCGTCGGGAAGTCGGCGAAGACGATCGAGATGTCCATCGCGGTGATGATCAGCTCGGTCAGCTTGACGAAGTCGGCGACGTTGAAGGAGTTGTCGTCCTTCAGGAACTTCAGCAGGTTGATGCTGGCCAGGTTGCAGGAGGAGTTGTCGAGGTGGACGTACTCGCTGCAGGGGTTGCTGGCGGTGATGCGGCCCGTCTCGGGGGTGGTGTGCCAGTCGTTGATCGTGTCGTCGTACTGCAGGCCGGGGTCGGCGCACTCCCAGGCGGCCTTGGCCATCTTGCGGAAGAGGTTCTTGGCGTCGACCTTCTCGATGACCTCGCCGGTCAGGCGGGCCCGCAGCCCGAAGTCGCCGCCCTTCTCCACCGCGCGCATGAACTCGTCGGAGACGCGGACGGAGTTGTTGGCGTTCTGGTATTGGACGGAGACGATGTCCTTGCCGCCCAGGTCCATGTCGAACCCGGCGTCACGCAGCGCGCGGATCTTGTCCTCCTCGCGCGCCTTCGTCTCGATGAACTCCTCGATGTCGGGGTGGTCGACGTCGAGCACGACCATCTTGGCGGCCCGGCGGGTGGCACCGCCGGACTTGATCGTCCCCGCCGAGGCGTCGGCGCCGCGCATGAACGAGACCGGCCCGCTGGCCGTGCCGCCGCTCGACAGCAGCTCCTTGGAGGAACGGATGCGGGACAGGTTGACCCCCGACCCCGAACCGCCCTTGAAGATCACGCCCTCTTCCTTGTACCACTCCAGGATCGACTCCATCGTGTCGTCCACGGAGAGGATGAAACAGGCGCTCACCTGCTGCGGCGACTGCGTGCCCACGTTGAACCACACCGGCGAGTTGAACGCGAACACCTGGTGCGCCAGCGCGTGCTTCAACTCGTGGTCGAAGATCTCGGCGTCCTCGTCGCTGGCGAAATAGCCGTGCTCGATGCCCGTCTTCGTGTAGACGCCGACGACCCGGTCGATGAGCTGCTTCAGGCTCCACTCACGCTGCGGCGTGCCCACGGCGCCGCGGAAGTATTTGGTCGTCACGATGTTCGCCGCGTTGACCGACCAGAAGTCGGGGAACTCGACACCCCGCTGCTCAAAGTTGATCGACCCGTCGCGCCAGTTCGTCATGACGACGTCGCGGCGCTCCCACTGAATCTCGTCATACGGGTGCACACCGGGCGTGGTGAAGATCCGCTTCATCTTCAGGCCCTTACGCGGACGCTTGCCCCCGCGCGCCACTGAACCGCTGGCCGTCTCCGTCATGACTCCCCCTTCTCCGCCTTCAACTGTTTGATCTCGGCCTCGAAGTCCGCCAGGCTCTCGAAACCGCGATATACCGATGCGAACCGCAGGTACGCCACCTCGTCCAGCTCCCGCAGCGGCCCCAGGATGGCCAGGCCCACTTCGTTGGACGGGATCTCGGCCGCGCCCTTCGCCCTGATGGCCTCTTCCACCCGCTGCCCCAGCTGCGCCAGCGAATCCTCGCTGACCGGCCTGCCCTGACAGGCCCGCCGCACGCCGGCGACGACCTTGTCACGCGAGAACGGCTCGGTCACTCCGCTGCGCTTGCTCACCATGAGCAGTACGGTCTCCTGCGTGGTGAACCTGCGCCCGCACTCGGGACAGGTCCTGCGACGCCGGATGGCCGCACCGTCGTCCGTCGAGCGACTGTCGATGACCCTGGTGTCAGGGTGGCGACAGAACGGACAGTGCACGCTTTTCGCCTCCAAGACCTGCGGCCACCACACACCGCAGAAACCGCCCTGACGGGACGCTGACGCACACTCCACGGGAACCCATGGAGCGGTCACGGAAACACAAGGTGTGGTGAACTACATCGGTGTAACTACTAGATGTTGTGGTCCAACCGTAGAAGCGCGCGACCATGAACGCAAGTTGAGCCACCCCTTCCCGCCGAAGTCGCTGATCAGCCCCCTCGCCTCATCCGCCCCGGGCGTGTCGGCCCACCGGCGGTGATCTTTACGCAGGTAGAGACGTCACATCGGTTACTCAAGCGGTCGCACGTGAACAACTCTCACACCCCTACCACCGGACAAACCCAGCACTCGCGCCCACCGCCCTGACCCCCTGTAACGCCCCTCGGCGAAGGCGCCTCCCGCCACCGACCTCCAACGCGAGAACCACCCCCACATAACCGCCCACCCGGAACGGCACCTCGTACAACCCCGCCCACCTGCACTTCCATCCCTCCAGAAAGAACCCACGCACCCCATGCCCACCTGCCCGCCACCGGAGCCGCCTGGCCGCGTCACCAGGAAGCCAGGCAGCCCTACCCGCCCATCACCCAGGCAAGCCCTCTTGCCCCCGGGTCACCAGGGGGCGACGTCGCCGTGTCGGTCCAGGAACCGCGGACCGGGCGCGCCGGCCTCCGCTTCGAGAACCTTCACGACGGCCGGGACGCTCTCCTCAGGCTTGAGAGGCGCCCCGGGCCCGCCGAGCCGGGTCCGACGGTCCCCGGGGTGACAGCGGCACCATGACCGGGGGTGCCGGGTCGGTCGTCAGCGTAAGGCGGCGGTGTCACCCGGTACGTACAGGCGGCTGCCGGGCCGGATGAAGGAGTCGGGCAGGCCGTTGAGCCGCTTGATCTCCTCTACCAGGGCGGCCGGGTCCTCGCCCTCCGCAAGAGCATCAGCGATCTTCCACAAGGTGTCCCCCTGGTGCACCTCGACCCACGGCAGCCCGGCGTGACCGGCAACCACGACCCGCACCTCCGCATGACCGACCGCCCGAGTGCCGAGCCAGAAGCCGCCCAGCGACAGCAGCGCCATCGCGACGACCACCACGATCCGCCCCCGTCGCGTCAACCGCACAGGAGCAGCCTGCCGCCGCGCCCCGGCCCTCCCCAGCCCAGGCACACCGACCCGCTCCCGCCGCCCAACACTCCCCGCCGGACCGACCCTGCCCGCGCGACCCAGGGTTCCCGCCCGGCCCGCACTTCCCCCGCGACCTACACTTCCCCGCCCAACTCCGCTTCCGCGCCCGACCACACCTCGCCGCCCGCCCGGATTCGGCCGCCCCGCCAAACGTGGCCGCCCGGGCGCGCTGTCCAGTCCGGCCATGCCCGCCCGCGCTGCGGCGATCCCGCGCCCTAGCGCTTTCTTACGTTTGGCCCCCTTCTCCCGCCGGCTTCCTGTCTGCCGCCCGCTTCCTTTCTCCCGCCCGCCTCCTGTCTGCCGCCCACTTCCTTTCTCCCGCCCGCTTCCTGTCTGCCGCCCGCTTGCTATCTCCCGGCCGCTTGCTATCTCCCGGCCCGCGGTCTTCTTTCGTCCGGTGGTCTTCTCCCCCGTGGCCGCGTGCTCCCCTCGCCGTGCGGGACCTCCTGCGCGGCCCTGCGGGAACGGGCCGCCGCGTTCCGGGACGACCCCCGCAGGACGTCGCCCGCTTCCGGCGCTCCCGCCCGGCGCGGGCGCATTCGCCTCGCCCTGTATCAGCGTCAACGGGCCTCGGCTGAGCATGCCGGCGTCGCCGGTGTCGGCCTGCCTCCTCCAGAAACGCCGGAAAGGTGCGATGCCGTGGACGCCCTTCCCGCCCCGGACGCCCTTCGCACCGCCGAGGGCTTTGCCGCCGCGGGCACCCTTGTCGCCGGGGACACCCTTGTCGCCGCGGGCAGCCCTGTCACCACCGACACCCCCGTCGCCACGGACACCCATGTCGCTACGGAGACCCTGATCGCTGCGGACGCCCTTGCCGCTGCCGGTTCGGGAAGCGGCGACACGGCCGAGCGGGGTGTCGTCCCTGGCATCGCGTGAGCGTGAGGGGGCCACGTCAGGGCGTGCGGGCACCGGGCGAGGGCCCAACGGTGTCACGTCGGGGGGCGGGCCGCCGGCCTTCGTGCCACGTCGGCGTGCTTTGCGCGTAAGCGGGACATCGTCGCGCGGTGGGCCCGCGCCGCCCGGCTCCCAGCGAGCCCCGTCCCTGCCCGATGCCCCACCCCGCCCCTGTACGTCGCGTCCGCCCGACGCCGCCGCGCCTTTCCTCAGGGCCGCGTCGGGGCCCGGCGCCACGTCACCGCCCAACGCCGTGCCGTCGCCCAGCGCCACGTCACCGCCCGGCACCGTGCCGTCGCCCAGCGCCGCGCCTCTGCGACGCGCCCTGCCCCTCCCCGGCACCCCTTCACCACCCAACGCAGCACCGCCCGGCGCCCCTTCACTGCCCAGTCCCGCACCGCCCGGCGTCGCGTCACGGGCCGACGACCCGGTGGCGGCTGGGTTGCCGAGAGCGTCTGCGTCGGGTGGGTCGGCGGGGGCTGGGCGTGGGGGTGGGACGAGGTGCAAATGGGGTCTTCCGCCGTGGCGGGAGCGGGGCCCCAACCTCTTGCCGGAATTCATGCGAACGCCACCCCCCGCCCGCGTATTGTCTCCCCGTCGATCGTTACTCCGCGTGGCTTCGGCGATCAAGGTGAGCCGGTTGACGTCTTCGCTGGTCGTGTCCGTGTTTGTGGGCCTTCGCATGGATGACCTCCTGCCGCGTGGCCTGAGGAAAAGGCCAAATAAGATCAGCAAATCGAACACGGTGTCGATCGAACTCCCGTACGATGTTGTACACCACACTGGCGACAATTTCGAGGAAGACTCGAACAATTGTTTGAAGATGATCTTCAACAGCGATACGGTCGCTGTGTGCGACATCGGGACCACAGACCGGGAGGTCCGCCGGTGAGGCGGGCCGCCAGGCGAGGAGGAAGAGCATGACCGAGCGGGACGACGCGAACGGGGTCAGCGACCTCGCGGTGCGCCGACGAGACTCCCTGGGCCTGACGCCCAGGCAGCGCAAGATCCTCGAAGTGATCCGCGACTCGGTGCAGCAGCGCGGATATCCGCCCTCCATGCGTGAGATCGGCGAGGCGGTGCAGCTGACCAGCACGTCCAGCGTGTCGCACCAGCTCACCGCCCTGCAGCGGAAGGGCTACCTGCGGCGTGACCCGCATCGGCCGCGCGCGCTCGAGGTGCGCCTGCCGGGCGAGCCGGTGCTGTGGGTCGACCCCGACGCCGGCGCCGAGGAGCCCACGGTCAACCGGCCGACGGCCGCCTACGTCCCGCTCGTGGGCCGCATCGCCGCCGGTGGCCCGATCCTCGCCGAGGAGAGCGTCGAAGACGTCTTCGCGCTGCCGAAGCAGCTCGTCGGTGAGGGCACGCTGTTCCTCCTGCAGGTCACCGGTGACTCGATGATCGAGGCCGCGATCGCCGACGGCGACTGGGTGGTCGTCCGCCAGCAGCCTGTCGCCGAGAGCGGTGACATCGTGGCGGCGATGATCGACGGCGAGGCCACGGTCAAGACCTTCAAGCGCAAGGACGGCCACGTCTGGCTCGTCCCGCACAACCCCAACTACGAGCCCATCCCCGGCGATGAGGCCAGTGTGCTGGGCAAGGTCGTCGCGGTCCTGCGCCGCCTCTGACCCCTGATCTTCCTCCGACTCCTCGCGGGGTGGCGCTCGGGCACACGTCCGAGCGCCAGGCGGGGCGCACGACGCGCGCGTCCCGTCCCCGGTCCCGCGGGTTGATGTGCTCTCTGGGTTCCTGAATGTCTTGGTGAGGGTGGCGGGGCCGGCGGCTCCTCACGGTTCTCGGTGTCGCTCACGATGGGTGCTGTGGCGACGCCGGCCCCTGCCCCGGCCGGCGAATTTTTGATCACTCCAGGATGAAGCTGGCGCTGTTGCGGAACGCGGTCGTTCCGTCGTCCCGCTCCACCCACACCGTTCCCGCGCGGTGCCGCAGGTAGTAGCCGGGGAAGTTGATCGACTCGAAGGACACGGTGCCGCTGCCGGCGAGGCCGGTGCGCCGGGTGAAGGAGGCGTCGGCGTCGAAGAGGGCCGAGCCGTCCCGCTGGTGGACCCATCCCTCATGGTTGCGGTGACGCAGGTAGTAGCCAGGGAAGTTGGCTGATTCCAGGGAGACGGTGCCGGCGCCGGACAGCCCGGTCACGAGCCTGAACTGGGAGTCGGCCAGCGGGGTGACGTTGCTCTCCAGGCGGGCGCGGTAGTCCCAGTGCCGCACGGCCGAGCCGGCCACGTCGTACGACATGAGCCGCACGGGCGTGACCCCGTCGGCCACCGGGATGCCGAAGTCGGGGGTGCCGTCGGCGCGCCAGTACACCTTCTGTACGCGAGTCCGCCGGTTGGGGTCGTTCAGCGGGTCGCCGGAGATGTCCCGATAGTTGCGATCGTGGTAGACGATGAGGTCGCTCTGCCCGTCCTCGGAGACCGTGAACGAGTTGTGCCCGGGGCCGTACTGACTGGTGGCGGCGTTGCTCGCGAAGACGGGGTTCGGGCTCTTGGTCCACGAGGCGGCCTGCAGCGGGTCGGCGGAGGCCGAGGCGGTGAGCAGGCCGACGCAATAGTTGGCGTCGGTGGCACTGGCCGAGTACGTCAGGAAGAGCCGCCCATTACGCTGCAGCACGGCGGGCCCCTCGGCCACCTTGTAGCCGCGCGTCTCCCACGCCAGCGTGGGCACGGTCAGCCGGGTGACGGTCCCGGTGATCGTCCAGGGGTTGGCGCCCATCCGCGCGATGTAGAGGTTGGAGTTGGTCGCGATGCCCGGCTCCTGCTGCGCCCAGAGGAGATAACGCACGCCGCCCGCGACGAACGTGGTGGCGTCGAGCGAGAAGGTGTCCCACGGCGTGGTGATGCGGCCGCGCTCGGTCCAGGCGCCGGTCAGCGGGTTGGCGGCGGCGCTCTCCAGGACGTACATGCGGATGCGCCACACGTCGTCGGCCCGGCCGGCGGCGAAGTAGACGTACCACTTGCCGTTGATGAAGTGGATCTCGGGGGCCCAGATGTGGGCGCCCATCTCGCCGGTGGTGTGCCGGCGCCAGATGACGGTCTCGGGGGCGCCGGCGAGGCCCTGGATGGTGGTGGCGCGGCGCAGCACGATGCGGTCGTACTCGGGGACGGTGGCGGTGAGGTAGTAGTAGCCGTCGGTGTGCCGGAAGACGTGCGGGTCGGCGCGGCGGGCGGCGATCGGGTTGGTGTACTGGACGGCCGGGGAGGCATGGGCGGCGCCCGGTGGAAGGATCACGAGCAGCATTGTGGCCATGAGGACGAAGGCCACAGTCCGGCGGAGGGCAGTCATGGGCGTCCTTTCCGGAGGAGAGCCAGTGTTAGCGCTAACATCACGCCACCCGGCTCCGCGCCGACGGGATCGCATTCGTATCCCGGACCGGCCTCCCGGTCAATCCCCCCGCGCCTGAAACAGCCGGTGCCCGGCCACGATCACGTGACCGGCGAACTCCAGCACGTCCCTCCGCCGCTCGAACGGCGAGCCGTAGAGCGAGCGCCGGGGCGTGCCGAAGTGCTCGCCGAAGCACGACACCAGCCCGGCGAAGGACGGCTGCGCGGAGTCGTCCTGCCGCAGGCGCAAGGCCTCGTTCACCACCCGGTGCCAGCGCTCGGGGAACGTCTCCAGCGCGTGCAGCGCGGCGTCCGTCTTTGACGCGATCTCGCCGGTGGCCAGCGTGTAGTGCAGCCGGGAGACCCCGGTGACCACCCACACCGTGCCGTACGCGCCGAGCGAGGTCACGCCCCACGGGGACAGCAGGCGGGAGGCGCGGTGGACCAGCCGGCGCCAGTAACGGTCGAGGTTGCCGTCGGTCCACGCGGCGAGCGCGGCGGGATCGTTCCAGATCTTCAGCTCTTCGGGCTTCGGCCCCCGGCAGGTCAGGCCGTGGCGGGCGAGGGTGTGCCAGGTGACGGGATTCGGCTCGCCGCGTCGGTTGAGCCTGGCGCCCTTCGCTTGGGGGCGCTCACCCAGCTCGGCGGGGTCGTGGCCGAGGTCGTCCCAGGTGAGGTAGACGCCTTCGAAGGGGTGGGCGCCGAGCCTGGTGTGGATGCGTTCGAGCACGCCGGGCGCCGGCGGCCCGGTGGTGACGGCCACGAAGTCGATGTCGCTGGTGTCGGGCCGGTAGTCGCCGAGCGCCGCCGAGCCCTCGAGGTAGAGCCCCTCCACCAGCCCTGGGGCCTCCGCGTCCGCCACGGAGAGGTACGTCTCGACGATCGCGTCGATCTTCGGGTGGGGCGTCATGGCCGCCCAGCCTGCCATAACCCGCGCCACCGCCTCATCACATTCATAAATCCTAGAATGGCCACGTGGAGGACGCATATCCCCCAATAGACCTTAAATCAGTACACGATGGGCTCAAGTGGGCGGCGGTGGAACCAGGCGTCATCCCCGCCTGGGTCGCCGACATGGACCTGCCCACGGCCCCCGCCGTCACCGAAGCCCTGGCCAGGCGGACGGCAGGCGACCTCGGCTACCCCGCCTGGCTGCTCGACCCGAGCGCGGGCCCGCTGGCCGAGGCGTTCGCCGAGCGGATGTCGGCCCGCCACGGCTGGGACCCCGACCCCACCCACGTCCGCCCCTTCAACGACCTCAACCAGGCACTCCAGGTGCTGCTCCAGATCGGGACGCGGCCCGGCGACGGAGTGGCCCTGCACGTCCCCGCCTACCCCCCGTTCCTGACCACGCTGGAGGTCATGGACCGCCGGCTCCATCCGATCAGCCTCGAACCGGACGGCGACACCTGGCGCTTCGAGGTGCCCGACCTGTCGGGCTGCCGGGTCCTGCTGCTGGTCAACCCGCACAACCCGACCGGCCGCGTCTTCACCCGCGCCGAGCTGACCGCGCTCGCCGAGTGCGCCGAGCGCCACGACCTGCTGGTCATCGCCGACGAGATCCACGCCGACCTCGTGTACGCACCCCACCACCACATCCCCTTCGCCACGATCCTCCCGGACCGCACCGTCACCCTCACCTCGGCCACGAAGGCGTTCAACCTGGGCGGCATCCGCTGCTCGGTCGCCCACCTCGGCCACGCGGGCGTCCGCGCGGCCTTGGAGGCACAACCGCCCTTCGTGTACGGCTCCCCCAGCGTCTTCGGCGTCGAGGCCACGGTCGCGGCCTGGCGGCACGGGGACGCCTGGCTGGCCGAGACCCTGGCCCTGCTCGACCGCAACCGCCGCACGATCGCCGCCCGGCTGCCGGAGACGTTCGGCTACCGGCTGCCGGAGGCGACGTACCTGGCCTGGCTGGAGGCGGGGCGGCCGGGCATGGCGGAGGTGATCGAGCGCGAGGCCAGGGTCAGGCTGAACGACGGCGCCGGCTTCGGCCCCGGCGGCGAGCACTACGTACGGCTCAACTTCGCCACCACCGAGGCCATCCTGGCCGAGATCCTCACCCGGCTGACCGTCCTCTGAGACCGGCCGGGCCGCCACGAGCGGCCCAGCCGATCATCACCGCCGACCATCACCACCGACCACCAGGGCCGACCATCAGGGGCGACTATCAGGCGGGCAGCGGCGGCAGCTCGGGCGGCGTCGCCGGCGGGTGCTCGTCGAGCGCGGCAAGCGCCAGCTCGATCGCCTTGTCGAGCTGCGGATCCCGCCCGGCGACCCGGTCCTGCGGCGTGATCACGACCTCGACGTCGGGGTCGACGCCGTAGTTCTCGACGTCCCAGCCGGGCCCCTCCAGCCAGAACGAGTACCGCGGCTGGGTCACCACGGTGCCGTCCACGAGCGAGTACCGCTGGTCGATGCCGATGACGCCGCCCCAGGTCCGCACACCGACGAGCGGCCCGATGCCGCGGTTCTTGATGCCCTGGCTGACGATGTCGCCGTCGGACCCGGCGAACTCGTCGGCGACGGCCACGACCGGCCCGCGCGGCGAGTCGTCGGGGTAGCGCATCGGCCGGTAGCCGCGGGAGACCGACCAGCCGGTGACCCTGCGCGACAGCTTCTCCAGGACCAGCTCCGACAGGTGCCCGCCACCGTTCTCCCGCACGTCCACGATGAGCCCGTCGCAGGCGATCTCGGTGCGCAGGTCGCGGTGGAACTGCGCCCACCCGGGCGCTCCCATGTCGGGCACGTGCAGGTAGCCGAGCCGGCCGCCGGACGCCTCCTTGACGTGGGCGCGCCGGTCGGCGACCCAGTCGTGGTAGCGCAGCGCGGTCTCGTCGGCGATCGGGCTGACCACGACCCGGCGGACGTCGCCGCCCGACGCGGGCCGCACGGTGAGCTCGACGGGCTGGTTCGCGGTGCCGGCCAGCAGCGCCAGCGGGCCGCGTACCGGATCGACGGGACGGCCGCCGACGGCGAGGATCGCGTCACCCGGACGGACCGCGACGCCGGGGGCGAGCAGCGGCGAGCGGGCGGCGTGGTCGGACGACTCGCCCGGCAGGACGCGGGTGACGCGCCACACGCCGTCGTCGTCCCTGGCCAGGTCGGCGCCGAGCAGGCCCTGGCGGCGGCGCGGGTCGGCGCCGCCGCCGTTGCCGATGGCGTAGGCGTGGGAGGTGCCCAGCTCGCCCTGCGTCTCCCAGAGCAGGTCGATCAGCTCGGAGTGGCAGCCGATGCGCTCGACGAGCGGCTCGTAGCGGTCGAGCACGCCCTGCCAGTCGACGCCGTTCATGTCGGCCCGCCAGAAGTGGTCGCGCATGAGCCGGCCGGCCTCGCGGAAGCCCTGCCGCCACTCGGCGACGGGGTCGATCCGCACGCTGGTCCGGTCGAGGTCGATGGTGACGGGGTCGTCGCCCTCGGTCGCGGCGCGGGTCTGCAGGCCGTTCTTGCCGTGGGTGACGAGCCGGGAGCCGTCGCCGCTGACCTCGAACGAGCGCACCTCCCTGGTCAGCTCGGCCTTGGCGCGCTTCTTGAGGTCGTAGCGTTCGAGCACGACCTCGTGGTTCTGCTCGGAGCCGTCGCCGAGCCGGCCGGTGACCGGGTGGCGCAGCCAGAGCAGCGCGTCCTTGGCGGCGCGCAGGTTGCCGTAGCGGGCGGCCGGCACGGGCACGGGCACCGCGCGGTCGAAGAGGCCGTCGGTGTCCACCTCCGTACGCGGCGGCTCGTCGTCCTTCTTGTCGCCCTTGGCGGGCTTGTCGTCCTCGCCGTTGAAGCCGCGGCCCTGCAGGGAGGGGTCGAACGGGGAGGGCGTGGTGGCCTGGAGGGGCAGGATGTACGGCTTGCACCCGTACGGGAAGGACAGGTCGAAGACGTGCGTGTCGTAGACGGGGTCGAAGGTGCGTACGGACAGGAACGCCAGGTGCTTGCCGTCCTTGGTGAAGACGGGGTCGTAGTCGGCGAACCTGGCAGGGGTGACCTCGATGACCGAGCTGCCGTCCACGCGGCCCATCTTGATCTGCGTCAGCCGCTCGTCGTGCGGGAACTCCCAGGCCAGCCAGCCCGAGTCGGGCGAGAACGTGAGGCCGGAGACGTCGCCCTGGTCGGTGCGGTCCAGCTCCCTGACGTTCCCGCTCTCCACGTCCACGACGAGCAGCCGCCCGTCGTGGCAGGCGGCGGCCACGTGCTTGCCGTCGGGGGCGGCGGCCAGCTCCAGCACGCGGCCGAGCTGCCCGGCCGCCAGCGTGCTGATCTCACCGCCGGGGATGCCGATCTCCAGGGCGTCCTCGCCGGTGGCGTCGGAGACCCACACGGCTCTGCCGTCGGCGTCGAGCACGCGCGGCAGCCGGACGCGGACGCCGGGCTCGGCGCGCAGCACGCCCGCGGGGCCGTCGCGGTGGGTCACCCAGTGGGCGGTGCCGCGGATCTCGACGGTGCTCGCCCGTCCGGTGGCGTCCGGCGCGTACGAGCCCACCCGCAGCGGCGCCGGCCGCCTGGCCCGTCCAGGGCGCGGGCCGCCGAGGCGCACGTCCAGCCGGCGTGGCTCGGCGTCCAGGCTCTCCAGCAGCCACAGGTCACCGGCGTGGGAGTAGATCACGCGGCGGCCGTCACTGGTGGCGTGGCGGGCGTAGAACTCCTCGTGGGAGGTGTGCTTGCGCAGGTCGGAGCCGTCGGGCAGGGCGGAGTAGACGTTGCCGGTGCCGTCGGCGTCGGACAGGAAGACCAGGCGGTCCCCCACCCAGCTCACCGACCAGTACTGCGCCGTGCTGTCGGCGAACAGCCGGACGAACTCGCCGGTCCCCTCGGCGTCCACCCAGATCTTGCCGGCCGTGCCACCCCGGTAGCGCTTCCACTGCGACGGCTCACGCCAGATCGACGACACGGTGGCGACCCGCGGCCCGTCGACGGCCACCTCGCTGATCCACCCGTACGGCAACCGCGTGGCCTGCCCGCCGTCGAGCGGCACCGCGTACGCCCAGCGCCGTACGCGCGAGCTCTGCCCGGCCTCGCTCACCGCCAGCACGTCACCGCCGGCCGTCCAGCCGCGCACGGTGGTGCCGTTGCCGCCCCAGTGGGTCAGCCGCTCGCCCTCCGCCCCGTCGAGTTCGGCGGCGAACACCTCGGCGGCGCCCTCCTTGGTGCTGGTCCACGCGATGCGGCCACCGTCGGGGGAGAAACGCGGATTGCTCACCGGTACGCGGTCGGCGGTGAAGCGCCAGGCCCGCCCTCCCTCCAGCGGCGCGAGCCATACGTCGTCGTCGGCGACGAAGGTGACCAGGTCACCGTGTAGGTGCGGGTATCTCAGGTATGCGCCATTTGTCACCCCTGCACACTAATCGGCGACGTCAAGCCAAGCCCAAGAATTCTTCCACCGGCGGACGGGACCGGCCCTGGAAAACCCCAAGTCCGGGATGCCGCGGGCCCGCACGGGCAGGGGGATGGCCGCTGTCCCGACGTCTGTGAGGCCCTGATGAGGATCTTCGCCCGCGCCCACCACCTTCCCACCCGCCTGGCCGCGGCGGCCGTCATCCTGAACTCCGGCGTCGAGAAGACCGGCGCCGAGGAGCAGACCGCGGCCGGACTGCACGGCATGGCGTCGGGGACCTATCCGTTCCTGGCGAGCATGGAGCCGAAGGCGTTCGTCCGGCTGCTGTCCCGCTCGGAGATCGCGCTCGGCGCGGCGCTGCTCGCGCCGTTCGTGCCGTCGCTGCTGGCCGGGGCGGCGCTCACCGGCTTCGCGGCGGGCCTGCTCGGCCTCTATCTGCGGACGCCGGGGATGCGCAAGGAGGGCAGCCTGCGCCCGACCCAGAACGGCACCGCCGTCGTGAAGGACCTCTGGCTGCTGGGCATCGGGCTGAGTCTGGTGATCGAGGAGCTGGGCGACCGCGACCATCATTGATCTCCGTACTGCGGCCACTAAGGTGCACAAAGCGGGGTAGCCGGGACACATGGTACAGATCGGCTACACCTTGATGTCCGAGCAGACCCCGGCCCGCGAACTCGTCGACTACGCCGCCGCGGCCGAACGGACCGGCTTCGACTACGCCGTCATCTCCGACCACTATTTCCCTTGGCTGGAGGAGATGGGGCACTCGCCCTACTGCTGGTCGGTGCTCGGCGCCGCCGCCCAGGCGACCGAGCGGCTGCCGCTCATGACGTACGTCACCTGCCCCATCATGCGCTACCACCCGGCCGTGGTCGCGCAGAAGGCGGCCACGATGGGCGTGCTGAGCAAGGGCCGCTTCACCCTCGGCCTGGGCGCGGGCGAGAACCTCAACGAGCACGTCATCGGCGAGGGCTGGCCGCCTGTGGACACCCGGCACCGCATGTTCGCCGAGGCCGTGCAGATCATCAGGAAACTGTTCAGCGGCGAGTACATCACCCACCAGGGCGAGTTCTACGACGTGGACTCGGCCAAGCTGTACGACCTGCCGGAGCAACCCGTCCCCATCGGCATCGCCGCGTCCGGCGGCCAGTCCGCTGAGATCGCCGCCGAGTACGGCGACGTGCTGGTCATCAACGAGCCGATGCCCGAGGTCGTGCAGCAGTTCAACGCGGCCGGCGGGCAGGGCAAGCCGGTCTACGGCCAGCTCGCCATCTCCTACGACACCGACCGCGAGGCGGCACTCCAGCGGGCCCACGAGCTGTGGCGCTGGAGTGTCAGCGGCTGGAAGGTGATGGCCGAGCTGCCAGGGCCGGTGAACTTCGCCGCCGCCGCCGGCACCGTACGCCCCGAGGACGTGGCGAAGAGCGTGCCCTGCGGCGACGACGTGGACGCCGTGGTGGAGAGCGTCAGGAAGTTCGCCGACGCGGGGTTCACCCACGTGGCGCTCGTGCAGATCGGGCACGACCGGCAGCAGCAGTTCTTCGACTGGGCCGAGAAGGAACTGCTGCCGGCCCTGCGCGAGGTGTGAACCCCTAGGGGACGATGTTGACCAGCTTGGGCGCCCGGACGATCACCTTGCGCGGCACCCCCTGCAGGTAGGGGGTGATCTTGCCGGAGGCCAGGGCCAGCTCGCGCAGCTCGGCCTCGGTGATGTCGGGCGAGACCTCCAGCCGGTCGCGCACCTTGCCCGCCACCTGCACGACGCACGTGACCGACTCCTGCACCAGCAGCGCGGGGTCGGCCACCGGCCACCCGGCGAACGCCACCGACCCGGTGCGGCCCAGCCGCTCCCAGCCCTCTTCCGCGGTGTAGGGGGCGACCAGCGACAGCATGACCGCCAGCGCCTCGGCCGCCTCGCGCACCGCCGGGTCGGCGGCGCCGGGGCCGGAGTCGATGGCCTTGCGGGCCGCCGAGGTCAGCTCCATCATGCGCGCCACCGCGACGTTGAAGCGCTGGCCCTCGACGAGCTTGGTGACCTCGTCGATCGTGTGGTGGGTGACCTTGCGCAGCTCGGCGTCACCGCCGTCGAACGCGACGCCGGGCTCGCTGGTGACCTCGGACATCACGCGCAGCGCGCGGGCCAGGAACTTCTGGGAGGCCGCCGGGGAGACGTCGGCCCAGTCGATGTCGTCCTCCGGCGGACCGGCGAAGATCATCGTCAGGCGTACGGCGTCGACGCCGAACTCGTCGATCTGCTGGCCCAGGTCGACGCCGTTGCCCAGCGACTTCGACATGGCCTTGCCGCCGTTGATCACCTGGCCCTGGTTGAGCATGCGCAGGAACGGCTCGGTGAAGTCGACCATGCCCATGTCGTGCAGGACCTTGGTGAAGAAGCGGGAGTACAGCAGGTGCAGCACCGCGTGCTCGATGCCGCCGACGTACTGGTCGATCGGCCCCCACTTGCGCACCTGCTCGGGGTCGAACGGGCCCTCGGTGTAGCCGGGCGAGCAGTAACGCAGGAAGTACCACGACGAGTCGACGAACGTGTCCATCGTGTCGGTGTCGCGCTTGGCCGGGCCCGAGCACTTGGGGCACTCGACGTTGACCCACTCGGTGGCGCTGGCCAGCGGGGAGACGCCCTTGGGCGCCAGCGCCTCGCCGCGCATGTCGGGCAGCGTGACCGGCAGCTGCTCGTCGGGGACGGGCACCTCGCCGCAGTCGGGGCAGTGGATGATCGGGATCGGCGTGCCCCAGAAGCGCTGGCGCGACAGCAGCCAGTCGCGCAGCCGGTAGTTGACCGCGCCGGTGCCCCTGCCCTCGGACTCCAGGACCTCGATGATCTTCCTGATGCCCTCGGCCTTGGTCAGGCCGTCGAGCGGGCCGGAGTTGACCAGCGTGCCCTCGCCCGGCGTGGCCTCGCCGGTCTCGCCGGGGTCGGCCAGGCCGGTGTGCACGACGACCTTGACCGGCAGGTCGAACTTGCGGGCGAAGTCGAGGTCGCGCTGGTCGTGGGCGGGCACCGCCATGATGGCGCCGTGGCCGTAGTCGGACAGCACGTAGTCGGCCGCCCAGATCGGGATGCGCTCGCCGTTGACCGGGTTGATCGCGTGGCGGCCCAGGAAGACGCCGGTCTTCTCCTTGTCGGTGGCCAGGCGCTCGATGTCGCTCAGCCGGGCGACCTCGGCGCGGTAGGCCTCGAACGCCGGACGCTGCTCGTCGGTGACGATCTCGTCGGCCAGCGCGGCGTCGGCGGCGACCACGAAGAACGTGGCGCCGAACAGGGTGTCGGGGCGCGTGGTGTAGACCTGGACCGGCTCGTCGCGGCCCTCGATCTCGAACAGGACGTCGGCGCCCTCGGAGCGGCCGATCCAGTTGCGCTGCATGGTCAGCAGCCGCTCGGGCCAGCCGGTCAGCTGCTCCATGTCGTCCAGCAGGCGCTGGGCGTAGTCAGTGATCTTGAAGTACCACTGCGTCAGCTCGCGCCTGATGACGTCGGCGCCGCAGCGTTCGCACCTGCCGGCCACGACCTGCTCGTTGGCCAGCACGGTCTGGTCGTTGGGGCACCAGTTGACCAGGCCGCCCTTGCGGTAGGCCAGGCCGCGCTCGAAGAAGCGGATGAACAGCCACTG
Source organism: Nonomuraea salmonea (assembly GCF_042428605.1). Lineage (NCBI taxonomy): Bacteria > Bacillati > Actinomycetota > Actinomycetes > Streptosporangiales > Streptosporangiaceae > Nonomuraea > Nonomuraea salmonea. The sequence goes on from NZ_JBHMCF010000029.1 coordinate 666,854, forward strand.
GTTCCAGCGGTAGTAGTCGGGATCGCTCGTGTGCAGGCGGCGCGACCAGTCGAAGGAGATGCCGTAGCGGCGGAACGAGTTGGCCTGCGTCTCGATGTTGGCGTAGGTCCACTCCGCCGGGTGGGCGTTGCGCTTGATCGCGGCGTTCTCGGCGGGCAGCCCGAAGGAGTCCCAGCCGATGGGATGCAGGACGTTGTAGCCCTTCTGCATCCAGTAGCGGGCGACGACGTCGCCGATGGCGAACACCTCACCGTGGCCCATGTGGAGGTCGCCCGACGGGTAGGGGAACATGTCGAGCATGTAGCGGCGCTCGCGGGTGTCCGCGAGGTCCTCGCTCGCCCGATAGGTGTCCTGCTCCTCCCATCGCTGCTGCCACTTGGCCTGCAGCGCCTGCGGGTCATACTCACTCACGGCTACTGTCCTTCTGGCTTGATTCGGACCCATAAGAAAACCCCCCGTGCACACAACGAGGGGTGGAGCCGCGACGGCGAGATCTTCAGGGCCGTCGCGGCCCGCTAAGAAGCAGGGTCGCGGAACGCATGTGTCAAGCCTAGCGCACCTCTTCGGATGAATGCAGGCACTCGAAGGGGGTCCGCGGGCACAATGGATCCTTCAGGTCCGGTGAGACCTGATGGTGATGTATCCGTTGTGACCTCATTCGTCCCAGAAGAATAGCCTTGACGCCGTGGTGTACCCAGCTGAGCCAGATCGACCGGAGGACGACCTGCCGCTGCAGGATCCGCCGACCGATCCGCATGGCTTCGCTCGTTTCGCTGCGGAATCACCTGGGTCTCCTGGAAAATCCCATGAGATCATGCGTGGAACGTCAAATCCGGATATAACGGGACATCCGGACACAACCTCGGGAGGACCGGCGGCAATGGCAACGGAGAACTCCGGACCTCATATGCCCTCGTCCTGGCCCGAACCGCCACGGCGCGAGACGCCACCCGCGCCCCACTCCTGGCCCGAGGCGCCCGCCGCCGACGCTCCCACATCCTGGCCAGAGCCGCCCCGTCAGGCGCCCGAGCCGTCCTGGCCCGAGCCGCCGCGCAAGGACCCCTCGTGGCCCGAGCCGCCCGGCGCCGCCCGCCAGGCCCCCGCCCGCCCCGACGCCGCCGCCTACAACAGCGGCCCGCGCGACGCGGGCTCGTACAACAGCGACCCCGGTCCCTACAACAGCGACCCGGGCGCCTATAACAGTGCCCCGCACAACGGTGGCGCTCATAACAGTGGCGCTCATAACAGCGGCCCGCACGGCGCAGAGCCGTCGTGGCCGGAGCAGTCGCGGGCCGGGCAGCCGGGCGGCGCCGGATGGCCGGAGTCGTCCCCGCAGAACGGGCCCATCTCCTCCTGGCCCGAGTCGAACTCGCAGGACGTGCCGATGTCGTGGCCCGACGCGACGCCGCCGCCGCAGAGCGCCGCGGGCCCCGGCGCCTGGCCCGAGGTCTCCTCGAAGGGCGCCCCGCCCCCTGGGCAAGCGCCCAACCAGGCGCCCAACCAGGCGCCCAACCAGGGGCCCGGCCGGCAGCACGGCCAGCAGCCCGGTCAGCCCGCCGACCCCGTGCCCGCGTGGGCGCTGCCGCCCACCCCGACGCCCGGCGCCTGGTCCAACCTGTCCAACCCCGCCCCATGGCCGCCCGCCGACCCGCAGGCGAGCACGCCGCCGGCGGAACGCACGGTCATGTACGGCAACCAGAGCACCCCCCGGCAGGACATGCCGCCGCCCCCGCAGCAGCAAAGTCCCCCTCACGACCAGCCCCCGATTCAGCCACAAAGCCAGGGTCACCCGGCCGACGAGCGTACGGTCACCTACGCCCAGCACACCGAGAACCTCCTCAACGATCGCGCGGTCCCCTCCACCTCCATGGATTCCACACACACCGGCGCACCCCCCGCCGAAGACCAGTCCAACCGCCCCGGTTCCCAGCTGAGCCGCGACCCGTCCGACCCGGAGCACCGGTTCGTCACCGCGGGCCAGATCAGCGGGTCGCGCACGCCGCCGCCCGAGCGCCAGCAGGAGCTCTGGAACACCGTCTTCGGCGACAACTACCAGGCCATGGGCGAGCAGGACGACCTAGACGAGGGCTCCGGCAAGCCGGTCTGGGTCTACGCGCTCGGCGGCTCCGTCGCGGTGGCGCTGGTCGCGGCGCTGCTGTGGGCGTTCCTGTGGGGCCCGCTGGCCCCCGACGACGCGGCGAGCGCCGGTGAGGCGGCGGCGACGGCCAGCGCGTCGGAGAAGCCGACGGCCACCAAGACCGCCACCTCGATCGGCCCGCTGCCGCGCTACCCGGGCAAGGCCTCCGCCGTCACCGGCCGGCTGCCGGTCGCCAACGCCGGCATCTCCGTGCCGCGCCTGGGCGGCGAGTGGCAGCTCGACCAGCGTCCGGCCGTCACCATCAAGGGCACGTACAACTTCATGCACCGCCAGTACGTGCAGGTCGCGCCCGAGCGGTACGCCGTGCTCATGGCGGGCCCGCTGCAGGAGAAGATGGCGTCCTACTACGAGCAGGACAACCTGGAGCCGGTGATCAAGCAGGTCGTGCTGGACGCGCGCAAGCGTTTCTTCCCCACCGGCAACAAGGTCCGCAAGGTCGCCCAGCAGGCCATCAAGGTGGGCGACCAGACCGGGCGGCTGATCGCGTACTCGCTGACCTCCGACACGGAGAAGGCGACGATCGTGACGATGGCCGTGAACACCGGCGCCGACGTGCCGGCCATCGTCTTCATGTCGATCCCGGCGGACAAGAAGCAGCTGCTGCCCGACATCCGTACGGTGATGAACCAGATCAGGCTCACCAACGCCGGTTAGCGGCGTCCGTCAGAACCGGCACTCCATGTGCTTGATGCCATTGATGAAGCTGGAGTGCAGGCGGTCGGGCTCGCCGCCCTCGATGCCGGGCACCCGGCGCAGCAGCTCGCGGAACATCACCGTGATCTCGCGCCGGGCCAGGTGAGCCCCCAGGCAGAAGTGCGGGCCGGGGCCGCCGAAGCCGACGTGCGGGTTGGGCTGGCGGGTGATGTCGAAGCGCAGCGGGTCGTCGAAGACGGACGCGTCGCGGTTGGCCGACCAGTAGAACAGCACGACCTTGCGGCCCTTCTCGTAGAGGTGGCCGTTCATCTCGAAGTCCCTGGTGAGCTTGCGGCGCATGAAGTTCACCGGGGAGGCGAGCCGGACGATCTCCTCGACCGCGCCGGGCGCGCGGCCGTCGACGTCCTGCAGCCACAGGGCGCGCTGGCCGGGGTCGGTGGTGAGCAGGTGCAGGCCGTGGGAGATGGCGTTGCGGGTGGTCTCGTTGCCCGCGACGACCAGCAGGATGAAGAACGAGCCCAGCTCCTGCATGGTGAGCCGCTCGCCGTCGATGTTGGCGTTGACCAGTGACGAGGTGAGGTCGCCGGTCGGGTGCTCGGCGCGGTGGGCGGCGAGGTCCTGGACGAGCTGCTGGAGCTCCATGCCGGCGGTGAGCAGCCGCTCGGCGATCTGGGTGAGGTCGCCGCCGGTGTATTCGGGGTCGAAGCCGCCGAGGATGACGTTGGAGCGGTCGAAGACGTACTGGTAGTCGCGCTCGGGGATGCCCATCATGTCGCAGATGATCTTCAGTGGCAGGCGGGCGGCCACCTCGGTGACGAAGTCGCAGCCGGGGCCCTTGGCCAGCAGGTCGTCCACGATGCCCGTGGCGGCGGCCTCCACGTCGGCCTCGAACTGCTTGATCATCTTGGGTGTGAAGGCGCGCGAGACGATCCTGCGCAGGCGGGCGTGACGGGGGTCGTCCATGTTGATCATCGAGCCGAAGTACTCGGCGAATTCCGCCGGCATGTCGGGGATGTTCGTCGCGCCTCCGTCGCCCGAGCAGAACACCTCGGGGTTGCGGCTGGCCTCCAGGATGTCGGCGTGCTTGACCAGGGCGTAGTAGCCGGGGCCCTTGGGGGCGTAGGAGATCTCCATCTCCTCGAAGAAGGCGGGGCTCTCCATGCGGCGCAGCCGCTCGAACGCCTCCTCACGCTCGCTCATGGGCCGGGCCCAGAAGTCGCGGTCCGACAGGTCGAAGTCCAGGACGCTCATGTGGCAATCATGGGAAAAGCGGCCACTTACGTCAATGGTTCTTACGTACGGCGTACGTACGGCGGCCCGCCCGAAGGCCGCCGCGTACGCGCCCGGGTCAGGCGGCGGGGCCGAGCCAGTCGAGGATGAGGCGGTTGACCTCGGCCGGACGTTCGAGGTGCAGGAAGTGCCCGGCGCCGGCCACCTGCTCGGCCCGCGACCCTTCGGGCAGCCGGCTGATCGCGTCCTTTGCGAGGTGGGGCGCCAGGCAGCCGTCCTGGGCGCCGTGCAGGTAGAGGACGGGGCCGGTGACCCCGTTGTCGACCTCCGGGTAGCGGCCCGACGGCGGCACGGTGCCGAGCATGGCGCGGTAGTAGCCGATGGCGGCCGACAGGTTGGCTGGCTCGCCGATGCTGCGCCGCAGGAAGGCGAGGTCCTCGCCCGCGTCGTAGCCGGGCGACCAGTCGTGCCACAGGTTCTCGAAGAAGCCGGGCGCGGCGGCGGCCGGCTCGGCCAGCGGCGTCTGGAAGAGGAAGATGTAGAACGAGCGCTTGAGCTGCTCGTACTCCAGGAAGGCGGCGCCGAGCGCGCCGGGCGGCGGCACGGCGAGCGTGACGGCGCGGCGGAAGCGGCCGGCGGTGGCGTAGGCGGGGAAGGCGCCCCAGTCGTGGCCGATGACGACGGCGTCGTCACCGCCGCCGAGCTCCTCGTGCAGCGCGCGTACGTCGGCGACCAGCGCGGCGGTCTCGTACGCGGCGTCGGCGGGGACTTCGGTGGGCGCGTAACCCCGCATGAAGGGGGCGACCGCGCGGTAGCCGCGTTCGGCCAGCGCGGGCATCAGGTGCCGCCAGGTGTGCGCGGTGTCGGGGAAGCCGTGCAGGCACAGCGCCAGCGGCCCCTCCCCCAGTGTCAGATACGCGAACTCCACACCGTTGGCGTGGATCGTCCTGATCTCCATGACTGCGAAACCTAGCACGCCGCCACTCGCCCGACCGGGGTTCCCCGTTTCGCTCAGAACGTGTAGCGCAGGTGCTTGACCCCGTTGATGAAGTTGGACAGCAGGAAGTCGGGCTCGCCCACCGCCTTGATCGCGGGCAGGCGGGTGAACAGCTCGCGGAACATCACGGTCATCTCCCTGCGCGCGAGATGCGCCCCCAGGCAGTAGTGCGGGCCTGGGCCGCCGAAGCCCACGTGGGGGTTGGGGTCACGGGTGATGTCGAAGGCGTCGGGGTCTTCGAACACGGCCTCGTCGCGGTTGGCCGAGGTGTAGAAGAGCAGCACCTTGTCGCCCTTGCGGTAGGGGGTGCCGTTCAGCTCGTGGTCGCGGGTCAGCGTGCGGCGGAACTGGATCACCGGCGTCGCGTAGCGGACGATCTCGTCGCACGCGCCCGCGATGCGGCCGTCGAAGTCGGCCAGCAGCTGCTCGCGCTGCTCCGGGTGGTCGGTGAAGAGCTTCAGCCCGTACGCGATGGCGTTGCGGGTGGTCTCGCTGCCCGCCACCACGAGCAGGATGAAGAACGAGCCCAGCTCCTGCGAGCTGAGCCGCTCGTCGCCGTTGACCAGCAGGCTGACCAGGTCGCCCGTGGGCCGCCTGCGCCGCTCGTCGCCGAGGCGGGCGGCCAGCCGGTTGAGCGCGTGGCCGGCGCGCAGCAGCTTGGCCAGGCCCCGGGCCACCTTGACGCGGCCGAAACCGGGGTCGATGCCTGAGTACTCGGGGTCGGCGTTGCCGAGGATGACGTTCGTACGCCGCAGCACCGCGTCGTGGTGGCTCGCGGGGATGCCCATCATGTCGCAGATGACGCGTACCGGGAGGCGGGCGGCCACCTGGGCGACGAAGTCGCCAGGGCCTTCCGCGACGGCCTGGTCCACGATCTCGGCGGCGGCCCGCGCGAGGTCCTCCTCCATCTTGGCCAGCACGCGCGGCGTGAACGCCCGCGAGACGATGCGGCGCAGCCTGGCGTGCCGCGGGTCGTCCATGTTGATCATGGAGCCGAAGTAGACGCTCAGCCAGCGCGGCATGTCGGGGATGCTGTTGGAGCACGGCTCGCTGCTGAAGACGGCCGCGTCGCGGCTGGCCGCGGTCACGTCGGCGTGGCGGACCAGGGCGTGGTAGCCGGGCCCGCCGCCGACGAACGGCACCGCCTGCTCGGGCACGAACACCGGGCGGTCGAGCTCGCGCAGCCGCCGGAACGCCTCCATGCGCTCGGCCTGCGGGCGGGCCCAGAACGGAATCTGTGACAGGTCGAGCTCCGCGGGCAGCGTCATACCGACGAGCCTACGCAAGTGACCACTTACGTCAAGCCTTGTGCCCCCTGATCAGGTCCGCGGCCTTCTCCCCGATCATGATCGCGGGGGCGTGGGTGTGGCCCCTGTTGAGCGTCGGCATGATCGACACGTCCGCCACCCGCAGCCCCTCCACGCCGCGCACGCGCAGCGCCGGGTCCACCACCGAGGCGTCGTCGGCGCCCATCCGGCAGGTGCCGACCGGGTGATAGAGGGTCTCGCCGCGCTCGCGTACCCACTGGGCCAGCTCCTCGTCGGTCTCCGGCCCCCAGTACGGCGCCATCGGCCCGCCCGCGTACGGCTTCATCGCCGCCGTCGCGAACACCTCCTTGGCCCGCTTCAGCCCCGCGACCAGCCGCCTGACATCGGCCTCCGCCGACAGGTAGGCCGGGTCGATGACGACGTCGCGGCCGTTCAGCCCGATCCTGCCGCGGCTCTCCGGCTGCAGCAGCACCACGCCGACGGTCAGGCCGTGCCCGGTCGGCGGGGTGAGCCCGTGGTCCTTGAACGGCACCGGCGCGAACACCAGCTCGACGTCCGGCGCCGGCTCCGCCTCCGAGGTCCTGATGAACGCGACCGCCTCGCCCACGTTCGTGGTGAGCATGCCGGAGCGCAGCACGATGTAACGCAGCAGGTTGGGGATCGACTCGGCCTTGGTCAGCGTCACCGGCTGCAGGCACTCGACGAACACACCGGTCGAGAGGTGGTCCTGGAGGTTCTTGCCGACCTCGGGCAGCTCGTGCACGACCGGCACCCCGGCGTCGCGCAGCTCGTCGGCCGCGCCGACGCCCGAGCGCATCAGCAGGTAAGGCGACCCGATGGTCCCGGCCGCCAGCACCACCTCCAGCCGCGCCTTGATGTGAGCGCCGCCGCTGTGCTCGACGCCCGTCGCCCGCCTGCCGTCGAACGTCACCCGCGTCACCGTGGCGTCGGTGACGACGTGCAGGTTGGGGCGGTTCGCGGCCGGGCGCAGGTAGGCGTCGGCCGAGCTCCACCGCCTGCCCCTGTTCTGGGTGACGGGGGTCGGGCTGTAGCCCTCGTTGGAACGGCCGTTCAGCTCGGCGAGCCGCGGCATGCCCAGCTCCTCGCAGGCCGCGAGGAACGCCGCCGTCGTCACGTTGGGGCTGCGCAGCTCGGAGATGTAGAGGGGACCCGAGGTGCCGTAGACGCCGCCGCGGTTGCTGCCGACGCGGTGCTCGGCCCGGTGGAAGTACGGCAGCACGTCGTCGTACGCCCAGCCGGGGATGCCCCATTGGTCGTAGTCCTGCTGGCAGCCGCGCACCCACATCTGCGCGTTCATCGAGGACGAGCCGCCCAGCACCCGGCCGCGCGGCCAATAGAGCTCACGGCCCGACATCTCACTCTGCTTGGCGGTGGTGAAGTTCCAGTCGTAGCCGGTCCTGAAGAGCTTGGGAAAGCCCGCCGGCATGCGGATCTCCAGCTTGTCGTCCTTGCCCCCCGCCTCGACCAGCGCCACGGACAGCCCCGGATCCTCCGAGAGCCGGTTGGCCAGCACGCACCCCGCAGAGCCGGCCCCGACGATGACATAGTCGTACTCCATTGATCTCCTCCACGGGGCTGGACAACGTGTTCCCTGCTTACTCCACGCCTCGGGAACGCGTCCATATCCACTTGTGACCTGCTCTACCTACCAGCCGGTATGGCGGCCCTGCGAAGATGACCGCGAAGCCGTTCTATAGGGAGGCGTCATGCTCAACCTGTCGATCGTCCTGGAGGACTCCGCCAGGAACACCCCCGACGGCACCGCGATCGTCTTCGGCGACATGCGGCTGCCGTACTCCATGATCGACACAGTGGCCAACCAGGTCGCGAACCTGCTGGTGGCGCGCGGTATCACCAAAGGCGACAAGGTCGCGCTGGCCTGCCCGAACCTGCCGTACTTCCCGTTCGTCTACTTCGGCATCCTGAAGGCCGGCGCGACCGTCGTGCCGCTCAACGTGCTGCTGCAGTCACGCGAGATCGCGTACCACCTCGACGACAGCGACGCCAAGGCGCTGTTCTGCTTCGAGGGCACGCCGGAACTGCCGCTCGGCGAGCGCGGCAAGGCGGGGTTCGAGGCGTCCGAGGGGTGCGAGCACTTCTTCGTGCTGCCCGCGACCCCGCTCGCCACGGAGTCCCCGTACGGCGAGTCGATCTGGGCCGCGCTCGGCGGGATGGCCTCCGAGTTCGAGACCGTGCAGACCGCCCCCGACGACACGGCGGTGATCCTCTACACCTCCGGCACCACCGGCCAGCCCAAGGGCGCCGAGCTCAGCCACCAGAACATGCTGATGAACGCCATGGTCAGCGACAAGATGTTCCCCGCGCCCGAGGAGGGCAACGACACCTACCTGGCGGTGCTGCCGCTGTTCCACTCCTTCGGCCAGACCGTGGTGATGAACACCGGCTTCCTGCGCGGCGCGACCGTCGTGCTGATGCCGCGGTTCGAGCCGGGTGAGGCGCTGGCGCTGATGGTGAAGGAGAACGTGACCTTCTTCGCCGGCGTGCCCACGATGTACTGGGGCATGCTGACGAAGGTCCACGCCGAGGGGCTGGAGGTGCCGCGCTCGCTGCGGGTCGCCGTCGCGGGCGGCGCGGCCTCGCCCGTCGAGGTGCTCAACGACTTCGAGCGCACGTTCGGCGTCGGCATCCTCGAGGGGTACGGCCTGTCCGAGACCGCCCCCGTCGCCAGCTTCAACCAGCCGGGCCGGCCCACCAAGGCCGGCACGATCGGCACCCCCATCTGGGGCGTGGAGATGAAGCTGGTCGACGGCGACTGGAAGACGGTCGAGGGCGAGGGGCCGGGCGAGATCGCCATCCGCGGCCACAACATCATGAAGGGCTACTACGGCAGGCCCGAGGCGACGGCCGAGGTGATGCGGGACGGCTGGTTCCGTACGGGCGACATCGCGACCCGCGACGCCGACGGCTACTACTCGATCATCGACCGCGCCAAGGACATGATCATCCGGGGCGGCTTCAACGTCTACCCGCGCGAGCTCGAAGAGGTGCTCGTCACGCACGAGGCCGTCTCGCTGGCCGCCGTCGTCGGCGTCCCGCACGAGTCGCACGGCGAGGAGATCAAGGCGTACGTCATCCGTACCCCGGACGCCACGATCACCGAGGACGAGCTGATCGCCTGGTGCAAGGAGAACATGGCGGCGTACAAGTACCCCCGCATCGTCGAGTTCCGCGACTCGCTGCCGATGACCGCCACCGGCAAGATCTTGAAGCGCGAACTGCGCTGACCACGCGCTGGCGCCGCCCCTGGGGGCGGCGCCCGCTCCGCGCGAGGACCGCCTCCCTGAACGCGGCCCCCACTTCATGATCGTCATTCTGTGCGTACCCCGTTATTCAGGTGAAGCCCAGGCCGTGGGGCCGGTAGCTTGCTGGGCATGCGGGAGCGGCCGGAGGACTTCGACGAGGGGCTGTTGCGCACCGCGCTCAAGGCGTGGGGGATCGACGCCCCTGCGCTGACCTACGCGCCGGTGGGGTTCGGGGACTTTCACTGGGTGGCGGGTGATCGGTTCGTGACCGTGGCCGACGTGCGGCGGCGGTCGTACGACGCCTTGCGGGCGGCGCTCGACACGGCGGCGGCGCTGCGCGGCGAGGCGGGGCTGGAGTTCGTGGTGGCGCCGCTGCGTGACGCGGAGGGTGCGACGCTGCGCCGGCTCGACCGTCGCTACGCGATGAGCGTGTTCCCGTACGAGGAGGGGCGTCCCGGCGAGTTCGGCGACGAGCAGGACGCGGACGAGCGGGCGGCCGCCATCGACGTGCTCGCCGCTCTGCACGGCACCCCTCCGCCGCTGCCCACGCCGGTCAGCCCCGTGCAGCCGGCGGGCCGTGCGCTGCTGGAGGGGCTGAGCCGGGGAGATGACGGGCTGCCGTGGCTCGGCGGGCCCTACTCCGAGCCGGCCCGGGATCTCGTCGCCGGCCACGCGCGGACGTTGCGCGGGGCGCTGGAGGAGTTCGACCGGCTGGCGGAGCGGCCGGGCGAGCCGGTGGTGACGCACGGCGAGCCGCATCCCGGCAACCTGCTGCGGGCCGGCGGGCGGCTGCTGCTCGTCGACTGGGACACCGTGGGCATGGCCGTCCCGGAGCGCGACCTGTGGCTGGTGGCCGAGACCGGCGACGACCTGGCCCGCTACGCCGACGCCACCGGCCACACTCCTGACCAGGGCCTGCTGCGGCTCCACCGGCTGCGCTGGGCGCTGGACGACGTGGCCGAGTTCGTCCAGTGGTTCCGCGCGCCGCACGCGCGCACGCCGGACGCCGAGGTGGCCTGGCGCGGGCTCCAGGGCACGCTGGAGCTGCTCGCCCACGACGGCTGAGCGCCGAAAGTTTCACACCCGGCCGCGCCCGGCCGGGCTCTCGCGGCAGCTCACGACCTCCACGCCAGGCCCGGCGGACGAGCCCCATTGCGGTGCCGAAATTTTCTGTGGACACTCGCAATATTTCGGCTGCCGATGCGAGAGGATCTCGATGAAGCTGAAAGCTCGACTGGCCGGAGCCGTGATCGCCGCTCTGGCGCTCGTGGTCGCCGGTCTCATCACCGCGCCCCCCGCTTCCTCGGCGCAACTCACCGAGGTGACCGGATTCGGGACGAACCCCACCAACCTCCGCATGCATCTGTACGTCCCCGACGGCGTCCCCGCCCGCCCCGCGCTGCTGGTGGCCGTGCACTACTGCACCGGCTCAGGCCCCGCCTTCTACTCGGGCACGGAGTTCGCCCGGCTCGCCGACCAGCACAAGTTCGTCGTCATCTACCCGTCGGCGACCAGGAGCGGCTCCTGCTTCGACGTCTCCTCGCCACAGGCGCTGCGGCACGACGGCGGCAGCGACCCGGTCGGCATCATCTCCATGGTCAGGTACGTCCAGCAGCGCTACGACACCGACCCCGACCGCACGTTCGTCACCGGCGCCTCGTCCGGCGCGATGATGACCAACGTCCTGCTCGGCGACTACCCCGACGTGTTCAAGGCCGGGGCGGCGTTCAGCGGCGTGCCGTTCGCCTGCTTCGCCACCACCGACGGGTCGAGCTGGAACAGCGCCTGCGCCAACGGCCAGATCAGCAGGACCCCGCAGCAGTGGGGCGACCTCGTACGCGCGGCCTACCCCGGCTACAGCGGCCCCCGCCCGCGCATGCAGATCTGGCACGGCACCGAGGACGGCACGCTGCGCTACCCCAACTTCCAGGAGCAGATCAAGCAGTGGACCGACGTCCACGGCCTGAGCCAGACCCCGAGCCTGACCGACCAGCCGCGCTCCGGCTGGACCAGGACCCGCTACGGCGGCACCGGCACGCAGGCCCCCGTCGAGGCGATCAGCCTGCAGGGCGTCGGTCACAGCCTGCCCCAGGGCGGGATGGCGGCCATGGTCATCGACTTCTTCGGCCTGTCGGACGACGGCCAGGACCCGGACCCGACGACCACGCCCACTCCCCCGCCCCCGGGCGCCTGCCAGGTGACGTACACGATGAACACCTGGAACACCGGCTTCACCGCCGAGGTGAAGATCGCGAACACCAGCCAGTCGCCGGTGTCGTCGTGGACGCTCGGCTTCGCGCTGCCCGCCGGCCAGACGGTCACCTCCGCGTGGAACGCCACGATCACGCCGGCCGGCGGCCAGGTGAGCGCGCGCAACGTCTCCTACAACGGGACGATCGCGCCGGGCGGCTCGGCGTCGTTCGGCTTCCAGGGCACCCACAACGGCAACACCGGCAAACCCCCCGCATTCACCCTGAACGGCGCCGCCTGCTCCTGAGCAACCGGTCGCTTGTCGGTAACGACGCCTCGTTTACCGGGTAACCGCTTGCCCCAGCGCCGAGGGTAGCCATACGGTCACTTTAAGCAGTTGGGGGACAACGAAGGAGAACGAGCACGTGGGCAGGCACGCGAAGCCCCACAATCCGAAGGAGCAGCCGCAGGAGACGCAGGAGGACGCCCAGAACGAGCATCCTCCGAGCCGGGGACGGCACGCGAAGCACACGAAGGACAGGCACCGCTGCACGGCGACGACGGGCGAGCAGGCCGCCGTCTCCTCCTGACGTCACGGGGACACGCCACGGCTCCCGGGCCTTTGAAGGCTCGGGAGCCGTGTCATGAACCGAATCAGCGCCGGCTGTCAGGGCCAGTCGCGCGACGGGCGCAGCGGCATGCCGGAGCGGCCGTTCTCGTCGAGCTTGACGCCGAGCACCTGGTGCAGCTGCACCTTGTTGCGCTCGAAGCCCACGATGCAGCCGGCCATGTAGAGGGCCCACACGCGGGCGGTGCCCATGCCGACCTCCTCGACCGCGGACTCCCAGTTGTCGTCGAGGTTGTCGCACCAGTGGCGCAGCGTCTTGGCGTAGTGCTCGCGCAGGTTCTCCTGGTGGCGGATCTCGAAGCCGAGGTCCTCCATCTGCCTGATGAGCCAGCCCACCGACTCGAGCTCACCGTCGGGGAAGACGTAGCGGTTGATGAAGCCGCCCTTGTTGAACGTCTTCTCCTTGCCGGTCGGCCGGGTGATGCAGTGGTTGAGCAGACGGCCGCCGGTCTTGAGCTTGCTGTAGAGGAACTCGAAGTAGCCGGGCACGTTGGCCTTGCCGATGTGCTCGGTCAGGCCGATCGAGCTGACCGCGTCGAAGCCCGACTCCTTGACGTCGCGGTAGTCCATGAAGCGGACCTCGGCGAGGTCCTGCAGCCCGGCGTCGGCGATGGCCTTCTGGGCCCACTCGGCCTGCTGGCGGCTCAGCGTGACGCCGAGCCCCTTGACGCCGTAGTGCTTGGCGGCGTGCATGACCATGCCGCCCCAGCCGCAGCCGACGTCGAGCAGCCGCATGCCGGGCTGGAGCCCGAGCTTGCGCGCCACCAGGTCGAACTTCGCGAACTGGGCCTCTTCGAGCGAGGAGTCCTCGCTGGGGAAGCAGGCGCAGGTGTAGGCCATCGACGGGCCCAGCACCCACTCGTAGAAGCGGTTGGAGACGTCGTAGTGGTGGTGGATGGCCTCCGCGTCACGCTGCTTGGCGTGCCGCGAGCCGAGCTTGGCCAGCGCGCTCTGGCGCATCTCCTGCGGGGGCGGCGGCACCCGCATGAGCAGCGGCTTGACGCCCAGCGACTTGACGGCGGCGATCTTCTCGGACGTCGTCAGGTCGTTGGTCGTGATGTTCCACATCCGGTCCAGCAGCGTGTACATGTCGCCGTGGACGTCGAGGTGTCCCGAGATGTACGCCCGGGCCAGGCCCAGCTCGCCCGGTGCGTGGGCCAGGTGCGCGACCGCGATCGGGGACTTGACCTCGAGGGCCAGGTCGGCGCCGTCGGGCCCCGCCTTGCTGCCGTCGTAGGCCATGAACGCGATGTTCGCATCGGAGCCGACGATCTTTTCAAAGATGGATGCCAGAGCCATCAACTCACCTTCCCCGTACACACTTTTCGTACAGGTCGAGCAGGCGTCCGTTGGGGTCGTATTCCTGCTTGACCGGCCAATAGGCATCGCCGTTGTAGAGCTGCCAGAACTGCTCACGCACGTAGAACGAGGTCGAGTAGAGCGACTTGTGGCCGTCGAGATCGTGTACGGAACGCTCGATGAGCCGGTTGTAGTAACCGTCGAACTGGCCGCGCGGCAGCGGCACCATTCCCCAGAATCCGAAGTTGACGTAGAGCTTGCCCGGCTCGAGCGGGTAGAGCGGCCACCGTGTCTCTGCGCGCAGCGGGCACATCCACACCGGAGTCATGCCCACCTTCTCGTGGAAGAACTCCAGGAATTCGGCCCCGCGCTCGACGGGCGTCTCGACATCCTGGATGACCGATTCGCTCACGGGCTGGCCGCGCCACCGGTCGACGCGGGCGGTCAGGCCGTATTTCCGGTCGAGCGCGACCAGGCGGCGGTAGACGTCGGAGCGCATCCAGCGGCGCGGCATGAGCGAGCGCACGACCGGCTGCTGCACGCCGAACGCCCGCGAGCACCAGAACCAGTCGGTGTCCCAGCGCCACAGGTAGTCGCGGATGGTCAGCCAGTCGCGGCTGCGCTGCTGGATCGACTGGTAGTAGATCCGCATGCCGGTGTAGTCGGAGACGTAGGGGGCGCGTTCGGCGAAGCGGCCGAGCGTGATGTACATCTCGCCGGGGCCGAAGAAGACGCCGTCGACGAAGTCGACGCTCTCGCCCTCGTGCACCATGGTGTCGCAGATCTCCTGCATGGCCAGCATGCACTTGCCCGCGTCGGTGAACTTGACGTGGGTCAGGTGCACGTACGGCTGGACCTTGCGCAGCTTGATGCGGATGCGCAGCGCGTAGCCCAGCGTCCCGTAGGAGTTGGGGAAGGCGCGGAACAGCTCGTGGTGCTCGTTGTCGTCGCGGGCCACGATGACGCGGCCGTCGCCGGTGAGGATCTCGAGCTCCTCGACCGACTCGTGCGGCAGGCCGTCCCTGAAGCTGGTGGACTCGATGCCGAGCCCGGTCACGGCGCCGCCCAGCGTGATGGTCTTGAGCTGCGGCACGACGTACGGCATGAGCCCGTACGGCAGCGTGGCGTCCACGAGGTGCTCGTAGGTCGTCATGCCCTGCACCTCGGCGGTCATCGTCTCGGGATCGACGCTGATGACCTCGTCGAGATCGCGGGCCGACAGCTTGGCCGTCTTGGCGCCGTCGCGGAACCTGAACAGGTTGGACGTGGCCTTGGACAGCCGGGGAGCGGCGTCACCCGGGATCTCGGCGTAGGACTGCCGGATCTGCTCTACTGCCCGTCGGTGTGTCGACATCGTCGTCGTCACGGCCCCTCCTCCGTCGGTGCCGTGACCGCCCGGTGCCCCTCGGGCACGCGTCGCTCGTTCACGTAGCACCCCCTTGAGCTGGTAGAGATCGTCCGTAGCACGTTATCTCCATGCGACCGAACGGAACAGACCGGGGTCGTTAAAGACACGAAAACTGTTCATCGTGCCAGGTCGATCGCCTATTTGGTAGGTTATTGGGCAAACTTCCGGGAGATCACCGGTTCGACACCGTTCAGCACACCGTCCACCTCGCGGCCCTCGACGGCGGCGGCGAGGTTGTCGAGGGTGACGGTGAGCAGCCGCCCGGTCGATTCGGCGGTGACGCCGGCGACGTGCGGCGAGAGCAGCACGTTCGGCAGGTCGCGCAGCGGATCGCCGGCCGGCAGCGGCTCGACGTCGAACACGTCGAGCGCGGCGCCCCCGAGCCGGCCCTCGCTCAGCGCGGCCACCAGCGCCTTCTGGTCGACCACGCCGCCCCGCGCGCCGTTGACCAGCAGCGCGCCCTGCTTCATGCGGCCGGGGTCGACGAGGCCGCGGGTCTGCGCGGACAGCGCGATGACGACGACCACGACGTCGGAGGTGGACACGAGCGTGTCGAGGTCGGTGAAGCCGGGATCGGAGCGCGGCGTGCGGGTCCAGTAGGACACCTCGCAGCCGAGCGCGCGGAACATCTCGGCGCAGCCGGCGCCGATCGGGCCGTAGCCGACCACGCCGACCCGGCGGCCGCGCAGCTCGTGGGGCTGCAGGCTCTGCTGCGGCCATTCGCCCGCGCGTACGGCCGCGTCGGCCGCGGCCAGTTTGCGCAGCAGCGCCAGCGTGGCGGCCAGGCACCACTCGGCGACCGCCACGGCGCTGACGCCCGGCGTGTTGGCCAGCGGCACCCCGGCCGCGGCCAGCGCGTCGAGGTCATGGCCGTCGACGCCGACCGACGGCTGCTGCACGAACGCCAGCCGGGGCGCGGCCCTGACCGCCTCGGCGTCCATGACGAGCGCGCCCGTCCAGTCGCCGAGCACGATCTCCGCGTCGGGCAGCGCCGCGAGCAGCCCCGCGCGGTCGCGCGAGCCGGGCACCCTGACGGTCACCCGGTCGCCGAGCGGCGCCAGCAGGCCGCGCACGAACTCTTCGGGAAGGGGCGGCAGGGCCAGCAGGTTCCAGGAGGTCATGCCCCCACAGTAAAGCTGCCGATCACCTGTCGCATCAGTGCTCTGTTACGCAGCCACTGCTCCTCGGCGACCGTCCATGACAGCACGTACGCGGCCTCGTCCGTGGCCACGGCCCGGCGGATCTCGTGGTAGCGGGCGCCCGGTCGTACCCAGGGGGCGTCGTTGTCCTGCCCCGCGATCCAGGTGAACTCCCACTCCACGGCCTTGACGCCCTTGTGGTTCACCATGCGCTGCCCCCGGTTGACCACCGTGCGGGCGTTCTGCCGGAACGTCTCCTGCGAGTCGCGCATGAGCTGGTGGGGGTCGAGCTGCCCGTAGACGGCCTCCACGCCGAGGTGGGCGTTGCGGTCGCGGCGCGTCCACTCCGTGTACGCCTCGCCGAGCGCGCCCCGCCAGCCGGTCGGCCGCAGGATCGCCCAGCCGTCACGGGACTTCCACACCCGCACCAGCGGCGCCCGCCTGGTCGCGCTGGGCGTGGGGGTCGGCGTCGCGCTCGGCGTCGCCGTGGGCGTGGCCGTCGGGGTGATGGGCTTGGTCGCGGCGGCCGGCTGCGCGGTCGCGCGGGGCGTGCCCTCGGCGGGCGAGGCCGTCCTGAAGTACGCGACCGCGCCACCCGTCAGCACCAGCACCACCGTGGCCGCGGCGGCGAGCAGGGCCCGGCCTGGACCTTGGCCCTTGCGCTCGGGCGGGTCGAGGTCCGTGGCCGCCGGCTTGGCCGCGATGATGGCGGCGAGCAGCCGGTCGGCCTCCTCGGCGTCCACCCGGTCCTGGGGCTCCTTCCGCAGCAGGCCCTTCAGGATCGGATGCATGACCGGCGGGATGCGGCGGTAGTCGGGCTCCTCGCTGAGCAGCGCGTTGAGCGTGGCCATGGGGTCGCCGCGCTCGAACGGCGAGCGGCCGACCATGCAGGCGTACAGCGTGGCGCCCAGCGACCACAAATCGGACGCGGGGCCCGCGTTCTCGGCGCGCACCCGCTCGGGGGCGAGGAAGCTCGGCGAGCCCGTCACCATGCCGGTGCTGGTCAGCGAGACGTCGCCCTCGACGGTCGCGATGCCGAAGTCCATCAGCACCGCGCGGCCGTCGTCGGCCAGCAGGATGTTGCTGGGCTTGACGTCGCGGTGCAGGATGCCGGCCTCGTGGGCGGCCCGCAGCGCCGACAGCACCTGCCGGCCGAGATCGGCCGCCTCGCGCACCGGCAGCGCGCCCGTGGTGAGCACGACCTGCTCCACCGACGGGTGACTGACCAGCTCCATCACGATCCAGGGCCGGCCGCCCTCCTCGACGACGTCGTAGATCGCGACGACGGAGGGGTGGTTGAGCCTGGCCGCCGTACGGGCCTCGCGGGCGGTCCGCAGGAGCTGGCGCTCTTTGTCGCCCGGCGACAGGTTGTCGGGCAGCAGCACTTCTTTGATGGCCACCTGCCGGTTGAGCAGTGTGTCGCGGCCTTCCCAGACCACGCCCATCCCGCCGCGGCCCAGTTCGCGCAGCAACTGGTAGCGCCCTGCGATGAGCCGGTTGCTCTCCGAAACCATGTCCTACCCCTGTAGCGGCGCGCGTGCGCCTGCTGCAGACGACCGCCGTACGGCCGCCTGTAGACCACCCGAACAGTGGGCAAGTTTCCCATACCTGCCCGGACTTCGCGGGAAGGTCGGCAAGGCCGCTTGCACGAGATCACCGAATGTTGTTCTACTTGGGCGGGATCCCTACCGAGGAGAAGCCGATGCCCGAGACTAGCCGAGGTCCGCTGTCCGGCGTGCGCGTGCTGGAGCTCGCCGGGCTCGCGCCCGGGCCGTTCGCCGGGATGATGCTCGCCGACCATGGCGCCGACGTGCTGCGCGTCGACCGGGTCGGCGCCGTGCGCGACGCTCCCCGCAGGGACGTCATGGACCGCGGCAAGCACACGATCGGGCTCGACCTCAAGTCGCCCGAGGGCGTGGCCGCGTTCAAGGAGCTGGTCGCGAACGCCGACGTGGTGATCGAGGTGTTCCGGCCCGGAGTGGCGGAACGGCTCGGCATCGGGCCCGACGACCTGCACGCCGTCAACGAGCGGCTCGTCTACGGCCGGATGACCGGCTGGGGGCAGGACGGGCCGCTCGCCCCGACCGCCGGGCACGACATCGACTACATCGCGATCTCCGGCGTGCTGTCGATGCTCGGCCGCGCCGGCGACAAGCCGACCCCGCCGATCAACATCCTCGGCGACTTCGCCGGCGGCGGCCTCATGCTGGCCTACGGCGTGCTGCTGGCCCTGTACGAGCGCGAGCGCACCGGCAGGGGCCGGGTGATCGACGCGGCCATGGTGGACGGCTCCGCCGCCCTGTTCGCGATGTTCTACCAGGCCGTCCAGAGCGGCGGCTGGGGGCCGCGCGGCACCAACCTGCTCGACACCGGAGCGCCGCAGTACGACACGTACGAGACCGCCGACGGCCGATATGTCGCCGTGGGGGCCTTGGAGCCGAAGTTCTGGGCCGAGCTGCTGCGCCTCATGGGCCTCGACGGCGACCCCGATCTCCCCGACAGGAACGACCCCGCCCAGTGGCCCGCGCTCCGGGCCCGGCTGGCCGGGGTGTTCCGCACGCGCACGCGCGCCGAGTGGGAGGAGATCTTCGACGGGTCCGACGCCTGCGTCTCGCCGGTGCTGTCCATGGGCGAGGCCGCCACGCATCCGCACAACGTGGCGCGCGGCTCGTTCGTCGAGGTCGGCGGCGTCACCCAGCCCGCGCCCGCCCCGCGCCTGCTCGGCACCCTGCCTCCCGATCTCTCCCCCGCCACCCGGCTGGAGGACCTGTCGGACTGGGGCCTGTCCGCCGAACAGGCGGCCAAGCTCCGCGATCAGGGGGTGCTCGCCTGACCTTCTGCGGGCGCGTACTCCTTGAGCGCGACCGACTCGTGCAGCCGCGCGCTCTTGCCGCCCAGCTTGGCCGCGGCCCTCGTGACGGCCGTGGGCAGCAGGTTGATGAGGTTCGCGGCGCGGGCGAGCGTCCACAGGTCGAAGCGGCCGGCCGGGACCAGCCGCTTGGCCGCGCCGACGGCGAACGTGCGGCTCTGGAGCACGTAGGGGGCGATCTCGGCCTCGTACGCGGGGTAGGCCCGCGTGTGGTCGCCGCCGTGCGCGGCCAGCTCCCCCGCCAGCACGTACGCCCCCACGACGGCCAGGCTGGTGCTGCCCCCGACGGCCGGCCCCGGGCAGTAGCCGGCGTCGCCCACGAGCGTCACCCGCCCGCGTGACCAGGTGTCGAGGCGCAGCTGGGTGATCGAGTCGAAGTAGAAGGCGGGCGCGCGCTCCGCCTCGTCCAGCAGCCGCGGCACCTCCCATCCCGCGCCGGCGAAGCGGGCTCGCAGCAGCTCCTTCTGCCGGGCGAGGTCCCGGTGGTGGTAGTCGAGCGGCTCCGGCGTCCTGAACAGGAACACCGCCCGCGCGTCCGGCATGCGCGCGGCGCCGTACACGGCGGCCATCCTGCCCACGCCCGCGAGGCCCTCCATACGCCCGTCGAGCCCCAGGTAGTTGGGGATCGAGGCGACGGCCAGGTAGGCGCCGATCCAGCTCGTGCAGCGCTCCTCGGGGCCGAAGACGAGGCGGCGCACGTTGGAGTGCAGGCCGTCGGCGCCGATCACCAGGTCGTACCTGGCCGGCCTGCCGCGCTCGAACGTCACCTCGCCGCTGTCGGAGATCGCGGTGATGGAGTCGCCGAAGACGTACTCGGTGTCGTGGCGGGTGGCGTCGTAGAAGATCTCGCCGAGGTCGTCTCGCATGATCTCGACGTGCCGGTCGGAGAAGGCGCCCATGACGCGGCCGACCTGCACGTCGACCGGGCGCCCGCCGCCCTCGACGTGCATGGTGAGCCGTTCCGTGCCGGTCTTGGCCGCGACCACCCGCTCCAGCACGCCCATCCGTTCCACGATCTCCATGGCGGGCCTGAACAGGTCGACCGCGTGACCGCCCGCCTTGCGCAGCGCGGGCGCGCGCTCGACGACCGTCACGTCGAAACCATGACGGACCAGCCAGTACGCGAGGACGGGCCCCGCAATGCCGGCCCCCGAGATGAGAACCCTCATGACGCCTCCTTACCTATCGTTAAGTAAGGAGGCTAGCATCTGACTTAACGGTAGGTAAGGGTAATCTTGGGTCATGCCCAGTGACACCAAGGCGCGCATCCAGGCGGTGGCCCGCGAACTGTTCGTCGAGCAGGGCGTCCAGAACACCAGCCTGCGCCAGATCTCCGAACGCCTGGGCATCACCAAGCCCGCGCTCTACTACCACTTCTCCTCACGCGACGACCTGGTCCGCAGCATCGTGGCGCCGATGATCGAGGACATGGAGCGGTTCGTCCGCGACCGGGCGCCTGGGCTCCAGCCGCGCGAGCTGCTCGACGCCTACTTCGCGATGGTCTGGCGGCACCGCGACGTGATCGTGATGATGGTCCGCGAACTGGCCACGCTCGGCCAGCTCGACCTGGGCACGCGCATGTTCGAATGGCGGCGCGAGCTGATCGTCATGCTCATGGGGGCGGACCTCACGCAGGCCCAGCACATCAGGGCGACGGTGGCGCTGGGCGGGCTGTCGGACTGCGCGGTCGAATACGCGCACCTGCCCCTGGAGGAGGTCAAGCCGGCGGCCGTCGAAGCGGCGGCCGCCGTGCTCGGTCTCTGATCAGGCGCTTACTGATCAAGCGTGCTCGGTTCCTGATCAGACGGTCCCTGATCAGACGTGCTCGGTCCCTGATCGGACGGTCTCTGATCGGACGGTCTCTGATAATCAGACGGCGAGGTACAGATCCACGCCGTCGGGATGATGCACCTCCAGATCCGTGGTGAAGGCGCGTGCCGGGGTGCCGCCCGACTCGGTGTGCTTCCACACCTGCTGCCAGGTGTCGATCAGCGCCTGCGGCATCTGGCCGCGTACTTCGAGCTTCATCGCCGGCCCGGCCGGCACCCGCACCGCCACCATGCCCTCCGGCACGCGCGGCACCGTGCGCACGCCCGTGCCGACGATCTGCGTGAAGGCTCCGTGGTGGTCGCTCTCGTAGTCGGTGAGCACCGCGTAGAGGTTCTCATCGACGCGGCCGGGCACGTGGGCGAAAGCGCCCGGCGCGCCCGCCCGCTGCCACAGCCCCGGTAGTTTCGCGCGAGCCGGATCCATCTCGTCGGCATTGGTCGTGCGGACGACGAAGCCGACGACGATCAGCTCGGCCCTTTCCGTGACGTTCACAGACCCTCCCTCCCCCAAAAGTGTCCGCGCCGATCATAAGGCCCCCGGAAAGGGGGAAATCCCTAGTTGACCTGTCAGCACATAAGATGGATGAACGTGAGATTTCTCAATGACCTCGAGCCCCATTACGACCTGACCTATAGCGACGTGTTCATGGTGCCGTCGCGTTCTGCGGTCGGTTCGCGGCTCGCAGTCGACCTCTCGACGAACGACGGCACGGGCACCACCATTCCTGTCGTCGTGGCCAACATGACCGCGGTCGCCGGCCGGCGCATGGCCGAGACCGTGGCACGGCGGGGCGGCATCGTCGTCATCCCGCAGGACATTCCGCTCGACGTCGTCGCCAACGTCGTCGACTGGGTCAAGAAGCGCGACCTCGTCCACGACACCCCGCTCACCCTGACCCCGCACGAGACCGTCGGCGAGGCCCTGCAACTGCTGCCCAAGCGCGCCCACAACGCGGTCATCGTGGTCGACTGGGAGAACCGTCCCGTCGGCGTCGTGACCGAGGCCGACTGCCAGGGCGTCGACATGTTCACCCAGCTGTCCCAGGTCATGTCGAGCGAGCTGCTCACGCTGCCCGCCGGGCTCGACCCGCGCACCGCCTTTGAGCGGCTGCATGAGGGCCGTCACCGCCTCGCGCCCATCGTGGACGAGGACGGGCGCCTGGTCGGCATCCTCACCCGTACGGGCGCGCTGCGCGCCACCCTCTACCAGCCGGCCGTCGACGCCCAGAACCAGCTGCGCATCGCCGCCGCCGTCGGCGTCAACGGCGACGTGGCCGCCAGGTCCAAAGAGCTCCTCGAAGCGGGCATCGACTGCCTGGTCGTCGACACCGCGCACGGCCACCAGGACAAGATGGTCGCCGCCCTGCGCGCCGTCAAAGCGCTCGACCCCGGCGTGCCGGTCGCGGCGGGCAACGTGGTCACCGCCGGCGGCGTGCGCGACCTGGTCGAGGCCGGGGCCGACATCCTCAAGGTCGGCGTCGGGCCCGGCGCCATGTGCACCACCCGGATGATGACCGGCGTCGGACGTCCCCAGTTCTCCGCCGTGCTCGAATGCTCCGCCGAGGCGCGCCGGCTCGGGCGGCACGTCTGGGCCGACGGCGGTGTCCGGCATCCCCGTGACGTGGCGCTCGCCCTGGCCGCCGGGGCCTCGAACGTGATGATCGGATCCTGGTTCGCGGGCACCTACGAGTCGCCCGGCGACACCCATACCGATGCGAACGGGCGCAAGTACAAGGAGAACTTCGGCATGGCCTCCGCCCGTGCCGTCCGGCTGCGGACCGCGGACGACTCGGCGTTCGAGCGGGCCAGGAAGGCGCTGTTCGAGGAGGGGATCTCGACGTCACGCATGTACCTCGACCCCAAGCGGCCGAGCGTCGAGGACCAGATCGACGCCATCGTGGCCGGGCTCCGGTCGGCCTGCACCTATGCGGGGGCGGCGAACCTGGAGGAGTTCCACGAGCAGGCCGTCGTGGGGATCCAGAGCACGTCGGGCTACGCGGAAGGCATGCCCCTGCACCAGAGCTGGTGACCCTTCGGGACCGCTGAGCCACCTGGCCCCCCAGCGATCGCCTCGGCCCAGCAACGCCCTGTTCTCCCTGTGGGGCGGCCACCAGCGGTGTCGTCAGGGTGTGCGACGCCAGCCGCCGGCGTTGTTGACCAGGATGTCGACGCGGCCCCAGCGTTCGCGTACGGCCTGGGTGAAGACCGCGACGGCGGACTGGTCGCGTACGTCGAGGGTCATCGACGGCGACCAGCCGTCACAGGCGGGCGGCTTGTCCCGATCGCAGACCGCCACATGAGCCCCGAAAACCGCGAACGCCTCCGCGATCGCCCGCCCGATCCCCCGCGCCGCGCCCGTGACGACGGCCACGCGGCCGGTGAGCAGGAACGCGTCGGGCGAAAGGGCGGCCATGAACGACGACGATATCCCGACGGCATAGAGTCGTCGGGTCCGTTAACAACCAAACAGGAGCTCATTCGTGGCACTCGAGAAGCCCGAGATCGACTTCCCGGGGGGCAACCCGCCCGCCGACCTCGAGATCGAGGACATCACCGTCGGCGACGGCCCGGAGGCCAAGTCCGGCCAGCAGGTACAGGTCCACTACGTGGGCGTGTCGTTCTCGTCCGGGGAGGAGTTCGACGCGTCGTGGAACCGCGGCCAGCCGTTCGAGTTCCCGCTGGGCGCCGGTCGCGTCATCGGCGGCTGGGACAAGGGCGTCGTGGGCATGAAGGTGGGCGGCCGGCGCAAGCTCGTCATCCCGCCGCACCTCGGCTATGGCACCCGCGGCGCCCCGCCCCGCATCAAGCCGAACGAAACGCTCATCTTCGTCGTCGATCTGCTGGCCGTGAACTAACGGCGGTTTGAGCCGGGGCGCCGACAAAAGGACGCCCCGGCCCCTCCCCGCCCAGGCGCCCGCCCCGCGCGGCCATCCCGCCTCCTCTGACCACCTCCCGCCCCCGAGTCGGGACGGGGAATCGCCCATCCCGCGCCGTTCGCCCGCTTTACCGACACACTCTGCAGATATGCCGATATCAGGTGGGGAAATGTCGCCCCCGTGAGGCACCATAGGCGTGTGCTTCTGATCGACGTGGTCCGGGTTTCCGAGGCGGTGACGCGCACGTCCGCCCGGCTGGGCAAGATCGGCCATCTGGCGGAGCTTCTGGGCCGGGTGGGCCCGGACGAGGCGGAGATCGCCATCTCCTACCTGTCGGGCGAGCTGCCCCAGCGCCAGGTGGGGGTGGGCTGGCGCACGCTGGAGGACGTCCCGCAGCCTAAGCTGGCCGCCACGGCCACGCTTACATCGGTCGACGAGCTGCTGAGCCGCATCAAGGCCGTCTCGGGCCAAGGCTCGCAGGCGGCACGCAAGGCGCTGGTGGCCGAGCTGTTCGCGGGCCTGACGAGTCAGGAGCAGCAGTTCATGCGCCGGCTGCTGTTCGGCGAGCTGCGCCAGGGGGCACTCGACGGCGTCATGATCGAGGCGGTGGCCAAGGCGTCGGGTGCGCCGTCGGCCGACGTACGCCGGGCGCTGACCCTGCGCGGCTCACTGCCCGCCGTCGGGGCGGCGGCGCTGACCGGCGGGGTGGACGCGCTGCGCGCGTTCCGGCTGGAGGTGGGGCGGGCGGTCGCGCCGATGCTGGCGGGCAGCGCCCAGAACGTCGCCGCCGCGCTCGACAAGGCGGGCACCCCGGCCGCGCTGGAGTGGAAGCTCGACGGCATACGCGTGCAGGCCCACCGTTCCGGCGAGGAGGTGCGGGTCTTCACCCGTACGCTCGACGACATCACACCCCAGGTGCCCGAGCTGGTCGAGGAGGTGCTGGAGATGCCGTCCGGCGACCTCGTCCTCGACGGCGAGGTCATCGCCCTGCGGCCCGACGGCCGCCCGCACCCGTTCCAGGTGACCGCCGCCCGCGTCTCCACCAAGACGAACGTCGAGCGGTTGCGCGAGCAGACGCCGCTGAGCGCGTTCTTCTTCGACGCCCTGCGCGTCGACGGCGCCGACCTGCTCGACCTGCCCTATTCGCAACGCCAGGAGGCCCTGGCCCGTACGGTTCCGCCCGCCCTGCTCACCCCGCGCCTGGTGACGGGTGACGTGGCGGAGGCGGAGAAGTTCTTCACGGACGTGGTCAAGGCGGGCCACGAGGGCCTGGTGGTCAAGTCACTCACCTCGCCCTATGCGGCCGGCCGGCGCGGGGCGGGCTGGATCAAGGTCAAGCCCCGCCACACGCTCGACCTGGTGGTCCTGGCCGCCGAGTGGGGCCACGGCCGCCGCGAGGGCAAGCTCTCCAACCTTCACCTGGGAGCCCGCGACCCGGAGGGCGGGTTCGTGATGCTCGGCAAGACGTTCAAGGGCCTCACGGACGAACTGCTGGCCTGGCAGACCGAACGCTTCCTGGAGCTCGCCGATGGCCCCACCGACACGTGGACCGTCCGCCTGCGCCCCGAACTGGTCGTGGAGATCGCCTTCGACGGCGTCCAGCGCTCACCCCGCTACCCGGGCGGCATGGCCCTCCGCTTCGCCCGCGTCCTCCGCTACCGCCCGGACAAACGAGTCGAGGACGCCGACACCGTCGACACCGTACGCTCCCTGATGCTCTAACCCGCCCACCCTCGCCGGCACCCCCACGGCCGCGTCGAGCACCCCCGAACGCGGCACACCCTTCACCCGCGCGCTTCACACACTCGCGGATACCCGGCGAGCGCAGCACAGCCGCCCCACCAGCGAATCAACCACGCCCGCCGGCCACCTGCGGGAGGGCCCGCTCGGCGAACCTGGCACCCACCGGCGTCACACGCGTCCTCATAGACCTCACCGTGATGGTGGTCCCGCCGCCTCGCGGAAGATCCCCCACCCGAGATCGCCTTTGGCACGACGCTGACCCTCGTGAGATAAGTCACGGAACGTCCCATTAGGTTGCCTTTACCTGCACTTTGTCGCATATCTTCGTCCAGTCCGCGCGGATCCCCAGCCCCGCCGACGGATCGGCCGCCGTATGCCCCCACCCCCTGCCGGCCCGGCCTTTGCCTCCCTCATCCCCTATCCAGGACCGTGGTTTACCTTGGGCCAGCATTCCCGCAAGCCGTCCCCGCAGCCTCGAAAGCCGTCCCCGCAGACCCGCAAGCTCTCCCCGAGCCGGCGCCGCTGGGCCGCCCTCGCAGCCAGCGTGGCCGTAGCGGCAGCCGCCTCGACCACCGCGTGGGCCACTAGGGGCAACGACGACTCCCCCAGGCCGGCAGCGGCCCTCACCCCGCCCTCGCCCGCCGCGAAGACCACGCGTTCACCCGAGCCCACCTCCGCGCGAACCGCTGAGAAGCCACCGGCGTCCGCCACCCAGCCGAAGCCCACCACCTCAGCCGGCAGCACCCCAACCCACCGGAACTCCCCGAACCACCCGGGGACGGCAGCCTCCGCAAAGCCCACGACCACCTCGCCGGCCCAGGCGGAGGGACCATCCTCCACGGACCGCCACTCCTCGGCCGACCAGGACAGCTCCACCGGCGACCGATCCTCTTCCGCCGAGCAGCAGTCCAAGAGCCGCACGACCAAGTCGAAGCCCGCCAAGCCGAAGCTCCGTGTCCTCTCCTCCGGCACCTGCGGCGCCTCCTACTACGGCGAACCCCAGATGACGGCCAGCGGCGAACGCTTCAACCCCAACGCGATGACCGCCGCCCACAAGACCCTCCCCCTGGGCAGCCGGGTCCGCGTCACGAACCCGAGGACCGGCGAGTCGGTGACGGTCCGCATCAACGACCGGGGCCCGTACATCGGGGGCCGCTGCCTGGACCTGTCCACAGCCGCCTTCGCCGCCATCGGCAACACCAGCGCCGGCGTCATGCGCGTCAGGTACGAGGTCCTCGTCCGCTGACCCGCGCCGCGCCGCGCCGCCACCCGACCCCCGCACACCCCCGCCGCTTGGCCTCGCAAGCGCTCGGCACAACCCACCCCCCGGGGCGATCGACGTCACCGCAGGCGCTTGAGCAGCGCATTCATCTCAATGCACCCCCGCACTCAAAATGGGGACGCAGGCCCGCCACATCTCATACCACGCAAAAGCCTCACGCCCCGCCGAGGCGCTGAACCCCGGCGGGTATAACAATTCGAAAACGACGCGCACGGCCAGTACGGCCCGATCACTTCACCAGACGAAGCGTCAGCGGATAACGGAAATCCCCCTCCGTCAGCGCCGAGATGCCACCGACCACGGAAAGCACGACTGCCGCGACCCAGATGAACGGCACGAGCACGATCCCGACGAAGGTAAGCGGCAGCAATACGGTGGTCCCGACCACGGTGATCTGGAAATTGAGCGCTTCGAGGGCGTGTTTGCGCATGTAAGGCGACGTTTTCGCGCCGGTGAGCAGCAGGAGCAGCGGACCGACGATCGGGAACCCGATGAGCGGCACCAGATGGGCGATCGCGCCGCCGAGGCGTTCGTTGCTCTCAGCCGGCGCCTCCTGGCGCACCGGTGCCGACGGCACGGAAGCGAGCTGAGGCACCGCGTTCGCACCGTAGAGCTCGTTCATGATGGGCACGAGGTCGCCGTGCGTACGCGCGGTCATCGCACGTTCCAAACGGTCGTCGAACTCGAGCTTGTCGAATCGTCCCTCCGCGTAAGCGGCTTTGACGTGCTCGACGACGTGTTCGCGGTCCTGGTTGGTGACGCGCAGATGAGCTGGCGGCACCTCGCCCGGCCCGGGGGTTTTCGGTACCCCAGCCATAATCGCCATGCCTCTCCCTCAGAGAATCGAGCTGACACCTCACATACTGCGTCGCCCCCAACCGATGGTGCCATCGGGAGAATCCCGGATACGTCCCCGAGATCTTCCCCGACGCGCGCGGGCTCGAGACGGTATAAAAAGGATTCATGAGATGGCGAGACCGCTACGGCATTCGTCGACTGCGCGGCCGCAAGATCGCGAAGTTCGACCGAGAGGCGACCGACGCCGACATCGAGGCGCTCATCGCCTTTGCCCGTTCGCGGCGAGGCGTCGAGTTCTACGTCGAACCTGAGACTTTCGCCACCGACACGACCGCCGTGGCGGTGGCCGACGACGGCGAGTGGACCAGGCGCAGGGTCGGCTCCCCCGCCGTGATCCACAAGGTCGCCCGCGATCTCGCCTTGCCGGTGTACGACGTGCAGCTGACCGGCTACCCGCCGCGCATGCGCGCCTACAACGAACGCCGCAAGCGAGAAGAAGGCTCCCTCTGACCCCTTCCCGCTCGGGCACCGCCCCTGGCCCCACCATGCCCGAACGGGAAAGACAAGACCCCAGCCGAGCACAGCGACCTCAACCGGCGGCCACGGACCCCAACCTCAGGGTTGCGAGCTCAAGGACGGTACGAACTCGACCCCGACAACACAGGCCCCACACTGAGCTGCAAAGTCCACGCTGAGGCGCGACGTCCACGTTGGGGTGTCGGACTCCACGCTGAGGCGCGACGTCCACGCTGAGGCGCGAACCCCACCTTGGAGACCCGCACTCGCATCTCGGCGACCCTAACTTCGTATTCAGGTGGGTGGCATGGGCTCCGGTTGTGTGTCGCGGGGTGGGTCTGCGTTGAGGGGTTCTTGCTGTGCCACGCGCACGCAGCCAGGCTGAGGAGGGTCCGGGGCCGGCCGGTAGTGGGCTTATTCCAGGGTGGGGTGGAGGTCTTCTTCGTCGAGGAGGTTGATCAAGGGGAGGAGCCAGGCGGGGTTGGCGCGGCCCATGGTGGCGTCCAGTTCTTCAGGGGTGGGGAGGCGGCCCCGCAGGATGGACGGGGAGAGCAGGTTTTGGAGGGCGTGCATGAGGAGGTTGGCCATCGAGTAGCCGGGGTCGGTCGTCAGGGCGCGTTCGAGGGCGACCGTGGCCTGGACGCTGTCGCCCGAGCGCCAGGCGGCCATGGCCAGCAGGGACGCGACCGGGGGCACGAAGCGCGACTCCAGGCGGCGGGTCAGGTCCTTCCAGAGCGCCGCGTGGGATTCGTGCATGAGGGTCCACGCCTCGTCGCGGACTCTCATGACCGTCAGTGCCATGCCGAGTTTCGCCGCCTCCACGTCGTCGAGGCGGCCGCCTTCGATGTGGGTCTCCAGCGCCGATCGGACTCTGGCCAGGCCGTCGGCGACGAAGTGCCGGGCGAAGGTGTCGAGGTCGGGGGCAGCCATGAGGTCCGCTCTGAAGGCGGCGATCGCCTCGGACGTGGCCCGCCGCATCGCCATCCGTACGGGACCCGTCACGGGGGCGACGGTGCGTTCGAGGGCTTCGCGGTTGGGGAGGGCCACCAGGCCGTGTACGGTCGCCTCGGCCGCTATCGGGCTTGTGGAGAGGTCGTAGGGAGTGCCTTCGGCGGGGCAGCAGGTGGCCACGTTGCAGATGTAGGACCAGTAGCGGCCCTCATGGGCTCGCAGCGCCTCCCCTACCTGGATGCCGGTCGTCAGGGCGAGCGTCCTCGCCTCATCGACCGCCGGCGTGACCAGGTCGCCGGGGCCGTAGCCGACGATCACGACGTCCGTGATGCCCTCGCGGTCGATGAGAGGGGTCATGGCGTCGAGGGTGCCGGGCGGGAAGGGCAGGCCCCACCTGGCCACCATCTTGGCTCGGCCTTCGGCCAGACCCACGACGACGAGGCTCGCGGTGGGATGAAAGCCGACCAGATAGGGGACGGCGGCCAGGACGTCGGTGGGGCTGGTGAGGGTCAGGCAGGGCTCGGACGAGAACTCGAAGGGGTCCGATACACCGGACTCCGACCTGTCGGCGTCCGACCTGTCGGCGTCCGACCTGTCGGCACTCCACGCAGCAGCGTCCGAGACATCGGCACTGCGGGCACCGACTTGTGAGCCGTCGGCATTCGAGGCGTCGCCCCAAGCAACGTCGGTACGTACGGCGGTAACCCCCGAAGCATCGGTGGGCACGGCAGAGGTCCCCGAGGTGTCGGTACGCACGGCAGAGGTGCCCGAGGCATCCGCCCTCAGGGTAGAGGTTGCTGCGGGCTCGAACCTTGAGGTCTTGGGGGTTGATGTGCCGGGGACTGAGGCGGTCGGCGCAACTGCGGGCTCGAACCTTGAGGTCTCGGGGGTAGAAGCGCTGGGGTCTGAGCTGCCAGGACCTGACGTACCCGGACGTGAGGTGCCGGGATCTGAGGCGCGGGGATTTGGCGCGGCGGATTGTGACGTGTCGGTGGGAGGAGCGTCGCTGATGGCGCTTGCACCGAACGGCGCCTGAGGTCCGATGAGCGAGTGCGCGGAGTCGGGGACGACGGGCTGGCGAGGTGCGGGGACGAACGGTGGGCCGGGGGTGAAGGGGGAACGGGAGGCGGGGCGGGGCGAGCGGTTGGTCGTCATGGGTCCATAGGGTGGCGGGCGCGGAGGGGCTCCCGGGCAGCCGAACGCGGTTCTGTGGATGACGGGCTCAACGCGGGATCGGCTGTGGACAACCCGCAGGCCAAGGCTCTCAGTATGTGAAGCGATCACAGCCACAGACCGCCACAGTCGCAAAAGCAGAAGCAGACGCAGAAGCAAATTCAAAGCCAGGCCGGCCCGCCAGAGGCGGCCCGGCCCCAAGTCGTCTGGCCCGAGGCATCGGGGGCACCGGGGGTCGTGAAGCCTCCCCCGGCCGTCGAGCCGGCGCATCCCGAAGTCGCCGAGTCGTGAGGTGATCGCAAGCGTGGCAAGGGCCAGGACGCGGGCAGGGCCGCGAGATGTGTCAGGGGGCAGGGCTGGGTGGGTTCGGGGTGGGAGTGGGCGGGGTGGGGGCCAGGCGGGTGCGTACGAGCAATGCCGCGCCCGCCACCGCTGCCGGCATCGCGACGATGGCGACGAAGGGCACCAGGAACAGCAGGAAGACCGCCACCCCGAAGCCCAGCGCGCTGGACTTGTTCGCTCGGAGCAGGGCGAAGCGGTCCTTGCGGACCATGCCGCGGCGTTCCATGGCGAGGGTGGTGAGCTCGACGGTGAGGAAGAAGCCGGACACCAGGGCGCCCACGACCGGCACCACGGTCTGTCCGATCACGGGTACGAAGCCCAGGAAGAACAGCGGGATCGTGAAGAGCAGCACGTAGAGCAGGGTCACCAGGCTGTCGCGGATGGAGCGCGGCAGCGTACGCCACCACGGCTGGTCGTCGTCCGTCTCCAGCGGGTCCACCTCGCCCGACAGCCGCTCGTAGAACGGGTCGCCGATGGCCAGTGTCAGCGCCGTGAACGTGATCACCGCCACCGCCAGCCCTCCGAGGACCAGCGCGACGGCCACCACCGTACGGAACGCCTCGCGCCAGCTCCACATGTCGGCGAAGGGGGTGAGGAACGCGGCCAGGTCGGAGGCGTTGGTCCCCAGGAAGATCAGGGCGACCACGTAGACCGCGAACGCGATCAGCGCGGGGATGAGCCCGAACAGCCACCACCGGCCGTTCCTGGCGACCCACCCGAGTCCTTGGAAGAAGAAGCCCACGCCGCCGGTGAAGTCACGCAGTGCTCGCATGTCCGGCAGGCTAGCGCCAGAACGACGTGATCGAGTAGCCGAGTTCGGCGAACAGGTCGCGCAGCAGCGGCAGGGAGACGCCGAGCACGTTGCCGTGGTCGCCCTCGATGCTCTCGACGAACCAGCCGCCGCGCCCCTCGATGCTGAACGCCCCGGCCAGGCTGAGCGGCTCGTCGGTGGCGACGTAGGCGGCGATCTCATCCTCGGACGGCTGCCCGAACCGGATCACCGTGGTGCCGGTCTCGGCGGCCTGGCGACCGGCGGCGACGTCGATGACGCAGTGACCGGTGACGAGCCGGCCGGTGCGGCCGCGCATGAGGCGCCAGCGCTCGATGGCCTCCTCGCGGCTGGCCGGCTTGCCGTAAGGGCGGCCGTCGAGCTCGAGAATCGAGTCGCAGCCGATGACCAGCCCCTCTTCGAGCCCGCTCGCCACGGCCTCCGCCTTCGCCTTGGCCAGCACCAGGCTGAGCGCGGCGGGTGAGTAGGCGGAGTAGGAGTCCTCGTCGACGCCGCTGACGATCACTTTCGGGTCGAGGCCCGCGCTGCGCAGGAGTGCCAGGCGGGTGGAGGAGGCTGAGGCGAGAACGATCACCACATCAGGGTACCGGTCACCGGGCAGCCTCCTTGACACCCCCGGCCCTCGATGTCAAGGAGGCACCACCGGGGCTACGAGGGACGGACCTCATCGACCAGGCGGGAACTCCAGGGGCACCAGAAGGCCCCGGGCAGGAAGGCGCCGCCCGCCTCGTCCAGGTGATCCTCGAGATAGGTGATGGTGGAGTCGCAGACCTCGATCGCGACTTCGAAGAAGCCGATCGTGCCTGGGTCGAGGTGGTAACTCCACGGGCGATTGTAGGAGGCGGGGTATTTGTGGATCCGGCCCAGGACGTGGACCCGCGAGGTCTCCGCGCCGCTGAGGATGCGGCGGGCGTGGGCGATCTTGTCCGCGTCGCGGAGCTGGATGGTGAAGCGGTGGTGACCGTAGCCGTCCGTGAAGCGGAAGTACGCCTCTCCTGCCGCGTGAGCGGGGGTGGCCGTGGTGAGGCCCAGCATCGTGATCGCCACCACCAGGGCGATGATCTTGTTGAGGGTACGTGGCAAGGGGAACCTCCAGTGAACAGGGTCACGCTCTGCGACCTCAATCACTGAGAGTAATTGAACGATAACATACAGTTAAGAAACAGTTACCTGGCCGCCGCGCCAGTCACCAGTCGGCGTTGGACGTGCTCCCCGGCGTCACTTCCCGTTCCGTCCGGTACGGCGAGAACGCCCCCGGCTGCCGCGGCACGTTCCCCCCGAGGATGTCCCCCAGCAGCCCGTCGACCAGGTCCCCCAGCTCGGCCGGCACGGCCGCCTGCTCCCCGTCGAGGTCGTCGGCGAGGGTGGCGGCGTCCATGCCGCGCTCGGTGGCCCGGTTCGCGAGCAGGGACATGATCATGGGGGCGATCAGGGGCATCAGCTTCATGATCGCCGAGGAGCCGACCCCGGCGAGCCTGGCGAGGGTGGTGGCGGCCTGCTCGGTGCCCTGGGCGCCGAGCACGTGCCCGAGAATGCTGTGCCCGTCGCGGGTCAGCGAGGCCACGTCGCCGTTGAAGGGGTCGGCGTCCATGTGGTCGTCGAGCGCCCCGCGCAGGGCGTCGGCGCCGTCCGGGTGGGCGGCGTTGCGGGCCAGGCCGCCCACGATCGTCGCGGACACGGCTTCGATGACGTGGCGTGCCGTGAGCTGATCGGTGCCGAGCATCCCGGCTATCTGCTCCAGCCCTGGGGCTCCGAGTCCGGCGAGAAGCTCGTCATTAAGTGTCACGACGGTCCCCCGATCCACACGTGTCTCGGGAGACGTTCCCGAGCAGGACTCGAAGCAACGTCCGGAATGTCCTAATTCTTGGGAAAGGACCCGCCCTCCACGGCTGCCGAGCGGTGCACCTCGGCCGGCGGGCGCTGCGTCACGGCGGGCGGCTGGCCCTCGGTGGACCGCGGCAGCCCGGCCGCGGCGTACGCCCCGGCCTCGTCCAGCGTCTCGTGCTCCAGCAGCGCCGCCACGATGGCGTCGAGCTTGTCGCGGTTGTCGCTGAGCACCTGGACCGCGCGCTCGTAGCATTCGTCCACGATCCGCCGCGCCTCCTCGTCCACCATGGCGAGCGTGACGGGCGAGGCCTGCGGCTGCTGGCCGTCGTTGGGCAGGATGGTCAGCGGACCGACCTTCTCCGACATGCCCCACCGGCCCACCATGCCGCGGGCGATCATGGTGACCTGCTCCAGGTCGTTCTCGGCGCCGGTGGTGATGACGCCGAACACCACCTGCTCGGCCGCCATGCCCCCGAGCGCGCCGGTGATGCGCCCGCGCAGATATTGCTCGTCGTAGGCGTAGCGGTCGGAGTCGGGGGTGGAGAGGGTGACGCCGAGCGCCCGGCCGCGCGGGATGATGGAGATCTTCCTGACCGGGTCGGCCCCGGGCTGGAGCATGCCGAGCAGCGCGTGACCGGCCTCGTGGAAGGCGGTGCGGGTGCGCTCCTCCTCCGGCATGACGATGCTGCGGGCCGCGCCGAGCTGCAGCTTCTCCAGCGCGTCGGCGAAGTCGGCCATGGTGACCTTCTCGCGCCCTCGCTTGGCCGCGAGAAGGGCGGCCTCGTTGACCAGGTTGGCGAGGTCGGCGCCGGTCATGCCGGGCGTGGTCTTGGCGATCTGGTCGAGGCTGATCTCGCCCTCGAGCGGCACGCCGCGCGTGTGGACGGCCAGGATCGCGGCGCGGCCGGCCGCGTCGGGCAGGCCCACCTGCACCGTACGGTCGAAGCGCCCTGGACGCAGCAGCGCCGGGTCGAGGATCTCGGGACGGTTGGTGGCCCCGATGACGATCACACCTTCGGCGCCGGAGAAGCCGTCCATCTCGGTGAGGATCTGGTTGAGCGTCTGCTCGCGCTCGTCGTGGCCGCCGATGCCGCCGGCGCCGCCCCTGGCGCGGCCGATGGCGTCGATCTCGTCGATGAACACGATGGACGGCGCCACCTTGCGCGCCTCCTCGAACAGGTCGCGCACCCGCGAGGCGCCCACGCCGACGATCATCTCGATGAACTCGGAGGCGCTGGCGGAGAAGTAGGGCACCTTGGCCTCACCGGCGACCGCCCTGGCCAGCAGCGTCTTGCCGGTGCCGGGAGGGCCGGCGAGCAGCACGCCCTTGGGCAGCTTGGCGCCAAGCCTGCGGTATTTGCCGGGGTCCTTGAGATAGTCGACGATCTCGACGAGCTCGTTCTCGACCTCGTCGATGCCCGCGACGTCCTCGAACGTGACCCGCACCTGCCCGGCGTCGACGGGCTTGGCCGCCTTCGACTTGCCGAGCCCGCCCAGGCCGCCGCCCATCATGCTGGCGCCGCGCCGCATGATCCAGATCCACAGACCGGCCAGCAGCAGCACGGGCAGCAGCGACAGCAGCAGGTTGGAGAAGAAGCCGCGGGTGATGGGCTTGGAGGTGATCACGACCTGGCCGGTGGCCAGCTGCTGGTCGAGCTGGTCGGTGTTGGCGAAGGCCGGGATCTCGGTGGCGAAGCGGGTGTAGGAGGAGCCGCCGTCGGGGTTCTTCGCCGGCGACCTCAGGTCGCCCTCGACCGACAGGCCCTGGGCGTAGATGTCCTTGACGTTCTTCGCGTTCACCTGGTTGGTGAACTCGGTGTAGGAGATCGTCTCGACCGAACCGCTGTCGACGAACGACGACACGACGAAGAAGCCCGCGTAGACGACGAGCAGGGTGACGATGAACCGCCACCAGTTGATCTTGGGCCGGCCTCCGGGCGTGCCTGGCAGGCCCTCCGAACGCCAGGGCGGCTTGCCCTTGCCCTTGTCCGGAGCCTGCGGCGGTCCAGAGCGTTCCACGGCGTCACTCCCCAACATCGCCGCTTTCATGATCTTTCTAGCCTAGAACACGCACCCCTGAGGCCACGCGGCCGATGTCACGCCACTGCTTGCGCTGTGAGTCCGGCACTGTGACGAACGCAAGTCCCGGCTTGCTCATTCCCCCGTCGAGCACGACGACGGCCGCGCGGGAGGTGCGCTTGCCGTACGTGACGCGGTAGACGAGCATCCAGCCGCGCTTGACCGGCTGGGAGGCCAGCCAGGTGATGCGGGAGCCCTCCGGGTGGTGGTTGAGCGTCCAGCGGGCGGCCAGCAGCGCCGTGTCGCGCGCGGACTTCTGCTCCATGATCGGCAGCGGGCAGGTGACGAAGATGCCGCGCGGCGCGGTGCCGCGCTGCCTGGGCAGCACCTGCTTGGTGGTGAACGGCGCCGCCCCGTACGCCTTCCACGGCCGCGGCAGCCGGGGCACCGCGAGCCCCGAGCGCCGGTCCTTGACGAAGCGGCGGCCCGGGGAGCGCAGGGCCATGCGCTTGACGGAGCGGGTGAGCTTGGGCACGCGCGGGTCGGCGTACAGGGCCTCCATGGCGGTGTAGCCGGGCGCGAGCGACCCGCCGGGACGGGGCGTCACCTGGTGCTGTGCCGCCACGGGGGTGGGTGCGGCAGTGGGCGGGGCGGTGGGAGCGGGCGGGGAGGAAGGTGCGGAGCCGGACGAGGACGGTGCGGCCGGCGGCGCGGTTACCGGCCCCGCCGCGACCTCGTCCGGCTCTGCCGGGAGCACCACGGCCAGCGTCGCGGCCGCGGCCACGACGGCGGCGGCCACGGCCAGCCCCCGGTACACCACCCGCATCCGAATATCACCGATGCGGGAGCGTTTGGGGGGAGATGTCGGGGTCCCGCGACGCGCGGGCGTAATCACTTGGGAACCGTTGATCTCATCTTCCCCATGGAGCACGACGGGAGCGTACGACATATCGCGGCATGGCGTCCCTGAAGCTACCGAAGTGCAATCTTGGAGCCCCCGGAACGGCGTCCCAGTCAGGGGCGGGCGACCCGCCCGGCGAGCCAGGGCGCGTCCGCCACGAACGTGCACGATCCAGGCTCGATCTCCGTGAACCCCGCGTCACGCACCACGGGCAGCCCCGCCCCGACCATCGACGAGAAGCCGGAGGAACCGTCCGCCGTGCGCACGGTCACCGCGAGCCCCCGCTCCCGCCAGGCCGCCCGCTCACCGGCGTCGCTGGCCCACCAGGCGAGCTGCGCGGCGTGCCCGGCCTGCGCCATGGCCTTGCCGGCGGACATCTCCAGCGCCGGGTTCTCCCACAGCGTCGGCGGCTCGGCGGGGCCGGGCGCGGCGGTGTCGGTCAGGTCGGTGCCGGAGACCTGGAGCCTGGCCAGGTCGCGCGGCCAGTCGTCGAGGGGCACGGGCGGGTGGACGCGCACTTCGGCGCTGCGGTGCTCGATCGTCCGGCCGGGCAGCGCGACGGCCCTGCGCCACTCGGCGCCCCTGGCCCGGCGCACCACCTTGCGGATCTTCCCGGTGGACTGCCAGGCGTGCAGCTCGGCGGCCCACTCACCGGGGTCGGCCAGCAGGCTCAGCACGGCCATGGCGGCGGCCTCCAGGGCGTCGGTGCGCTCGGGAGGCGTGGCCCGCTCGATGCGGACGACCAGCGGCAGGACGTACAGCTCGGCGTTCATCGCCCTCTAGCATGCCCGATGGCCAGGGACATGCCGGCGGCGAGGAGGCACAGGGCGCCTGCGGCGTACCAGGCGAGGTCGTAGGCGCCCAGGTGGTCGCGGGTCAGTCCGGCGCCGACGGCGGCGATGGCGGCGCCCACCTGGTGCGAGCCGAACACCCAGCCGAACACCACGGCGCCGTCCGCCCCGTAGATGCGCCGGCACAGGGCGACGGTCGGCGGCACGGTCGCCACCCAGTCCAGCCCATAGAAGACGATGAAGATGAGCATGCTGGGCTCGGTCGTGGCCGCGAACAGGCCGGGCAGCACCATCAGCGACAGGCCGCGCAGCGCGTAGTAGACGCCGAGCAGCACCTTGGGGTCGATCCTGTCGCTGAGCCAGCCGGAGGCGACGGTGCCGACGATGTCGAAGATGCCGATGACGGCGAGCAGGCCCGCGGCGACGGGCTCGGCCATGCCGTGATCGTGCGCGGCGGGGATGAAGTGGGTGCCGACCAGGCCGTTCGTACTGGCGCCGCAGATCGCGAAGCCGCCGGCGAGGAACCAGAACGGGCGCGTCCGCGCCGCGGCCGCGAGCACGGAGACGGCGCGCAGGGCCGCGTTGGCGGTGGCGGGCGGCGCGGGTCGCGGGGCGGCGGGGTCCGCGCCGAGCGCGGTGGTGCCGACGTCCTCGGGACGGTCGCGCAGCAGCCACCACACGAACGGCACCACGAGCAGGGCCGCCCCCGCCACGGTCAGCGAGGCGAAGCGCCAGCCGGGACCCTCGGCGAGCCAGGCGAGCACGGGAAGGAAGACGAGCTGCCCGGTCGCGCCCGCAGCGGTGAGTATGCCGGTGACCAGCCCGCGGTGGCGGACGAACCAGCGGTCCACGACCGTCGCGGCGAACACCAGCGCCATCGACCCCGTGCCGAGGCCGACCAGCACGCCCCAGAACAGCAGGAGCTGCCACGTCGCCGTCATGAACACGGTCAGCCCGCTGCCCGCGGCGATCAGCACCAGGGCGGCGGCGACCACGCGGCGCATGCCGAAGCGGTCCATGAGGGCGGCGGCGAACGGGGCCATCAGCCCGTAGAGCACCAGGTTGATCGAGACGGCCAGCGAGATCGTGCCCGCCGACCAGCCGAACTCCTCCTGCAGCGGTGTGATCAGCACGCCGGGCGTGGCGCGGAAGCCGGCGGCCCCGAGGATGGCCACGAACGCGACGGCCGCGACGAACCAGGCCCGGTGCAACCGCCGGCCGCTCGCGGGGGTGGTGCTCACAGTCATGCGCACATCCTGAACGATCCCGGCACATGGCCACGAGTGGCCCGAAAGCCAATATGTGCAAGAATCAGGCCATGCCCCATCGGATCGTCGTCGTCGCGCTCGACCACTTCGCCCCGCTCGACCTCGGCGTGCCCGGCCAGGTCTTCCGCGCGGCCCGCACACCGTCGGGCGAGCGCCTGTACGAGGTGGTCACCTGCTCGGAAGGGCGCAGGCCGGTACGCTGCGAGGCCGGCTACGCCGTCCTGCCCGACCACGACCTCGACGTGCTCGACACCGCCGACACCGTCGTGGTGCCGGGCATCCATGGGGGCCCGGCGCTGCTCGACGGCACGATCTCCGGCGCGCTCCACAAGGCCCTGCAGGGCCGTCCCCGGGTCATGTCGATCTGCACGGGCGCGTTCGTGATCGCGGCGGCCGGGCTGCTCGACGGCCGTCCCGCCACCACGCACTGGCGCGACGCGCCCCGCTTCGCCCGCTTCTTCCCACAGGTCAAGCTGGACCCCGACGTCTTGTTCGTGGACGACGGCGACGTGCTGACCTCGGCGGGCGTGGCGGCCGGGCTCGACCTGGCGCTGCACGTGATCAGGCGCGACCACGGCAGTGAGGTGGCCAACACCGTGGCCCGGCGCTGCGTGATGCCGCCGTGGCGGGACGGCGGCCAGGCGCAGTACATCGACCGGCCGCTCCCCGACGGTCCCGGCGGCGGCACGGCGGCCACTCGCGACTACATGCTCGCCCACCTCGACGCCCCGCTCGACCTGGCCGCGCTGGCCGGGCACGCCAGGATGAGCGTGCGCACGTTCACCAGGCGCTTCCGCGAGGAGACCGGGCAGAGCCCGGCGAAGTGGCTGACCGAGCAGCGGATCCGGCACGCCAGGCGCCTGCTGGAGACGACCGATCTCGGCGTGGAGGAGGTGGCCAGGCGGGCGGGATTCGGCACGGCGGTGTCGCTGCGCCAGCACCTGCACACGGCCGTCGGCGTCGCGCCCCTGGCCTACCGCCGCACCTTCCGCCGCACCTGATCGCCCGCTCACCGCACGGGCCCCGGAACGTCCGGCTCGTTGCGCTTAGACTCCGGCTCGAAGGACCACGGGAAGGGGCGTCACCGATGGCCGAGACGGACCGCGTACCAGCCGGCGTCGATCCCTCCGTGCCGAGCGTCGCCCGCATGTACGACTACTACCTCGGCGGCCGCGACCACTTCCCCGCCGACCGGGTGGCCGCCGAGAAGATGATCGAGCTCGGCCGCCGGATGGGCAACGACGCCCGGCAGATCGCCCGCGCCAACCGCGCCTTCCTGGGCCGCGCGGTCCGCACGATCGCCGAGTCGGGCGTGCGGCAGTTCATCGACATCGGCGCCGGGCTGCCCACCCAGGACAACGTGCACCAGGTGGCCAGGCGGCACGTCCACGGCTCCCGCGTCGTCTACGTGGACAACGACCCGGTCGTGCTCGCCCACGCCCGCGCGCTGCTGGCCAGGGAGCCCGGCGTCGTGGCGCTGGCGGGCGACCTGCGCGACCCCGACGCGATCCTGGACGACCCGCTCGTGGCGCGGCACCTCGACCTGTCAGAGCCCTACGCGGTGCTCATGGTGGCCGTGCTGCACTTCGTGCCCGACGACGCCGAGGCCGCCGCGATCACGGCCGCGAT
Source organism: Nonomuraea salmonea (assembly GCF_042428605.1). Classification (NCBI taxonomy): domain Bacteria; kingdom Bacillati; phylum Actinomycetota; class Actinomycetes; order Streptosporangiales; family Streptosporangiaceae; genus Nonomuraea; species Nonomuraea salmonea. Next base: position 706,713 of record NZ_JBHMCF010000029.1, read on the forward strand.
CCGGGCCAGGTTCAGGCCCGGCTGCCATCTGGTGCTCTCCCACCTGTACGCGGGCGACGCCACCGACGACGAGACCGAGGCGGGCCGGCAGGTCTACGCGAGCACCACGGCGGGCGGCCTGGCCCGGCGCGGCCTCGGCCAGATCTCCGGCTACTTCACCGATCTCGAGCTGCTCGGACCCGGCGTGGTGCCGGTCGCCGACTGGGCCGCCGACGCGCCGAAGGACGGAACGTACGACCTGGTCAGGCCCGGCATCCTCGGCGGAGTCGGGCGGGCCTGACCGGCTGCGCGCTCAGGCCGCCTCGAGCGACTCCCCGAACCAGGTCCGCAGCGCCTCGTCCAGCGTCCCGTCGGGGACGCCCGCCCACGCCACATAGCCGTCGGGCCGCACGAGCACCGAGTCGGGCCCGTCGCTCGGCCGCACGTCCACCCGGCCGTGGCGGGTGCGCGCCGTGCCCGTCGCGTCGAGCAGCACGGGCCGCGCGCGGCGGCCGGGATCGGCGGGCAGGTCGGGCAGGAACCGGCCGAGCAGCGGATGCGGGGGTGCCGGCATCGGGTAGGCCAGGTCGGACCCGGCCAGCAGGGCGGCGACGCGGCGGCGCGCGCCGGTGTCGGCCAGCAACTCGCCGACCACCTCGCGCAGCGCCGTCACCTCGGCGCCCGGCGCGGCCAGCGCGAGCTGGGCCTGGGTCTGCATGGCGACGCGGGCGGCGGCGGGCCGGCGCTCGGCCTCGTAGGTGTCGAGCAACCCGCCGGACGCCCACCCCTGGACGACGGCGGCGAGCTTCCACGCGAGGTTGGCGGCGTCCTGGAGGCCGAGGTTGAGCCCGGGAGCGCCCATGGCGGAGTGGACGTGCGCGGCGTCCCCTGCCACGAACACCCGCCCGGCCCGGTAGCGGTCGGCGACCCGGGTGTTGCGCCCGTTCAGCCGCCGCAGCACGTGCGGGCCCGGGGTGAGCGGCGCGGCCAGCGGCAGCTCGGCGCCGAGCACCCGGGCCAGCGCGGCGCGCAGCTCGGCGACGGTCATGGGCACGTCGTCGCCCGGCGCGGCGTCGTCCCACTCCATGGCGCTGACCAGCAGCGTGCCGGGCCCGGCCGGCAGCATCGCGGAGGCGCCGCGCTCGGTCCTGTGCCAGGTGTAGAGCACGTACGTGCCGAGCCCCGGCACCTCCATCTCGGCCCGCTCCGGCCGGATCTCCGCGCCGGGGACGCTGACGTGCCCCGTCCGGCTGACCACCCCGGCCGAGTGCACGCCGGGGAAGCCGATGCCGGCGAGCTTCCTGACCGTGCTGTGGGCGCCGTCGCAGCCGACGAGGTAGCGGGTGCGCAGCTCGTAGGGCCCGCCGGGGCCGGTGAGTGCCACCGTGACGGCATGGTCGTCCTGGGTGAGGCCGGTCAGCTCGTGGCCGCGCCTGATCTCCGCGCCGAGCTCGACCGCCCGCTTCTCCAGCAGTTCCTCCAGCTCGGGCTGCCTGACGCCCATGCCGTGCAGGGGGTTGTCGTCGAGCCCGGACAGGTCGAGCGGCATCGCGCCGAACACGAACGCCGGCAGCGGCGCCTCCTGCGGGGCCAGGCCGCGCAGCCGCAGCAGCCGCACGACCTGGCCGACGATGCCGTTGGCCTTGGGCTCTGGGCTGCGCTCCGGCCGGCGCTCGACGACGACCGGGCGTACCCCGGCCAGGGCGAGCTCGCAGGCCAGCATCAGCCCGTTGGGTCCCGCACCGGCGATGACGACGTCCATGGGAGCTCCTTACGCGGAGGGGCCGGGCAGTCCCGCGGCCAGCTCGCGCAGGCAGGTGCGCAGCAGCGGCACCAGCGGGACCGGTGGGTCGGCGCGCAGCCACTGCGCGACGCCGGCCTGCAGGGCGGCGGTCACGGTGGCGGCGACCAGGGAGGGGTAGAGGTCGCGGTCGGGATGGGTGCCGGTGCGCTCGGCGATCGCCGCGACCAGCTCGCCGTCGGAGGCGAACGCGGCCCGCAGCGTCTCGGCCCGCAGCGCTGGCTCGCCGCCCAGCATCCGGGTGGCGGCCAGGCGCTCGGGGGACGGCGGGCGCTCACCGCCGTCGCCGGCGTGCTGCGCCCACGGCTGGATCATGACCTCGATGAGGGCGTCCCACAGCGGCTCGCCCTCGGGGCGGGCGCGCAGCGCCTCGGCCGACGCGCGGACGCGGTCGGCGTGGCGGGCGGCGATCGCCTCGTACTTGCTGGAGAAGTAGTTGTTGTACGTCCTGGGTGAGACGCCGGCCTCGGCCGCGATGTCCTCCACCCGGACGTTGTCCAGCCCGCGTTCGAGCGCCAGGCGGAGCGCGGCCGCCATCAGCGCCTCGCGCGTGGCCTGCTTCTTGCGCTCTCTGAGTCCGCTCACAGCGCCTCAGCATAGGAAGAAGTTGCGCGACCCGCAAGATTTCGGGACACGCAACTTATTTTCGGCATGAAAGAAGGCCGCTCCCGAACCCCGGGAGCGGCCTTGTCGCGAACTGTGGAGCTATGGGGATTCGAACCCCAGACCTCCTCCATGCCATGGAGGCGCGCTACCAACTGCGCCATAGCCCCGCGTGCCTGTACGAGTGTATCCGACTTTGGGACCCCCTCTGCACGCCTTTTCCGGGGCCCGGGCCGCGAGGCGCGGGCCCCAGGAAGGGTCAGGCGACCGACCTGGCCTTCTCGATGAGCGTGGCCAGCTCGGACACCATCGGGTCCTCGGTCGCGGGCGCGAGGCGGCCCGCCTGCTCGGCGAGCTCCGGCAGGTCCATGCCGAACGCCTCCTTGTCGCGCAGGTAGACCGCGAACGCCGCCACCAGCACGTCCACCTGCAGCCGCGGCGGCGCGTCCGTCCACAGACCCTCGGCCAGGTCGCCGGAGCGCAGCGTCCCGCTCGCCTCGGACGCCTCCCTGGTGTCGGGGTCCTGCCAGCGCACGGTGGCCTGGGCGAGCTGGCCGCGGGCGCCGGGCTTGAGCTCGAGCGCGTACAGGGCGGTGACGGAGTGGCCAGGGCCGATCTCGCCGCCGTCGCGGGCGTCGTCGCGGAAGTCCTCCGCCGCCAGCTCCCGGTTCTCGTAGCCGATCAGCCGGTGCCGCTCGACCACCGACGGGTTGAAGACGACCTGGGCCTTGGCGTCGCGGGCGCGCAGCTCGATGGTGGCGGGCAGCTGCGTGGTGAACAGCTTGTCGGCCTCCTCCTGGGTGCTGACGTACACGGCCATGCCGTCGCCGTTGTCGGCGAGCTGCTCCATCAGCTCGTCGCCGTACTCGCGGCCCACGCCGACCGTGAGCAGCGTGACCTGCTTGCCCGCGTAGTCCTTGACCTGGTCGAGCAGCGACTGCCAGCGCGTGTCGCCCTGGTTGGCCAGGCCGTCGGAGAGCACGATGACGCGGTTGGTGGCGGCGGGGCGGAACGCCTTGGCCGCCTCCTGGTAGCCGGCGACCAGGCCGGCCTCCAGGTTGGTGCCGCCGCCGATCTCCAGCTCGTCCACGGCGGCGCGCAGCTCGTCCCTGGCGGTCAGCGGGGTCATCGTGGCCAGCACGTCGGCGCCGTCGCTGAAGGACACGATGGAGACCTGGTCGCCGGGGGCGAGCTGGTCGAGCAGCTTGTGCAGGGCCGCCTTCACGAGGTCGAGCCGGCCGGGCTCGGCCATCGAGCCGGACACGTCCACGACGAACGTGAGGTTCGCGGGCCGGCGCGCGGCCGCGTCGGAGGCGCGGGTCTGCAGGCCCACCCGCATCACGGCCTCGTCGCGGCCGGGCAGCCTGGCGCCGTCGACGTGCACGGTGAAGCCGTCGTCCGGCGGTTGCGCGTAGTCCTGCCGGAAGGCGTTGACCCACTCCTCCGGCCGGATCTCGCCGGGCGCCGGCCAGCGGCCCTCCTGGAGGGCGCGGCGCGCGTAGCCGTACGAGGCGGTGTCCACGTCGAGGGCGAACGTGGAGATCTGCGCTGTCGTGGTCTCCTCGTCTTCATCGCCCGCGCTGGGCGCGGGCGAGGCGGAGCGCTGCGATTCCGGTACGGCGGGCTGCCGGGCCGGGGCGGGCCTGTCCGCGCTCGTGGCGTTGCCGCCGGCACCGCCACAGGCCGCCAGACCGAGGAGCGCGATCAGGCCGATGCTCGCCGCCATAGGACGAAATTTCATCTCCAACACCTCCGAGCCGTACGACGAAATGTCGTTCGTCCCGGCCGGGTCGGTGATGCAAGCGAGCACAAACCGCGATCATCACGTGATGCGCTGTGAAGGGTGGGACCGGTGAGGCGCTCACGCCTTCCAGGCGGGGTCCCGTCCGATGAGTCCCAGGAACCGGTCGAGCGCGGGAGCGTCGCCGGGCACCGGCACCTCCGCCCCGAACACGCCACGCTCGCGCCCGATGGGCGCCTGCCGCGCGGAGAACTCCAGCAGCACCTCCACGGTCGCCTCCGGCACCTCGAAGTCGCGGCCGGCGGCCCTGGCGAGGTCCCAGCCGTGCGCCACGAGGTCGGTCAGCGCCATGTTGGCCAGCACCGGCTTGGGCAGCCCGCCCATGGCCTGGCTCACGCCCTCCCAGGTCCCGGGACGCTCCCAGACGGCCAGCATGCGCTCGGCCCGCGCGCGGAAGTCGCCGGTGTACTCCTTCTGCGGCGGGAACCCGCCGTCGGCCCCCGCCGACTCGAACAGGGCGGCGACCCACTCCAGGTGGTTGATCAGCCCCTTGACGTCGTAGTCGGAGCAGGGCGTGGGCAGCGCGAGCTCGTCGCCGGACAGGCTCTCCACGAGGTCCGCGGTACGTCCGGCGGCCTCGCGCATCATGATCAGCAGTTCGTTCATGGCGTTCAGCTTGCCAGAGCGCGGTTCTCCACGCGGACGCGCACGGCGAGCAGCAGCGCGTTCACCGCCGTGAACGCCAGGGCGGTCACCCAGGCGCTGTGCACCAGGGGCAGCGCGATGCCCTCCGCGACCACGGCCACGTAGTTGGGGTGGGGAAAGAACCGGTACGGCCCCCGGTCCACGAGCGGCAGCCCGGGCACCACGACGACGCGGGTGTTCCACTGCCGCCCGAGCGTGCGGATGCACCACCAGCGCAGCCCTTGGGCCAGGACGACGACGGCCAGCATGGGCCAGCCGAGCGCGGGCACGAAGGGCCGGTGCGCCAGCCACACCTCGGCGGGCGCGGCGGCCAGCAGCGCCACGTGGAGCAGCACGATGAACGGGTAGTGCCCTCTGCCGTACTCGACGCCGCCCTTCGCGCGGGCCCAGGCGAGGTTGCGCTTGGCCACGACCAGTTCGGCCAGCCGTTCGAGGACGACCAGCCCGATCAGCACGAGGTAGGCGATCACCAGTGCAGCAGCAGCAACTCGGCGGAGAAGCCGGGTCCGAGCGCCATCAGCACGGCGGGCGTGCCTGGACGGCCGCGGGTCTCCTGGAGGACGTGGAGCACGGAGACCGACGAGAGGTTGCCGTTCTCGCGCAGGGATCGCCAGGTGACGTCGAGCGCCTTGGGCTGCAGGCCGAGCGTCTGGACGATCTTGTCGATGACCTTCGGGCCGCCGGGGTGGCAGATCCAGGTGGCGACCTGCTCGGGGGTCAGGCCGTAGTCGGCGAGGAACGCCTTGATGTCGGCGGCGAGCACCTGCTCCACGAATTCGGTCAGGTCGGCGTCGAGGACGATGCGGAAGCCGTGGTCGCCGACGTCCCAGCCCATGAGGTGCTCGGTGTCGGGGTAGAGGCGGCTGCGGGTGGCGACCACCTCGGGCCCCGGCCCGCGCCCCGTCGCGACGACGGCGGCGGCGCCGTCGCCGAAGAGACCACTCGCGACCAGGTTCGCGATCGAGGTGTCGTCGCGCTGGATGGTCAGCGAGCACAGCTCCACGCAGACCAGCACGGCGACGTGGCCGGGCCAGCCGCGCAGATAGTCGTGCATGCGGGACAGCCCGGACGCGCCCGCCGCGCAGCCGAGCCCGAAGATAGGCACGCGTTTCACGTCGGGACGCAGTCCCATGCGCTGGGCGAGCTTGGCGTCGAGCGAGGGTGTGGACACCCCGGTGGTCGAGCAGAACAGCAGGTGATCGACCTTTTCAGGAGGGATGTCGGCCTTGCGCAGGGCGCCGGCGAGTGCCTGCTCGCCGAGGTCGAGCGCGCGCTCGACGTAGGCGTCGTTGGCGCGCGCGAAGGAGTCGAGCTTGGCGTAGTCGGCGAGGGGCAGGGCGAGGTTGCGGCCCTCGACGCCGGTGGCCGTGTGGAACCGGCGGAGCAGCTCCTCGTCGCAGTCGGTCAGCCGGGAGAACGCCTCGGTGATCTCCGCTTGCCCGTAGCGATGCTCGGGCAAAACGGTCTGTACTCCCGCAATATGCATATATCTCTCCTGCCGCGGAGAGGCCCCGCCTAACATGCCGCCACGTCCTGCCAGGTCGGCACGGCCGTCAGCGGGTGAGCCGCCAGAGCGAGGTCACCTCGGCGGCGCGGGCGGCGTGCAGCGGGTCGCCGGGGTCGCGAGAGCGGGAGTGGCGGGGCGGCACGTCGAGCCGGCCGGCCACCCGCAGCCCCGCCCGCTCGAACGCCTCCAGCAGTTCCGCCCTGCTGCGCAACCCCAGGTGCTCGGCCAGGTCCGAAAGCACGAGCCAGCCCTCCCCCTCGGGCTCCAGGTGCTCGGCCAGCCCGTCGAGGAACCCGCGCAGCATGCGCCCACCCGGGTCGTAGACGGCGTGGTCGAGCGGCGAGACCGGCTTGGCGGGCAGCCACGGCGGATTGCAGACGACCAGCGGCGCCCGCCCCGGCGGGAACAGGTCGGTCCGCACCACCTCGACCCGCTCGGCCAGCCCCAGCCTCGCGACGTTCTCAGCGGCGCAGGCGACGGCCCGCTCGTCGAGGTCGGTGGCCACCACCCGGCGGACCCCGCGCCTGGCCAGCACGGCCGCCAGCACGCCCGTGCCGGTGCCGACGTCGAAGGCCAGCCGGTCGGCGGGCAGCGGCGCCTCGGCCACCAGGTCCACGTATTCGCCCCTGATCGGGGAGAAGACGCCGTGGTGGGGGTGGATGCGGGCGTCGAGCGCGGGCACGTGCACGCCCTTGACCCGCCACTCGTGGGCGCCGATCAGGCCGAGCAGCTCGCGCAGCGGGCCCACCGCGGGCGGCGCGTGCGGGCCGTGCACCGCCGCGCACGCCTCGCGTACGTCGGGGGCGCGGCGCAGCGGCACCACGTGGTCGGCGTCGTACGGGATGAGCAGCATGCCCAGCGTGCGGGCGCGCTGCGACTGGGCCTGGCGGTGGCGGTGGAAGCCGCTGCCGGGAGCGGCGGGCCTGCACCGCCGCCCCATGGCCGTCAGCAACTGCCGCGCGTTGTGGAAGTCGCCCTGCCACAGCAGCGCGGTGCCCTCACAGGCCAGCTTGTACGCGGTGTCGGCCTTGGTACGGTCATCGGCGACCACCACCCGGGCGGGCGGCGGCGCGCCCAGCACGGATCGCCACGGCGCCGATCGTCGGAGTCCTGCCTCGGTCCACTGGATCATCAGATCTCGACCGTTTCACGGGCGGCACCCGCACGGCCACCGTTTTACCGTTCAACCCGGCAGCGCAGCGACGGGGCGCCCGCGTCGCTCACGACGTCGTGCTGCACCACGAACGAGCCGGGCCGGCCGTGCAGGGCGCCCTCGATGCGTTCCATCGCCACGTACGAGCGCGACTCCTCGACCGGCGTGCCGGTCACCGGCATGGTGACGACGCCGGCGCCGAGTGTGTCAGGTGCCGGCGAGGCGTTCCACGACCGGGGCGAAGGCGTCCGTGAACTGGGCGTTCACCGTGACGTACGAGACGCCGAGCGCGTCGCGGCGGCGCAGCAGCGTGTCGGCCATCTGCCGGGGTGTGCCGACGAGAACGCCGGTGCCGCCCGCGCCGAAGCGGCTCACGACCCAATCGGGGGGCCGCTCGCCGGCGTAGGCGAGGTTCATGGCCAGCTCCAGGTCGTGGAAGCGGTCGCCGGACAGTTCGTACAGCTCGTCCAGCTTGGCCGCCACCTGCTCCTCCGTGTGCTGCGCCGGCACGCCGAGCGCGATCGTGCCGGCCCTGCGCGCGGCCAGGCGCAGCAGCCTGGTGCCGGACGCGGCCACCAGGATCGGCACGTTCTCCGGCACGTTCTCCACGGCGTCCTCCACGGCGTCGATGGTCCGCGCGAGCCGCTCGACGCGCTCGCCCGGCGTGCCGTAGGGCAGGCCGAGCGCCGCCGCGTCCTGCTCGGCGTCCGGCCGCCCGGCGCCGAGTCCCAGCTCGAACCGGCCGCCGCTGAGCGCCTGCAGGGTCTCGCTCTCCCACGCGACCGCGCGCGGGGTGCGGTTGGCGACGCTCAGCACGTACGTGCCGACGCGCAGGGTCGTCGTGGCCGCGGCCGCCGCGGCGAGGGCGGGGAACGGCGAGAACGTCCCCAGCGTGTCGGGCGCCAGCAGGGTGGCGTAGCCCAGGCTCTCGGCCCGGCGGGCGAGGCCGGTCCACGCGCCGGCGTCGGGAGCTCGTCCGGCTACTGTGCCGAACCTGAACGGGTGATCGGTCATGCCCTCACGATCGCCCGAGCGCGGGCCCCGGCACATCCTCTCCGGGACCCGCGACCGGCTACGTCAGGGAGCGCACCTCCCGCCGCCGCGCTACTCCCCCAGCAGTACGCGGGTGAACGCGTTGCCGAACTTGCCGGCGGGGTCGAGCCGGTGCACCAGCGACCTGAACCGCTCGGGGCACTCGGGGAACCGGGTGAACAGCTTGCCCCAGTGCGGCCGCGGATCGAACGGCGCCAGCGTCTCCTCCACCAGCTCCAGCACGGGCATGACGGTGGCGACGTCCCTGACCCAGGTGAAGTGGATGCCGACGGTGTCGCGGCCGTTGAAGGGGCTCAGCCACAGGTCGTCGGCGGCGATCGTGCGGATCTCGGAGATCTGCAGGGCCGGGCGGATGCGCTCGCCGATCGCGAACAGCTCGCGCAGCGCCTTGACCGCGTGCTCCCTGGGCAGCAGCAGCTCCGACTGCAGCTCGTCGCCCGCGCCGCTGGGCGGGGAGTCGGCGCGGAAGTGCGGCAGCCGGTCGTACCAGGGGCCGGGGACGCCGAGCTGGCCGGTGCAGGTGTCGGCCGGCATCGTGGGCAGCGGGTGGCGGGGGCCGTCGGCGGGGGAGGTGCCGTACCAGTCGGGGCTGGTCAGCTCGTCCTCGCGCTTGAGCCAGACGCGGGTGTCGCGGAAGTCGGTGAACAGGCTCACGCTGTAGCCGCTCGCCATGATGGCCTCGAAGTCGGCGAGCGCGTCCTGGGTCAGGCCCTCGCGGACGTACTGGCGCAGCTCGAAGGCGGGCACCAGGTCGAGCGTGAGCGAGGTGACGACGCCGAGCGCGCCGAGCGAGACCACGGCGCCGGCGAAGTCGGCGTCGCCGCGCGAGAGCGTCAGCGCGGAGCCGTCGGCGGTGACCAGGTCGATCGAGGAGACGGCGGCGGCCAGGCCCGGCTGGGTGACGCCGGAGCCGTGAGTGCCGGTCGCGACCGAGCCCGCGACGGAGATGTGCGGCAGGGAGGCCATGTTCGCCAGCGCGAACCCGGCCTGGTGCAGCAGCGGCGCGAGCCTGGCGTAGGTGGTGCGGGCGCCGACGCGCACCTTGGCGGCGGCACTGTCGATCTCCACGAGCTCGGGCATGCGGTCCAGCACCACGAGGTCACCGGCGGTGTCGGCGACGTGGTTGAAGGAGTGGCCGCTGCCGAGCGCCCGTACGCTGCTGCTGCCCGCGACGAGCCGCCGCAGCTCGTCGAGGGACGTCGGATGATGGACTTCTTTAGCGTGGAATGTGGTGTTTCCCGCCCAATTGGTCAGCGTCACGCGCTTCACCTTCCCACAACCCTTCCCACCAGGTCACGGCGGGTGCCGCGAGTTCCCGCGCGGCCGCTCGCGGCGCGGGAACTCGCGGACGATCAGAGACCCTGAGCCAGCCGGTAGTACGCCTGGTTCCAGCGCAGCTCCTTGGCGAAGCGCTCGGTCGTGGTGCCGGCGTCGATGATCACCAGCTCCACGCCCAGCATCTCGGCCAGGTCCGTCAGCTCCTCGCGGCCCACCGCCTGCGACAGCACGGTGTGGTGCGGGGCGCCGGCGGTCAGCCACGACTCGGTGGAGGTGCGCAGGTTCGGCCGCGGGCGCCACACGGCGCGCGCCACCGGCAGCTTGGGCAGCGGCTGCGGCGGCGCCACCACGTCGATCTCGTTGGCCACCAGCCGGAACCTGTCGCCCATGTCGGCCAGGCCCACCACGACGCCGGGGCCGGGCTCGGCGTCGAACACCAGCCGCACCGGGTCCTCGCGGCCGCCGATGCCGAGCGGGTGGATCTCGCACGACGGCGTGCCGGACGCGATCGACGGGCACACCTCCAGCATGTGGGCGCCGAGGATGAGCTCCTCGCCCGGCGTCATGTCGTAGGTGTAGTCCTCCATGAAGGACGTGCCGCCCTGGCCGCCGGTCATCGCCTTCAGCGTGCGCAGCAGCACCGAGGTCTTCCAGTCGCCCTCGCCGCCGAAGCCGTAGCCGTCGGCCATCAGCCGCTGCACGGCCAGGCCGGGGAGCTGACGCAGGCCGCCGAGGTCCTCGAAGTTCGTGGTGAACGCCCGGAAGCCGCCCGCCTCCAGGAAGCCGCGCAGGCCCAGCTCGATCCTGGCCGCGTAACGCAGCGAGTCGTTGCGGTCGCCGAGCAGCTCGGGAGCGACGCGGTACTGCTCCTCGTACTCCTTGACCAGCGCCGTCACGTCCGCCTCGGAGGCGGCGTCCACGGCCTCGACCAGGTCGTTGACCCCGTAGGTGTTGACCGACACGCCGAAGCGCAGCTGCGCCTCGACCTTGTCGCCCTCGGTCACCGCCACGTCGCGCATGTTGTCGCCGAAGCGCGCCAGCCTGAGCGTGCGCAGCTCGGCCAGGCCCGTCGCCGCCCGGTGCCAGGCGAGGACGCGCTGCCCCACGGCCGGGTCGCTGACGTGCCCCGCCACGGTCTTGCGCGGCACGCCCAGCCGCGTCTGGATGAACCCGAACTCCCGGTCGCCGTGCGCGGCCTGGTTGAGGTTCATGAAGTCCATGTCGATGGTCGCCCACGGCAGCTCGACGTTGGCCTGCGTGTGCAGGTGCAGCAGCGGCTTGCGCAGCGCGTCCAGCCCGGCGATCCACATCTTGGCCGGGGAGAACGTGTGCATCCACGCGATCACGCCGGCGCACTCGTCGTCGGCGTTGGCCTCCAGCATCACGCGCCGGATGGCGGCCGCGTCGGTCAGGACGGGCTTCCACTCCACCGGCAGGGGCAGCTGCTCGGCGATGCGCCGCGACTGCTCGGCCACCTGGCGCAGCGTGTCCTCGCCGTACAGTCCCTGGCTGCCGGTCAGAAACCAGATCTTCAACGCGGGCTCCTCTGTCCGTAGACGTTCTGATAGCGGTCGTACAGGCGGTCGATGTCGTCCTGCGCGATGGGCAGCGGGTCGCCGAGCTGGCGGGCCACGTGCACCGTACGCGCCACGTCCTCGCACATCACGGCGGCCTTCACCGCGGCCTTGGCGTCCTTGCCGATGCTGAACACCCCGTGGTTCTGCATCAGCACCGCCTTGGAGCGGTGGCCCTTGAGCGTCTCGACGATGCCCTGGCCGATCGAGTCGTCGCCGATGAGCGCGAACGGCCCCACCGGGATCTCGCCGCCGAACTCGTCGGCCATCGCGGTCAGCACGCACGGGATCGCCTCGCCGCGGGCGGCCCACGCCGAGGCGTACGTGGAGTGGGTGTGCACGACGCCGCCCACGTCCGGCATGTTGCGGTAGACGTACGCGTGCGCGGCGGTGTCGCTGGACGGCGAGTGCTCGCCCTCGACCAGGTTTCCGTCGAGGTCGCAGACGACCATGTTCTCCGGCGTCAGCTCGTCGTAGGAGACCCCCGACGGCTTGATGACGAACAGGTCCTCGCCGGGGACGCGGCCCGACACGTTACCGGCCGTCCACACCACGAGGTCGTAGCGGACCAGCTCGGCGTGCAGGTCCGCGACGGTCCTGCGGAGGGTGGTCAGATCGGGGGTGGTCATGCGCTTGCCTCGTTCCTGATCGCGCGCAGCGTGTGCAGCATCCGTCCGTCGGCGAAGAAGTCGTGCAGCCTGCGGTATTCGGCGTAGAGCCGGTCGTAGGCGTCGGCGCGGGCCGGGTCGGGCTCGTACGCCCGCTCGGCGCGCTTGCCCATCGCCGCGGCGGCCTCCTCGATGGAGGGGTAGGCGCCGGCGGCGACGGCGGCGTGGATGGCCGAGCCGAGCGCGGGCCCCTGGTCGGAGCCGATGACCGACAGCGGGCGGCGCAGCACGTCGGCGTAGACCTGCATGAGGAAGGGGTTCTTGAGCAGCCCGCCGGCCACCACGAACTCCTCGACCGGCACGCCGGACCGCTCGAACGTCTCGACGATCATCCTGGCGCCGTACGCCGTGGACTCGATGAGCGCCCGGTAGACGTCCTCGGGCCGGGTGGCCAGGGTCTGGCCGACGATCACGCCGGACAGGTTGTGGTCGACCAGCACCGAGCGGTTGCCGCCGAACCAGTCGAGCGCGACCAGCCCGTGCTGGCCGACGGCCTGCTTCTCGGCGAGCGCGGTGAGCTCGTCGTGGCCCTCGGTCCCGAAGGAGTCCACGAACCAGCCGAAGATGTCGCCGACCGCGGACTGCCCGGCCTCGTAGCCCCACAGGCCCGGCACGATGCCGTCCTGGACGACGCCGCACATGCCGGGCACCTCGGCCAGCCGGTCGCTGGGCATGATGTGGCAGGTGGAGGTGCCCATGATGGCGACCATCTGGCCGGGCCGCACGGCGTCGGCGGCGGCCGCGGTGACGTGGGCGTCCACGTTGCCGACGGCCACGGCGGCGCCCTCGGGGAGGCCGGTCCACTCGGCGGCGCGCGCGGTCAGCCGGCCGGCCAGGCCGCCCAGCGGAGCCAGCGTGACGCCGCCCACGTCGTCGCCGACCTGCCCGGTGGCGAGCTTGGCGGTGAAGTCGGCGAAGCCGGGGTTCAGCTCGGCGAGGAACTCCCGTGACGGGTAGCCGCCGTCCTGGAAGACGCCCTTGTAGCCGACGGTGCAGATGTTGCGGCTCTCGACGCCGGTCAGCTGCCAGATGATCCAGTCGGCGGCCTCGATCCAGCGCTCGGTCCTGGCGTAGACCTCGGGGGCCTCCTCCAGCAGCTGCAGCGCCTTGGCGAACTCCCACTCGGAGGAGATCTTGCCGCCGTAGCGGGGCAGCCAGCTCTCGCCGCGGCGCGCGGCCAGCTCGTTGATGCGGTCGGCGTGCGGCTGGGCGGCGTGGTGCTTCCACAGCTTGGGCCAGGCGTGCGGCTCGTCCGGAGTCTCGAAGCACAGCGGCGTGCCGTCGGCCGTGGTCGGCAGGACGGTGCAGGCGGTGAAGTCGGTGCCGATGCCGATGACGTCGGCGGCCGGCACGCCCGCCGCGGCGATGGCCTGCGGGACCGCGATCTTGATGACGTCGATCCAGTCCTGCGGCGACTGCAGCGCCCAGTCGGGGCCGAGGCGCACGTCGGTGCCGGGCAGGGTCTGCTCGATGACGCGGTGGGCGTACTCGTGGACGGCGCTGCCCAGCTCGGCGCCGTCGCTCACGCGTACGACGACGGCGCGCCCTGAGAGCGTGCCGAAGTCCACTCCGACGACGTACTTGTTAGCGTTCACATTGAACTCCAGGGTTTTCCGGGGGCATGCCCCATCATCTACCGGACAGGGGCGGTGCTGGCCCGAACCACGAAGCTCGGCCGCACGACCAGGCGCTCGAACGCGGTCGGGCCCACGTCGATCTGCCGCAGCAGCACCTCGATGCAGTGCCGGCCCACCACGTCGAAGTCCTGCCTGACCGTGGTGAGCGGCGGCGAGAAGAACTCCGACTCGGGGATGTCGTCGAAGCCGACCACGCTCATCTGGTCGGGCACCCGCACTCCCTTCTCGGACAGGGCGCGCAGCACGCCGAGCGCCATCTGGTCGTTGGCCGCGAAGACGGCGGTGACGCCGTCCATCGCGGCCAGGCTCTTGCCCGCCTCGTAGCCGGCGCGCGGGCTCCAGTCGCCGGCCAGCGGCTCGGGCACCGGCCTGCCCGCCTCCTCCAGCGCCGAGCGCCAGCCCTCGAGGCGGCCCTCGGTCTCCAGCCAGTCGTGCGGGCCGCTGACGTGCCAGACCGTCTCGTGGCCCTGGTCGAGCAGGTGACGGGTGGCGAGCCTGGCCCCCTCCGCCTGGTCGATGCAGACCACCGACACGTCGGCGCTGTGAGTGCCCTCGACCGCGACGGCCGGCATGCCAGGGGGCAGGCTCTCCAGGGCGCGGCCGGCCGAGCGCTGCGGCGCCACCACCACGACGCCGTCCACGCCCTGCTCGGCCAGGTAGCCGATGGCGTCGCGGACGCTGGCGGTGTCGAGCGACTTCAGGCTGACGATGCTGACGAAGTAGCCGGCCGTCCGCGCCGCCTGCTCGATGCCGTAGATCGTGCTGGCCGGGCCGTACAGGGTGGTGTCGAAGCTGACCACGCCGAGGGTGCGCGAGCGCTTGGTGACCAGGGCGCGGGCGACGAGGTTACGGCGGTAGCCGAGCCGGCTGATCGCCTCCTCCACCCGCGCGCGGGTGTCGGGCCTGACGTTGGGGTGGTCGTTGAGCACCCGGGAGACCGTCTGATGCGACACGCCCGCCTCCTTGGCCACGTCGGCCATGACCGGCAGGCGGCGCTTCGGTGTCGTCACGGTCTCTCCTTTCGCTCTGGGGGATCTTACTCAGGGGAGCCCGGGTACCGGATCTTGGTGCCGCGGGCTCCCCCGAGCCGTAGCCGTCAGCGGCCGGCGCCCGCCCTGCGCTTGGTCCACACGTCGAACGCGACGGCGGCCAGCAGCACCGCGCCCTTGACGAGCATGACCCGCTCGCTCGGGGAGCCGATCAGCGACATGCCGTTGTTGATGACGGCCATGATCAGGCCACCGGTGATCGCGCCGACCACCTTGCCGACGCCGCCCTGCACGGCCGCGCCGCCGATGAACGCCGCGGCGATCGCGTCCAGCTCGAAGCTGTTGCCCGCGGTCGGGCCCGCCTGGTTGAGCCGGCCGGCGAAGATGATGCCGGCGATGGCCGACAGCACGCCCATGTTCACGAAGATCCAGAACACGACAGACTTGACCTTCACGCCGGACATGATCGCGGCCTGCAGGTTGCCGCCGATGGCGTAGATCTGCCGGCCGAAGACCGTGCGGTTGGCCATCAGCGAGTACGCCAGCACGAGGATCGCCAGCAGCACCAGCACCCACGGCAGGTTCTTGAACCTGGCCAGCTGCACGACCAGGAACAGGATCAGCGCGGTCCCCGCCGCCAGCTTCAGCGCGAACAGCGCCATGGGCTCGACCGACTGGCCGTACCCCTTGCGCGCGGCGCGGGCCCGCCACTGGGCGGTGAACATGCCGGCGATCGCGATGATGCCGATGAGCAGGCTGAACAGGTCGGCGCCGCCGAGCGGGCCGAGGCCGATGTTGCCGAGGTAGCCGTCGGTGAAGCCGTTGGCCAGCGTACGGACCTGGTCGGGGAACGGCCCGATGCCCTGGTTGCCGAGCACGGTCAGCGTCAGCGCGCGGAACAGCAGCATGCCGGCCAGCGTCACGATGAACGCCGGGATGCCGAAGTACGCGATCCAGTAGCCCTGCCATGCGCCGATCAGCGCGCCCGCCACCAGCGTGGCGAGCAGGGCCAGCGGCCACGGCCAGCCCATGTTGACCATCAGCACCGCGGCCAGCGCTCCCGTGACCGCCACCACCGAGCCGACCGACAGGTCGATGTGCCCGGCGATGATGACCAGGATCATCCCGATCGCGAGGATCAGGACGTAGGAGTTCTGGACGATGATGTTGGAGATGTTCTGCGGCGTGAGCAGCGCGCCGTCGGTGAGCACCGAGAACAGCACGACGATCAGTGCGAAGGCGATGTAGATGCCGCTGGAGCGCAGGTTGAGCGATATGCCGCCGAGCGACACCCGGCCCGGCTGCTTGGGCGCTCCTCCGTCGCCCGCGGCGCCGGCCTCACGCAGGCCGGTGGGCGTGATGCTGCTCATGGGAGCTACTCCTGTCCCTTGGTCATGAGATACATGAGGCTTTCCTGGGTGGCCTCCTGGCGGGGTACCTCGCCGGTGATGCGTCCTTCGGAGAGGGCGTAGATGCGGTCGCACAGGCCGAGCAGCTCGGGCAGCTCAGAGGAGATCACGAGCACGGCCTTGCCCTCGTCGGCGAGCCGGTTGATGATCGTGTAGATCTCGTACTTGGCGCCGACGTCGATGCCCCGGGTGGGCTCGTCGAGGATGAGCACGTCCGGCTCGGTCATGATCCACTTGGACAGCACGACCTTCTGCTGGTTGCCGCCGCTGAGCTGGCCCACGACGCTGCCGACGCTCGGGGCCTTGATGTTCATGCTCTTGTGGAACTTCTCGGCGACCCGGTACTCCTCGTTCTCGTTCACCCAGCCGCGCTTGGCCAGGCCCTTGAGCCCGGCGGCGCTGATATTGGTCTTGATGTCCTGGATGAGGTTGAGCCCGTAGCGCTTGCGGTCCTCGGAGGCGTACGCGATGCCGTGGTTGATCGCGTCCTGCACGTTGCGGATCTCGATCGGCTTGCCGTCCTTGAAGACCTTGCCGGAGATGTGCACCCCGTACGTGCGCCCGAACAGGCTCATCGCCAGCTCGGTGCGGCCGGCGCCCATGAGCCCGGCCAGCCCGACGATCTCGCCGCGCCGCAGCATCAGAGAGGCGCCGTCGACGACCTTGCGGTCCGGCTGGCTCGGACTGAACACCGTCCAGTCCTCGATGCGCAGCGCCTCGTCGCCGATCGTCGGCTCGTGCGGCGGGAAGCGGTTGTCCAGCGCCCGGCCGACCATGCCCGCGATGATGCGGTCCTCGGTGACGGCGTCGGTGGCCATGTCCAGCGTCTCGATCGTGCGGCCGTCGCGGATGATCGTGACGGCGTCGGCGATCGCGATCACCTCGTTGAGCTTGTGCGAGATGATCACGCAGGTGATGCCCTCGTCGCGCAGCCCGCGCAGCAGGTCGAGCAGGTGCGCGGAGTCGTCGTCGTTGAGCGCCGCGGTGGGCTCGTCGAGGATGAGCAGCTTCACCTTCTTCGACAGCGCCTTGGCGATCTCGACGAGCTGCTGCTTGCCCACGCCGATGTCGGAGATCGGCGTCGTCGGGTTCTCCCGCAGGCCGACCCGCTTCATCAGCTCGGCGGCCTCGTAGTTGGTGCGGTTCCAGTCGATGATGCCGCGGCTGGCGCGCTCGTTGCCGAGGAAGATGTTCTCGGCGATCGACAGCTGCGGGCTGAGCGCCAGCTCCTGATGGATGATGACGATGCCGGCGTGCTCGCTGTCGCGGATGCCGCCGAACTCGCAGCGCTGCCCCTCGAAGAAGATCTCGCCCTCGTAGTCCCCGTGCGGGTAGACCCCGGACAGGACCTTCATCAGCGTCGACTTCCCTGCGCCGTTCTCGCCGCAGATGGCGTGGATCTCGCCGTGCCGAACCGACAGGTTGACGTCCTGGAGCGCTTTGACGCCGGGGAACGTCTTGGTGATCCCGCTCATCCGCAAGATGTGCTCGGTCATATGCCCCTCGCGTTCAGGGAGTGCCCCTGGGAACGGTCGTCCCCAGGGGCACGCTCCCTTACTTGAGCTGGTCCTCGGTGTAGTAGTTGCCGCCGACGATGACGTCCTTGTAGTTGCTCTTGTCGACGATCACCGGGTCGAGCAGGTACGAGGGCACGACCTTGTTGCCGTTGTCGTAGTCCTTGGTGTTGTTCACCTCGGGCTGCTGGCCCTTGAGCACGGCGTCGGCCATCTTCACCGTCTGCTCGGCGAGCTTGCGGGTGTCCTTGAAGATCGTGGAGTACTGCTCGTCGGAGATGATCGACTTCACCGACTGGAGCTCGGCGTCCTGGCCGGTCACGATCGGGTACGGCTTGCCGTAGCCGGAGCTCTTCAGCGCCGACAGGATGCCGATGGACAGGCCGTCGTAGGGGGACAGCACGCCGTCGACCTTGGTGGAGCCGGTGTAGGTCTTGGTGATGATGTCCTCCATGCGCTTCTGCGCCGTGGCGGGGTCCCACCGCAGGATGGCGGCCTGCTTGAAGTCGGTCTGGCCGCTCTTGATCACCAGGGTGCCGTCGTCGATCTTCGGCTGGAGCACCGACATGGCGCCGTTCCAGAAGAACGTGGCGTTGTTGTCGTCGGGCGAGCCGCCGAACAGCTCGACGTTGAACGGGCCCTTCTTGCCGTCCTCGACGCCGAGGCCCTTGAGCAGGGACGTCGCCTGCTGCACGCCGACCTTGAAGTTGTCGAAGGTGGCGTAGTAGTCGACGTTGGGGCTGTTGCGGATCAGCCGGTCGTAGGCGATGACCGGGATCTTCGCGTCGGCGGCCTGCTGCAGCTGGGAGGTGATCGCGGTGCCGTCGATCGAGGCGATGATCAGGAGCTTGGCGCCCTTGGTGATCTGGTTCTCGATCTGGTTGGCCTGCGTCGGGATGTCGTTCTCGGCGTACTGGAGGTCGACCTTGTAGCCGAGCTGCTCGAGCTGCTTCTTGACGTTGTCGCCGTCATGGATCCAGCGCTCGGAGGACTTGGTGGGCATCGTCACGCCGATCAGGGCGCCGGCGTTGCCTGCCGCGGCCGATGCGGAGGCGTCGGCGTCGACGGTCTTCGTGCTCGATCCGCACGCCGTCATGGTCGCGGCGAGCGCGATGGCCGACACCACGCCCCCGATTCGTCCCAACCTCATGAGTGTCCCTTTCCATAGGGGTCGCGGCAGCGCTGGAACGCGGCTGCTGCCGGGTAAAGTGAGGAGATTCAGCCACCGAACGTGACGAATCAGAACAAAGTTCACACCTGCTTCGCCCGATTGTTATCGCTAACAAAGACTATGTCAACGCCGGGGCATAACCTGATGGTAACTTTCCAGTCGGATGCTCGGGCCCTCGATCTCCGGCCTGACCAGGCATGACGCCTGGCCGGCCGCCCGATTGGGCAGGTTTCTTTACGGTTACCCCCTCCTCACCTCCGTGTTCGTGCGGAGAACAGCCGCTGCAGGAGGATGAAGACGAAGAGCAACATGCCGATGACGATCTTCGTCCACCATGACGACAGCGTCCCCTCGAAGCTGAGGACGGTCTGGATCAGGCCGAGCACGAGCACGCCGAGCACGGTCCCCAGCAGGAACCCGGTGCCGCCGGTCAGCAGCGTGCCGCCGATGACCACCGCCGCGATCGCGTCCAGCTCCATGCCCACCGCGTGCAGGCCGTAACCGGAGAGCATGTAGAACGACAGCAGCACCCCGCCGAGCGCCGAGCAGAACCCGCTGATCGTGTAGACCATGATCTTCGTCCGGCCCACCGGCAGCCCCATGAGCAGCGCCGACTGCGCGTTGCCGCCCGTCGCGTAGACCGACCGGCCGAAGCGGGTGTAGTGCAGCACGTACGCCGCCACCGCGACCACCACGACCGCGATCACCACGCTCGGCGAGATCCACAGATCGGCGAACAGATCGACCCTGGTCTGCGCGAACGCCGTGAACGTGGCGTCCCTGATCGGGATCGAGTCGGTGCCGATCGTGTAGCAGAGCCCGCGCGCCAGGAACATGCCCGCCAAGGTCACGATGAACGGCTGGATGTCGAAGGCGTGCACGATGTACCCCATCACCAGCCCGAGCCCGGCCCCGATGGCCAGCACCAGCGGCACCACGAGGTACGGCGGCCATCCAGGCCCCGACATGAGGCTGGCCGCGATCATCGTCGACAGCGCCACCACCGACCCCACCGACAGGTCGATGCCCCCCGTCAGGATCACGAACGTCATCCCCACCGCCACCACCAGCAGGAACGCGTTGTCGATGAAGACGTTGAGAATGACCTGCCCGTGCGCGAACCCCTCGTAGCGGATCCCGCCCGCCACGAACATGGCCACGAACAGGCAGCCGGTCACCAGGACCGGCAGATACTTCGCCGGCACCGGCATCCGCCCGAGCGTCGCCGTCCCGCTCATCGTGGTCATCAGACACCTCCGAGGAAACCCCCGCCTTCAGGCGCGGGAGGAATCGGACCCCTGAGGAGCAGGACAGGGGCAGCCGGTTCACTGTCAGGCGAACCGGCGTCAAAACCCGGCGCGGCACCGCAGGGTTCGGTAATGTGTTCGACGGTGGTGATGACCAAGCCATCGGACGAACGATCGGAAACATCCTCGCCGCCGGGCTGGCGGAGAGGTGAAACGCCTGTGGAGCTGGTGTAAGACCTCAACGAGAGTTCCTTTCTCGGGCGGGCGACCGGCGGTGAAGCAGGAAGCCTCACGGGCGACCGTGGGAATCCCCCTCGTTACGAAGGGGAGGATGTCAAGACCTCACTCCGTCCGGCGTGCTAGCCGCCTCACTGGGTGCCGCGGCCGTGGCGGGCGGGTTCAGTGGTGACGCCCGCCCGCGCCGCCGCATCACCTTCGCGCGGAACGCCGGCGACTGGATCAGGCACACCGCGGTCACGACCAGCGCCTTGAACAGCAGCGTCGTCTCCGGCGGCACGCCGATCGAGTAGATGGTGGTGGTCAGCGTCTGGATGATGAGCGCGCCCAGCACGGTGCCGCCGAGCGAGAAGCGCCCGCCGGCCAGCGACGTGCCGCCGATCACCACCGCCAGGATCGCGTCCAGCTCGATCCACAGGCCCGCGTTGTTGCCGTCGGCGCTGGAGACGTTCGAGCTGATCATCAGGCCCGCGACGCCCGCGCACAGGGCGGCGAAGGCGTAGACCATGACGATGATCCCGCGCGACCTGATGCCCGCCAGCCTGCTCGCCTCGGCGTTGCCGCCGACCGACTCGATCAGCATGCCGAGCGCCAGCCGCCTGGTCAGGAACGCGGTGATCGCGAGCACCGCCACCACGATGAGGATGCCGAACGGCACGGTCAGGAAGTAGCCGCCGCCGATCACCTTGTACGCCGGGCTGTTGACGGTGATGATCTGCCCGTCGGTGATGAGCTGGGCCAGCCCGCGCCCGGCCACCATGAGGATCAGCGTGGCGATGATCGGCTGGATGCCGATGCCGGCGACCAGGAACCCGTTCCACACCCCGAGCGCCAGGCACAGCCCGAGGGCCACCGCCACCGCGGTGAACAGGCTCGCCTCCTCGCTGATGAGCAGGCAGGCGAGCGCGCCCGAGATGGCCACCACCGAGCCGACCGACAGGTCGATGCCGCCGGTCGCGATGACCAGCGTCATGCCGAGCGAGACCAGGATGAGCGGCGCGCCGAAGCGCAGGATGTCGATCAGGCTGCCGTAGAGGTGGCCGTCCTTGACCTCGATCGAGAAGAAGCCGGGCGTGAAGAACACGTTCAGCGCCAGCAGCAGGACCAGCACCACGACCGGCCACATCAGGCGTCTCATGAGGCCCGGCCTCCGCTCGCGATCGTCTCCATCAGCACGTCGGTGGTCAGCTCGGCGTCGTTGGGCAGCTCGGCCACCAGCCGGCGGTCACGCAGCACCTCGACCTTGTGACTGAGCCGCAGCACCTCCTCCAGCTCCGCCGAGATGAACAGCACCGCCATCCCGCCGTCCGACAGCTCCGCCACCAGGCGCTGGATCTCGGTCTTCGCGCCGACGTCGATGCCGCGGGTCGGCTCGTCGAGGATGAGCAGCCTGGGCTCCAGGATCAGCCACCTCGCCAGCACCACCTTCTGCTGGTTGCCGCCGCTGAGGTCGCGGACCAGGTGCTCGGGGTTGGGCGGGCTGATGTTGAGCGCCTTGATGTATTTGCCGACCAGCTCGTCCTGCTGGTCGCGGGGCACCGGCCTGGTCCAGCCCCTGGTGGCCTGCAGGGCCAGGATGATGTTCTCGCGGACGGTGAGGTCGGGGATCAGACCGTCGGACTTGCGGTTCTCCGAGCAGAACGCGATCTGGTGGGTCATCGCCGTGCGCGGCGTGCGTAAGGACGCCGGTGCGCCGCCGACCGCGATCTCGCCCGTGCTCGCGTGGTCGGCGCCGAACAGCAGCCGGGCGATCTCCGTACGGCCGGAGCCGAGCAGCCCGGCCAGTCCCACCACCTCGCCTTCGTGGATGGTCAGGCTGAACGGCTCGATCGCCCCGGTACGCCCCAGCTCGCGCGCCTCGACCAGCGGCGTGCCGGACACCGTGGCCGTGCCGTGCAGCCGCTCCAGCGCGGCCAGCTCCTTGCCGATCATCTTCGCGACCAGCTCGACCTGCGGCAGCTCGCGGGTGGCGTACTCGCCGACCAGCCGGCCGTTGCGCAGGATCGTCATGCGGTCGGAGATCTCGTAGATCTGGTCGAGGAAGTGCGAGACGAACAGGATCGCGATGCCCTCCTCCTTCAGCCGCCGCATCACCCTGAACAGCTGGCGCACCTCGTCGGCGTCGAGGCTGGAGGTCGGCTCGTCCAGGATCAGCACCCGCGCGTCGATGTCGATCGCCCGCGCGATCGCCACCATCTGCTGGACGGCCAGCGAGTACGACGACAGCGGCGCCGCCACGTCCAGCTCCAGCTCCAGCCGGGCCAGCAGCTCACCCGCGCGGGCCCGCATGCGCCGCCAGTCGATGCGGCCGAGGCGGCGCGGCTCCCTGCCGAGCAGGATGTTCTCGGCCACGGACAGATTCGTGCAGAGGTTGACCTCCTGGTAGACCGTGCTGATGCCGGCCTGCTGCGCCTCCAGCGGGCTGGCGAACGCCACGGGCGCGCCGCCCAGCTCGATCGTGCCGGCGTCGGCGGCGTACACGCCGGTGAGCACCTTGATCAGGGTGGACTTGCCCGCCCCGTTCTCGCCCATCAGCGCGTGCACCTCGCCGGGCAGCAGCCGCAGGTTCACGCCGTCCAGGGCCGTCACCCCCGGAAACCTCTTGCCGATCCCGCTCATCGTCAGGACCGGCGCGGGTACGGCCATGTGCCTTTCCCCTTCCGTTGGGGCGGCGGCCCGGGCGCCTGCTCCGGGCCGCCGCTCGTCGTCGTCACGCCCTGCGGGTCAGTACTGGCGGGAGGGCAGCGCCTCCTTGGCCTGCTCCTGGGTGAACGTGGTCTCCTCGGTCACCACCCGGGTCGGCACCTCCTCGCCCGCGACGACCTTCTTGGCGAGGTCCATGAGCTGCGGGCCGAGCAGCGGCGAGCACTCGACGATGTAGTTGATCTTGCCGTCGGCGAGCGCCTGCATGCCGTCCTTCACCGCGTCCACGGTGATGATCTTGATGTCCTTGCCGGGCACCTTGCCCGCGCCCTCGATCGCCTCGATGGCGCCGAGCCCCATGTCGTCGTTGTGGGCGTAGAGGACGTCGATGTCGGGGTTGGACTTCAGGAAGGCCTCCATGACCTCCTTGCCCTTGGCCCTGGTGAAGTCGCCGGTCTGCGAGGCGATGATCTTGAACTTCGCGTCGGCCTGGATGACCTCGGCGAAGCCGGCCTTGCGGTCGTTGGCCGGGGCCGAGCCGGTCGTGCCCTGCAGCTCGACGATGTTCACGGTGTCGGAGGAGTCCTTGTACTCCTCGACCAGCCACTGGCCCGCCTTCTTGCCCTCCTCGATGAAGTCGGAGCCGAGGAAGCTCTTGTAGAGGGAGGTGTCCTGGGAGTCGACCGCGCGGTCGGTCAGGATGACCGGGATCTTCGCGTTCTTGGCCTCGTTGAGCACCGGGTCCCAGCCCGACTCCACCACCGGCGAGAAGGCGATCACGTCCACCCGCTGCTGGATGAACGAGCGGATCGCCTTGATCTGGTTCTCCTGCCTCTGCTGCGCGTCGGAGAACTTGAGCTCGATGCCCGCCGCCTTCGCCGACTCCTGGACGGACTTGGTGTTGGCGGTACGCCAGCCGCTTTCCGCGCCGACCTGGGAGAAGCCCATGACGATCGTGTCGTCCGTCCCGCCACCGGCACCCGCGTCGCCACCGGTGCCGCCGCCGCTCTCGCTGCCGCACGACGCCACCGCGAACGCGGTGAGTCCGGCGAGCACCAGCGCCGAGATCCTTCTTAACACGTGGGGGGTTCCTTTCGATGTGAGCGCTAACAGGCCCGGTTGGGCGCCAGCGCGTCCTGCCTTTCCACAGCTCGCTCAGGCCGGAGGGGCCGTACTGGCCCTGGCCACGAACGAGGGCGGCACCACGAGCCGCTCCCGCTCTTCGAGGCCGCCTTTGAGCTGCCGTACCAGCACCTCGATGCTGTGCCTTCCCACCGCGCCGAAGTCCTGTCTGATGGTCGTGAGCGGCGGGGAGAAGTACGCCGACTCGGGCACGTCGTCGAAGCCGACCACGCTCACCTGCTCGGGCACTCTCACCCCCTGCTCACCGAACGCCCGCAGCACGCCGAGCGCCATCTGGTCGTTCGCGACGAAGACCGCCGTGACGTTCCTCATGCTCGCCAGGCCGCGGCCCGCCTCGTAGCCCGATCGCGGGCTCCAGTCACCGGCGAGCGGCCGCGGGATCTCGCGGCCCGCCTCCTCCAGCGCGGCCCGCCACCCGGCCACCCGCCCTTCCGCCTCCAGCCAGTCGGAGGGACCCCCGACGTGCCAGACCGTCTCGTGGCCGAGCGCGAGCAGGTGCTCGGTGGCGAGCCTGCCGCCCGCGACCTGGTCGACGCAGACCACCGACACCTCGCCGGCCTGCCCGCCCTCGACGGCGACCGTGGGGATGCCGGACGGCAGGTCGGCCAGCGCCTGGGCGGCCGAGCGCTGCGGCGCGACCACCACCGCGCCGTCCACGCCCTGGTCGGCCAGGTAGTCGAGGGCGTCGCGGACGCCGGCCCTGTCGATCGAGGTGAGGCTGACGATGCTGACGAAGTAGCCGGCCGCCCTGGCCGCCTGCTCGATGCCGTAGACGGTGCTGGCCGGGCCGTACAGGGTGGTGTCGAAGCTGACCACGCCGAGCGTCCTGGAGTGCTTGGTGACCAGGGCGCGGGCGACGAGGTTACGGCGGTAGCCGAGCTTGTCGATGGCCTGGAGCACCCGCGTACGGGTCTCGCTGCGGACGTTCGGATGGTCGTTGAGCACGCGTGAGACGGTCTGATGCGACACGCCGGCCTCTCTGGCCACGTCGGCCATGACAGGCAGGCGGCGCCCCAGGGTGGATCTCACGGCCGTGCTCCTTTCCTGGCTTGGCCCCGACTGTGAACGCTCACAATCCCTTCCGTCAAGGGCTCGCCGGATTACGGTCGGGTTACACAGCCGCCTCTTGACGCCCCTGGTCGGACGTCCCTAACGTGGCGCTGATCGCGCTTGTTAACGCTCACTTCTGTGTTAACGCTAACAACTCGTGAGGAGCCCCCCGCTCATGTCGCGCATCATCCTGTCGGCCCTGCTCGTGGCCGCTTCCCTGGTGGCGCCCGCCCGCGCGCCCACAGAACCCGCCCCCTTACCCGGCGGCGCCGTCGTGGACGAGTTCGACGGCACCACGCTCGGCCCCGACTGGAGCGTGCTGTCCCCCGACGACTCCCGCTGGAGCCTGTCCGGCGGCGCCCTGCACCTCGGCACCTCCACCGGCGACACCCACCAGGCCACCAACAACGCGCGCAACCTCTTCCTCGTGGACGTCCCCGACGGCGACTTCGAGGTGGTGACGCGGCTCAGCGCCCCCGTGGCGCTCGACTACCAGAGCGCGGGCCTGCTGGCCTGGCAGGACTGGGACAACTACGTCCGCGCCGGGCTCGCCCACGTCGGCTTCGAAGGCGGCCCGGTCATCGAGACGGCCACCGAGGCCGGCGCCGCCTTCACCTCCGCCTTCTCGGCCCGGCCCGGCTCCACCGCCGAGGTGCTCAAGCTGGCGCGCACCGGCGACGAGTTCGTCTCCTCCTACTGGGACGGCGCCGCCTGGGTGGAGGCGTCCAGGATGACCGCCAGGCTCGCGGTCGGGCAGGTCGGGCTGTTCGGGCTCTCGGCCCAGAACGGCACCTCCATGCGGGTGGACTTCGACTACTTCGCGATCAAGGCGGCCCCTGGCCGGGCGGTGGTGCCCGAGGGGACGTTCACGCTGCGGGCGGCGGAGCGGCCGTACCTGACGGCCGAGCGCTCGGGCGCGGTGCGCGCCTCGGCGTCTGCGGGCATGACGAGCCTGGCCTTCACCGCCGAGCCGAGCGGCGACGGCGTCAGGCTCAAGGACGTGGCCGGCGGGAAGTACCTGGAGGCGGCGGCCAAGGTGCGCCTGTCCGCCCAGGGCTCGGTCTTCAAGCTCACCGACGCGGGCGGCGGCAAGGTCACGCTCACCTCGGGCGATCGGGCCGTCGCCGTCAGCGGCGGCGCGCTCGTCATGGGCACGCCGCCCGCCAGGTTCCGCGTCGAGGGGTACACCACGGGCGAGCTGACCGTGGACACCCGGGCCAAGGGCACGAAGGTCAGCCCCGACCTGTACGGCGTCTTCTACGAGGACATCAACCACGCCGCCGACGGCGGCCTGTACGCCGAGCTGGTGCAGAACCGCTCGTTCGAGTTCAACGCGACCGACGAGCCCACCTACACGGGACTGACCGCCTGGACCAAGGCCGAGCGCGGCGCGACCGCCGCCCTGGCCGTCACCGGCGACCGCCCGCTCAACGCGAACAACCGCAACTACCTGCGCCTCGACGTGACCGGGACGGGCACGGCCGGGGTGCGCAACGCCGGCTTCAACCGGGGCCTGCCGCTGCGCGAGGGCGAGCGCTACGACCTGTCGCTGTGGGCCAGGCGCAGCGAGCCGGGCACGCTCACGGTCACCGCCGAGGACGGCACGACGATGCTGGGCCGGGCCACCGTGCGGGTGAAGGCGGGCGGCTGGGCCAGGTACCGGGCGTCGTTCACCGCCTCCGCCACGACCGACGCGGGGCGGCTCGTCGTGCAGGCGCCCGCCGGGCGGACCGACCTCGACATGGTGTCGCTGTTCCCGCGTGAGACGTACAAGGGGCACGGGATGCGGGCCGACCTGGCGAAACTGATCGCCGACCTCGAACCGCGGTTCCTGCGCTTCCCCGGCGGCTGCGTGACGAACGTCGGCACCTACGACCCGTACGCGGAGACCGGCGACCGGCGCCGCATCTACCAGTGGAAGGAGACGATCGGCCCGGTCGAGGAGCGGCCCACCAACTTCAACTTCTGGGGCTACAACCAGAGCTACGGCCTCGGCTACTACGAGTACTTCCAGTTCGCCGAGGACATCGGCGCGAAGGCGCTGCCGGTGCTGTCGGTCGGCGTCAACGGCTGCGGCGAGAACCGGCCGCTCACCGACGAGGCCAAGCTGGCCCGCTGGGTGCAGGACACGCTCGACCTCATCGAGTTCGCCAACGGCCCCGCCACCTCCCCCTGGGGGAAGAAGCGGGCCGAGATGGGGCATCCGAAGCCGTTCGGGCTGGAGTACATCGGGCTCGGCAACGAGGAGATCTACGAGGAGTTCTTCACCAACTATCCGAAGTTCGCCGCCGCGATCAGGGCGAAGCATCCCGACATCACGATCATCAGCAACTCGGGGCAGACCTCGCAGGGCGCCTGGTTCGACCGGATGTGGCAGTTCGCCCGTGACCAGAAGGCCGACCTCGTCGACGAGCACTACTACAACAACCCCGACTGGTTCCTCGCCAACAACCACCGCTACGACTCCTACGACCGCGAGGGGCCGCAGGTGTTCGTGGGCGAGTACGCCTCCCGGGGCAACACCTTCTACAACGCGCTGAGCGAGGCGTCGTACCTGACGGGCATCGAGCGCAACTCCGACGTGGTGAAGCTGGCGTCGTACGCGCCGCTGCTGGCCAACGTCGACTACGTGGACTGGTCGCCCGACCTCATCTGGTTCGACAACGACCAGGCGTACGGCTCGCCCAGCTACCACGTGCAGCGCCTGTTCGCCACGAACGCCGGCGACCGGGTCGTGCCCAGCAGGTTCGAGGGCGAGCCGCGGCCGGTCGAGGACATCAGGGGCGCCGTCGGGCTGGGCGCGTGGAACACCGCGGTCCGCTACGACGACGTCAAGGTCACCGCGGCCGACGGCACCGTGCTGCTGGCGGACGACTTCTCGGCCGGCGCCGGCCGCTGGTCGCCGGGGCTCGGCACGTGGGCGGTGCAGGACGGCGCGTACGTCCAGACCGCGCAGGTCGAGGACGCCAGGTCCACGGCGGGCTCGGCCGACTGGTCGAACTACACGATCGAGGTGACGGCACGCAAGACCGCCGGCGCCGAGGGCTTCCTGATCATGTTCGGGGTCCGCGACAGCGGCAACTACTACTGGTGGAACGTCGGCGGCTGGAACAACACCCAGTCCGCCGTCGAGAAGGCGGTCAACGGCGGCAAGTCGTCCATCGCCACCTCCTCCGCCACCGTCGAGACCGGCCGCGACCACCGGCTGAAGGTGCAGGTCAGCGGGCGCACGATCACGACCTGGCTGGACGGCGAGAAGGTCGACGAGTTCGTCGACGCCTCCCGGGTGGAGCCGCTCTACCAGGTGGTCTCCAGGGACGGGAAGTCGATCACGCTCAAGGTCGTCAACGCGCAGGACAGTGCCGTACGCGGGAGCGTGGACCTCGGCCCGGCACGGCTCCGCCCGTCGGCCACCGTGACGACGCTGACCGGGTCGCCCTCCGACGTCAACTCCCTGTCCGACCCCGACCGCATCTCGCCGCGGCGGCAGCGGGTGACCGGCTTCTCCTCGGCCTTCACCTACGACTTCCCGGCGTACTCGGTGACGTTCATCGAGCTCACCGAACCGTGACCGTGCGGAGACGGGCCCCCTGGGCCCGGGGGCCCGTCTCCGCTCACGGCACGACGCGGTAGTGCGTGGTCATCCTGGCGCCGTCGAACACGTGGAAGGCGATCAGCGGCGGCAGGGCGTAGTCGATGGCCTCGGCGAAGCTGACGCCGCCCTCCCAGGGCAGCTTCAGCGTGGACACCACGCCGCCGCCCACCAGCAGCGGCCGGCCCGCGAACGTGGTGGCGGCGGCCGTGTGCGCGTGGCCCACCAGCACGGCGGGCACGTTCGGATGCTCGGCGAGCAGCGCTTCGAGGCGTTCCGTCCGGTGCATCCTGATGCCGTCGATGCCAGGGCCGTGCAGCATGACCGGCGGGTGGTGGAAGGCCACGAACACCGGCAGCCCGCCGCTGCCCGCCAGCACCCCCGCGAGCCAGTCGAGCGTCTCGTCCTCCAGGTGGCCGGCGGCCTCGCCGGGGATGGAGGAGTCGCACATCGCGTAGATCGCGTTCGGGGTCCGCAGCACCTGGTTGACCGGCCGGTCATCGGCCGGCCGGCCCAGCAGGACGCGGCGGAATTCGGCGCGCACGTCGTGGTTGCCGGGCCCGATCAGGACGGGGTGGCGGGAGGTGAGGAGCTTGGCGGCGCTCTCGTACTCCTCGGCCGTGCCGTGGTCGGCGATGTCGCCGGTGACGAGCACGGCGTCGAGGTCGGCGGGCAGCGCGTCGAGGTAACGCATGACCGCCGCCGTACGGGTGACGGTCTCGGCCGTGGCGCCGATGTGGACGTCACTCAGATGCCCGATCACGATCATGTCGGTAGCCCCTTCCCTAGGTCCTGCTCCTAACGTAGACCGAGCCCGCCGGCGGGCTCAGAGCCACTTCCGCGTGCGTACGCCCGACCAGTCCGGGAACCCGGCCGCCGTTCCGGACGTTCTTCCGACTGAGCGCATGACGGTGGAGGAGGGACAGTGGGCTGGCACTACAACAAGTCGGTCAAAGTGGGTCCGTTCCGGATCAACCTTTCACGGCACGGCATCGGCCACAGCTTCGGCGGACGCCGCTTCCACGTCTCGACCACCCCCGACGGCCGCCGTCACGTGTCGGTGCGCCTGCCCGGCGGCTTCCACCTCGGCAAGACGTTCGGCGGCCGGCGCCGCCACCACCCCTACTGACCCTCGGCGGTCCTCGTGACCGCTCGTCATAGAAACGGGCCGGAGGCTTATACCTCCGGCCCGCCCCTTTTCTCACCGGTCAGGGGGCGTAGCCGGCGACGAGTTCGGCGCCGATGCGGGCCAGCTCCGTCCTGACCTCCTCGGGCTCCACCACCTCGGCCCGCGCGCCCCACCCGGCGAGCTGCTCGGCGAGCGTCACGGCCATCGGGGCCGCCACCCGCACCCTGGCCCGCCCGTCCTCCTCCTCGCCGACGACCTCGCAGTGCCGCCCGAACCTGTCCCGCAGGATCGGGACGAACCGCGCCGCGATGAGCACGGTGGCCGCGACCGTCGAGCGCCGCCGTTCCATCTCCTCGACGACCTCCTGCCAGGCGGCTCCCGCCTCGAAGTCATCGGGCCGCTCGAACTCCTCCTCCGTCGGCTCGGCCCCGGTGATCCGGTCCACCCGGAAGGTCCGCCGCCCGCGCTCTGTGCCGGCCAGCAGGTACCAGACGCCGTCCTTGTCCACCAGCCCGTACGGATCGACCAGCCGCTCGCTGCGCCCGTCCCGCCCTTCGTACGCCAGCCTGACCCGGCGCCGCCGCACGGTGGCGTCCCGCAGCACCCGCACCGCGTCGGGCGGCTCCTTCCCGGTCGCGCCCCAGCCGGCGGGATCGACCACGACCGCGCTCGCCGCCGCCGCCGCGCCCTCCCTGAACGTCGCGGGCAGCGCCCGCAGCAGCTTGCGCAGCGCCGAGCGCACCTCGGGCGTCGCGGGCGCGGCGGGCCCGGCGAGCAGGAACAGCGCCTGCGCCTCCGAGGAGGACAACCCGCTCAGGTCGGTACGCGCACCGCCCAGCAGCCGCCACCCGCCGCCCCGCCCCGCCTGCGGATAGACGGGGACGCCCGCCGCCGACAGCGCCTCCAGGTCGCGGCGCGCGGTGGCCACCGACACCTCCAGCTCCTCGGCCAGCTCCGCCGCGGTCACCCTGCCGCGCGCCTGCATGAGCAGCAGCGCGGCCACCAGTCGATCAGCTCGCATGTCACCGATTCTCTCCGGAAAAGTAGTCAGAAGATGAGCACTTTTCCGGAGCATCCTGGTCTTCGTACCAGCAACCGGAAGGACACCGACATGCTCCGCGGATTCGCCACCTTGACGTTCTGGGCCGCCGACCACGAGGCCGCGCAGGCGTGGTACACCGAGTTCCTCGGCGTCGAGCCGTACTACCGCCGCCCCGGATACGTCGAGTTCCGCCTGGGCGACTACCAGCACGAGTTCGGCATCATCGACGGCCGCTACGCCCCGCCCGGCACGACCGGGCAGCCGGCGGGCGCCATCATGTACTGGCACGTGGACGACCTGGAGGCCACGGTGGAGCGGCTGCTCAGCATGGGCGCCAAGGAGCACCAGCCGATCAGGGAGCAGGGCGACGGCTCCGGCTTCGTCACGGCGTCGGTGGTGGACCCGTTCGGCAACGTGCTCGGCGTCATGCGCAACCCGCACTACCTGGCCGTGCTCGACGGCCGCTGAGCAGCCCCCGGAACCGCGAAACGCCCCGCCATCAGGCGGGGCGCTGCTCGACATCCTGTGGAGCTATGGGGATTCGAACCCCAGACCTCCTCCATGCCATGGAGGCGCGCTACCAACTGCGCCATAGCCCCTTGCGATCAACAAGTGTAACGGAGGTTCGGAGCCCTCGTGTCACGTCGCGGCTCTGTGGTACGTCTTAGGGTTCATGCCGACCTTCGAGGAGCACCGCAGTCTGCTGACCGCCGTCGCCTACCGCATCCTGGGCAGCGTGACCGACGCGGAAGACGTCGTCCAGGAGGCGTGGCTGCGCTGGTCGGGGGCCGATCGCGCGGACGTCGCCGACCCCAAGGCCTATCTCGTCAGGGTGACCTCGCGGCTGGCCATCGACCGGCTGCGGCAGCTGAAGGCGCGGCGGGAGTCGTACGTCGGGCCGTGGCTGCCCGAGCCGATCTCCACCGGGCCCGACGTCGCCGAGCACGCCGCGCTGGCCGACTCCGTCGAGCTGGCGCTGCTGGTCGTGCTGGAGACGCTGACGCCGCTGGAGCGGGCCGTGTTCGTGCTGCGGGAGGCGTTCGACCTGCCGTTCGCGGAGATCGGGGAGATCGTCGGACGCAACGAGCCGGCCGTCAGGCAGCTCGCCAGGCGGGCGCGTGAGCGCGTACGCGAGCGGCGGCCGCGCTTCGACGTGGACCGCGACGAGCGCCGCCGGATCACCGAGCGGTTCTTCGGCGCGGCGGCGGAAGGCGACCTCGACGGGCTGATCACGCTGCTGTCCGACAAGGTGCAGCTGGTCAGCGACGGCGGCGGCAAGGCCAGGGCGGCGCTGCGCGCCATCACCGGCTCCGCGAACGTCGGCCGCTTCCTCGCCTCCATCACCACGCAGGAGAACATCGCCAAGTTCATGGCCTCGATCGGCCTGCCGGACGTGCCGGACTGGTCGTTCACCATGGACACGATCAACGGCGCCCCCGGCATCGTCATGTCGGCCGGCGACCGGGTCGTCGGCGTCCTGTCCCTCGTGATCGTGGACGGCCGCGTCGAGACGATCTACTTGATGGCCAACCCCGAGAAGATCGCCCACCTCCACCCCACCGCCTGATCGGTCAGGCGGCGTGGCGGGTCGGGATGGCGGCCTCGCGGACCACTGCGGACACGTTCACGCCTGACGCGCGCAGCATCCGTTCCGCGCCGTTGGCGGCGTCGGCGAGCAGGCCCCACAGGAGGCGTTCGCCGGTCACCGGGCCGGGGCGGGACGCCGCCACCTCCACGACCTTCCTGGCGTGCATGGTGAGCGGCAGCTCGCCGAGCGGCCCGTACAGGGTGACGCGGAGCGGGCGCAGGCGGGAGCGGCGCAACGACCACCGCCGGGGGTCGGCGGCACCGGCGCGGGTGCGGCGGTGCACCTCGTCGAGGTCGATGCCCAGCGTGGCGAGCAGCGCGCGGGGGTCGGGCAGCGCGGCGTGCCGGCGCACGTCGGCGGGGGCGGCGGTGAAGTGCTCCAGCCGGAACGGCCGCACCTCCGCGAGCCCGAGCAGGAGCGGCCCGGTGTCGAGCGCGGGCAGTCCCGCGTCCAGCGCGTGGATCCCGCCCGCGACCACGGCCGCACGGGCACCCTCGGCGAACCTGGCGAACATCATCGGCTTCTCCCCGTCCTGCGTGCGTGCTTGCGGTGCGCCGACTGCCGCCGGACTCCCAGCGCGTCGGCGATCTGCTCCCAGGACCAGCCCTGCGCGCGGGCGGTGGACACGTGGACCGCCTCCAGCTCCTCCAGCAGCGCCCTGAGCGCGGCCACGGCCCGCAGCCCGTCATGGGGGTCGCGTCCTGCGGCCGTCTCGGCCAGTTCCTTGACGTCCATGGTGTCAGCATGCGCTGACACGAGGCCGTCTGTCAACACATGCTGACAGTCGTCCTCATGGTGAGCGCCGCGTCGTCCAGCGTGAGCGCGACCGAGACGCGGCCCAGCTCCGACGTACGGGTGAGATGGGTGCCGCCGCACGGGATCGACGCCTCACCTTCCGGCAGCGAGCAGTGCCACGTGCGCCGGGCGGTCAGCTCGGGCCCCGGCACCTCCACGCGTACGGGCGCGTCGGCGGCCACCCACCCCGCCAGCAGCTCGTTCACCTGCGCGGCGACCTGCGCGGGGTCGAGGTCCTCGGCGGAGAAGCCCTTCTTGCGCAGGGACTTGCCGAGCCGGTAGACGTCCACGCTGCCGTGGGGCTCGATGCGGGAGGAGGTGATCGCGGCCTGGTCGAAGTCGGGATTGCCGAGCGAGTCCGGCCGCGCCTCCTTGCGCCACCGATCGGCCAGCACGGCGTTGAGCGCGAGCGCGGCGAGGTGGCAGGCGGTGTGGCCGGCGGACAGCGCCGTACGGTGCTCGCGATCCACCGAGAGGTCCACCTCCTCGCCCACGGGCAGCGGCGACTCGGTGACGTGGACCACCAGCCACTCCCACCCCTCGGCGCCCCGCCGCACGGGGATGGCGGGACCCAGCAGGATCTCGCCGGAATCGTCGGCCGCCCCCGTCACGCAGTCGAGCACCGGCAGGCCGCCGAGCGTGCCCCGGTCGGCCGGCTGGTCGGGCCAGGTGTGATCAAGAGGATGGAAAGGGGTCTCGGACACGACGAGACCGTGCCTGCCCCCCTCAACCGGCACGGTCCCGACGATCTGTGAGCGGCCGCTGGTCAGGCCGCTGGGAAAGGTGACGACAGTGGATTTCACCCGGTCATTCTGGCAGCGTCGCGCTCGTCCTCCAGATAGCGGGCGCGGCCGGCGTACAGGCCGGTGAGGAGCTGGACGACGAGGACGACGAAGATCATCCCGAACGGCAGCGACCAGCCCCCGGTCGTCTCCCGCAGCACGCCGACCAGCAGCGGCCCCGCGCCGGCGATGAGGTAGCCGGCGCTCTGGCCGAAGGCAGACAGGGCGGCCGTGCTCTCCGGCGTACGGGTGCGCAGCCCCAGCATCATCAGCGCCAGCGGGAAGGAGCCCATGCCCACGGCCACGAACACCACCCACACCATGGCCGTCGAGGCCGGCGCGAACCACAGGCCGAGGAAGCCGACCGCGTAGAACGCGACGAGCCCGACGACGGGCGGCCGCTGGTCGCGGAAGCGCGAGGCGACCATGGGGACGACGATCGAGACGGGGATGTTCAGCGCGGTGAAGACGCCGAGGATCAGCCCCGCCTCGGGGGTGGTGTAGCCGTTGTCGGTCAGCATGGCGGCGAGCCAGCCGAACATGATGTAGGCGATCATCGACTGGGTGCCGAAGTAGATGGCGATCATCCAGGCGAGCCTGCTGCGGAGCAGGGTGCGGATGCCCGCGTCCCGGCTCCCGGTGTCCCGCTCCGGCTCACTGCGCAGCAGCGCGAGCCACGGAATGGCGGCGACGAGCGCCAGGGCCGCCCAGACGCCGAGCGCGACGTGCCAGTCCCCCGCCGCGCGCTCGATCGGCACGGTCGCGGCTGCGGCGAGCATCGTGCCGACCGCCAGGGCCGTGGTGTAGACGGTGGTCATGATCCCGGTACGCGCCGGGAAGTGCCGCTTGATCAGCGTCGGGATGAGCACGTTGCCGACCGCGCCACCGGACAGCGCGACCGCGCTGCTCACCAGGAACACGGGGGCGGAGCCGACCAGCGACCTGACCAGCAGCCCGGCGCCGAGCGTGATGAGGGCGAGCAGCAGCAGCCGGTGCTCGCCGATCCGCCTGGCCAGCGTCGGGGTGATCGCGCCGACGCTGGCGAAGGCCAGCACGGGCAGGGTGGTCAGCAGGCCGGTGCCGACGCTGGACATGCCGAGCCCGGCGGCGAGCTGGTCGAGCAGCGGGCCTACGCTGGTGACCCCGGTGCGCAGGTTGAGTGCGGCTAGGACGATCCCCAGGACGAGGAGCCAGGCGAGGCGGGTGTTGCTGCCACGGGACTCTTGTGCGAGCACGGTCATGCTGGGGAGGTCCTCCATTCATCAAATCATGGGACGAATGACCACCCTAACAGGAGTGAAATGTCGCTTTATTCCTGGCAGCGGAGAACCCCCGGACAGGTCCGGGGGTTCTCCGCGCTTTCGGGGTACCGCGCCTGACCGGTCAGAGCACCGGCCTGGGCGGCATCGCGGGGGGCTCGTTCGGGGGAATCGGGCCGGGAGGAGGCAGGGTGCCTCCGGGCTCCTGGCCGCCGCCGCCGATCGTGCCGGGGGGAACGGGCTGGCCACTGCCGCCGTACGTGGAGCCCTCCTGATGCGGCCCCGGGACGTCGCCGCGCCAGGCGCCGGTCTCGCCGCCGCGCGACTCGATGAACGTCTTGAACCGCTTGAGGTCGCCGACCACGCGCATCCTGACGAGCTGCAGCCAGTCGCCGGCCGTCTCGATGAACCCCTCGGGGTCGTACTCCATCTGGAGGGTGACCCTGGTGGTGTTCTCGTCGATGCGATGGAAGGTCACCACGCCGGCGTGGTGGGGGCGCTCGACGCTGCGCCAGGCGACGCGCTCGTCCGGGTGCTGCTCGGTGATCTCGGCCTCGAACTCGCGCCGGACACCGGCGATGTCGGCCACCCAGGCCGTACGCGTGTCACTGAGCTGTTTGACCGATTCCACACCCTCCATGAACTCGGGGAAGCTTTCGAACTGCGTCCACTGGTCGTACGCGACGCGTACGGGGACCCTGACGTCTTCGGAGTGTTCGATCGTGCTCATGGGATCAGCCACTGCCCAGGCACGTCCGGCGTTAACGCCGGCGCCACAGCCAGAAGAGGCCGACGAGGGGCAGCACGAGGGGGATGAACAGGTAACCCTTGCCGTACGCGGACCACACGGTTTCGTCGGGGAAGGCGGCCGGGTCGAGCACGCTGAGCGTGCCGATGACGAGCACCCCGGCCAGCTCGATGCCGAGCGAGACGAACGCCAGCCGGCGGGCGCCGCGCCACAGCGCGACGGTGAGCAGGATGTAGACCGCCGCCGCGAACGCCGACAGGCTGTACGCCAGCGGCGCCTCGCCGAACCTGGTGGCGATCTGCACGCCCGCCCGCGCCCCTGCCGCCAGCGCGAACAACCCGTAGACGGCGATCAGCGCACGCCCAGGCCCGGTGCCGATCGAGCCGGTCACGCCACGCCCTGCCAGATCTGCAGCAGCCTGGCCGTCATCACCGCGATCGCGAACCCGGCCACGGCCAGGATCGCCGAGCCCCACCTGCTGCGCTCGGCCAGCGCGAGGAACACCGCGGCGGGCGGGATCAGCACCTCGCCGCCGACGTAGCCGAACAGCGTGGCCTTGTCGCCGGGCCCCGCGCCGCCCGCCACCCCGGCGATCACGAACCCGGCCTGCACCAGCACCGCCACCTCCAGCAGGGCGAAGCCGACCAGCAGCACCATGCCCATCGGACGGTTGCGGATCGCGACGATCAGGCTCATCAGCATCAGCAGCAGCGAGCCGGAGATGACGATCGTGGAGACGGTGGTGTTCATCGGGGGTAAGGCTATCGCCCAGGGGCCCCGCCCCCGCTGACGACCGGCCTCGTGACGTCGTCGCCGACGCCCGGCCTCACCGGCCTTCCGACGCCCTCACCGGCCTTCCGGCGCCGCCGACGACCCGCCTCACCGGTCTTCCGGCGGGGGCCGGTCGCGCAGGTGCGCCTCGATGCCGTCGAGCACCCAGCCGAGCCCGCGCTCGAAGTTGTCGTCGGCTCCCTGCACGCCCTGCTCGATCATCGGCCCCAGCAGGGGGAACTCACCGCCCGCGATCAGCTCCCTGACGTGCGGCTCGGCCGGCGCGGCCCGCTCGGCCTCGCTGATGCCCGCCTCACGCGACGCCGCGCGCTCCAGCGCCTGCCTGATCACGAAGCCGGTCATGTAGTCGTTGAACGCCGCGAGGATCCGCCAGGCCGTCAGCCGCTCGACGCCCAGCTTGCCGATGGCCGCCAGCTTCTGCTCGACGTGCCGCAGCCCGTTGGGGCCGACCGCGACGCGCTGCGAGATGAGATCGACCCGCCAGGGGTGGCGGCGGACGAGGTCGCGTTCGAGGCGGGCGAGCAGCAGCAGCGCCTCGCGCCAGTCGTCAGGGAGCGGCTCTGCGGCGTGCGCCTCGGCGGCGATCTCGTCGGCCATCAGCGCGAGGAGGTCCTCCTTGCGCTCGATGTGGGAGTACAGCGTCATCGTGCGGGCGCCGAGCTCGGCGGCCACGCGCCTGATGGAGACCGCGTCCAGTCCTTCGGCGTCGGCGAGCGCGATGGCGGCGGCCACGATCGCCTCCCTGGTCAGCGCCGGGCGGCGGGGCGGTGCGGGCTTCGACCATGGAGACGTCACGGGATACAGCGTACGAGGGTGATACGGTGTACGACATGCGATACGCCGTACGAACTCCCCTCTGGGCCACCGGCACCGCCGTCCTGCTCGGCGTGATCATGACGATGCTCGACACCACGATCGTCAACGTCGCGCTCGGCACCCTTGCCCGCGCCTTCGGCTCTTCCCTGTCCGAGATCCAGTGGACGGTCACCGGTTACCTGCTGGCGCTGTCCATGACGGTGCCGGTCACCGGCTGGGCGACCGGGAGGTTCGGCGCCCGCCGCGTCTGGCTGACCGCTCTGGTGCTGTTCGTGGCCGGGTCCGCGCTCAGCGCCGCCGCCTGGTCGGTCTGGAGCCTGGTCGCCTTCCGCGCCGTCCAGGGGATCGGCGGCGGCCTGCTCATGCCGGTCGGCCAGGCGATGCTGGCACAGGCGGCGGGCAAGGAGCGCATGGGCCGGGCGATGGCCGCGCTGTCCGTGCCGGCGATGCTGGCGCCGGTGCTCGGGCCGCCGCTCGGGGGCGTGATCGTGGAGGGGCTCGGCTGGCGGTGGCTGTTCCTGATCAACGTGCCGATCTGCGCGCTCGCGCTGGTGGCCGCGCTCGTCCTGCTGCCCGGCGGTCCTGGCGAGCGTCCGCAGCCGCTCGACGTGGCCGGGCTCGCGCTGCTCTCCCCCGGGCTCGCGGCCGTCGTCTACGGGCTGTCGGAGCAGGGCGGCGCCGCGCTCGCCGTGCTGCTCGCCGGAGTGGTGCTGGTGGCGGCGTTCACGGTACGGGCGCTGCGCCGCCAGGGGACGCTGCTCGACCTGCGGCTGTTCGGCGACAGGACGTTCACCGCGGCGGTCGGCGCGCTGGTCTGCTACTCGGCCGCGCTGTTCGGGTTCACCGTGCTCGTGCCGCTGCACGCCCAGCTCGCCGCCGGGGGCAGCGCGCTGGACGCGGGCCTGCTGCTCGCGCCCATGGGCGTCGGGGCGGCGATCACGATGCCGCTGGCGGGCCGGCTCACCGACAGCAAGGGGGCGCGCGGCGTCGGCGCGGCAGGGGTGGTCGTCGCGGTGGCCGGCATCGCGGCGTTCACGCTGCTCGGCGGCGGTCTCGCGCCGATGTTCCTGCTGGGGCTCGGGCACGGGCTGGTGTCCACGTCGGTGATGGCGGCGGCGTTCACGACGCTGGAGCGGGCCGCGATCCCGGCGGCGACCACGCTGAGCACCATCGCCGTACGCCTGGCCGCGCCGTTCGGCGTCGCCGTGCTGACCGTGCTGCTGCAGGCGTTCACCCGGGCGGGCGTGGCGCAGCCGTTCACGTACGCGTTCTGGGTGGTGGCGGCCCTGACCGCGGTCTCGCTGGTGCCGATCGCGCTCATAGGATCGAAGGCGTGGAGAGAATCCTCGTCAGCGCCTGCCTGATGGGCCGCAGGGTGCGCTACGACGGCGGCGCCAAGACCAGCTCCGACGCGCTGCTCGCCGGGTGGCGGGAGGAGGGGCGGCTGGTGCTGTTCTGCCCCGAGGTGGCGGGCGGGCTGCCCGTCCCGCGTCCGGCGGCCGAGATCGAGGGCGGTCTGGGCGGCGCCGCCGTGCTCGACGGCACGGCCCGCGTGCTCGCGACCGACGGCGCCGACGTGACCGCGGCGTTCGTGGCGGGCGCGCGGGGCGCGCTCGCGGTCGCGCGCTCCCAGCAGGTCCGCATGGCGGTGCTCAAGGAGGGCAGCCCCTCCTGCGGGGTCCTCACCGTCTACGACGGCTCCTTCTCCGGACGCCGCGCACCGGGCCAGGGCGTCACGACGGCCCTGCTGGAGTCACACGGCATCCGCGTCTTCGCGGAGGACCAGGTGGCCGAGGCCGCCGACTACCTGCGCACCCTGGAGGCGTGACCGGACCGCATCCGAGGCCGGCGGCCGGCGCGCCCTCTCGCCGGTCATCCGCGCACGCGGGAGGCGTAGAAGGCGGCCGCCAGGCCGGCGGTCAGCGCGGCGGCCATCACGCCGTGATACCAGAGCAGCACCACGGTCGTCCCGCCGCCCGGGCTCAGGGTCGTCGCCGCGATACCGAGCAGCACGCCGCCCAGCGCGGCCGCGTGCCCGTAGAGGAGGCCGTCCCAGGCCCACGCCCGGCGGGCCGCCGCGCCGTACGCGCCGATGGCGACGGCCACGGCGCACAACGTCTCGACGACGACGGCGGGCGCGATCACCGGCTCACGGAGCGGGCCGATCCCGACCCCGGCGTGCGCCAGCGCGAACGTCAGGAAGACGAGCGCGTACACCGCCGAAGAACCGGCGAGCACCCGGCGGAGCAGATCCATGCGCCCCACACTCCCACCCGGCTGCCCCGCGGTCATCGTCCCTAGGGAGACGGCTCCGCTACGCCGTGCGGTGTAGGCAGCAGCCGCCTCACCAGCCGGATCACCTCGTCGATCGTCGCCGCGGCGTCGTCGTCGGTCTCGCACGCGGCCACCTCTCGGCCCGCCTCGCCCATCATCGTGGTCAGCAGCACCACCAGCACGTGGCTCTCCCGCGTGTCCGCGAGGCCGAGCACCCGCTTGTTGCCGCCGATCCAGCCCCACCCGCGCTGCCGGCGCAGCGTGGTGAACTCCGCGGGCCCGTCGCTCTCCAGGAAGAGCCTCGCCACCTCGCGCTGCTCCCACGTCCCTTCGAGATAGGCGCGGGCGCCCGCGAGAAAACGTTCTGAGGCGCCGTCGGCAGCCTTGGCCGCCCGCGCGGTGCGTTCCTCCTGCCCGCGCGTGAACTGCTCCCACAACGCCAGGAACAAACCGGGCTTACCGCCGAAATGGTGATAAAGACTGCCGACGCTGATGCCCGACGCCGCCACGATGTCGGCCACCGTGGCGTCGGCGTACCCCTTGGCCAGGAAGACGTCGCGAGCCGCGCGTAACAGCGTGTCGCGCGTGGCTCCGGAACGGCTCCACTGCCGGCTCTTCATGGCCGCCTCCGGGCGCTCCGCGACGCATCGATTTTCACCGTCACCACCCTAAAGGAGCCCTGAATGGGCATTCCCCGTTTCCGCCCAACGGGAAATCCAGCAATCCCGTTGGCGCCGAAACCTTCGCGGGCGTTCGCGAGTCGAAGAGGTGGGACGCGTTGAAAGGTGAGAGATTCTTGCGAACCTTTCTCCCTCAACGCGTAGGGGGTCCGATTTTTCACATAATCGGGAAACGGGGAAAGGGACACGCACGATGCCTGTCGACCTGACCAACGAACGACCTCTCGCCTGGGACTCGGCCGCGCTCGACGCCGACACCAAGGCGATGCTCGACAATCTGCAACCGAACATCCTGCGCGCCCACGTACGCGAGCACCTGTCCGTACTGTTCGTCCGGTTCAACGACGTGGCCGAGGGCCGGGCGTTCCTGCGCCGCCTCGCCACCACGAAGATGAAGTCGGCCCGTCAGCACCTGCAGGAGATCCGCGACTTCGGGGCAGGACGAGGGCCTGGCACCCCTTACGTCGGGGTCGGCATCAGCAAGGCCGGCTACCGCGACCTCGGCCATTCCGTCGAGGACGTCCGCACGTTCGACGACCCGGTCTTCCGCGACGGCATGAAACGCCGCACCGCCGAAGTCAACGACCCGCCCGTCGAGGAGTGGGAGCGCACCTACCAGCGGGAGATCCACGCCGTCATCCTCATCGGCGACGCCGAGGGCGGGCCCGTCGACCGGCTGCGCGAGGAGATACTCGGCGACCTGCCCGAGAGCGCCAGGCTGCTGGGCGAGGAGCGCGGCCAGGGCATGCGCAACCCGGCGGGCGACGGCATCGAGCACTTCGGCTACG
Source organism: Nonomuraea salmonea (assembly GCF_042428605.1). Lineage (NCBI taxonomy): Bacteria > Bacillati > Actinomycetota > Actinomycetes > Streptosporangiales > Streptosporangiaceae > Nonomuraea > Nonomuraea salmonea. The sequence continues at coordinate 748,100 of NZ_JBHMCF010000029.1, forward strand.
TCGACGGGCGCAGCCAGCCGCTGTTCGTCAAGGACGAGGTGGACAAGGAGCCGAAGAAGCACTGGGACCCGGCGTTCCCGCTGTCCAACGTCCTGGTGCCGGACCCCTTCGCCCCGAACCCCAAGCGCCACCACGGCAGCTACCTGGTCTTCAGGAAGCTGGAGCAGAACGTACGGGCGTTCAAGGAGATCGAGCGCGACCTCGCCGACAGCCTCGGCCTGAAGGGCGCCGACCGCGAGCGGGCGGGCGCCATGCTCGTCGGCCGCTTCAAGGACGGCACCCCGCTGACGCTCAAGTCGAGGCCGGCCGGCGGCCCCGTCGCCAACGACTTCACCTTCGACGCCGACGACGGCTCCAAGTGCCCGTTCTCCGGGCACGTCAGGAAGACCAACCCGCGCTCGTTCGGCCGTGAGGTGGTCATGGCGCGGCGCGGGCAGACGTACGGCGAGCGTGCCGACGACCCGTGGGACGACTCCCCGCCGGAGGAGCGCCCGAGCGGCGAGGTGGGCCTGCTGTTCATGGCGTTCAACGCCAGCCTCCTCGGCCAGTTCGAGTTCATGCAGCAGACCTGGGCGAACAACCCCGACTTCGAGATGCCGGCCACCGGGCACGACCCGGTCATCGGTCAGGGTGACCGCGACATCAAGGTGCGCTTCCCCAAGGTGTGGGGCAAGCCGGAGATGTCGGTCCCGCAGCCTCAGGTGCCACAGACGGTCACCATGAAGGGCGGCGAGTACTTCTTCGCCCCCTCCCTGGCCTACCTGCGGAATCTCTGACGTCAGCGGCCCTCCTCCGGCGGCATGAGCACAAGGATGTACGCCGGGTTCACTCCGCCGGAGGAGGCAGGCCGGGGGGCGCGTTCCGCACACTTGTCCCCATGACCATCGCACTGCTGCTCACCCTCGCGGCCCTGGCGGTGATCGACAGCACGAGCTTCGGCACCCTCGGCATCCCCGTCTTCCTGCTGCTGACCACCGACCGTGACCGAGGCCGCCGGCTGCTGATCTACCTGGCCACCGTGGCCGGCTTCTACTTCCTGGTCGGCGTGGCGCTCATGCTGGGCGCGAGCGCCTTCATGGAGGCGTTCGGCGACGCGCTGCAGAGCAGGACCGCCTACATCGTGCAGCTCGCGGCCGGCGTCGGGCTGTTCGCGCTCAGCTTCAGGTTCGACCCGAAGCGGCGGGCCAAGCGGGGCCGGCCCGAGCGCGCGTTCGTCCCCAGGACGGGCGGGCCGCGCACGATGGTGCTGCTCGGGCTGACGGCCGGGGCCCTGGAGGTGGCCACGATGGTGCCGTACCTCGCGGCGGTCGGGATGATGACGAGCGCCGGGCTGGCGGCCGGGCAGTGGCTGCCGGTGCTGGGGACGTACGTGCTGGTGATGATCGTGCCCGCGCTGGCGCTCATGGCGCTGCGCGCGGCGGCGGGCGGCTGGCTGGAGCCCAAGCTGGAACGGCTGCGCGCCTGGCTCGCCAAGCACTCCGCGTCGATGGTGGGCTGGGCGCTGGCGATCATCGGGTTCCTGCTCGCCCGCGACGCCGCCTTCTCCCTGTTCTTCCAGCCCTCCTAGCCCCAGGGGGCGCGCTTCACCTGCTGCTCGGGCCCGCCTAGGATCGGGCTTCGGAGGGTGAAGATGCTGCGGGCGTTCTTCCGTACGGAAGCGGGCGGCACCACCGTGCTGCTCGTCGCCACGGTGGTGGCCCTGCTGTGGGCCAACTCCCCCTGGGGCGACAGCTACGAGGCGTTCTGGCACATCAACACCGGCCTGTCGTTCGGCGACGCCCACTTCATGCTCGACCTGCGCCACTGGGTCAACGACGGCCTCATGGCCGTCTTCTTCTTCCTCATCGGCCTCGAGGTCTCCTACGAGGTGCGGCTCGGGCAGCTCAGAGACCGGCGGCTGCTCGCGGTGCCGGCGGTGGCGGCGTTCGGCGGCATGCTCGTCCCCGCCGCCGTCTACCTGGCGCTCAACTTCGGCGGGCCCGGCGCGTCCGGCTGGGGCGTGCCGATCGCCACCGACACCGCGTTCGTGCTGGGCGTGCTGGCCGTGGTCGGGGCCCGGTGTCCCGAGCCGCTGCGCGCCTTCCTGCTGACGCTGGCCATCGTCGACGACGTGCTCGCGATCATGATCATCGCGATCTTCTACACCGACTCCCTGGCCCTGCCCGCCCTGCTCACCGCCGTGGTGCTGCTCGCGGCCATCCTCACACTGCGGTGGCTGAAGATCTGGCGGGCGCCGGCGTACATCGTGCTGGGGTTCGCGCTGTGGGTGGCCACGCTGGAGAGCGGCATCCACCCCACGCTGGTCGGCATCGCGCTCGGCATCCTCGTCTTCGTCTACGCCCCCACCGACCACAAGCTGCTGCTGGCCGGCGAGGCCGTCCAGGGGTTCACCAGCTCGCCCACCGCCGAGGCCGCCAGAGAGGCCACGCGGCGGGTCCAGCGGGCCGTGTCGGTGAACGAGCGGCTGCAGCTGCGCCTGCACCCCTGGAGCAGCTACGTCATCGTGCCGATCTTCGCGCTGGCCAACGCCGGGGTGCGGCTCGACGGCGAGACCCTGAGCGCGGCCATGACCTCGCCGATCGCGATCGGCGTGGCGCTGGGGCTGGTCCTCGGCAAGTTCGTCGGCATCGCGCTCGGCACCTGGCTGCCCCTACGCCTCAAATGGGGCGTCCTGCCCGGCAACCTCGTGTGGGGCCAGCTGCTCGGCGGGGCCGCGGTGTCCGGCATCGGGTTCACCGTCTCGCTGTTCATCGTGGACCTCGCCTTCGACGACTCCGCCCTGCACGACCAGGCGAAGATCGGCATCCTGGCCGGGTCGCTGCTGTCGGCCGTCCTGGGCTGGGTGATCTTCCGCCTCGCGTGGGACCGCGGCGGCGTGTGCGCGCCGCCCGACGCCGAGCCGTCAGAAGACCTCCCCAAGACGCTCGCCGTGCCCGTGGGGCCCGCCGACCACGTGCGCGGGCCCGCCAAAGCCAAGATCACGATCGTCGAGTACGGCGACTTCGAATGCCCCTACTGCGGCCGCCTCCAGCCCATCCTTGAGGAGGTCCGCAGGAGCAACCCCGACGTGCGGGTGGTCTTCCGCCACTTCCCGATCCGCACCCTGCACCCGCGCGCCGCCCCGGCCGCCATCGTCGCCGAGGCCGCCGCCGACCAGGGCCGCTTCTGGGAGATGCACGACATCCTCTACGCCAATCAGCGCTTCCTCACCGACGCCGACCTGGAGCACTACGCCGCCCAGCTCGACGTCGACCCCTGGACCGACGTGCCGCGCCACGTCGCCAGGATCGCCGTGGACGAAGAGTCGGGGCAGGCGAGCGGGGCGCGCGGCACGCCCACGCTCTTCCTGAACGGCGTGCGCTACGAAGGCGGCCACGACCTCGACTCGCTCACACGTGCGGTGGAAGATCTCCGCGAGTCCGCGTAGCGTCGTCGAGTCACTTTCGTCCCCTTTTGGAGATCTCACCGGATGACCATGCTGACCGTCATCATCAACATCGCGAATCTGCTCCTCATGGTCATCGTTCTGGGTGGTGGCATCGTCATGATGGCGATGCGCAGGAAGGATCACGGGCGAGGGGCCGGCCTCGGCATCGCCGGGTGCGTCGCGCTCCTCATCGGAGCCGTCGTCCTGACCGCCATCCAGTTCTCCGTCACCACGCTGGTCACCGAAATGGGGAGAACGGCGTACGAGATCATCTTGCCGCTGGGCAACCTGCTCGTGATCATGCTCCAGGTGACCGGCACGGCCCTGCTGGTCTTCGGCGTGGTCGCCCGCCGCACCCCGCAGCCCGCCGCCACCGGCCCCCAGCCCTGGCCCACCCAGCCCGGCCAGCACCAGCAGCCGGGCCACCACCCGGAATGGCAGCCCACCCACCCCGGCCAGCAGCCCGCCTGGCAGCCCCAGCCCGGCCAGCAGGGCCCGAGGCCGTCCGAACCCGGCGCGCAGGCGCCTTGGCAGCCCGAGTCCGGCCAGCAGGCGCCTTGGCAGCCCGAGTCCGGCCGGCAGGGGTCGTGGCCGTCCGAGCCGGGCCCGCAGGGGCAGCCTGGTCAGCCTGGTCAGCCTGGTCAGCCGCAGAATGGGCAGCCGCAGCCCGGTTGGTCGCCGCAGCAACCCGGACCCGGCCAGCAGCCCGGCGGATCGTCCCCTCAGCAGGGCTGGCAGCCACCGGCCCAGGGCTACCAGCAGCCCCCGTCCTGAGCAGCGCCTGGGGCGGTCGTTTCAGGGGCGTGGGTGCGCGCCGAGGTAGTCGTCCCAGGTGATCGTGCCTCTGGGGTGTGCCTCCGTGGTGAGGTGGCCGGCGCGGAAGGCGCGCCCCGAGGCGCCGGGCAGTCGTAGGCGGAGCACCGGCCGCCGCAGTCCCCGCGCCCGCTGCCACCGCCGTACGGCATCCTCCATGGGGAGCACCTCGGGCCCGCCGTACTCCTCGATCGTGCCGCCGGGCCCGCGAGCGACGAGCGCGAGGAGGCGCCCGGCCACGTCCCGGACGTCCACGGACTGCATGGGGACGCCCGGGTCGGCGACCATGAAACCGAACCCGGCCATCCCCTTCAGCCCGGCCGCCACGAACTCGTGGAACTGGGTGGCCCGCAGGATGGTCCACGGCACGCCATCGTCACGGACAAGCCGCTCAGCCTCCACCTTCGTCCGGAAATATCCCCACGGCACCCGATCCACGCCCACGATCGAGACGTAGACCAGATGCCGCACCCCGGCCGCCCGAGCCGCCCGCAGCAGCGCCGCCGTGCCGCCGAGCTCCACCCGCCGGGTATACCTGCCCTTATAGGGGGCCGACGCCAGATGCAGCACCACGTCGGCCCCCGAAACGGCCTCGGCCACGCCGGCCCCGGTGGTCAGATCCGCCACCACCCACCGCACGTCCCCGGCCGCGGCCCTGGGCACCCGGCTGGCGGCCCGCACGTCGTACCCCGCCCCGACCAGCTTCTCCAGCACGACCCGGCCGAGCCGCCCGCTGCCTCCGGTCACCAGAACAGTTTCCATGCAGGCTGGACGACGCAGCCGGGAGAAGTGTGACAATGTGGGCGTAAATCCCTACTGCGCACGATCGTCTGAGGGGATCATGACGCGAGAGCAACCCGGCCCGCACGAGCCCGACCCCAACCAGACGATCAGGCACCGCTTCCCGCATCCGGCCCCACCTCCGCAGGGCCCACCGGAGTCGCCCTACACGCAGCGCCTCCCGTACACCCCCGACATGCTCCCCGACGTCCCCGTCTACGAGACCAAGCCGCCCAGGTCCGCCTGGTGGTGGGTGATCGTGGCGGGCGGGCTCGTCCTGCTGATCGCCGCCGTGGCCGTCGCCGTCGTCCTGTGGATCCGCAGCAACGCCGACACCACGTCAGGAGCCCTCCCCCACCCGGCCGCCGCGCAGACCGTCACGGGAGCCGCGTAGTCGGTCACGCCCGGCTGAAGTCCATGGTCCAGTTCGTCTCCCACGTACGCCCGCCGTCCCCCGAGAACGCCTGCTCCCACCGGGCCGCGCCGGCGCCCGGCACCGTCCAGACGAACCTGCACCGCACCCGCCGCCCCGCCACGCTCTCCTCACCGTGGAACTCCCCACGATCCCCCTCGAACCCGCCCACCATGGCCGAGGTGTCCAACCGGCCGGTGGCGCTGTTCGCCCAATAGATGGCCCACTGCCCGGCCCGCTCGTCGTACACCCGCACGGTCATCCCGCTGAACCCCTTGGTCGGGAACACGATCTCATCCACACTGGCCGCGCCGTCGAAGTGCCGCGTCGCCACCGTGAAGCCGGGGAACTCCTCCCATTCGTCGCTTCCCGACAGAGGCTTGATGAGGCGGCGGCTGGTGACGTTCCAGCGGCCGGCGAAGAAGTCGAAGTCGTTCATGCGGAGCACGGTATGCCCGGGTCACTGACAGGTAATGTCAGTGATGTGCGCGCCTCCCGCCTCGTGTCCATCCTCCTGCTGCTGCAGACGCGCGGCCGGATGACCGCGCAGGAGCTGGCCGACCGGCTGGAAGTGTCCGTACGCACGATCTACCGCGACGTCGAGTCCCTCCACGCGGCGGGCATCCCGTTGTACGGCGACGCCGGCCCCAAGGGCGGATATCAACTCCTCGACGGCTACCGCACCCGCCTGACCGGCCTGACGGCCGACGAGGCCGAGTCCCTGTTCCTCGCCGGCCTGCCTGGCCCGGCCGCTGAGCTGGGCCTCGGGGCGGTGGTGACGGCCGCACAGCTCAAGCTGATGGCCGCGCTGCCGGTCGAGCTGCGCGACCGCGCCGGACGCATCCAGGAGCGCTTCCACCTCGACGCTCCCACCTGGTACCGCGACCGGGAGCCGGTGACCCATCTGCCGGCCGTGGCCGACGCCGTCTGGAACGAGCATCCGATCCAGGTGCGCTACCGGCGCTGGCGGGCACCGCAGGAGGTGGAGCGGCGGCTGGAGCCGTACGGGCTGGTCGTCAAGGCCGGGCGGTGGTACCTGGTGGCGCGGGCGGGCGAGCACGTACGCACGTACCGCGTCTCGCAGATCCTCGACCTGCATCCGCTGCCCGGTACGTTCACCCGGCCTCCGGAGTTCGACCTGGCGGCGTACTGGCAGGGCTACCTCGCCGAGTTCGAGGCCCGGCTGCGCTGGGGCGAGGCGGTCGTACGCCTGTCACCGCGCGGCCTGGAGCGCCTGGCCGACCTGATGACGCCGGGCGTGGTGGCGGCGGCAGGGGAGAGCGCGTCGCCGCCCGACGAGGAGGGCTGGACGCGGGTGACGGTGCCGATCGAGTCGATCGAGCACGCCGTGGGCGAGTTCCTGCGTCTGGGCATCGACGCGGAAGTGCTGTCACCGCCCGAGTTACGCGACCGCCTGGCCGAGACGACGTACGAACTGTCCGCCCGCTACAACCCGCCCTGACGCGTGCGCGATGTCACACTTCCGGACGGAATCCCGGCGCGGCATCCCAGGTTGCACCGATCGACTGACCAAAAGGCCAGCCGAGCCCATACGCCCTTGGCGGAGGTTCTCATGAAGGCATGGTCACGCTGGCAGGACTGGGTCACCCTGGTCGCCGGCATCTACGCGGCACTCTCCCCGATCTGGGTCGACGGCGCGTCGGGCGCCGCCGCCGCACTGATCGTCCTGGGGGTGCTCACCGCGCTCACCTCGCTCGTGTCGCTGGCGAGACCGGGCATCGTGGCGACGGAATGGCTCAACGCCCTCTGGGGTGTGCTGCTGTTCGTCGCTCCGTGGGCCGTCACGTACACCGAGGCTCTGGGGGCGACCGTGACGTCCTGGATCGTCGGAGTCGTCACCCTGGTCCTCAGCCTCACCGCCATACCTGCGAGCCGCGCCGCACATCGTCAGGCAATCCAGCACTAACCGCTCATCCAACGGCCGGGCCCCGCGCCCGGCCGTTGGCATGACATCCACAGAACGACCCGGACAACAGCTCCCCATCCACAGAACCCGCGGAACGTGCGCCTCCAGCTGCCGCGCCGGCTCACCCGCAAGCCGATGCCCCGGCCACGTGGGTCGTCGTGACCCTCCTGGAGATCGTCCTCGCCCCGCTGTGGTGGCTCACCCCGCCGGCCCTCACCATGGGCCTGCACGAGCCGCTGCCGGCGACGCGAAAGGCCCTCCTCGTGGAGCCGATCCTGACCCCCTGCGCCTGTCGCAGGGCCTGACCGTATACGAAAAGGGCCGCTGAAAACTCAGCGGCCCTGACGCGAAAAGGGTGGAGCTATGGGGATTCGAACCCCAGACCTCCTCCATGCCATGGAGGCGCGCTACCAACTGCGCCATAGCCCCTGGTCACCGCTCCGAGTCCACCCGTTGCGGCGCTCCGAGAGCATATAGCCATCCGCCCCCATTCACCTAATCGCCACCCACCCCGCCCCCGCACCCCAACCACACACCAACCCAGGCCGGACATCCACCATGAACCGGCAGCCAGGCATCGACCGGCGACCCGGCATCGATACCCGCCCGGGCATGGTGCCGCCGGGTTCGGCCGTTACTCCGGCCGCACCCGGCGGGTCAGCCGCCCAGGGACCACTCCCAGGCGGGTCATACCTCCGCATCCGGTTTGTCGTCGCTGCGTACCGGCTCAGGCAGGGTGCCGGCGTTGTGTTCGAGCAGCCGCCACCCCCGGCGCCCTTCCTGCAGCACGGACCACGAGCAGTTCCCCAGCCCGCCCAAGGCGGGCCAGAGCTGCTCGGGCAGCCCCAGCAGCTCGCAGATGCCGAGCCGCAGGGCGGCCCCGTGCGAGGCCACGACGAGCAGCCCGTCGGCGTCCAGGCGGGCCGCCCAGCGCCGCATGGCTCCGGCGACCCTGGTGGCGACGTCGGTGACGGGCTCGCCGTCAGGCGCCTCCCAGGCGGCGTACTCCTCGGGCCACCGTGCGGCGATCTCCTCCCGGGTGAGGCCTTCCCACTGGCCTCCGCCACGTTCGCGGAAGTCCTTGTCGATCGCCACGTCGAGCCCGACGATCCGGCCTAGGGCGAGCGCGGTGTCGTTGGCCCGCTGGAGGTCGGAAGAGACGATCATGGTCGGCCGCAGCGAGGCCAGCAGCGAGGCAGCACGTGCGGCCTGCGCGACGCCGGTCTCGTCGAGGGGGATGTCGGAGTGGCCCTGGAAACGCTGCTCGACGTTCCACAGAGTCTGCCCGTGACGCAGACACACGATCCTTTTGCTCATGCAGATTGCTCGCAATCGACACGAGACTCCACGTTGTGTCGGTCGGTCACGCGCGCGCCCGCTGGAGGTTGGCCTGCATGACGCTCTCCGGCAGGGTGATGGCCGGGCAGTCCTTCCACAAGCGCTCAAGCGCGTAGAACGTACGGTCCTCTTCGTGTTGTACGTGCACGACGATGTCGATGTAGTCGAGCAGCACCCACCGCCCTTCACGCTCGCCTTCACGGCGTACGGGCTTGGCGTCGGCCTCGGTGCGCAGCCGCTCCTCGATCTCGTCGACGATGGCGCGGACCTGACGGTCGTTGGTGGCGGAGCAGAGCACGAAGGCGTCGGTGATGACGAGCTGTTCGCTCACGTCGTAGGCCAGGATGTCATCGGCCAGCTTGTCGGCCGCGGCCTCCGCGGCGATGCGCACGAGCTGGACGGATCTGTCAGATGCGGTCACGATGCGGGTCTGTCCTCCTGTGTCGGCAGCATGCCCTTATGTTGAGGGTACCCTTCCAGGCCGAAACCCCTCACCTACGCCACGAGGACGCCCTGAGAAGGCTCATCCGGCCGCGTGATACAGCCCTCGCTTGTTGATGTACTGAACGATTCCGTCGGGCACCAGATACCAAATGGGCTCGCCCTTTGCGACCCGCTGACGGCATTCGGACGAAGAGATGGCCAGGGCGGGGATTTCCAGCAAGGTCACGCGGCCTTCCGGCAGGCCGGGGTCGTGCAGGGTGTGCCCCGGCCGGGTGCAGCCGACGAAATGGGCGAGCTCGAAGAGTTCGTCGGCGCTCTGCCAGTCGAGGATGGCGCCGAGCGCGTCGGCGCCGGTGATGAAGAACAAATCAGCGTCAGGACCGTAAATTTCCGCAATATCACGCAGTGTGTCGATCGTAAACGTCGGTCCCGGCCGGTCGACGTCCACCCGGCTGACGGAGAAGCGCGGATTCGAGGCGGTCGCGATGACCGTCATCAGATAGCGGTCCTCGGGCGCCGACACCTCGCGCTCCGACTTCTGGTACGGCCGCCCCGTCGGGACGAAGACCACCTCGTCGAGCTGGAAGTGGTGAGCCGCCTCGCTGGCGGCGACGAGGTGGCCGTGGTGGATGGGATCGAACGTCCCACCCATCACACCTACTCGCCGCTTCCCCTGCATACCAGGCGCGTTCATCATGAAACGGACCTTACGCGGACGCTCCCGGACAACATGACAGCACCCCCCTGCACGATGACCGCGCATCACTTCCGTTGCGGACGTAGCATGCCGGGCATGACGACCACCCCGGACCGCAGCCGCGTCCAACTGCCAGGCATCTCGTCCCGAGCCTACGAACACCCAGCAGACCGGTCCGCCCTGGTCGCTCTGCGTAAGTTGAGTGGGTTCGACACCGTTCTCAAGCAGATGTCCGGCCTCGTCAGCGAGCGCCGGCTCCGCCTGATGTACCTCGCGTCCGCCGTACGCGTGAGCGAGACCCAGTTCCGCTCCCTCTACGACATGGGCCGCGACGCCGCCTACACCCTCGACCTGCACCGCATCCCGGAGATCTACGTCCAGCAGGACCCGCAGGTCCAGGCCAAGGCCATCGGCTTCGACGACCCGTTCATCGTCGTGACCACCGGCCTGCTCAACCTCATGAACGAGGAGGAGCAGCGCTTCGTCATCGGCCACGAGACCTCGCACATCCTGTCGGGGCACGCGGTCTACCGGACGATGCTCGACATCCTCACCCGCCTCGCCACCCGCGTCGCCTGGATCCCGCTCGGCTACATCGGCCTGCGGGCGATCGTCGCGGGCCTCGAGGAGTGGTACCGCAAGTCCGAGCTGTCCTCCGACCGCGGCGGCCTGCTCGTCGGGCAGGACCCCGAGGCGGCCAAGCGCGCGCTGATGAAGCTGGCGGGCGGCGACTACACCCACGAGATGAACATCGAGGCGTTCCTGGAGCAATACCAGGAATACGACACCGCGGGCGACCTTCGCGACGGCTTCCTCAAGGTGCTCAACCTGCTCGGCACCACCCACCCGTTCGCGGTGGTGCGCGTGGCGGAGCTGGACAAGTGGCAGCGCAGCGGCGAATACGACCGGATCATCGGCGGCGACTACCCCCGCAGGGAGGACGACGCCAATGCCAGGGTCACCGAGGAGATCAAGGCGGCGGCCGAGTCCTACCGCGCGTCGTGGCAGCAGTCGCAGGACCCCTTCATCGGCGTCCTCCGCGACGTGGCCGAGGGCGCGGTCAACGCGGGCGAGCGCATCTTCAACCGCTTCTCCCGCCGCGACGGCGGCCAGGGCTGAGCACCGCCTCGCCACCGCGCGGCGGATCCGCCTGATCGGCCGCGCCGGCCCGCCGCACCACGGCGGCGGGCCACCACCGGCCCAGCAGAAAGCCCGCACAAGGACAGCCCGCACGAGGACAGCCCGCACGCCACTCGGCCAGGCGCCGAACGCCGCCGCGGGGAGCGCGGGTCAAAGCAGCAGGGCGATGGCTCGGACGGCCGCCGCGCACAACGCGACGAAACCGCCCAGCACGGCCAGCGCCCGCAACCCTTCCCTGCGCAGATCGGGCAACCGCTGACCGATGCGCTCGATCTCGCGGCCGGTGATCCCGCCGCAGAGCATCCCGAACACCACGCCTGCCACGGTCACGGGCGCGGCCTGCTGCCACCAATCGGGGGTGATCTCCCCGCCGCCGACGGCCCACAGCGCTCCGCCCGCCGCCACCGCGACGGGCACGCCCGGCCAGACGACGGCGGTCGAGGCCGCCCCGGTCAGCGCGATCGGGAAGGACAGCACGCGCAGCGCCACCCGCGTACGCCGCGAGCTGCGCTTCCTGACCATCCAGTGCCCCATCCACAGGGTCCTGGTCAGCACCACGAACGCGGTCGTGATGGCGATCGAGGCGATCGGCCAGATCACCGACACCACCACGCACGGCACGGCCAGCACCGCGAGCAGCAACAGCGCCCCGTTGCCCGCGGGCAGCGTGGTGTGCGACTCGCCGCGCAGCCCGGCGGCCTTGCGCCGGTCCTGCGTGGCCGTCCTGCTCCTGACGGCCGCCGCCGTACGCTGCCGCGACGCGGTGACCTTGGCCCGTGGCCCGGTGTTCTTGCCGTCACCTCCGGTACGCCCGCGCGGCGCCGGCACCTTGCCCTCGGCCCGGCTCCGCGCGAGCGCCGACCCTCCGCCGTCGGGCACCGCCCGGTTCCCGGACCGCCCGCTCTCAGGCGTGACCCGCCCGGAACGGTCCGGCACGGCCCGCCCGGTACGCCCGTTCTCGGGCGCGGCACGTCCGGAACGCCCGCTCTCAGCGCGCCCGGTACGCCCGCTCTCAGGCAGCGCCCGGCTGCCGCGCCCGCGCGGCGGCGGCACCTTGCCCTCGGCCGGCACCGCGTTGGGCCGGCTCCTGGCCCTGGCCTCGCCGCGCGGCGTGGCCGCCTCCTCGGCCGTCCTGCTGCGCACGGCCGTGCCCTTGGGCGGAGTGTCCTCCGCGGAGTCGGCGGCACGCCCGGCGGCGGCCTGAGGCTCGGGCTCGGCCGCGCTCGTGGCCTTGGCCAGCCGCGACAGCCGGTCGGCCAGCAGCGCCGCCGTGGGCCGCTTGCCCGGCTCCCTGTTGAGCGCCGCGCGCACCAGCGGCAGCAGCTGGACCGGCACGCCCTTGAGATCGGCCTGCCCGTTGAGCACCGCGTACATCTGCGCCTCGGCCGTGCCCCGCCCGAACGCCGGCCGCCCGGTCGCCGCGAACGCCACCGTCGCGGCCCAGGCGTGGATGTCGGCCGGCGAGTCCACCTGCTCGTCGGCGAAGATCTCGGGAGCGGTGTAGCCGGGGGTGCCGAGGAACGTACCGGTCATGGTGAGCCGCGTCGCGTCGAGCACCTGCGCGATGCCGAAGTCGATGAGCACGGGCCCCCGCGCGCCCATGATGATGTTGCCCGGCTTGAGGTCGCGGTGCACGACGCCGGCCGCGTGGATGATCGCCAGCGCGGCGGCGATGCCCTGCGCGAGATCGACGAGGTCGGAGACGTCGAGCGGCCCGTTCTGGCGCACCCGCTCGAGCAGCGTGACGCCCTCGATGTGCTCCATCACGAGGTACGGCCGCGCGCCGTCGAGGTCGGCGTCGAGCACCTTGGCGACGTACGGGCTCTCGACCCTGCGCAGCGCTCGCACCTCGCGCTCCAGGCGGATGCGCGAGGTCTCGTCTTCGGCTAGGTCGTGCAGGACCTTGAGCGCGACTCGCTCACCGCGGCGGGTGGTCGCGAGGTAGACCTCGCCCATGCCACCCCGGCCGAGCCGCTCGACCAGGCTGTACGGCCCGACCTTGCCGAGCTTGCTCACCGTCCCTCCCCGCCCGGCGCGCCCATAAGGGACACAACCCTAGCGCCGGTGAGCGTGTCGCCGCGTGAGGCACGCCGAAGGTTTATCGGCGTGTGTGGTCGGAGAGCATGCTGTCGAGCCGCGCGGTGGGCTCGTCCGACAGCTGCCGACGTCCTTTCCTGCGCCAGTTGACGTGGCCGCGGCTCTCCAGCCACAGCATCAGCCGGTCGGCGCCGAAGAGCACCGCGGCGGAGAAGACGAGGGCGACGACGATTTCCATGTGCCCCAGTCAAGCGACGCCACCCGGCGCCGGTCAGGCCGACACGCCGACTAACCGGCCACCACCGTACCCTCTGACGTGCGCAAATGCCCCTCACCCGTATAGATCCACTTGGTGGAGGTGAGCTCGGGCAGCCCCATCGGGCCGCGCGCGTGCAGCTTCTGGGTGGAGATGCCGATCTCCGCGCCGAACCCGAACTCCCCGCCGTCGGTGAACCGCGTCGAGGCGTTGACCGCCACCGCGGCCGAGTCGACGAGCGCGACGAACCGCCTGGCGGCCCCCTGCGACCGGGTGACGATGGCGTCGGTGTGGCCGGAGCCGTAGCGCCTGATGTGGGCCACGGCCTCCTCCAGGGAGCCGACGACGGCGGCGGCGATGTCGAGGGAGAGGTATTCGGCGTAGAAGTCGTCCTCGGTGACGGGCACGACCTGCGCGTCGTAGCCGGCGATGCGCTCGTCGCCGTGCACGGTCACGCCGGCCTCGCGCAGCGCGGCCAGCGCCTTGGGCACGAACGCGTCGGCGACGTCCTGGTGGACGAGGAACGTCTCGGCGGCGTTGCACACCGACGGCCGCTGCGCCTTGGCGTTGACCAGGATCTGCACGGCCAGGTCGACGTCGGCCTCGGCGTCGACGTAGACGTGGCAGTTGCCGACGCCGGTCTCGATGACCGGCACCGTGGACCCCTCGACCACCGAGTTGATCAGGGACGCACCGCCGCGCGGGATCAGCACGTCGACCAGGCCGCGGGCGCGCATCAGCTCCTTGACCGAGTCGCGGCTTTGGCCCGGCACGAGCTGGACGGCCCCGGCCGGCACCTCGGTGCCCGCCAGCGCGTCCTGCATGACGCGGACGAGCGCGGTGTTGGAGGAGTAGGCGCTGGAGGAGCCGCGCAGCAGCACCGCGTTGCCGCTCTTGAGGCAGAGCGCGGCGGCGTCGACGGTGACGTTGGGGCGGCCCTCGTAGATGATGCCGATCACGCCCAGCGGCACCCTGAGCTGGCGCAGCTCGAGCCCGTTGGGCAGGGTCGTGCCGCGCACCACCTCGCCGACCGGGTCGGGCAGGTCGGCCACCTGGCGTACGGCCTCGGCGATGGCGCCGATCCTCGCCTCGTCGAGCCGCAGCCGGTCGATCATCGCCTCCGACGTGCCCTGCGTCCTGGCCCGCTCGACGTCCTCGGCGTTGGCCGTGACCAGCTCCGCCGCGTGGGCGACCAGGGCGTCGGCGACGGCGCGCAACGCCCGGTCCTTGGGCGCCCGCGGCAGCGGGGCCAGCTCGGCGGCGGCCTCTCGTGCCGCGCGGGCGACCTTCAGGAACTCTTCGGACATCGCGTGCTCCTCGATGGAACGTTCAGTTGTGGGATTCCAGTATGACGATGTCGTCGCGGTGGATGAGCTCGCGTTCGTATTCTGGACCGAGCGTGCTCGCCAGCTCCTTCGTCGAACGCCCGAGCAGGCCGGGGATCTCGACGGCGTCGAAGTTCACCAGCCCGCGCGCCACCACGGCGCCCTGCGGGGAGCACAGGTCCACCGGGTCGCCCGCCGCGAAGTCACCCTCCACCGACGTCACCCCGGCGGGCAGCAGCGACTTGCGGCGCCCCACGATGGCCTCCACCGCGCCGTCGTCGAGGTGGAGCCGGCCGCGCCCGGTGGTGGCGTGGGCGAGCCAGAGCAGCCGCGTGCCGGGGTGGCGGCCGCCGGGGTGGAAGTAGGTGCCGACGTCGGCGCCGGCCAGCGCCTGGGCCGCGTGGGCGGCCGCGGTGAGCACCACGGGCACGCCCGCGCCGGTCGCGATCCTGGCCGCCTGCACCTTGGTCACCATGCCGCCGGTGCCGACGGACGCGCCGTTCTTGCCCAGCTCGACCCCGGCGAGGTCTTCGGACCCGCGGATCTCGGCCAGCCGGCGCGAGCCGCTGCGGCTGGGCGGGCCGTCGTAGAGCGCGTCGACGTCGGACAGCAGGACCAGCGCGTCGGCGTGGATGAGGTGCGTCACCAGCGCGGCCAGCCGGTCGTTGTCGCCGAAGCGGATCTCGTCGGTCGCCACCGTGTCGTTCTCGTTGATGATGGGGACGATGCCCAGCTCGAGCAGCCGGTTGAGGGTGCGCTGGGCGTTGGCGTGGTGGGCGCGGCGCATCATGTCGTCGGCCGTCAGCAGCACCTGGCCCACGCGCAGCGAGTAGCGGGCGAAGGAGGAGGTGTAGCGGGCCACCAGCACGCCCTGGCCGACGGAGGCGGCGGCCTGCTGGGTGGCGAGGTCGCGCGGTCGCGCGCTCAGCCCGAGCGGGCCGAGGCCCGCCGCGATCGCTCCGGAGGAGACCAGGACGATCTGCGTCCCGGCCCGGCGCCGCGCCGCCAGCACGTCCACCAGGGCGTCGACCCGATCGACGTCGATCATGCCCTGGGGGGTGGTGAGCGAGGAGGAGCCGACCTTGACAACGACCTTCGACGCTGAGCTGATCTGTTCCCGCACGTCTGGCAGCCTATCCGCTCACACCAGGACGGACCGCATCGAGCACCACCCCCGAGAACCCACTCCACCCCCGCACCCAGCCCCCGAACGATCTACCGGGAACCGGTTCCATTTCCCTGGAACGGCTTCGCCCGCCGATCGTCCGGGCGCTTGCGCACCCGCGTGCCCCTCTGGCCGGGCGGGGCGGGGTGCAGCGCGGGTCAGCCCAGGCGGTTGTCGGTGCCGCGTGGCCCCTGTCGTACGGACTCCGCCCGCATCGTCGGCTGCCAGTCGAAGATGTAACCGCCCTCCATGGGCCCGATGACCACCTCGGCCCCCGCCTCGGCGCCGGCCTTGGCCAGCTCCTCCTCGACCCCCAGCCGCTCCAGCCGGTCGGCGAGGTAGCCGACGGCCTCGTCGTTGCTGAAGTCGGTCTGCCTGATCCACCGCTCCGGCTTCTCACCGGTGATCTGGAACAGGTTCTCGTTGACTCGCCGCACCCTGAACCCGGCGTCCCCGAGCTGCTTGGGCCTGATGACGAGCCGCGTGGGCTCCTCGACCGGCTTGGCGGCCCTGGCCGCCGCGACCCACTCGCCCATCTCGTACGCGAGCTCCCGCAACCCGTCGTGCGTGGCCGCCGAGATCGTGAAGACCTTCAGCCCCCGCTCCTCGAACTCGGGCCTGACCATCTCGGCCAGCTCCCGCGCGTCGGGCACGTCGGCCTTGTTGAGCACGACCAGCCGCGGCCGGTCCGCAAGCTTCCCGTACGCCCGCAGCTCGCCCTCGATCACCTCGTAGTCGGTGACCGGGTCGCGCCCAGGCTCCATGGTGGCGCAGTCGATGACGTGCACGAGCATGTCGCACCGCTCGACGTGCCGCAGGAACTCGTGCCCGAGCCCCTTGCCCTCCGACGCCCCGGGGATCAGCCCTGGCACGTCCGCGACGGTGAACACGTTCTCCCCCGCGGTCACGACGCCCAGATTGGGGATCAGGGTGGTGAACGGGTAGTCGGCGATCTTCGGCTTGGCCGCGCTCAGCGCCGCGATGAGCGAGCTCTTGCCCGCGCTCGGGAAGCCGACCAGCGCCACGTCCGCGACGCTCTTCAGCTCCAGCATCACGTCGAGCGCGTCACCCGGCTCGCCGAGCAGCGCGAACCCGGGCGCCTTCCGCTTGGTGGTGGCCAGGGCCGCGTTGCCGAGCCCGCCGTGGCCGCCCTGCGCGATGACGTAGCGGGTGCCGGCCCCCACGAGGTCGACCAGCACCTCACCCGTGGCCGCGTCCTTGACCACGGTGCCGTTGGGCACGGAGAGGATCACATCATCGCCGTTGGCGCCGTCGCGGTTGGAGCCCTGACCCTGCTTGCCGTTGGGCGCCTTGCGGTGGGGGCGGCGGTGGTAGTCGAGCAGGGTCGCCGTGTTGGGATCGACCTCCAGGATGACGTCGCCGCCGCGCCCGCCGTTGCCCCCGTCGGGGCCGCCGAGCGGCTTGAACTTCTCCCGGTGGATGGAGGCGCACCCGTTCCCTCCGTCACCGGCCTTGACGTGCAGGACCACCTGGTCCACGAAGTCCGGCATGCCTTATCCCTCCATCGCCCCCCAAGGAGGCATCTCATACCCACACAACCCGGCCGCACGGCCGTACCAACACCAAAGGGGTGGATCGACGTGTCGATCCACCCCTGAAAGGTCGAAGGAGAAGGAGGAACCTTACTCCGCGACGGGAACGATGCTCACGGCCCGCCGGCCGCGCTTGACGCCGAACTGCACGTGGCCGGCGGCCAGCGCGAACAGCGTGTCATCGCCACCACGGCCGACGTTGTCGCCGGGGTGGAAGTGGGTGCCGCGCTGGCGGACGATGATCTCGCCCGCGTTGACCAGCTGCCCACCGAAGCGCTTGACGCCCAGGCGCTGGGCGTTGGAGTCACGACCGTTCCGGGTGGACGACGCGCCCTTCTTGTGTGCCATCTCTCAAACTCCCGTCAGGCCTGCTCGATACCGGTGATCTTCACCTGGGTGTACCGCTGGCGGTGACCCTGGCGCTTCTTGTAACCGGTCTTGTTCTTGTACTTGAGAATGCGGATCTTCGGGCCCTTGGTCTCGCCGAGAATCTCGGCGTTGACCATGAACTTGCCCGCCTCGGTGGTCACGTCGCCATCGTTGACGACGAGCACCGTCGGCAGCGCTACCGAAGAGCCGACCTCGCCGGCGACCTTGTCCACCTCGAGGACGTCACCGACGGAGACCTTCTGCTGCCTGCCGCCGCAACGAACGATCGCGTACACCGCGGAACCCTTCTACTGACTCACTGTTGCTTTCGATCATCAGCCGCCTCACGAAGAGGCGGCCGCCGAATGCTGCGCCCGTCATTCGGCCGGTCTGAAACCGACGAACCGAGTAAGCGCGCCAACAGGGCACGTCACCTGACGCACCGGTTCACCAGGGTACCGGATTAACGGGCCCCTAGGCGAACCGGACGGATCGTCGGAAGCTCGCCGAGTGCTACTCGGCGGACTTGGCTCGGCGCGAGCGTCGCCGCCCCCTGCCGGAAGTCTGGTTTGCCTGGTCGTCCTCAGCCGGGACGTCTTCAAGCGCACCGGTCACGGTATCACGGCCAGAGGTGTCCTTGGCCGCGGAAACCTTGTCCGAGACCGCCTTCTCGACCGCCATCTTGCCCTGCGTCCCGCGCGGCTCCGGCTTGCTCTCGACCGGCTCGGTCGAGACCAGCAGACCCCGCCCGTTGCAGCACTCGCACGGCGTCGAGAACGCCTCCAGGAGCCCTTGCCCGACCCGCTTACGGGTCATCTGGACCAGGCCCAGCGACGTCACCTCGGCCACCTGGTGCTTGGTCCTGTCGCGGGCCAGGCACTCGAGCATCCGCCGCAGCACCAGGTCGCGGTTGGACTCCAGCACCATGTCGATGAAGTCGATGACGATGATGCCGCCGATGTCGCGCAGCCTGAGCTGGCGCACGATCTCCTCGGCCGCCTCCAGGTTGTTCCTGGTGACGGTCTCCTCCAGGTTGCCGCCCTGGCCGGTGAACTTGCCGGTGTTGACGTCGACGACGGTCATCGCCTCAGTGCGGTCGATCACCAGCGAGCCGCCGCTCGGCAGCCACACCTTGCGCTCCAGCGCCTTGCCGAGCTGCTCGTCGATCCGGTACGACTCGAACACGTCGCCCTGCTCGGCGTCCCACTTCGACAGCCGCTCGCCCAGGTGGGGCGCGACGTACTTGACGTAGTCGTCCACCGTCTCCCAGGCGTCGTCGCCCTGCACGACCAGGTTCGTGAAGTCCTCGTTGAAGACGTCACGAACGACCCGGATCGTCAGGTCGGGCTCGGCCGACAGCAGCTCGGGCGGGCTGGCCGACTTGGCCTTCTTCTGGATGTTCTCCCACTGCGCCGACAGCCTGGCCACGTCGCGGGCCAGCTCCTCCTCGGAGGCGCCCTCGGCCGCCGTACGCACGATCACGCCCGCGTTCTCCGGCATGACCTTCTTCAGGATGCTCTTGAGCCGGCTGCGCTCCTTGTCGGGCAGCTTGCGGCTGATGCCGGTCATCGACCCGTCGGGGACGTAGACGAGGTATCGCCCAGGAAGGCTGATCTGCGAGGTCAGCCGCGCGCCCTTGTGGCCGATCGGGTCCTTGGTGACCTGCACCAGCACCGACTGGCCCGACTTCAGCGCCGACTCGATCCGCTTCGGCTGGCCCTCCATGCCGACGGTGTCGAAGTTCACCTCTCCGGCGTACAGGACCGCGTTCCTGCCCTTGCCGATGTCCACGAACGCCGCCTCCATCGACGGCAGCACGTTCTGCACCTTGCCGAGGTAGACGTTGCCCACATAGGACTGGCTGGCCTCGCGGTTGACGTAGTGCTCGACGAGCACGCCGTCCTCCAGCACCGCGATCTGCGTACGGTCACCCTGGCGGCGCACCACCATCATCCGGTCGACCGACTCGCGGCGGGCGAGGAACTCCGACTCCGTGATGATCGGCGGACGCCTGCGGCCCAGCTCGCGGCCCTCGCGGCGGCGCTGCTTCTTGGCCTCGAGCCGGGTCGAGCCGCGCACGCTCTGCACGCCGTCGGTGGCGGTGTCGAGCGTCGTCGTACGTCCGGAGCGCGGCGCGCGGATCCGCACCACCGTGTTCGGCGGGTCGTCGCTGGCCGGCTCGGCGCCCTCCTCGGTGCCCCTGCGGCGGCGCCGGCGACGGCGGCGCGAGCTGGACTGCTCCTCCTCCTGTCCCTCCTCGGCCGGCTCCTCGTCGGTCTCCTCCTCGGACTCCTCGGCGTCCTCGGAGTCGTCGCGCTCACGGGTCTTGCCGCGGCCCCTGCCGCCCCTGCGGCGGCGACGGCGCCGGCTGCCGCCCTCTTCCTCCTGCTCATCGGAGGTGTCGAGGTCGGTCTCCTCCTCGGTCGCCGTCTCGTCGACGACCTCCTCGACCTCTTCCTGCTCGGGCTCGGGCTCCGGCTCCGGCTCCGGCTTGCGCGTCACGGCCGGCTTGGCCTTGCTGGGGTCGGGCGCCTGGAACAGCGGCTCGAAGATCGCCGCAGGACGCCGGAAGGAGGCGCCTCCCGGCTCGGTCTCCCTGCGCACGGTCAGCCCGAAGGGGTCGGCGAGCAGGCTCGGCCGCACGTTGTCCTCGTCGAGGTCCTCACCGGCGGGCTCGTCGTCGAGCGGCTCGTCCTCGGGCAGGATCTCGATGATGTCCTCATCCTGGTCGTCGACGTCCGCGCCTTCCGCGACCGGCTCGGCCGCACCGGCCGCGTCGCCCGCGACCGCACCGGCCGCCTGAGCGTCCCCGCCCGGCGCCGGCTCTCCGGCCTGGCCTGCGACGCCCTGAACGGCCTCTTCAGCCTGCGTACCGGCCACCTGGGTGCCTGCCGCCGCCCGCGCCCCCGCGACGGGCTCTGCGCCCGTCTCAGGCCCGCCCTCGGCGGTCTCATCAGCGGCGCGGGTCCTGCTGCGGCGCGTCGAGGTGGTGCTCCTGGTACGGGTCCGGGTCGTCCGCGTACGCCCGGCCGGCGCCGCCTCAGCTTCACCTTCAGCTTCACCGGCGACGACGGCCGCATCACCGGCGCCCACCGCGGCACCGGCATCCTGACCACTCACCACGGCACCGGCGCCCTGAGCGGCACCGGCATCCTGGCCGACGCCGCCCTGGGCACCCGCCTCGTCACCGGCAGACGCGGCCGCCCCGGCGTCCACGGCGGACTCCCCTGCGGCCGGCGCCTCGGCAGCGGCCTCCGCCTTCTTGCGCGTCCTGGTCCGCTTCACCGGCGCAGGAGCCTCGCTCTCGAGCAGCTCCCCCTCGGCCTCCGCCTCGGCGGCCTTCTTCGTGACCCGCCGCCGCGTCGTCGTGGCGGTGGACCGCGTCCGCGTCGTCTTCTTCGGCTTCTCTTCAGCCGCCTGAACGTTCTCGGCCCCGCTCTCCGGCACGCTCTCCGCCGCGGCGGCCTCGACCGGGCTCTCCCCGGCGGCGCCATTGGCTTCGGCAGGCGTGACGACGGCAGCCGTACCGGCAGCACCGGTGGTCACCGCCGGCGTGTCGCTCGCGGAGGCGAGCAGCTCAGGCGCCGGCTCACCCGCCGCACGCTGGACGGCCTTGACCTGCACCGGTTGCACCTCGGCCACCGAAGGCGCCGCCTGGGCGGCGACGACGGTGACCGGCACGGACGCCGGCTCCTCCGGCAGCTCCGGCGGAGGACCCGCGGGCCTGCTGGAGCGGCGACGCTTCGTCACCTGCGGCTGTTCATTTGTCTCCCCGTCAGGGCCAGTGGCCCCGGCGTTGGGCTCGTTGTCGAGCATGCGGGCGCTCTCCCGTCAGCTCCCGGGCGCGTCGCCGCGCCGCGCAGGAGCCCTCGTGTCTCGTTGTCCGCCGGCACGCTCATCGCGAGCGCACCGGCGCCAAGTCCTGTCAGCGGTCGTGCTCGGCTCGCGCCGGGCACATCCTTAACCGGCGACGTGCTCACCCGCCGACGCCGCCTCGCCGCCGCGCGTGTCGTCGCGGTCCAGGCCGAGCGGATCGGCAAGCGCACCAGTAGTCGCGTCGAGCGGCCCCTGCGCCAGCCTGGTCACCTCGGGGGGAACCGGCGGCGCGAAGTCGGCCACAAGGCGCAGCCCTGTGAGCACATCGTCGGGTCGAACGGCAGGCGTCATGTGCCGAACAACCATGCGCAGTATGACACACGGCTCCTCGCGCACCTGAGCTGCGGTTCTGGCTGTTCCCTCGGACACCGTGAGCCCCAGGACGGCCTCCCGCGCGTCGAAGCGGCGGGGGCCCTTCTTGGTGAGGCGCTCGACTTCCACCGTGCCTGCCGCGAGGAACTTCTGCGCCGCCACCTCGGCGAGCTCGCGATCGGCACCGTACAGCCGCACCTCCCAGTCGGAGACCTCCAAGCGGTCGGCCAGCCCCCCCGGACCCGCCTCCACAACGTCGAGCACATC
Source organism: Nonomuraea salmonea (assembly GCF_042428605.1). Classification (NCBI taxonomy): domain Bacteria; kingdom Bacillati; phylum Actinomycetota; class Actinomycetes; order Streptosporangiales; family Streptosporangiaceae; genus Nonomuraea; species Nonomuraea salmonea. Next base: position 770,238 of record NZ_JBHMCF010000029.1, read on the forward strand.
GAGCCCAGGCGGCAACGACGCGTCCAGGTCCTGTCTGACCTGTCCGGGGTCGCACGGCGCGGTAACACCGATCTCGAGGTATTCGGCTTCGCTGGCGACGCCGGTCGGCGCCGCGCCCGCGTAGGAGATCTTCGGGTGGGGCGAGAAGCCCGCGCTGTAGGCCACCGGAATGCCGGCACGGCGGACCGCTCTCTCAACGGCCCGCGAGATGTCGCGGTGGCTGGTGAAGCGCAGGCGACCGCGCTTGGCGTAACGCACACGCAGGCGCTGCACCGTGGGCGCGGGCGGAGGCCCTTCGGGAACAGGTTTCAGAGCTTGTCGTCCTTCCCTTGTAAGAGTTCCTACGTCTCAGGATAAGCCGCCCCGGCGCGTGAACGTGTACGCCGAGACACGGCTCGCCCACTGAGCGCGCTAGACCACCGTCAGAGGAAGGAGTTTCCGCCCTGTGGGGCCGATCTGAATCTCAGTGCCCATAGTCGGACAGACACCGCAGTCGTAGCACGGGGTCCAGCGGCAGTCCTCGACCTCGGCGCCGGAGACGGCCTCCTGCCAGTCCTGCCAGAGCCACTCGCGGTCGAGCCCGGCGTCGAGGTGATCCCACGGAAGAACTTCGTTCTCCTCGCGCTCGCGGGTGGTGTACCAGTCGACGTCGACGCCCACCTGCTCGGCGGCGGTCATCCAGCGCTCGTACGAGAAGTGCTCGCTCCACCCGTCGAAACGGCCGCCGTCCTCCCAGACGGCCCTGATGACGGCCCCGACCCTGCGGTCGCCCCGCGACAGCAGCCCCTCCACGATGGACGGCTTGCCGTCGTGATAGCGGTAGCCGATAGCGCGGCCGTAGTTCTTGTCGCTCCGCAGCGCCTCGCGCAGTGCCTTGAGCCGCCGGTCGACGGTCTCGTGGTCGGCCTGAGCGGCCCACTGGAACGGGGTGTGCGGCTTGGGGACGAACCCGCCGATGGAGACCGTGCAGCGGATGTCGCGGCTGCCGGTCGCCTCGCGGCCCGCCTTGATGACCTTTTTGGCCAGGTCGGCGATGCCGAGCACGTCTTCGTCCTGCTCGGTGGGCAGCCCGCACATGAAGTAGAGCTTGACCTGCCGCCACCCCTGCGAATAGGCCGTGGTGACCGTGCGGATCAGGTCTTCTTCGGTGACCATCTTGTTGATCACCTTGCGCATGCGCTCCGAGCCGCCCTCGGGCGCGAACGTCAGGCCCGAGCGCCTGCCATTCCTGGAGAACTCGTTGGCGAGATCGATGTTGAACGCGTCGACCCTGGTCGAGGGCAGCGACAACGACGTGTTGCTGCCTTCGTAGCGGTCGGCCAGGCCCTTGGCGATGTCGCCGATCTCGGAGTGGTCGGCCGACGACAACGACAGCAACCCGACCTCGTTGAAGCCGGACTGCTTGACGCCGTTGTCGACCATCGCGCCGATCGTGGTGATCGAGCGCTCGCGTACGGGACGCGTGATCATGCCCGCCTGGCAGAACCGGCACCCGCGCGTGCAGCCGCGGAAGATCTCCACGCTGAACCGCTCGTGCACCGTCTCGGCCAGCGGCACGAGCGGCTTCTTCGGGTAGGGCCACTCGTCGAGGTCCATCACCGTGTGCTTGTGCACCCGCCAGGGCACGTCGGGCCGGTTGGGCGCGACGCGCTTGATGCGGCCGTCGGCGTGGTATTCGACGTCGTAGAACTTCGGCACGTAGACCCCGCCCGACTCGGCGAGCCGCATGAGCAGCTCGTCACGGCCGCCGGGCCGGCCCTCCGCCTTCCACTCGCGGATGACCTCGGAGATGGCGATGGAGATCTGCTCACCGTCGCCGAGCACGGCCGCGTCGAGGAAGTCGGCGATCGGCTCGGGGTTGAAGGCCGCGTGGCCGCCCGCGAGCACGATCGGGTCGTCCTCGCCGCGGTCGACGGCCAGCAGCGGAATGCCGGCCAGGTCGAGCGCGGTCAGCATGTTGGTGTAGCCGAGCTCGGTCGAGAACGACACGCCGAGCACGTCGAAGGCGCGCACCGGGCGGTGCGCGTCGACGGTGAACTGCGGCACGCCCTCGGCGCGCATGAGCGCCTCGAGGTCGGGCCAGACCGCGTACGTGCGCTCGGCCAGCGTGCCCGGCAGCTCGTTGAGGATCTCGTAGAGGATGGCCACGCCCTGGTTGGGCAGCCCGACCTCGTAGGCGTCCGGGTACATCAACGCCCACCGCACGTCGGCGGAGTCCCAGTCCTTGACGGTCGAGTTGAGCTCACCCCCGACGTACTGGATGGGCTTCTGCACCTTGGGCAGCAGCGCTTCCAGGCGGTGGAAAATCGACTCGACAGGCATACGTCAAGCGTAGCGGCGCTCGACCCCTGCCGTGTCCGCCCGCCGGCCGCCACGCCGTCACGGCCGCTATTCGAACGACTGTCTGCGCACCTTGATGGCCTGCAGCAGCCCCACCGCGATGAGATTCGCGAAAGTGGCGGTGCCGCCGTAGGAGACGAACGGCAGCGGCAGCCCCGTGATCGGCATGATCCCGATGGTCATGCCCACGTTGATGAACGCCTGGAACGCGAACCAGCACACGATCGTGCCCGCGACCAGCGTCCCGAAGCGGTCCTCGCACTGCCGGGCGATCTTCAGCCCGCGCAGCAGCACCACCCCGAGCAGCAGCACCACCGTGACGGACCCGAGGAATCCGAACTCCTCCCCCGCCACCGTGAAGATGAAGTCGGTGTGCTGCTCGGGCACGAACCGCCCGGTCGTCTGCCCGCCGCCGAGCAGCCCCTTGCCCAGAAGCTGCCCCGACCCGATGGCGATCATCGACTGCGTGCTGTTGTAGCCGACCCCGCGCGGATCCACGCTCGGATCGACGAACGCCGTGAACCGCGCCACTTGGTACGGCTCCAGCATCTGGAAGTAGAACACCGCGAACACCGCGCCACCGGCGGCCAGCACCATCAGCGCGATGACCCGTTTCCGCACGCCCCCGATGATCAGCCCGGCCGCCGTGATGACCGCGAGCACCATCGCCGTGCCCAGGTCGGGCTGGAGCATGACCAGCCCCATCGTGATGCCGGCGGCGACCAGGGCCAGCACGACGTCGAGCCCGCGCGGCCGGTCGGTGCCCTCGGCAGGTTGCGCCAGCAGCATCGCGATGATGAGCAGCAGCCCGACCTTCGCGAACTCCGACGGCTGCACCGCGAACCCGCCGCCCAGCAGGATCCACGAGTGCGACCCGTTGATCGTCGCTCCCAGCGGGGTGATCACCAGCCCCAGCCCGACCAGCGACAGCAGGAACACCAGCGGCGCGTACGCCCGCATCGCCCGATGGTCGATGGTCGCGACCAGCCCGCACATCACCATGCCGATGGCCTCGTTGAGCAGGTGCTTCTTCACCAGCCCCGTGGACCCTGGCGCCCACGTCCTGGTGGACGACCACACCAGCAGCGTGCCGATGATGGACAGGCCCGCGACGGCGACCAGCATCAGCCCGTCGAGGCGCCGCACGGTCGAGTTCTCGCGAGCCATCCGCCGAAGGAGCGAGGGCCGCCGAATCGCCACCGTACGCGCGTTCACCCCGCCCCCCTCTCCCCGCCGACCCCGCTCATCCCCCGGTCACCGTCCCGTCGGGCAGGAACTTGGGCAGCCGTGTCGTCAGCCGCCCGCCCGGCACCGCGGCCTTGCGCTTGATGCCGTAGATGCCCTCGTAGATCTCCCTGGCCGCCGGCGCCGCCGTCTGCGCGCCCATGCCGCCCTGGGAGACCATGACGACGACCACGAACTGCGGGTTCTTCGTGGGCGCGAAGGACGCGAACCACGAGGTGTCCTGCTTGCCCCAGACCTCCGCGGTGCCGGTCTTGCCGCCCACGCGCACCTTGTTCATCGGGAACCCGGCGAAGGCTCCCGCCGCGGTGCCGTCCTGGGCGACCTGGCTGAGCGCGTGCTTGATGTAGAGCCGCTCCTTCTCGCTCAGCGGCAGCTTGCCGACGACCGGCACCGGGATCGTACGGACGACCTTGCCGTCGGGCCGCACCTGCGCCCACCCGATGCGCGGGCTGCGCACCTTGCCGTCGCTCACCAGCGCCGCATACGCCCTGGCCAGCTGCATCGGCGTGACGAGCACGTCGCCCTGTCCGATGGAGAAGTTGGCCGAGTCACCCGGCCGCAGCAGGAAGCCCTCGGTGCAGTTCTCCAGCGCCAGCCGCTTGAGGAACTCCGCCCGCGCCTTGTCCTTGACCTCCGGATAGCCCCTGCGCGACCGCTCACAGTTGATCGCACTGGTCTGGTTCCACAGATTCTTCTTCCAGGCACGGTCCGGGATGCGGCCCGACGACTCGCCAGGCAGGTCGACCCCGGTCGGCGAGCCGAACCCGAAGGCCCTGGCCGTGTTCGCGAAGATCTCCTTCGGCTTCTTCTTCGGATGGCGCCCGCCGTCCTTGAGGTATTGCTCGTAGGCCGCCTTGTAGAAGATCGTGTCGCACGACTTGACCAGCGCCGTGTGCATGCTGAGCGTGCCCAGCGGAATGCCGCGGAAGTTGTTGAAGGCCCGGCCGCCCACGTTGACGGAGCCGGGGCAGCCGTAGGTGCCGTTGATCGGGTAGCCGGCCCGCAACATCGACGCCACCGAAGTGATCTTGAACGTCGAGCCGGGCGCGAACTGCCCGTTGATCGCCCGCGACACGAGCGGCTTGCCCGACTTCTCCGACATCAGCCACTGGTAACCGCGTGCCGAGATGCCGCCCGCCCAGATCTCCGGGTCGTAGTTGGGCGCGCTGGCCAGCGCCACCACCCGGCCGGTGCGGGCGTCGAGCACCACGGCCGCTCCACCGTCCGCCGACGGCGCCGACTTCATGGCCTTGCTCAGCGCCTTCTCGGTGACGTCCTGCACCCGCGCGTCGATGCTGGTCACCAGATGGTCGCCGGGGATCGGCGTGACCTGCTCCTCGACCCCGAGCGCCTTGCCCATGCGATCGACCTGGACCCTGCGCAGCCCGGCCTTGCCGCGCAGCGCGTCGTCGTAGACGTACTCGATCCCGTCGCGCCCCGCCAGGTCGACCCCTGAGAAGGCGGCCTTGAGCCCCTCCCGCTTCTCCAGCTCGGCCTCGGTGACGGGCTGCAGGTAGCCGAGCATCTGCGCGCCCGCCCTGCCCAGCGGATATTGCCGCACGGGGTGGATCTCCGCCGTCACGCCGGGGAACTCCTCCTGCCGCTCCAGGATCTGCAGCGCCTCGCGGGTGTCTACCTTCTCGTCCAGCGGAACCGGCTGGTACGGGGACCCCGTCCAGCACGGCTTGCCCACCCCTGGACCGCACGGCGTGATGCGCTGCTGCAGGTCGGAGACCGGCTTGCCGAGCACCTGCGACAGCTTGCGCAGCACATGGACGCCGCCGTCCTTCATCCGCAGCAGCCGGGTCCTGTCGACCGAGACCACGAGCGCGGTCTTGTTGCGCACCAGCGGGCGGCCCCTGGCGTCGAGGATCTGCCCGCGCACGGCCGGCACGATCACCGCCCGCGTCCTGGTCTCGGTCGCCCGCGTCACGAACTCCTGCCCGCGTACGACCTGCACCTGCCACAGCCGCATCGCCAGCACGACCAGCAACGTCAGCACGATCACGTGCAGCACCAGCAGCCGGGCCCGCATCCTGGTCATGTCGAGAACCTCGCCTGTCTGCCTCTCGTCGTCAGCCAGATCACGATCGGCGAGACCAGCAGCGTGTAGACGATCGTGACCGGCACCTGCTCGGTCAGCGTGGCCATCGTCACCCGGGGGTCGGAGATCAGGCCCCCCACGGCCGCCGCCAGCAGCGGCGCCATGAGCACGCACAGCACGACGGTGGTGACCGGCCCGCCCGCGCCGCGCCCGGCGACGTAACCGACCAGAGCCAGCACGAACGCGTACTGCCCGACGAGGTGCGCGGTCGGCGGCATGACGTCGACGAGCAGCCCGGTGCAGAACCCGAGCACAGCGCCCGGCGCGGCCCCCCTGGTCAATGCGATGCCGATGACAGCGAGCAGCACCAGATCAGGCGCACCACCACCGGGCAACGCCACCCGATTGACCAGCATCACCTGCGCCAGCAACGCCAGCACCACCGAGAACCCGCCGATCACCACGCCCCCTTCCCACGCACCCCGCCACCGCCAGACGCGAACGACTCGTGCCTCGTCATCACACCCGTCCCGCGACCACGCGCCTCGGCACCGCGCAACGCCCGCCTGCCACCGGCGAACGCGAGCGGCTCCCGCCTTGCCATCGCGCCATCTCCTGCACGAGCCCCGCGACCACGCACCTCAACACCGCACAACGCCCGCCTGCCACCGGCGAACGCGAGCAGCCCCCGCGACACGCCGCCTCCTCCGCAGGTCCCGTGACCGTGCAGGCGCCCCGTCACCGGGCCGTCTCCTTCGCGGGCAGCACCGCGTCACGCGGGTCCCGCTTCGGCGCCTCCACCACCACACCGACCACGTCGAGCGCCGTCAGGTCGGCATACGGCCGCGCGTAGGCGATGCGGGTCAGCTCGCCGGGCGTGGACTCCACCCGCTCGATCACCCCGATCGGCACCCCCGGCACGTACGGCCGCCAGTTCTGTGACCCGAAGCTGACGATCCGCCCGCCCCTGCTCATCGGCGCCGTCGAGTCGAGCAGCCGGAACTGCACCAGCCGCCCGTGCTCCCCCACGCCGTGCACGACGCCGATCTCCTTGCCGCCCTCGAGCCGCGCACCCACCGACGAGGCGGGATCGCTGACCAGCACCACCGTCGACGTACGCGAGGTGGTGTGCACCACCCGCCCCACCAGCCCGTCGCCGTTGATGACGGTCATCTCCGGCCGGACCCCGTCACTGGCGCCCACGTCGATCTGCACGGCGTCCTCGAACCCCGGCAGCCCGCGCCGCGCGATCACGCTGCCGGTGACCATCTTGTAGCCCCCGGTGCCGGCCAGCCCGATCAGCTTCTTCAGCTCCTTGGACCGATCGGCGTCGAGCTTGCCCGCCACCAGCCCGGCCCGCAGCTTCGCGTTCTCCTCCTTGAGCGTCTCGATGCGCTCCTGAGCGGCCGGTGCGGTGACGATCGCGTGCAGGAACGCCCCGACAGGCCGCACCACCACGTTGCCGAACTGCTCCGCCGTGCCGAACAAGTAGGCGCCGGCCGCCCGCAGCGGGCGCAGCGGCGAGCTGTCACCCGTGCGGTGGTCGACGGTCAGGATGACGAGTGCCGCCGCCAGCAGCACTCCCAGGATCAGCCGGGCACGGCGCGAATCTCTCATCAGTGCCGCGACTCCGGAACCAGGACCTGCTGCAGGGCCTCGAATTCCTCCGCGCACTTGCCCGATCCGATGGCCACCGAGTCGAGCGCGTTGTCGACCAGGTGGACCGGCATGCCCGTCTCCGCCTTGACCCGCTCGTCGAGCCCCTTGAGCAGGGCGCCGCCGCCGGTGAGCGCGATGCCGCGGTCCATGATGTCGCCGGACAGCTCGGGCGGGCACTTGTCGAGCGTGGTCTTGACCGCGTCGACGATCGCGTTGACCGGCTCCTCGGTGGCCTTCCTGATCTCTTCGCTGGACACGATGACGGTCTTCGGCAGCCCGCTGACCAGGTCGCGCCCGCGCACCTCCGCGTGCGACTCCTCGCCGATCGGGCAGGCGGAACCGATGGCGATCTTGATCTCCTCGGCGGTGCGCTCGCCCAGCATCAGCGAGAACTCCTTCTTCGCGAAGGCGATCACCGCCTGGTCGAGCTCGTCGCCGCCGATCCTGATCGACTGGCTGGTGACCACGCCGCCCATCGAGATGATGGCCACCTCGGTGGTGCCGCCACCGATGTCGACGACCATGTTGCCGGTCGGCTCGTGCACCGGCAGCCCGGCGCCGATGGCCGCGGCCATGGGCTCTTCGACGATGTAGACCTTCCTGGCACCCGCCTGGTAGCCGGCCTCTTTCACCGCCCGCTGCTCCACGCTCGTGATGCCGCTCGGCACGGCGATGATGATGCGCGGCTTGGCGAAATGGCGTCGCCGATGGACCCGCTGGATGAAATATCGCAGCATCCGTTCGGTGACGTCGAAGTCTGCGATCACGCCGTCTTTGAGCGGACGGACCGCGATGATGTTGCCTGGCGTGCGGCCTATCATCCGCTTCGCCTCGATGCCGACCGCCACGATCTTGCTGGTAGCCGTGTTGATCGCGACGACTGACGGCTCGTTGAGCACGATGCCGCGGCCACGCACGTAGACCAACGTGTTGGCGGTGCCCAGGTCGACCGCCATGTCACGGCCGAGGAACGCGAGCTTGCTGCCCATGGGGAACGGAGCCCTCCGTAACGTCGTTCGCGAGTGACTACGGAATGAATTCGAATCGTAACGTGACGTACCCACCGATGCGCGCAATGAGCCATCGCGCCCGTCAAAAATCTCCAGCCCCTACCTCAACCGCAGCTTTGCCCGGATTGCACCACAACATCCGATCGCGACCTGGAACGGTCCACCCAGCGATCTCTCCGCACCCTACGGCAACCCGCCGGCAAAATCCTCGTCATCAACATCCCGCGCTTGCGATGTCAGAACCATACGCCGCCCCGCCGACAGAAAAGCCCGCGCAGCCGGAACTGCGCGGGCTCGAAAGTGCGGATCGGTCAGAACCGGTCCGGGAAGAAGATCTTGATCTCCCTCGCGGCCGACTCGGGCGAGTCGGAGCCGTGGACGACGTTCTCGCCGATCTCGAGGGCGTGGTCGCCGCGGATCGTGCCGGGAGCGGACTTGACCGGGTCGGTGGCGCCGGCCAGCGCGCGGAAGGCCTCGACGGCCCGCGGGCCCTCCAGGACCATGGCGACGAGCGGCCCGGAGGTGATGAACTCGACCAGCTCACCGAAGAACGGCCGCTCGGAGTGCTCGGCGTAGTGCGCCTTGGCGGTGTCGGCGTCGAGGGTGCGCAGGTCCATCGCGACGACCTTGAGGCCCTTGCGCTCCACACGGGCGATCACGTCACCGATGAGGCCGCGCTTAACCCCGTCGGGCTTGATCAGGACAAGAGTGCGCTCGGACACGTGGGGTTCTCCTTCGAACATGGGTGTGGTCGCGGCTGCAGGCACCCGCCCGGCCGCGAGGTCGCGTCGCGGGGCACGGGCCCACGCGCCGCCGTAGCAGGGCCCTCAGCTTACCGTTACCGCGCCCCTGCCCTCGTTTCCGCGGTAGCCGCTCATCCTGACCCGGCATCCTCGGGCGACTGCCCAGGAGGAGGCACCGCCGGCTTGCCCGCCCCACCGAACGCCCCCCACTTCACGACGGGCGCCGCCACCTGCGGCGCATCACCGTCAGCGCGGTCATCGTCGACCGGCGCACTGACGAGCAGCACGTCGCCGGGCTCGGACGGCCCCGCACAGGGCCCCTGCGGCACCGCAGGCTCCTTGCCGGGCCGCCGCGCCATCAGCGAAGCCAGCACGATGATCGCCACGACCAGGAACCCGCTGATCAGCGCCCACCAGTGCAACGCTCCCACGAACCCGTCGACCAGCTCCTGCGGCGACCGTACGCCGTCCAGCATCGCCATCTGCACGCCCGCGCCGAGCAGGAACCCGGTCAGCACTCCCGTGCAGCACAGCGTCAGCCCGTAGACGGCCGCGCCGAGCCCGACGTCCTGCAGCACCGCCGTGATCGCGACCGCCGCACCCACGGCAAGCAGCGTGAACGGCACCGCCAGCACCATCCCGTCGGCCGACGGCACCACCAGCCGTACCGAACAGAGCCCGCCCACCACGGCGAGCAGCCCCAGCGGCGCGAGCCACCGCCGGCCACCCCGCCCGAGCAGCCGCACCGCCACCGCGGCCGCGATCGCGAGCACCCCCGCCACCGCGTACGGCACCCACAACCCGCGCAGCCCCGGCCCGCCGAGCCCGCCCATCTCGACCAGCGTGATCTGCGCCGCACTCGGCAGCAGCACCACGCCGACGGCCACCATCGTGTACGCCGACACCCGCCGCACCGCGCCCCCGATGGACGCCAGCGCCAGCAGCCCCGCCACCGCGAGCGCCGCCAGCAGGACCACGGCTCCGGACCGCCACCCCGCGCTCGCCGTGCTGACGGCCGCAGCCGCGACCACCGCGACCGGCGCCACGGCCAGCAGCAACCGCTTCAGCTCGCCGTTCTCGAGAGGGTCGCCGTCGGGCCTGCCGAGCACCAGCCACACGACCAAGTGCACCGCCGCCAGCGCCAGCGCGATGCCGGTGACCAGCGGATACGGCTGCAACGTCACCCGCCAGCTGGTCACCTCGTCGAGCGGCCACAGCGCGAGCGCCTGTGCGGTGAGCAGGCTGAGCGCGAACACGCCCGCCCACAACCCGCGCAGGACCGGCGCCCGGTGCCAGGCGGCGGCGAGCGTGACGGCGATGACGGCGCCGGAACCGGCGCCGCGCAGCACCCGCACCACGCCGACGACGAGCTCCGACGCCGCGTAACCACCCGCCGCGTCGGACAGCGCCACCAGCGCGAGCGCGCCGACCAGCAGCGGCGCCGCCGGCACCCGCCGCATCAACGCCACCGCGAGCGGCACCGCCAGCATCAGCGCGGGCAGGGCGAGCCCGTGCGTACGCATGAGCCCGGCCTGGTCGAGATCGTCCGGCAGCAGCCCGGCGACGACGGAGAGCGTGTTGGGCACCGCGACCACCGCCAGGGGCAGCGACGTCACGATGAGGAGCCCGAGCAGGATGTCGAGCGACCAGGGTCGACTGAGGCGCGCCTGAAGCGGCGGCCGCGTGTCTGGGGGGACGGCCATACCGGCCGACTTTAGCGGGAAGTAGCGCCCTCGACACGGCGAGCGACGATAATCGCCGTGATCCACAGTGCGGCGAAGATCGCGCCCAGGAAGAACATGGTCGGTACGAGGAAGCCCGTGCAGATGGCCAGCACCTGCACGACGGTCCCCGCGACGTAGCCGAACGGCCACTTGAGCAGGCCCGCGATGACCACGCACAGCACCGCGAGCCCGATGCCGACCGTCACCGCCAGCCCGGTCGCGACCCCGCCGCTGATCGCCACCGGCGTAAGAAGCCCGACCACGATGGCCTCCATGCCGAGCACGGTGCCGCCGAGCCTGCGCATGCCTGGGGTGACCTCGAACTTCATGGCTTTCCGTCCGCTTTGAGCAGCAGCCGCGCATCGCCCGCCGTGACGACGGACCCGGTGATGAACACGCCGGTGCCGCTGAACTCGCCGTCGGCGTCAGCGATGCCGATGGCCTGGTCGATGGCGTCGTCGAGCCGCTCGACGACACGGATGCGGTCTTCGCCGAAGAGCGGCACGGCCAGCGCCGCGAGCTCATCCACCGGCATGGACCTGGGCGAGGAGTTACGCGTGAGCACCACCTCGTCGAGGATCGGCTCAAGCAGCTCCAGCAGCGCCTCGACGTCCTTGTCGCGCATGACGCCGACCACGCCGATCACCTTGGCGAAGTCGAACGCCTCATGCAGCCCCTCCAGCGTCGCCTGCATGCCGCCGGGGTTGTGCGCCGCGTCGATCACCACCGTCGGCGTACGCCGCACGACCTCCATCCGCCCCGGCGACGAGGCCTGAGCGAACGCTTGGCGCACCAGATCAACGTCCAGCGGATCGTCACCTCCGGTCAGCGCCTCGACGGCGGCCAATGCGCACACCGCGTTGCTCGCCTGGTGAGCCCCGTAGAGCGGGAGGTAGACGTCGTCGTAGACGCCCTTGAGCCCGCGCAGGGTGACCAGCTGCCCGCCGATCGCCACCTCACGGCTCATCACCCCGAACTCCAGGCCCTCACGCGCCACCACCGCGCCCACCTCGGCCGCCCGCCGCATCAGCACCTCGGCCGCTGCCAGCTCCTGCTGCGCGAACACCGCGGTCTGCCCCGGCTTGATGATGCCCGCCTTCTCGGCGGCGATGCTGGGGATGTCGGGCCCGAGCCGGTCGGTGTGATCGAGCGAGATGGGCATGATGACGGACACCATGCCGTCCGCGACGTTCGTCGCGTCCCACGACCCGCCCATGCCGGCCTCGACCACCGCGACGTCGACGGGCGTGTCGGCGAACGCCGCGAACGCCATCGCCGTCAGCAGCTCGAAGAACTGGATCCGCCGCCCCTGGGTGTCGGTCAGCTCGACGTACGGGATGATCTCCTCATAGAGCTGCGCGAACCGCTCCTCGCTGAGCGGCTCCCCGTCCACCGTGATCCGCTCGCGCATCGACACCAGATGCGGGCTGGTGAACCTCCCCACCCGCAGGTTGCGCTCCCGCAACAGCGCCTCGGTCAGCCGCGCCGTGCTCGTCTTGCCGTTGGTGCCGGCGATGTGTATGACCGGGTACGCCCGCTGCGGCGAGCCGAGAAGGTCAAGAAGGGCCGCGATCCGATCGAGCGTCGGCTCGAAATCCCACTCGACGCCACGATCCATGATCGCGCGTTCTACCGCACGATAATCCACCCCTCAACCCTACTGACCCCCCACAGCAGTCCGTACGCCCCACCCAGGCGCCCGGTCCCCGGGAAAAGCAAAAGGCCCGGACCCACCTCGGCCCGAGCCTTCATCCCCACAACAACCACCGCGCAACCCAGGACACCGCCTAACCGCCGCCCGCCCCGCATACAAAGCACTGACCGAACCCCGACAACCGGCACCAGCGCCAGGAGCCGCCACCACCCGAAGAAACAGCGACCCCCGAAGACGCCCGCCCAGACGACGGGACCGCGACCTCCCAAAAAAGACCGGGAACACACCGAAAAAGACCCCAGCCCCCAAAGACCCCCGGGGCATGCGGAAGAAAAAAGGGGGTCCGGACATGCGGAAAGGGCCCCAACACCAGAACCTGGTGTCGGAGCCCTTTCCTTGAAAG